>JACPOA010000010.1 GCA_016185205.1 Hyphomicrobiales bacterium | reverse complement strand
GCGACTTGCACTCAATATCGCTCGCGCTCATCCCGACACAAAGATCTCTTTGCGAGGCAAACTCAAACGGGCTGCCTGGGACGACAGCTTCCTCGTCGATATGCTCCTGAACATGCGATAGCCCTGCCCACAAGGGGGAGGGGGCATTAAGAGTTCGCGGCGCGATCACGCGTCGATTCAAACGGAAGACGCTTTTCTCACCGCACCGGTTCCGTGATGTTCAACGCCGCCTTGCACAGCGGCGCCAGCGCGGGCCCGCGCTCCATGAGGCAGGCGATCTTCCTGCCGTCGCCGACTTTGATATCGCGGCAGTGCAGGAGCAGATCGCGCATGCAGGCCCGCCCGATGACGGCGGTCATGACGACCGGCGCGTTGGGCGTGCGGGTCGCTGGCGGCGGCAGCGGGCCGGCGGCGGGCGGCATCGCATCGCCGAGCGCGGCGAGCGACATCTTGCAATCCGGCGTGAGCTTGCCGGGGTTGCGCTGCAGGCAAGCGATAGCCTCCGCGCCGCCCGGCGGCACGCCGCGGCAATTGTTGGCGAACTCGCGGCGGCAGGTGAACCTGATCGCCTTCATTTGTTGTTCGGTGGGAGCGGGCGCAACTTCGGCGGGCGGGGTGGCTGCCGGCGGGGCGATCACGGCCTGTTTCGGCGGCGCGGCAACGGGCTGTTTCGGCGCTGTTGCCGGCTTCTGTGCCTGCGGCGGTTTAACGATGGGCGGCGGCGGCGCGGCTGTGATGGCCGGCCGCGCAGGTGCGGGCGGCGCCGCTTGCGCTGGTGCTGCTTGAACTGGGGCAGCCTGAGCGGGGGCCGCTTGGGCGGGAGCGGCTTGCACCGGGGCGGGTGCTGGGATGGTCGCGCTCACGGCGGTTTTGCAACCGGGAGACAGGCTTGCCACGTTCTTTTGTAGGCAGACGAGCGCATCCTTGCCGCCGGGAGTGACGTCGGAGCATTTCGACATGAAATCGGAGCGGCAGTTCGAGCGAATGGCGCTCTGCTGCTCGGCCGTCACTTGGGCGGTGGCGGGTTCCGTCAGCGTGGCGACGGCGAGCGCGGCTGCGCCCAGCCAAAATACCCAGTGCAATCGAGTTCGCTGCGTTGTCATGGGTTTTCCCCGTTTTTGCTTTTTTCGGTGTGCGTCTTGGAGGAGCACCTGGGGTCATGGTAATTCCGTTTCGGATATTGTCATCCGGAATTATTTGGGCGCAAATAACGCTGGAATGGGCGTCGCGGATTCGCGAGGGGTGCCGCGCGAGGAGAGTCGAAATGGCAATGGATGCCGGTGAAATCGAGCGGCTGATCAAGGTGCGCATTCCGGACGCCGAGGTGACGATCCGCGATCTGGCCGGCGATGGCGACCATTACGCCGCCACCGTGATCGCGCCCTCGTTCAAGGGCAAATCGCGGGTGCAGCAGCATCAGCTGGTCTATGAGGCGCTGAAAGGTCAGATGGGCGGCGTGCTGCACGCGCTCGCGCTGCAGACCGGCACGCCGTAACTTTTTATGGGCGTCAAAATCCTTTCCCCGAAGGGCGCCATTGCGCCGACCGGCACCTGGAGCCTGGGCGCACGTGCCGGCGATTTCGTTTTCGTGGCCGGCATGCGCGGCATCGATCCGGCGAGCAATGCCATGCTCGGCTCCGAGGAAGCGCGCATACGGCGGGCTTTTACGAACATGAAAACCATCGCGCAATCGGAGGGCGCCAGCCTCACGGATTGCGTGCGGCTGACCGTCTATGTCACTGACATGGCAGCGTTACGCCCGCTGGTGAACAAGGTGCAGGAGGAGCTGTGGGCGGGCGGGCCCTATCCGCCGCGCACCATCGTCGAGGTGGCAAGGCTCAATCAGGACGATATTTTCGAGGTGGAAGGCACGTTTTACGTGGCCCCAAAGCCTTGACCGGCCACGTATTTCGGCCGATTTGAGGTGGCAACTGAATCTGGGCTACATATATCGGGGAAAAGCAGGCGGCGAAGTCTGGCGCCGCCCAACAGGACCGAAAGCCAATGGGCATCGAGCAATTCATCGACAATGAAGTGAAAGCGAACGACGTGGTGCTGTTCATGAAGGGCACGCCGCAGTTTCCGCAATGCGGGTTTTCCGGCCAGGTGGTGCAGATCCTCGACCATCTGGGCGTGACCTATAAGGGCCTCAACGTGCTGGAATCCGACGACCTGCGGAACGGCATCAAGGCCTATTCGAACTGGCCGACCATCCCGCAGCTCTACGTCAAGGGCGAGTTCGTCGGCGGTTGTGACATCGTGCGCGAGATGTTCCAGGCCGGCGAATTGCTGCAGACGCTCAAGGACAAGGGCGTGCCGGTCAAGCAGAACGCCTGACGCTACGCAGCTGACCCACCGCGCCATACTGAGCGGTTAAACCGCCACGAACCGGTAGGCGCCATCTTTTCGCTCGACCACGCCCACACCCGGATATGGCAGGTGGAAGCCGATCAGCTTGGCGCGGTCGGCGGCGAGCCGGTCGAGCAGCGCCCGCCGGGTGGCCACGGCCTGGTCCGGCACATGGTCGGCGGCCGTTCTCCACTCCGGATGCTGGAACGAGATCAGCGCATGGGCGAGGGCGTCGCCGACCACGATCAACCCGTCGCCACCGGCGAGTTCGAGCGCGACGTGGCCCTGGGTGTGGCCGAACGTGGCGAGCACGCGCAGGCCGGTCACGATATCGTCGCCCGGCTTGACCATCTTTACCCGCTGCTTGATGGCCGCGTAATTGCGCCGCGCGCCGGTGACGAAGCCGGCGCGCTCGGCCGGCAGGCCGCGCAGCGCATTGTCGCCGGTCCAGAAATCCCACTCCGCGCTTGCCACGTAGAAGCTGGCCTCCGGCGTCACCAGCTCGTCGAGTTCGTCCACCGCGCCCCACAGATGATCGGGGTGGCCGTGGGTGAAGATCACCTTGCTGATCTTGCCCTTGTCGATGCCGGCGGCCTTCAGATTGTCCCACAGTCTGCCGGCGCTCGGCATGAAGCGGTCGCCGGAGCCCGTGTCGACCAGAATCAGGTCGGCGCCGGCGCGAATGAGCGTGACATTGGTCGGCGAATTATATTGCTCGCCGGTCTCGCCGGCTGCTTTCAGCAGGGCCGCGCGCTCGGCCGGCGGCGCGTCGGGCGCCAGAAAGCTTACCGGCAGCACCAGATGGCCGTCGCTCACCACCGTCACCGCAAAGGCGCCGTGCTGGAACGTGACGGGCGCGGCGAAGGCCGGCAGCGCGCGCGCAGCGAGGCTGGCGGCGGTAGCGGCAAGAAGCGAGCGGCGGGTCAGGCGCATGGCAGCGCGACCGGATTTCGTGGAAGCCATGCGAGGCCTTTTACGCCGTAGCGGCCAGCGCTGCCAGCGGCCTTAACGCCGTCGCGGCGGTATGCGCTGCATAACGATATAGACAAGGCCGAGGATGAGGCCGATCCCGATCAGGCTCGGCGTCGGCACGGCGTTAGCAAATTTCATGACATTGTCCGCCACCGACAGCACGAAGACCCCGGAATTTGGCCCGAGGATCAAATAAATCAGCATAATCGCGAGAATGCCGGCAAAGCCGATCTCGACGAACGCCCACAGGTAACGCTTGGTCTTGTCGAGAATGTCCATCATGGCTCACCTATGATGGCGCAATAATGCGGGTCGCATTGAGCGAATGTTCGGGCCCGGCGCCCGAGGCCAATTCGACCATCCGCCGGCGGTTCAGGACGATTGGGTGGGGAAGGTGTCCCCACCCAAAGGGGCCGGCCGCGCAACCCGCGGTCGGCAGTGAGTTGTACCCGGGCTCGTCCGGGTTCAGCTCATCGAGCGCTTGGAGAACAACCAGAGTATGATGCCGAGGGCGATCAGGCCCGCAACGCCGTTCTTACCCAGGTCGGTGATGAGAGTGATGATGTTGCCGACGACATTGCCAAGGAATGGCACTTGCGGGCCGGCGAGCAACGCCAAGACGATGCCGAGAGCCAGCAGCATCAGCGCAACTTCAGTCAACGCACCGATCCAGCCTTTCAAGGCATTCAACCCATTCATGAGCGATTCTCCCCTGATTCAGATTTCAGCGAGCGTGGCTTACTAAATCTAGTAATGTGAGGCAATGTAAACACCACATTCTGTATTGCAATGCGATAACGTATTGAGATTGTGCCGCAAATATGGGGAGTCCGCTGTGGACGAATGTGCGAAGCCCCGGCGCTGAAGGCCGGGGCTTCGACTTTCGTACAAATCCGATTCGGATTGGGCGTCAGCGCGAATAGTATTCGACCACCAGATGCGGCTCCATCTGTACCGCATAGGGCACATCGGTGAACGCCGGGATGCGGGCAAGCTTGGCGGTCATCTTGCCGGTATCGACGTCGATGTAGTCGGGCACGTCGCGCTCGGCCAAGGCCTGCGCTTCCAGCACCAGATTCATCTGCTTCGATTTTTCCTTGATCTCCACCACGTCGCCGACCTTGACCCGGAAGCTCGGAATGTTGACGCGCCGCCCGTTCACCTTGATGTGGCCGTGGTTGATGAACTGGCGTGCCGCGAACACGGTGGGGACGAACTTGGCGCGGAAGATGATGGCATCGAGCCGGCGCTCGAGCAGGCCGATCATGTGGGCGCCGCTGTCGCCCTTCATGCGGATGGCCTCGTCATAGATGCCGCGGAACTGCCGCTCGGAAATATTGCCGTAATAGCCGCGCAGCTTCTGCTTGGCCTTGAGCTGCACGCCGAAGTCGGAGAGCTTGCTCTTGCGGCGCTGGCCGTGCTGGCCGGGGCCATATTCACGCCGGTTGACCGGGCTCTTGGGGCGGCCCCAGATATTCTGGCCCATCCGGCGGTCGAGTTTGTACTTGGACTCTTGGCGCTTGGTCATCGCGTCCTCTGTTGGTTTTGAGTGTGAGGAACCGCGCCCTCCTTTGTCCCGGATTTCTCCGGAACCGACAGGCAGGACCTCGTAAGCGCAAGGTCTTGCCACAGGTCGCGAAACGCCCCGCTGGGCCTTGAAAAGCCGCAGGACGCGCGGGTTTTAGGGGTGAAAGAGACGGGTGTCAAACTTATACGGAAGGGTAGCCCGCTACGGCCCGGGCTCCTTTGCCTCAGGCCACAACCTTGCCGGACGGCCGCCGGTCGGGCAAGGTAGCGGCGATCAGGCCGGGCCCCTCTGGCAGCCGTATGGCTGCGATGTCGGACTGATTGCGTCCCGAAGGGCCCGATGAACCGATCGACCCCGCCAGAGCTTTAGTCGTTACGTTAGCGAGCGCGCGGTTCAGCACCATCGCGCCCCAGGAGCCATACGCATGATTGAGTACTTCGGCCTCTCCCAAGAAGCGCTGGCGGCCTTCGCCCAGGTGATCATGATCGACCTGGTGCTGGCGGGCGACAACGCGGTCGTCATCGGGCTGGCGGCGGCGGGGCTGCCGCCCGAGCGGCGCAAGCGGGCGATCCTGGTCGGCATCATCGCCGCGACCGTGCTGCGCGTGGTGTTCGCGGGTGTCGCCCTCGAACTGCTGCAGATCGTCGGCCTGCTGCTCGCGGGCGGCATTCTGCTGCTGTGGGTGGCCTGGAAGATGTGGCGCGAACTGCGCGGCCCCAGCGCGGAGGATTGCGAGGCGGCATTGACGGCCGGGGAGGCCCATGTTCCGCGCAAGACTTTCGCGCAGGCCGCCTGGCAGATTTTGATGGCGGACGTCTCGATGTCACTCGACAATGTGCTGGCGGTAGCGGGCGCGGCGCGCGACCACCCTGCCGCGCTGATCTTCGGGCTCGGCCTGTCGATCGTGCTGATGGGCGTCGCCGCGAGTTTCATCGCGCGGTTGCTCAACCGGCACCGCTGGATCGCCTATGTCGGCCTCGCGATCATCCTCTACGTCGCTGGCGACATGATCTGGCGTGGTGCACAGGAAATCCAGGCGCACGCCTTCGGCGGCTAGAAGCCGTATTTCGCTAGCGCCCTGACCAGCGTGGGCGAGGGCGCACGTCCCGATGTGAACACGATGCGCGGCGACGGCGGGGCTGCGGCCGCCGGCACATTGCGCATCAGGTCGGCGACGCGGCGCGCGATCGCCGGCGCCGGATCGAGCCAGGCGACAGGCCATGGCGCCACGGCGCGAAAGCGCTCGAGCAGCAGCGGATAATGCGTGCAGGCCAGCACCACCATGTCGGTACGGCGGCCCGACGCCTCGACGAAGCAGCCGGCGATTTCGGCGGCGATGGCGGCATCGGCCACCGGTTCGCCGGCGAGTTCGGCTTCGGCGAAACTGGCGAGCCGCGGCGAGCCGACCAGCGCGACGTCGCAGCCGGCGGCGAATTCGCGGATCAGCGCGCGGGTATATTCGCGGCCGACAGTGGCTTGCGTGCCGAGCACGGCGATGCGTTTGGTCGCTGACTGCGCGCAGGCCGGCTTGATCGCCGGCACCGTGCCGACAAAGGGCACCTTGAAGCGCGCGCGCAATTCCGTGAGCGCCAGCGTGGAGGCGGTGTTGCAGGCCACCACCACCAGGTCGGGTGCGTGCTGGTCGATGGCTTTGCCGATGACGTGGAGGATGCGCGTGATCAACGCCTCTTCCGGCATGTTGCCGTAGGGAAAGCCGGCATCGTCGGCGACATAGACGAAGCGCGCGTCCGGCCGCGCGGCGGCGATTTCGCGGAACACCGTGAGCCCGCCGAGGCCGGAATCGAAGACGAGGATGGTCGCAGCGGTGTTCGGCACGGGTCACGTAGTCCCGAACACCCGCTTGAAGATGGTATCGACGTGCTTGAAATGATGGTCGAGGTTGAAATTGGCCTCGATTTCCTTGTCGCTCAGCTTGGCGCGCACGTCCTTGTCGGCTTTGAGCAGCGACAGGAAATCGCTTTCGCCGCCCCACACCTTCATGGCGTTGCGCTGCACCAAAGCGTAGGCGTCTTCGCGCGCCACGCCCTTCTGCGTCAGCGCGATCAAAACTCTTTGGGAGTGAATCAGGCCGCCGAGCCGGTCGAGGTTTTTCTGCATCGTGGCCGGATAGACCAAGAGCTTGTCGATGATGCCGGCCAGCCGCGCCAGCGCGAAGTCGAGCGTGACGGTGGCGTCCGGCCCGATCATGCGCTCGACGCTGGAATGCGAAATGTCGCGCTCATGCCAGAGCGCCACGTTCTCCATCGCCGGCAGCGCATAGCCGCGCACCATGCGCGCCAGGCCGGTGACGTTTTCCGACAGCACCGGATTACGCTTGTGCGGCATGGCCGAGGAGCCCTTCTGCTTCTCGGAGAAGAACTCCTCCGCCTCCAACACCTCGGTGCGCTGCAGGTGGCGAATCTCGGTGGCCAGCCGCTCGATGGACGAAGCGACCACGGCGAGCGTGGCGAAATACATGGCGTGGCGGTCGCGCGGGATGATCTGGGTCGAGATCGGCTCGACGGCGAGCCCCATCGCCTTGGCGACATGCGCTTCGACGCGCGGGTCGACTTGCGCGAAGGTGCCGACCGCGCCGGAAATCGCGCAGGTGGCGACTTCTTTTCGTGCCGCGACCAGCCGTTCG
This sequence comes from Hyphomicrobiales bacterium, assembly GCA_016185205.1. Taxonomy (GTDB): domain Bacteria; phylum Pseudomonadota; class Alphaproteobacteria; order Rhizobiales; family Xanthobacteraceae; genus Pseudolabrys. Next base: position 40,601 of record JACPOA010000010.1, on the reverse strand, counting down.
CGCCCGCGCGCGAACTCGGCGTAGGCGTAAGCGAGCTTGAGCCCGAAGGTGGTCGGCTCGGCATGGATGCCGTGCGAGCGGCCGACGGTGGGCGTGAGCTTGTGCTCGAAGGCGCGGCGCTTGAGCGCGGCGAGCAGGGCGTCGATGTCGTCGATCAGGAAATCGGCGGCGCGCACCAGCTGCACGTTGAAGCAGGTGTCGAGCACGTCCGACGAGGTCATGCCGGAATGCACGAAGCGCGCTTCCGGGCCGACGATTTCCGACAGATGCGTCAGGAAGGCGATGACGTCGTGTTTGACCTCGGCCTCGATGGCGTCGATGCGCGCGACGTCGAATTTGGCGGTCCTGCCCTTGTCCCAAATCTTCTTGGCGGCCTCCTTCGGGATGATGCCGAGCTCGGCCATGGCGTCGGCGGCATGCGCCTCGATCTCGAACCAGATGCGGAACTTGCTCTCCGGCGACCAGATCGCGACCATCTCGGGGCGGGAGTAACGGGGGATCACGCCGCTTCTCCGCGCGCCAGCGCCGCCGCGTTGCGGATCGCGGCGATATTGGCCTTGTAGTTGCCGCCCAAATTACCGCCTTTGAACACCGCGGAGCCGGCGACCAGCACATTGGCGCCGGCGCGCACGACTTTTTCGGCATTGTCGGGCGTGATGCCGCCGTCCACCTCGATGTCGATCGGGCGGGCGCCCACCAGCGCGCGCACGGCGGCGATCTTGTCGAGCGCGGCCGGAATGAAGCTCTGTCCGCCGAAGCCGGGATTGACCGACATGACGAGAATGAGATCGACCAGGTCGATGACGTGCTCGACGGCGCTCACCGGCGTGCCCGGGTTCATGGTGACGCCGGCTTTCTTGCCGAGCGCGCGGATCGCCTGCAGCGAGCGGTGCACGTGCGGGCCGGCCTCCACGTGCACGGTGATGATATCGGAGCCGGCCTTGGCGAAGGCCTCCAGATAGGGATCGCAAGGGCTAATCATCAGGTGCACGTCGAGCGTCTTCTTGGTGACCGGGCGCAGCGCCTTCACCACCTCGGGGCCGATGGTGATATTGGGCACGAAGTGGCCGTCCATCACGTCGACATGGATCCAGTCGGCGCCGGCGGCCTCGACCGCGCGCACTTCCTCGCCCAGTTTGGCGAAGTCGGCCGACAGAATCGACGGCGAGATGATGAGCGGGCGGGGCATTCTAGGGCCTCCAAACGAGGTTCGCGTAACACGCGCCGCGCGAACGGGCAACGCCGCCGGGCACGCCGTGCACCGTCCTGTTAACGATTGGCGGCCAGCCGCCTGGCCAGCGGCTTGAGCAGATGCGGCAGCAGGTAGATCGGAAACTGCGCCAGCGCGAAATAGAGCCAGGCCATATCGGGCACCGCGAAGCCGGTGGCCGTCAGCATCAGGCCAATATTGCGGTTGCCGGCGATCAGCCCGATCGCGAAGGCGCGCCCGCGCCCGGCGCGCGCGAACACCAGCGCGGTGAGTGCGATCATTCCGAGCGCCAGCGCGAAGGCGAGCGCGGTGAGTGCGACGACCAGCAGCGGGTCAGCGCGAAAATGGTCGACGACCCCGTCCATCGCCGCCACCGCGAACGAAGACATGGCGATCACGCTCAGGCCGTCGATGCGCTCGCGCTGCTTCTCGATCCAGACGCGCCCAGCGCCACCGGCACGATCAGCATCACCCATAAAGTAGCGGCGGCGATCAGCCCGGGCCGGGTGAAATGATGGCGCAGCTCGGTCGGATCGACGCGCAGGAAGGCCAGCGTCAGCATCACGACGATGGCTTCGCCGAGATGGGGCTTGACCGCCGCGGCCAGCGGCGGCACCGCCAACCCGACGAATATGGAGGCGGCGGCAAACAGCGTGCCGTGGCGGCCGACGAAACTGAGCGCGGCCGCGGGCAGGCGAAGCCAATTCATTGCGGGACTACTCCGGCTGCCCGGCTGGGCTGTGGAGCCTTGGTAGCGCCTTCAATGCCGATGATCCATATATGGGCAAAGGAGAGTCCATGGCACGCACCGATGCGATCGTGCTCGGCGCCGGCATTGTCGGCACCTCGATCGCGCTGCATCTCGCCAAGCGCGGCCTGAGCGTCGCGCTGATCGATCGCGCCGGCGTGGGCGAGCAGACATCTTTCGGCAATGCCGGCATCATCGAGGGCAACACAATCTTCCCGCCGGCGTTTCCGGCCGATCCGGCCGCGCTGCTGCGCATCGCGCTCAAGCGCGCGGGCGAGGCCAATTACCATTTGTCGTTTCTGCCGCAGGCGCTACCCTGGCTGCTGGCGTTCCGCGCGGCCTCGCGCCCGGCGCGGCTCATCGAGAACGCGCGGCTGGTGCGCCCGCTGTTCGCGCGCGCGGTGGCCGAGCACGAGACGCTGATGGCGGAAGCGGGTGCCGCGCATTTCCTGCGCAAGACCGGCTGGCTGAAGATTTATCGCAGCGAACGCAGCTTTACAGGTTTGCGGCGCGAGTTCGATCTCGCAGCGCAATTCGGCCTGCCGCTGCAGACGCTCGACATCGCGGCGGCGCAGGCGCTCGAGCCGGCGTTGCGGCCGGTGTTCGCGCACGCGGTGTTCTGGCCGCAGGCGGCGAGCGTGAGCAATCCGTTGGGCGTTACGCGTGCCTATGCCGCGCGCTTTGCTGCGCTGGGCGGCGTCACGCTCAGCGGCGACGCGCGCTCGCTGCATCGCGCCGGGCCAGGCTGGCGGGTGGAGACCAACGAGGGCGGGGTCGACGCGCGTGAGGTCGTGGTGGCGCTCGGGCCCTGGGCGAGCGATCTGTTCAGGTCGCTCGGCCTCAAGCTGCCGCTCATGGTCAAGCGCGGCTATCACCGGCATTTCCACGCCCAAGGCAATGCGGGCCTGTCGCGTCCGGTGCTCGATGCCGACGCCGGCTATGTGATCACGCCGATGGAGCAGGGGATCCGCATGACCACCGGCGTCGAAATCGCCGCGCGCGATGCCAAGCCGACACCCGTGCAGTTCGAGCATCTGCTGCCGAAGGCGCGCGAATTGTTTCCGCTTGGGCCGACGGCCGATGATAAAACCTGGCTCGGCAGCCGGCCGTGTTTTCCGGATTCACGCCCCGTCATCGGACCGGCACCGGGGCTTGCCGGCCTGTGGTTGGCGATCGGGCACGCGCATTGGGGCCTGACGCTCGGCCCCGCCACCGGACGCATGATCGCGGAAATGATCTCGGGCGAGACGCCGTTCTGCGATCCGGCGCCATATCGGGCCGAGCGCTTTCTCTAGCCTTTGAACTTGTCCTTCCAACTCGGCAGGCTGCCCGCGAACGGCAGCGCGGTCGCCTCATAGACGCCGCGCGCCACCGCGCGCGCCAGGACATTGGCCGCTACCATGCCGAGTTCGCTCATCGCATAGACCGGATCGGCCAGCGGCTTCTGCCCGGTGCTGGCTGCGAACACGACGTCGCCGTCGAGTGGCGTGTGCACCGGATAGATCGAACGTGCCAGGCCGGTCTGCGCGATCACCGCCAGCCGGTTGGCCTGCGCCTTGGTCAGTTTCGCGTCGGTCGCCACCACCGCGAGCGTGGTGCTCTGGGCGGGTAAGCCTTTGCTGCGCAGCGCCAGCGCATCGGCTGAGAACGCCGGCGGCCAGCCGCGGCCGCCGAACTCCTTGTTGAGCTCGAACGGCGCCGCCCAGAAATGCTCGCTATCGCCGACGGTGACGCTGCCGGCGGCGTTCACCGCCACGATGGCGCCGACGGTCAGCCCATCGCGCGTCTGCGCGCAGGCCGAGCCAAGCCCGCCCTTCAGGTTGACGGTGGTGGCGCCCAGCCCGGCGCCGACGCTGCCGAGCGCGCAATCGGCGCCCGCGCTTTTGGCGGCCTCGTAGCCGAACTCGCGATAGGGCGGGTAGCGGCCCCAGGCCTTGTCGCCGCCCGAGAGCAGGTCGAACAGGATCGCCCCCGGCACGATCGGCACCCGCGCGCTGCCAACCTGAAAGCCACGGCCCTGCTCGCGCAGGTAAGCTTGTACGCCGGAGGCGGCATCGAGCCCGAAGGCGGAGCCGCCGGACAGCACGATGGCGTCAATGCCGTCCACCGTCTGCGCCGGATCGAGCAAAGCGGTCTCGCGCGTGCCCGGCCCGCCGCCGCGCACATCCACGCTCGCCACCACGGCGGTGTCGAACAGCACGACGGTGGTGCCGGAGCCGAGCTTGGCGTTGCCGGCATGGCCGACCCGCACGCCGGGAATATCGGTGATGAGATTGCGCGTGGTCATTGATACTCCAGACCCGAAGCCTATCACGGCCGATCACTTGAAAGTCAGACCCCGGCCGGCCGACTTGCCATCGCCACAGTTGCCGGGGCATCTAGGGGCCATGAATGGCGATGTCACTTATCTGGCCGCCCTGATCGCGGGCCTGGTCAGCTTCCTCTCCCCCTGCGTGCTGCCGCTGGTGCCGCCCTATCTGGTGTACCTGGCCGGCACCTCGCTGGAGCGTTTTGCGGACAAGGAGCCGGAGCCGCTGGTCAAACGCGAGACCGTGGTGGCGGCCGCGCTGTTCGTGCTCGGCTTCTCGACCGTGTTCGTGGCGCTCGGCGCCAGCGCCAGCGTGATCGGCGGACTGATCCGAGCCTATTCCGAACCGCTGGCGACCGTCGCCGGCGTGGTCATCATCATCATGGGGCTGCACTTCCTCGGCATCACCAAGATCGCGCTGTTGCATCGGCAGAAGCGGCTGGAGGTGGCCAAGCCGGTCGGGCTGTGGGGCGCCTATGTGATGGGGCTCGCCTTTGCCTTCGGCTGGACGCCGTGCATCGGGCCGATCCTGGCCGCGATCCTGACGGTGGCGGCCGCCGAACAGACGGTGAGCAAGGGCGCCAGCCTGCTGGCGGTCTATTCGGCGGGCCTCGGCATTCCGTTCATCATCGCCGCCTTCGCAATCGAGCCGTTCGCGGCGTTTCTGGCGCGCTTCAAGAAGCATCTCGCCAAGGTCGAGATGGCTATGGGCGCGCTGCTGGTGCTCACCGGCGTCGCGTTCCTCACCGGCAGCATCAACTTATTGAGCTATTGGCTGCTGGAGCTGTTCCCGGTGCTCGGGCGGATCGGGTAATCTAACTCGTGTCCCGGACGCGGTGCACCACTGCGTGATGCGCTGCGCCCGGGACACGCAGACGTGCCTATTTCAGCTTCGAGCAGTCCGAGCCCGGGCACTCGACGTAATTGATCTTGCCGCTGGCGTCCTTCTTCCAGATGTACATCACGTAATCGAGCTTGGTGATGTCGCCCTTCTTGTCGTACGAGATGTCGCCCAGCACGGTCTTGAAGTGCATGCCGGAATGCATCTTCTCGGCGACCTTCTTGGGGTCGAGCGATTTCGCCGCTTCCGCCGCCTGCTTGATGATCTGCACGCCGGCATAGCTGTAGAGCGTGTAGGCTTCCGGCTCGAACTTCTTGGCGCGGAATTCCTCCACCACTTTCTTCGCTTCCGGTTTGTTGCGCGGATCGGGGCCGTAGGTCATCAGCGTGCCTTCCACGCCCGGCCCGCCGACCGAGGCGAACTCGTCCGAGGTAATGCCGTCGCCGCCCATCAGTATGGCCTTGACGCCCTGGTCGCGCATCTGCCGCACAATGAAGCCGCCCTCGGTGTACAGGCCGCCCCAGTAGACCAAGTCGGCGCCCGACTGCTTGATCTTGGACACCAGCGCGGAGAAATCTTTGTCGCCGGTGTTGATGCCTTCGTACAGCACGTCCTTCATGCCGCCTTTGGCGATCGCCTTGCGCACCTCATCGGCCAAGCCTTTGCCGTAGGTGGTCTTGTCGTGCACCAAGGCGATCTTCTTGCCCTTGAAGTGCTTGAGGATATACGCGCCGGCCACCGCGCCCTGCTGGTCGTCGCGTCCGCAGACCCGGAAGATGTTCCACATGCCGCGTTCGGTGACCTTCGGATTGGTCGAGGCCGGCGTGATCGCGAGGATGCCGTTTTCCTGATAGACCTCCGATGATGGTATGGTCACGCCGGAATTGTAGTGGCCGATCACGAATTTGATGCCGTCGGCGGCGAACTTGTTGGCGACCGAGACGCCCTGTTTGGGATCGGAGACGTCGTCGCCGTAGGCGACCGTGAGTTTCTGGCCGAGAATGCCGCCGGCTTTGTTGATGTCTTCGGCCGCCTGGTCGACGCCGTTCTTCATCTGCGCGCCGGTGGCGGCGCTCGGTCCGGTGATCGGTCCGCCGACGGCGAATTTGACCTGGGCCGCCGCTGTTCCCGCCGTGGCGATCGCGAAGCCCAGCGCGAGGCTGAGCGTGGTGATCCTGTTCATCCGTCTTCCCCTTTGGTGGAGCCGGTAGGCTCGATATTGCTTGCGCATGATCTTATCCGAAAACCCGTACCCACTTTTCGGGATCATGCGGTAACGGTTAAATGTTACGTCAGGGCGGTTTCCGGCGCCAGCGCAGGGGGCCGGCTCCCTCGTTGATCCAGCGATATTGCGCGATCATCTGCGCCGCGCGGGCGGCCCGAAAGCCTAAGAATCCGAAGGCCATGCACGCCGCGCTGTCGACCAGATAATAATGAGCCGACAGCAGGGTGCCGTCGAACAGGCTGAAATGAATGAATCGCACGGCCAGGCCGAGGATGAAGCTATAAGCGACAATTTGCCACCATGGCCGCCAGGTGGCGGCAATGGCGCGCCCGGACAGCACCGCCGCCCCGCCGCCCAGGACGATAGTGACCAGAAGGAAGACGCCGAACGAGCCTTCCTCGTAGAGCAGTTCGGGGATGGAGAAGGCGGTCATGCGCGGCCTCCTTCGAGATAGGCCGACTTGATCTCGGGCCGCTCCAGCAATTCGCTGCCCGTCCCTGAGAGAGTGATCAGCCCGTTGACCATGACATAGCCGCGATGCGCGAGCTTGAGCGCGTGATAGGCATTCTGCTCGACCAGGAACACGGTGAGGCCGTCCTGCTTGTTGAGCGCTCTGATGGCGTCGAAAATCTGGCGCACGATCATCGGCGCCAACCCGAGCGACGGCTCGTCGAGCAGCAGCAGCCGCGGCCGCGCCATCAGCGCGCGCGCGATCGCCAGCATCTGCTGCTCGCCGCCCGACAGCGTGCCGCCGCGCTGGCCGATGCGCTGCTTGAGGCGCGGAAACAGCGCGAGCACGCGATCGAGATCGCGCTCGAACTCGGCCGGCTCGGCGGTGGTGGCGCCCATCTGCAGGTTTTCCAGCACCGTCATGCGCGAAAAGATGCGGCGGCCTTCCGGCGCCTGCGCCAGCTTGAGCCGCGCGATCTCGTGGGTCGGCAGGTGTGTGATGTCGCGGCCGGCGAAGGCGATGCTGCCTTCGCGCGCGCGCGGATTGCCGCACACCGTCATCATCAAAGTGGATTTGCCGGCGCCATTGGCGCCGATCAGCGTGACGATCTCGCCCTCGCTGACGTCGAGGTCCACACCTTTAAGCGCCATCACGCGGCCATAGAAGGTCTTCACGCCGCGCACGGAGAGCAAAGGCGTGGTCATGGCACAGCCTTTGTTCTCCCTCCCCCTGAAAGGGGGAGGGTTGGGGAGGGGGTCAGCGCGCGACGTTGCGAAGCGACCTGCGCGATTACCTCCAAGACGCCGTTCAAATTCGTTAGGACGTCATTATTCCAAAAGCGGATGATGACGATCCCTTTTGACTCGAGCCAAGTCGTCCGTTGTTCATCGCGACGCTTTCCAATGCCTTCGGCGTGCTGCCCGCCATCCACTTCGATGGCGAGCCGAAGCGACGGACAATAAAAATCGAGTGTGAAAGCTCCGACGGGATGCTGCCGTCTGAAACTCAGATTATCGATTTGATCCCGCCGCAAGCCGTTCTGCGGCGACTTGCACTCAATATCGCTCGCGCTCATCCCGACACAAAGATCTCTTTGCGAGGCAAACTCAAACGGGCTGCCTGGGACGACAGCTTCCTCGTCGATATGCTCCTGAACATGCGATAGCCCTGCCTTGCAGGGGGAGGTTGGAGTGCGCGGTGCGGTCATAACCCCACCTCCGCTTCCACCTTGGCGACGTCTTCGTCGGCGACGCCGAGATAGGCGGCGATCACCTTGGGATCGTCGCGGATCGCGGCCGGCGCGCCGTCGGCGATCTTGACGCCATAGTCGAGCACGACCACGTGGTCGGAAATCTCCATCACCACCGACATGTCATGCTCGATCAGCAGAATCGAGATGGCGTGCTCGTCGCGGATCGCCAGCAGCAGCGCGTTGAGTTCGGCGCTCTCGCGCGGATTGAGGCCGGCGGCCGGCTCGTCGAGACAGAGCAGCACCGGCTCGGTGCACATGGCGCGCGCGATCTCCAGCCGCCGCTGCGCGCCGTAGGGCAGGTCGCCGGCCGGATCGTCGGCGCGCCCAAGCAGACCGATGCGATCGAGCCAATCGCGCGCCGTCTCGATGGCGGCGCGTTCGGCCGCGGCATAAGACGGAAAGCCGAGCACGCCGAGCAGGGTATAGCCCGACGCCAGCATCAGCCGGTTGTGCTGGGCGACCAGCAGGTTTTCCAGCACCGTCATGCCGGGAAACAGCCGGATGTTCTGGAAGGTGCGGGCGACGCGCGCCTGCTGGGTGACGAGAAAATCCGGCATGCGTTCGAGCAGGTAGAGCGCGCCGTGGCTCAGCGCCAGGCTGCGCTGGCCGCTGTCGGTGAGCGCTTCCAGCTCGCTCCACACCGCGGCGTCGCCGTGGCGCAAGCCCAGGCGGCCTTCGCTCGGCTTGTAGAAGCCGGTGATGCAGTTGAACACCGTGGTCTTGCCGGCGCCGTTCGGACCGATCAGCGCGGTGATGTTGCCCTGCTGCGCCGTAAACGACAGATCGTCGACCGCGACCAAGCCGCCGAAGCGCATGGTCAGATGCTCGACGCGGAGCAGGATGTCATCAGCGCTGCCCATCAGCCGTGGCCTTCCTTGACCAGGTCGACGGAGATGCTCTTGCGCTCCTTCAGGAACACCGAAGGCGCGCGCGTGGCGATCAATCCGCGCGGCCGCCAGATCATGATCAGCACCATGGCGAAGCCGAACAGCAGCATGCGGTACTGGGTCGGATCGAAGGTCGGCCCGAAAATCTGTTTGAGGAAGTCGAGCTCGCGCATGATCTCGGTGCCGCCGATCATGACGATGGCGGCTATCGCAACGCCAATTTGGCTGCCCATGCCGCCGAGCACGACGATCGACAGGATGGTGGCCGACTCCAGAAAGGTGAAGGATTCCGGCGAGATGAAACCCTGCCGCGCGGCGAAGAACGAGCCGGCGAAGCCCGCGAACATCGCGCCCATCGCGAAGGCGGTGAGCTTGGTGTTGGTGGTGTTGATGCCAAGCGATCGGCAGGCGATCTCGTCCTCGCGCAGCGCCTCCCAGGCGCGGCCGACCGGCAGCCGGCGCAGGCGCACGGTGACGAAGGCGGTGAGCAGCGCCAGCGCCAGGATCAGGTAATAGAGAAAGACGGTGCGGTAGAGCGGCGAGAATTCCAGCCCGAACACGGCGGCGAAGCCGTCCTCATTGGCATTGAACGGAATGCCGAAGAAGGTCGGGCGCGGGATGCCGCTGATGCCGGCATAGCCGCCGGTGAGATCCACCCAGTTGATGATGACGATGCGGATGATCTCGCCGAAGGCGAGCGTGACGATGGCGAGATAGTCGCCGCGCAGCCGCAGCACCGGAAAGCCGAGCAGAATGCCCCAGAACGAGGCGAGCGTGCCGGCCATCGGCAGCAAGATCCAGAACGAGAAGCCGAAGGTCTTGGCCAGCAGCGCGTAGGAATAGGCGCCGACCGCATAGAAGGCGACATAGCCGAGGTCCAAGAGGCCGGCCAGTCCCACCACGATGTTGAGGCCCCAGCCGAGCATCACATAGATCAGAATCTGGATGCCGAAATTGTCGATCCATTTCACCGAACCGCCGAAGCCGTTGAGGGCGATCACGATCACCGGATAGACGATGACGAATCCGATCGCGAACGGCACGAACCACTTGCCGACGAAACTGCGCCAGGCCGAGGGCGCGGCCTGCACAGGCCGTAGCGCGCGCTGATTGAGCCACGGTTCGAAGCCGAACGAATAGGCGAGGCGGCCGGCGCCGACGATGGCCGTGATCGCGAACAGCAGCGGCCAGCGCGTGGTCAGGATCAGGTCGTTGCGGATGTCGGTGACGGTCTGGAAACCGATCAGCGGCAGGAACAGCCCGAAGGCGATGAGCGCGGTAACGCCCGCATCGCGCAACGCGCGGGCGATATCGACGCGCTGGCCTTCCGCCGCCATCTCACACCTTCTCGACATCCGGCCGGCCGAACAGGCCCTGCGGCAGGAAGATCAAGGTGATGGCGAGCACCGAGAACGCCGCGACGTCCTTGTAGTCGATGGAAAAATAAGCCGACCACATGGTCTCGATCAGGCCGATCAGCAGGCCGCCGATCACCGCGCCCGGCAGCGAGCCGATGCCGCCCAAGACCGCCGCGGTGAACGCCTTCACGCCCGGCACGAAACCGTCGGAGAAGCTCACCACGCCGTAATACATCAGGTACATGGTGCCCGCGACGGCGGCGAGCGCGGCCGCGATCACGAAGGTCATCGAGATGGTGCGGTCGACATCGACGCCGACCAGCGCCGCCATCTTCTGATCCTGCTCGCAAGCGCGTTGCGCGCGGCCGAGCCTGGTCTTGGCCACCAGATACCAGAAGCAGGCCAGCAGCACAGCGGTGACGCCCCAGATGATGAGCTGCTTGAAGGACAGCGTCACGGCGTAATCGTTCTGCGTGAAGATCACGAATTCGCCCTGCACCATCGGCGGGGTCGATTTATTGCGCGGGCCCTGCGCGACCTGCACGAAGTTCGACAGGAAGATCGACATGCCGATGGCCGAGATCAGCGGCGCCAGGCGGAACGAGCCGCGCAACGGGCGGTAGGCGAGGCGCTCGATCACCCAGTTGACCAGCGAGGTGAACAGCATGGCCACGATCAGCACGATGAATAACGCCAGCGCGATCGAGGTGATGCCGAGCCAGCTGGTAAGGATCAGGAAGGCGATCAGCGCGATGAAGGCCGACACCATGAACACGTCGCCATGGGCGAAGTTCACCATGCCGATGATGCCGAACACCATGGTGTAGCCGATGGCGATCAGGCCGTAGATCGAGCCGAGGGTGATGCCGTTGATGAGCTGCTGGAGGAAAACTTCCATGCGTAACGCTCACGCCTTCCGCGCGGCCGTCCGGCTGACGGCCTTTTTTCCGATTCTTAAGGCTTAACAGGGCGGCGCGGGAGCGGCAACGCTGGTAGGCAAAGCGTGTTATTAAGTCTTCTGGTCGCAAGCCAAGGGCAAGGCAAGGATCCATGTCCCCCAGCCTGGAAATAGCCGTCCGCGTCGCTGGCGCCGCCGTGGTTTTCAGCGGCATGGCGCTGTGGGAGTGGCTCGCCCCGCGGCGGGCGCTTGCGGTCGGCCGCGCGCCGCGCTGGCCGGGCAATCTCGGCATCCTGGCGCTCGACATCCTGGCGGTGCGGCTGCTGGTGCCGACCACCGCGGTCGGCGTGGCGCTGATCGCGGCGGACAAGAACTGGGGCCTGTTCACCCTGGCCGGCTTGCCGTTGTGGGCGGCGATCGTGCTCGGCGTGATCGCGCTCGACCTCGTCATCTACACCCAGCACGTCGTCTTTCATCACGTGCCGGTTTTGTGGCGACTGCACCGCATGCATCATGCCGATCTCGACATCGACGTGACCACCGGCCTGCGCTTCCACCCGCTGGAGATTTTACTGTCGCTGGCGATCAAGATGGCGGCGATCGTGGCGCTCGGCGTGCCGGCGCCGGCCGTGCTGATCTTCGAGGTGCTGCTCAACGCGACCTCAATGTTCAACCACAGCAACGTGGCGCTGCCGCCGCGGCTCGAGCCAATCGTGCGCTGGATCGTGGTCACGCCGCAGATGCACCAGGTGCATCATTCGATCGCGCGCGAGGAGACCGACAGCAATTTCGGATTCAATCTGCCGTGGTGGGATCGCCTGTTCGGCACCTATCGCGCCAATCCGGCGGCCGGCGAGCAGGTCATGACCATCGGCCTGCCGGTATTTCGCGAGGCCGCGGAATCGCGGATCGTCAGGCTGCTGACGCAGCCGTTCCGCGACGCGTCCTAGTTTAGGCCGCCGAAAAGCCAGATCAGCACCAGGATGGGGACCGGAACCCCGATCATCCAAAGCAGTGCGTAGCGTCCCATGGCGTTATCCCTTCGCTTTCCATTGGTATTGAAATGGAACTCCCAGTGGTGCGTAGAGTTCCGCATACCATTGCGAAAGGAACGATACACTCGACGGAGCGTTATCATCTTGGCCCGAAGGATTCGAAGCGTGTCTTCGAGCCAGGAAAGCCACCAACGTTGGAAGGAAATTGAATGAATCAGAACCAGAACCCCAACCAGAAACCCGGTCAGCAGCAGCAGGGCAATCAACAGCCCGGCCAGCAGAAGCCTGGTCAGCAGCAGCAGGGCGGCGGGCAAAAGCCCGGCCAACAGCAGCAGCAGGATCGCCCCGGCCAGGGCGGCCAGCATAGCCAGCACGGCGAAGACCGCCACTGAGACCGCCACTTAGATCGACGAACGGAAGCCCCGCCAGTTGGCGGGGCTTTTCGATTTAACGTCCCCGCGTTCCATTTGGCCTGGCGCGCGCGCTCGCATATGCTTGGCGCGCCATGGCGACCTCCGCGCTGCCGCTGTTTCACCTATACGGCGATCCGCCGGACGACTCGGTATTTGACTTCATCCATATCGAAACCATCGCGTCGCGCTCCTCGGTGCATGACTGGACGATCCGCGCCCACCGCCACCGCAACCTGTTCCAGCTGCTGCTGATCGAGCAGGGTGGCGGCGAGATGAGCTTCGAAACCGCGACCGTGCCGTTCACGGCGCCGGCCGTGATCCTGGTGCCGGCCACCATCGCGCATGGTTTCCGCTTCACCCCGCGGGTCACCAACGGATGGGTGGTGAGCTTCACCGAGGACGTCGCCGACGCGCTCGGCGACCAGTCGGGCGAGGCGCTGGCGCGGCTCAAGGCGGTGGCGGTCGATCCGCTGTTGCCGCTGACGAGCGCGACTGAGGCCAAACGTCTCGCCATGCTGTGCGCCGATCTGAACGAGGAAACCTCGCTGGCGCGCGAAGGCTATCGGATTGCCATGCGCGGACTGCTGGCGCTGATCGCGATCGAGGTGGTGCGGCTCGGCGTCAGCCGCGCGCGCAGCGGCGAGGTGACGCTGTCGCGCGCCGATGCGCGGGTGGAGGCCTTGCGGCAGCTGGTCGACGAGCATTTCCGCAAAGAGCGTCTGATCAGCTTCTATGCCGGTCGGCTGGCGATGACGCCCGACCGCCTCAACGACCACGTCAAGCGCGCCACCGGCGTGACCGCCGGCCACCTGATCCGCCAGCGCGTGTTGACCGAGGCCAAACGCCAGCTCGTGTTCACCGGCCAGCCGATCCACGAGATCGCCTACGACCTCGCCTTCTCCGACCCTTCCCACTTCACGCGGTTTTTCCGCAAGCAGACCGGCATGACGCCGCAGGCGTTCCGCGAGGGCCGTGGCGGTTAACCTTTAATAGGTAAGGTAAAGTTTTGGTTTGCTTTGAAGTTCGCATTTAAAGCGATTACGCGTGAGTTCCTGTTTGAGGAGGAACGCATGCGGAAAGTCTCCGGCGCTACCGTGGCCATGATCCTGGGCATCGCCCTCTATTTCACGCTGTTCTGGGGCTTCGACGCACTGCGCATGTTGACCTCGCCGACCTACGGGCTCGAGGACGTGTGGCGTTCGCAATTCGTGTTCGGCATCGGCCGGCTGTTCGGGCTGGGGCCGATCGGGCTGATCAAGCTCGCCGCCTTCTTCGGCACGCTCAAGCTCGCGGTTGCCGCCATCTGCGCCGTGCACATCGCCGATCGCTTGCGCTGCCTCGCCGGTGGCACGCCGGCGTCGGACGTGCTGGAAGGCGGCCTCATCCTGGTGGTGCTGATCACCATTGCCTCGGTCGGCCCGGCGGTGTGGTCGCACAATGCCGATCTGGTGCGAGAGCATGTGATCCAGCTTTCGCTCGCCGCGCTCGCCACCGCGCTCTGCATCGTCGAGCGCAGCTATGGCCGCCCGGAAGGGAACGCCAAATCCGCCGTGATGACCGAGTTGACCGCCACGCCGCGTGGGGCGCCCTGGTTCTCGCCGTTCCGCTGACAGCCGTTACTTCGGGCGCGCCTCGTGCAAGCCGCGATCGGGCGGCTGCAATTTTCCGCTGCGCCGATCTTTGACCGCCTGCACCAGCGCGAGCGCCGCGTTGCGCACGTCCTGCTGAAAATCGGTGTCGCGATCGAGGTCGTCGTGGCTCGTTGCGTAGGGCGTTAGATAGCCGACATAGCGGTCGATCTGGCCCTGGTGGCCCGACGGAATGAGGCCAATGTCCTGCAGCCAGTCCGACAGGATACGGCGCAGGTTCTCGGTGCCGGCGGCGTCGCCGTGCACGACGACCGCGAACACGCGGCCCGCCAAATGGCGCGGATAGGGCCAGCCCTCCAGTTCCAGCGCCTTGGCTTTCGCGGGGTCCTTGCCGCCGGTCGAGGTGAAGTCCGGATTGCCGCCGTCGGCGCAAACCAAGCGGTCGATCATCAGTTTGAGCGAGGAGGGCGCCTGGTACCAGTTGACCGGACATATGATCATCACGCCGTGCGCCGCCACCCATTGCGGATAGATTTCCGCCATCCAGTCGCCGGTCTGGCCGAGCGCGTGGTTGGGATAGCAACTGCACGGCCAGTGGCAGAGCGGCTGCGCGGTGGAGACGCAGGCCTTGCACGGATAGATCACCTTGCCGTATTCGGCGGTGAGCCGTGACAGATCGAGAATGTCGACGTCGAAGCCGCGGGTTTTTTCGATCGCTTGTTTTGCCAGCGTCACCATCCGCCAGGTCTTCGACATTTCGCCCGGGCAGGTCTGGTCGTTGCGCGAAGAGCCGTTGACGATGAGGATGCGCGAGGGTGTTTTCCTGTTCTTTTGTTTGCGCTCGGCGGCCTGGACGTTGGCGCGGGTCGCCAGCCATTCGGCCGGCACATCGAAATGGGGGTCGGCGAAACCCGCGCCGGCTTTCTTCGTGCGCGGGCTCTTGTGATATTCGTCGTAGGCGATCCAGGCGGCGTCGACAATTTTGTCGAGTTCGCGCTTGAGCGGCTCGTAATCTGGGTCGTAGAACCTAGCCAGAAACCGTTTCTTGAACTCGGCTTTGTCGAGTTGGACGCTCGGCATGCCCTTGCGCACGTCGATCTTGGCCATGGGTTACCCCCCTGATGGAATGGGCCATGGTTAACCTTACGTCGTTTCAAGTCGAAATGACGAGCGCGTCAATGCGGCGTGATGCACTGCGCTATTTGTCCTCGGTGACTTCGGCGATTACCTCGGCGGCTTCCTTGAAGGCGTGATTGGCCGCCGGCACGCCGCAGTAGATCGCCTGCTGCATGATGATTTCCTTGATGTCGTCTTCGGTAAAGCCGCCTTCGGCGAGCGCCGCCCGCACATGCATGCGGAATTCGTCCCACTTGTCGAGTGCCAGCATGGTGCCGATCACCAGGATGCGGCGCGTGCGCTCGTCGTAATGCGGCCGCGTCCAGATCTCGCCCCAGGCGGCGCGGGTGATGAAATCCTGAAATTCAGCGTTGAACGGCGTCTTCTTCGCATTGGCGCGATCGACCCAGGCATTGCCCAGCACCTTGCGGCGCCGGGCCATGCCGCGCTCGTGACGCTCTTTCTCATCCATGGGTCTAGCCTCTCAAGAAGTTAAGCACTGTCTCCGTGTAAAGCTGCGGCTGCTCGATGTTGGAGATATGCGCGGCGTCAAGCGCCGCGAGCTTGGCGCCCTTGATCTGTTTGGCGATCGCTTCGCCGGCGGCCGGCGGCGTCGCCGGATCCTGCTTGCCGACGATCACCAAAACCGGCGCTGTAATGCGCGGGTTCGACGCGGTGAAATCCATGTCGCGCACCGCCTCGCTGCTGGCGATGTAGCCCGCCGGATCGGTGGCGAGGAACATCTCCTTCATGCGGGCGATGGCCTGCGGCGCGCGGGCGCGGAAGCCGGCCGTGAACCAGCGCTCCATGTTGGCATCGACCAGCGCGGCGAGACCCTTCTCGCGCACGAACTTGATGCGGTCGTTCCACGGGCCTTTGTCGGCGTAATGGAAATTGGTGTTGGACAGAATCAGCTTCTCGACGCGGTCGGGCGCATTGGCTCCCAACCACTGGCCGACCATGCCGCCCATCGACAGTCCGCACCAGTTGGTCTTCTTGATCTTGAGCGCATCGAGCACGGCCAGCACGTCGCGGCCGAACCGCTCCATGGAATAGGGGCCCTGCGGCACGCCCGACTTGCCATGGCCGCGGCGGTCATAACGCACCAGCCGGAAGTGCTTCGCCCATTCGCCCGCCTGCTCGTCCCACATATGCAGATTGGTGCCGAGTGAATTCGACAGCATGAGCGCCGGCGCGCCATCGCGACCGGTGACTTCGACATTGATCGGGCAGCCGTCGTCGGCAGTGATCATCGGCATTGCATACCCCCCATTTCCGGATTTTGGTTGTTTCGGTGTGGCGTCAGGTCACACACTTAAAGCGGTCCATGCCGGCTGCAAAGCTCTTTTCATGGGCTCGCCAAGGGCTTAAGCCGTTGCTGAGGCTGCGTAAGAGGGAGACAGTGCCGATGGCGATGGTGATGACGGGGGAGGTGCAACTTCCCGCCAGCCGCGAGGTTGTCTATGCAAAACTCAACGACGCCGAGGTGCTCAAGGCCTGTATCCCCGGCTGCGAGGAGCTCAACAAGATTTCCGATACCGAATTGCAGGCGGCCGCCGTCGTCAAAATCGGGCCGGTCAAGGCGCGCTTCAAAGGCAAGGTGAATCTGACCGATCTCAATCCGCCCAATGGCTACCGGATTTCCGGCGAGGGCGAGGGCGGGGTGGCCGGCTTCGCCAAGGGCGGGGCGACGGTCGCGCTCACGGAAAAGGACGGCGGCACGCTGCTCACCTACAATGTCGAGGCGCAGATCGGCGGCAAGCTCGCCCAGCTCGGCCAGCGGCTGGTCAATGGCGCCGCCAAGAAGATCGCCGACGACTTTTTCAAGAATTTCGCCGCTGCGGTTGCGGCCGGCTAGCTTTTACCCGCTCCAACAAGGGGGAGGGGAACAACAGTCCCTTGACCCGGACGCGGACTGGGGTCCAAAGTTAAGTAGAAATCGGCTCGTTTTCGGGCCCGAACGGCGGATGCCCGCAATGGGCGCGGCGAAAAGAGGGCTTTTGGCCCCGAATTTGGGAGGAAGGTCATGCCAGCGGTGTCCATGACGGTGAACGGCAAAGCCGTCACCGGTGATGTCGAAGCGCGCACCTTGCTGGTGCAATTCCTGCGCGAGCATTTGCGGCTGACCGGCACGCATGTCGGCTGCGACACCTCGCAGTGCGGCGCCTGCGTGGTGCATGTCGACGGCATCGCGGCCAAGTCCTGCACGCTGCTGGCGCTGCAATGCGAGGGCGCCAAGATCACCACCATCGAGGGTCTGGCCGAGCCGAACGGTCCGCTGCATCCGATGCAGGAGGCGTTCCGCGAGAACCATGGCCTGCAATGCGGCTACTGCACGCCCGGCATGATCATGTCGGCGCTCGATATCGTGCGCCGCCACGGCAACGAACTCGACGAGCATACGATCCGTGAACAGCTCGACGGCAACATCTGCCGCTGCACCGGCTACCACAACATCGTCAAGGCGATCGCGGCCGGCGCCAAAAACATGCCCAAGGCCAGCACGCGTCAAGCAGCCGAATAAGCGTCGATAAAAGTCAGGGAGGAGACCGCCATGAGCGCGACCGGGATCGGCGCGGCGGTGCGCCGAAAGGAAGACTTCCGCTTCGTCACCGGCAGTGGACAATACACCGACGATGTGGTGCGGCCGGGAGAGACCCGCGCCGTGTTCGTGCGCTCGCCGCACGCCCACGCCAAGATCAAGAGCATCGATGTCGGCGCGGCCCGCAAGATGCCGGGCGTCGTCGACGTGCTCACCGGGGCGCAGCTCGCCACCGATAAGATCGGCAATCTGATCTGCGGCTGGATGATCCATTCCAAGGACGGCTCGCCGATGAAGATGGCGCCGCATCCGGCGCTGGCGGCGGCCAAGGTGAACTGCGTCGGCGACGCGGTGGCGGTGGTGATCGCGGAGACTTATGAGCAAGGCCGCGACGCGGCCGAGAAGGTCAAGGTCGACTACGACGTACTCACGGCGGTGGTCGATCCCGCCAAGGCGCAGGCGCCAGGCGCCCCGCAAATCCATGCCGACATCGCCAACAACACGATCTACCAATGGCATCTCGGCGACGCCAAGGCGACGGCGGCTGCCTTCGCCGCGGCGGCGCACGTCACCAAGCTCGACATCGTCAACAATCGCCTGGTGCCGAACGCGATGGAGCCGCGCGCGGCGCTGGCCGAATACGATGTCGGCACCGACAACCTCACGTTATGGAATACCTCGCAGAACCCGCACGTCGCGCGCCTGGTGATCGCGGCCTTCGTCGGCATGGCGCCGGAGCATAAATTGCGCGTGATCGCGCCCGATGTCGGCGGCGGCTTCGGCTCGAAGATTTTCATCTATCCCGAAGAGGTCGTCTGCCTGTGGGCGGCGCGCAAAGTGCGCCGGCCGGTGAAGTGGACCTGCGATCGTTCGGAGGCTTTTCTGACCGACTGCCATGGCCGCGATCACGTCACGCACGCGGAACTCGCGCTCGATGCCCAGGGAAAAATCCTCGCGCTGCGCGCCAAGACCATCGCCAATCTCGGCGCCTATATGTCGACTTTCTCGTCGTCGGTGCCGACCTATCTCTACGCCACGCTGCTGTCCGGCCAATACGACATTCCGTCGATCTATTGCGAGGTCGACGCGGTCTATACCAACACCGCGCCGGTCGATGCCTATCGCGGCGCCGGGCGCCCGGAAGCGACTTTCGTGGTCGAGCGTCTGGTCGAGGTGGCGGCGCGGCAGATGAAGATCGAGCCGGCCGATCTGCGCAAGCGCAACTTCATCAAGACGTTCCCGCATCAGACGCCGGTGATCATGGCCTACGACGCCGGCGACTATCACGCCTCGCTCAAGAAGGCGCTGGAGATCGCTGACGTGAAGGGCTTCGCCAAGCGCAAGCGCGATGCCGTGCGTCACGGCAAGCTGCGCGGCTTGGGCTTCTCGACCTATATCGAGGCCTGCGGCATCGCGCCGTCGCAGGCGGTCGGCTCGCTCGGCGCCGGCGTCGGCTTGTGGGAATCCGCCGAGGTGCGGGTCAATCCGACCGGCAGCGTGGAAGTGCTCACCGGCTGCCATGCGCATGGCCAGGGCCACGAAACCACCTTCGCGCAATTGGTCTCGGAGCGCTTGGGCATTCCGTTCGAGAATATCTCGATCGTGCACGGCGACACCGACAAGGTGCAGTTCGGCATGGGCACCTACGGCTCGCGCTCGGCCGCGGTCGGCATGTCGGCGATCGTCAAGGCGCTCGACAAGGTGGAGGCCAAGGCCAAGAAGGTCGCCGCCCACCTGCTGGAGGCGGCGGAAGGCGACATCGAGTTCAAGGACGGCAAGTTCACCGTGGCCGGCACCGACAAGCAGGCGGCCTGGGGCGATGTGGCGCTCAACGCCTACATCGCGCACAAGTTCACCGGCCAGGAGCTCGAGCCAGGCCTGAAGGAGACTTCGTTCTACGACCCGACCAATTTCACTTTTCCGGCCGGCTGTCACATCTGCGAGGTCGAGGTCGACATCGATACCGGCAAGACCGACATCGTCAATTGGACCGCGGTCGACGATTTCGGCACCATCATCAATCCGATGATCGTGGAAGGCCAGGTGCATGGCGGCATCGCGCAGGGCATCGGCCAGGCGCTGCTGGAAGGCGCGGTCTACGACAAGAGCGGCCAGCTCGTGACCGGCTCGATGATGGACTACACCATGCCGCGCGCCCACGATCTGCCGTCGTTCCATGTCGGCATGACCGAAACCAAATCGCCGTCGAACCCGCTCGGCGTCAAAGGCTGCGGCGAGGCCGGCGCGATCGCCGCGCCCGCCGCGGTGATCAATGCCATCACCGATGCGATCGGAACCGAAGACTTGGCCATGCCGGCGACCGCCAATGCGGTGTGGTCGGCGCTCAAGCGCGCGACCCCGCGCCAAGCCGCCTAAGTATTGCCGCTTAAAGGAGACACGCATGTACAATTTCACCTTCCATCGTCCGACCACGGTCCGCCAGGCGGCTGGCCTCTTGGCGCGCAATCCGGAGGCCAAACTTCTGGCCGGCGGCCACTCGCTGATCCCGGTGATGAAGCAGCGGCTGGCGCAGCCTTCGGCGCTGATCGATCTGTCGCTGGTCGAGGGCTTGACCGGCGTCGAGCAGAAGGGCCGCTCGATCGTGATCGGTGCCATGACGCGGCATGCCGACGCCGCCATTTCGCCGGTGTTGCAGCAGGCGCTGCCGGGCTTGGCGGCGGTGCCGGCCGCGGTCGGCGATCCGCAGGTGCGCAACCGCGGCACCATCGGCGGCTCGGTCGCCAACAACGATCCGAATGCCGATTATCCGGCGGCCGTGCTGGGCTTAGGCGCCACCATCATCACCAACAAGCGGCGCATCGCGGCCGACGATTTCTTTACCGGCATGTTCTCGACCGCCTTGGAAGACGGCGAGATCATCGTCAAGATCAGCTTCCCGATCGCCAAGAAGGCGGCTTACGAGAAGTTCAAGCACCCGGCATCCGGCTTCGCGCTGGTCGGCGTGTTCGTATCCAAGCGTGGCGCTGACATCCGCGTGGCGGTGACCGGCGCCGGCAGCAATGGCGTGTTCCGGGTGAAATCGTTCGAGGAAGCGCTCAAGAAGCGCTTCGCGGCCAAGTCGCTCGAAGGCATGACCATCCCGGCAACGGGAATGAACAGCGACATCCACGCCAGCGCCGAATATCGCGCGCACCTGGTCGGTGTGCTGGCGCGCCGTGCGCTGGCGAAAGCGACGGCGTAGGACGCATCAACGGCGCCTCGGCTGGCAAGATTGTCCGAGGCCGTTTTTCCGAGCAAAGCCGGCGGTTGCCAACGCGGTCGACATTTCACCTTGTGCCAAATGGCGACGCGGCTAGCTTTCGTAGCGGGTGTTGCCGCGCCGCGTGGTGTCGAGCGGCAGCTCCATGAAAACCGGCTGATGCGCACGCTGCGAGCAGGCCTGCCGCGGGCACAGGTGGCAGTTGATGCCGATTCGACTGAACATCAACTGGTCATTGAGATTATACGAGGCGGCATAGCCGAGTTTGTTCGCGTACTGAAACTCACATCCCAGCGCGACGGCGAGACGATGATCCTGCGTTTCGAAATTGACTGCGGGGCGATCCGCCGTCCGGCTGATCGTGAAAAACCGGTCGCCGTCGGGAAGCTCGACGAACTGCGGAAGGATGACGCCGGGCGTGCGGAACGCCATGTGGATGTTCCACACCGGGCAAGCGCCGCCGTATTCGGCGAGATGGAAGGAGGTGGAATTGAACCGCTTGGTTACGTTACCGGCCTTGTCGACGCGTAGGAAGAAGAACGGAACACCTTGCGCCCCCGGCCGCTGCAAGGTGGTGAGTCGGTGACAGGCCTGTTCGAACGAGACCGCAAAACGCGCGGAAATTCGGTCGATGTCGTAGGTCGTGCTCTCAGCTATGCGCAGGAATGGCTTGTAGGGCATGACGAATGCAGCCGCGAAATAGTTGGCGAGCTCGATGTGGCACCGCGCAAGGCTCGTTCCTTTCGTGATACCGCTATCCGCCGTCAGGTCATCCAGCAGATTCTGTAACTCGACAAGGCACAGTACGTGGGCAAGCTGGAAGACCTGGTTGCAGTGATCGAGGGCCTCGGACAGATGAATGACGCGCTCCTCACGGTCGTAGACACGCAAGGCCTGGGTCATCTCCTCGGCGGCTCTTCGTCTGACCCGAATCCCGTGCGCATTGGACAGGCGCGCCTTGAGCACAGTGTAAATGTCGTCGGTCTCACAAGGCTCGGCCTCGCGCAATTTCTCCGCCGCAATTTCTAGCCGGTGGAAATAATTGGAATGGTCGCGAAAGAAGTCATGGATGACGGCTTCCCCGGAGGTTGCCAGCAGGCCTTCCGGCATGCTTCCCGCACCCTGCCGCATGATGCGCTCGATCGTCGTTCGGTGAATTCCGTATAGGTTCAGGAAATGCTCGACCAGCCGCGGGGCATGATCGATGGCCGCACGCAATTCCTGCAAATCCGGCACGCCGCCTGAGAACATCGGATCGCGGATGGCATTGCGAAGCTCTGCAAGCAGGTTCGACGCCTCGTCGCGGACGATGCTGCGCCAGTCGACTTGATAGACATCGGCAAGTGCCATCAGCAGCCGCACCGACAAGCTGCGCTGGTTGTTCTCAAGCAGATTCACGTAACCGGGACTGATCCCTAGCGCCTTCGCCATCTCGGCTTGCGTCTGCTTGCGCTCTCGTCGCAGTTGACGAAGCTGTGGACCGACGAATGTCTTTGCCACGGCCATCTCCATATATACAATACAACAGATTATGCTATTTTGTATACATACACGCAACACGTTTACCTAAAAAGAATGTACCCGCCCCGGTCCAGGCGTTATGCCACTAGGCAAAGATGCCGGCCCCCTCGAAGGGTTCGGTAGAATCCGGGGAGGTTATTATGGCCTACAGAATCCTGATACTGGGTGCGTCTTACGGCTCCCTGTTCGGCACCAAATGCCTCATGGCTGGCCACGATGTCACCCTGGTCTGCCGGACGGCGACGGCCGAACTCATCAATGCCCGCGGCACCGAAGTCCGCCTGAAGCTGAAGGGCGACAACGCACATCGCGCGATCCGCTCCACCGACCTGCCGGGCCAGCTCGACGCCATGCCGCCGGAGACGGTCGCCCCGAGCGGCTATGACCTCATCGTGCTCGCCATGCAGGAACCGCAATACCTCAGTTCCACGATCCGCCTGTTGCTGACGCGCATCGCCGAGGCAAGGATTCCCTGTCTGTCGTTGATGAACATGCCACCGCTCCCCTATCTCAAGCGGATCGTGGCCATCGACGCGTCCGCCATCGAAGCGGCTTATGCCAATGCCCGTGTTTGGGATCGGTTCGATCCGCAACTTATGACGCTCTGCTCGCCTGACCCGCAGGCCTTTCGCCCTGCCGACGAGGCTGCGAACGTCTTGCATGTCGGCTTACCGACGAATTTCAAGACCGCCGCTTACGCCTCGCCGAAGCACAACGCGATGCTGACCACGATCGCCGACGGCATCGACAGCGCGCAGATCGACGGGCTGGACGTGCCGGTGAAACTGCGCGTGCATGACTCGCTGTTCGTTCCGTTCGCGAAGTGGGCCATGCTGCTGACTGGCAATTACCGCTGCGTGACTGCCGGTGCGCCCATCTCAATCCGCGACGCCGTGCACACCGATATCGGTCTTTCACGCGACATCTATGCAGCGGTCGAGTCGATTGTGCTGCGTCTCGGTGCGCGACGCGAAGACATGGTCGCGTTCGAAAAATACGCGATGGCGGCCGAGCAGTTGACCAATCCATCGTCGGCCGCGCGGGCGATCGCTGCGGGTGCGCTGATGGCCGAACGGGTCGATAAACTGGTTCAACTGATCGGCCACCAACACGGAATTACCCATCCCGCGATCGACCACACCGTTGCGGTAATCAACGCAAAGTTGGCTCGAAACCGGCTCTGCGCCACCTCAGCGTACACAGCAACTCAATCGCGTCTGGGCGGCAAGATATAGAGCGCTGTTTCCGGCCCGGAGCATCGATCTAGACACACAACAAGGAACTGTCGAATGCCAGGATATAGAGGCCTCTACGTCCCCGGCCCCACCAACATGCCGTTCCGCGTCCGCCAGGCAATGGACATTGCCCTGGAAGACCACCGCGCTCCGGATTTTCCACAGTTCGTGCTGCCGCTGCTCGCTGACCTAAAAAAAGTCTTCCAGACCAAGACCGGTTACGTCCTCGTCTTCCCCGGCTCGGGAACAGGCGGCTGGGAATCTGCTATCGCCAATACACTGTCGCCGAACGATACGGTGCTGGCCTCGGTGTTCGGCCAGTTCTCGCTGCTCTGGGTCGACCTTTGTCAGCGCTTCGGCCTGAAGGTCGATGCCATCCCGGTCGACTGGGGCAAGGGCGTCCCGCTCGACCAATACCGGGCCAAGCTCGCGGCCGATAAACAGCACACCATCAAGGCCGTTCTTGTGACTCATAACGAGACGGCGACCGGCGTGACGTCTGATGTCGCCGGCGTGCGTCGCATTCTCGACGACCTTGGCCATCCTGCGCTCCTGTTCGCCGACGGCGTCAGTTCGATTGCGTCGATTGATTTCCGCATGGAGGAATGGGGCGTGGACGTCGCGGTCGCAGGCTCGCAAAAGGGCTTCATGCTGCCAACCGGACTGGCCATCGTCTGCGTCAGCGAGAAAGCCCTGAAGGCGAACGAGACGGCGGCGCTGCCGCGCTGCTTCTTCGACTACAAGGACATGCTCAAGGCCAATGCGCAGGGTTATTTCCCCTATACGCCAGCGGCGACCCTGCTGCGCGGACTTCGTGTGTCGGTCGACATGCTGCTGGAAGAAGGCTTGGCGAACGTATTCGCCCGCCACCACCTTCTTGCGAGCGCCGTCCGCGCCGCGGTCGCGGCGTGGGGATTGCGCATTTGCGCGCACGGTCCCGAGTGGTACTCGAACACGGTCACCGCCGTCATGGCGCCTGAAGGCTTCGATGCCAACGACATCATCAGGACGGCCTATAACCGCTTTGATCTATCGCTCGGTGGCGGGCTGAACAAGCTCGCCGGCAAGGTTTTCCGCATCGGACATCTAGGATGGCTGAACGAGATCATGGTGTTGCAAGCGCTTGGCGGCGTTGAACTGGCGATGCATGAAGTCGGCATAAAGTTCGAGCCCGGCTCCGGCGTCGGCGCTGCCGTGTATCATCTCTCCAAAGCGGGAGAGGCGACGCGCATAGCCGCCGAGTAAGTTACTCGGCGCTTTGCGGGCCGGAGCTTTTCATGTTGCGGATAGTCTTCCTCGACCGTTCCACCATTGGGCCGTCTGTCACGCTTTCGAAACCGTCATTTCCTCACGGATGGGTCGATTACGACCGCACGCGGCCGGATCAGGTGGTCGAGCGATTGCAGGGCGCGCACATCGCGGTCTGCAACAAGGTCCCGATCCGGCGCGCGGCCATCGAACAACTGCCCGACCTCAAGATGATCTGCATTCCCGCCACCGGCTACGATGCGTTTGACATCGGCGCCTGCAAGGAACGCGGCATCGTGGTCTCGAATGTGCGGGGCTATGCCACCAACACGGTGCCCGAGCACACCTTTGCCCTGATCCTGGCCCTGCGCCGCGGGCTGGTCGGATTCCGGCAGGACGTCGTCGACGGCCGCTGGCAGGAGGCCGCGCAGTTCTGCTTCTTTTCCCACCCGATCAACGACCTGGCGGGCGCAACGCTCGGCATATTCGGCGAGGGCGCACTCGGCCAGGGCGTCGCCCGGCTCGGCCAGGCGTTCGGCATGCGCACGCTGTTTGCCGCGCACAAGAACGTCGAAGGACTGGGCCCGCTCTACACGCCGTTCGACGAGGTGCTGGCAACGGCCGACGTGATCACGCTACATTGTCCGCTCATGCCGGCGACGCGCAATATGATCGGCGCGCCGGAATTCGCGATGATGAAAAAGCGGCCGCTGCTGATCAATTGCTCGCGCGGCGGATTGGTCAATGAGGCTGATCTCGTCGACGCGCTCGACCGCGGCCAGATCGCCGGCATCGGCATTGACTGCCTCACGTCCGAGCCGCCCACGCCGGAAAATCCGCTATTGAAAATCCTCGGCCGCCCCAATGTGATTGTCACACCCCACATCGCGTGGGCCAGCAACGAGGCGATGCAAACGCTGTGGAATCAGGTAGTCCTGCACATTGAAAATTTCCACATGGGCCGGCCCAGCAACCAAATCGTCTGATGCGGCCGCTTTCGTCCTAGGACGCGAGATGCAAAGTATGCTCCGCGAGTGACTGCTTTGGGTCTCGCGTGCGACTTCTGCGCCACCTTGCGACCGGGTGACGTTGCTTACTTATCCAGCTCCCCCAGCAGATCATGCAAATCGAGCGGGTGCGTGTACATCTGTAACGAGCCGTCCGGCTTCTTCGGCCACTCCTCCTTCGGCCGGTCGCGATAGAGCTCGACGCCGTTGTCGTCCGGATCGCGCAAATAGAGCGCCTCGGACACGCCGTGGTCGCTGGCGCCTTCGAGCGGGATCTTGGCGACGATCAGTCGGTGCAGCGCGTCGGCCAGCAGCCGCCGGGTCGGGTACAGAATGGCGGTATGGTAAAGGCCGGTGGTGCCTTGCGCCGGCGGCTGCCCGCCCAGGCTCTCCCAGGTGTTCAAGCCCAGATGGTGGTGATAGCCACCGGCTGAGATGAAGGCGGCGCCCGGGCGGCTGGTGGTGAGGGTGAAACCCAGCACCCCGCAATAGAAATCGAGCGCGCGCTGCAGGTCGGCGACCTTCAGGTGCACATGGCCGATGCGCACGCCGGCATCGATGGTGGGCAGGCGCAGGGGGGCCGGCTCAGTGGAGGCGGGGCTGGACATGGCAGCTATCCCTGGCTGTTGAACTTTGCGGACGAGTTACCGATGTATGCTGCGGCGCCCGTCGGTTAAAGTGTCACCGAGGATACCTGCTTATGCCCATTACACCACTACCCGGCAGCATCGATGCCACCCTCGGCCTGTTGGCCAAGGCCGGCTATATCGCCGACCGCTCGCTGGCGACGGTGCTGTATCTGGCGCTGCGCATGGGGCGGCCGCTGTTCGTCGAGGGCGAGGCCGGCGTCGGCAAGACCGAGATCGCCAAGGTGCTGTCAGCCGCGCTCGGCCGCCGGCTGATCCGCCTGCAATGCTACGAGGGCCTCGATGTGTCGTCGGCGGTCTACGAATGGAACTATGGCGCGCAGATGATCGCCATCCGGCTGGCCGAGGTCGGGGGCGAGCATGACCGAGCTCGCATCGAGCATGACGTGTTCTCGGAGCATTACCTGATCAAGCGGCCGCTGCTGCAGGCGCTCGAAGTCGACCCAAACGGCCCGCCGGTGCTGCTGATCGACGAAATCGACCGCACCGACGAGGCATTCGAGGCGTTTTTGCTCGAAGTGCTGGCCGATTTCCAAATCACCGTGCCGGAACTCGGCACCGTCAAGGCGGCGGCGCCCCCTATTGTCGTCGTGACGTCCAACCGCACGCGCGAAGTGCATGACGCGCTCAAGCGCCGGTGCCTCTATCACTGGGTCGGCTATCCCGATGCCGAGCGCGAATTGAAAATCCTGCGCGCCAAGTTGCCGGGCATCGCCAAGAAATTGTCCGAGCAGGTGGTCGCCTTCGTGCAGACGCTGCGCAAGGAAGATTTGTTCAAGTCGCCCGGCGTGGCCGAGACGCTCGACTGGGCCGGCGCGCTCACCGAGCTCGACGTGGTCGCGCTCGATCCGGCCACGGTGTCCGATACGCTCGGCGCGCTGCTGAAATACCAGGACGACATCGCCCGGCTCGATGGCAGCAAGGTGAAGGCGCTGCTCGACGAGGTGAAGTCGGAACTGCGCGCGGCGGAGTGAATTCACGAACTCCGCTCATTCCCGCGCAAGCGGGAATCCAGTTCTGGGTCCCGCTTTCGCGGGGACGAGCGGATAGGAACGAAAATGATTGAGACTCAAGGCCGGCTCGCCGAAAACATCCTTTACTTCGCGCGCGCGTTGCGCGCCGCCGGAATGCCGGTTGGGCCCGGCGCGGTGCTCGATGCGCTTGAAGCGCTCAGTGTCGCCCATGTCGGCGACCGCGACGATGTCTACTGGACGCTGCATGCCGTGTTCGTGAAACGGCACGAGCACAGCATGCTGTTCGACCAGGCCTTCCGCATTTTCTTCCGCAAGCGCGGTTATATCGAAAAGCTGATCGCCTCGATGCTGCCGGAGACCGCCGCGACCGCGCCCAAAGCGCCGCCGCCGGGCGCCCAGCGCATCCAGGAGGCGCTGTTCTCCGGCCTCGCACGCGATGAAGACAAATCCGAGGTCGAGATCGACGCGCGGCTCACCGTGTCGGACCGCGAAATCCTGCAGAAGAAAGATTTCGCGCAGATGAGCGCGGCCGAAATCGCCGCCGCCAAGCAGGCGATCGCGCGCCTCGCGCTGCCGCTCGATGAGCTGCGCACGCGCAGGCTGCGCGTTAGCCGCCATGGCCACATGATCGACATCCGCCGCACCTTGCGCGCCAGCATGAAGGCCGGCGGGGCAGTGATCGATCTGAAATATCTCGGCCCCCGCGTGAAGGAGCCGCCGATCGTGGCGCTGCTGGATATTTCCGGCTCGATGAGCCAGTACACGCGGCTGTTCCTGCATTTCCTGCACGCCATCACCGACGCGCGCAAACGCGTGACCACCTTTCTGTTCGGCACGCGGCTCACCAACGTCACCCGTGCCATCCGCGAGCGCGACCCCGACGAGGCGCTCGCCGCCTGCTCGGCGCATGTGGTCGACTGGTCGGGCGGCACCCGCATCGCCACCTCGCTGCATGCCTTCAACAAGCAATGGGCGCGCCGCGTGCTGGGCCAAGGCGCCGTGGTGCTGCTGATCACCGATGGGCTTGAACGCGATGCCGACGACACGCTATCGTTCGAGATGGATCGGCTGCACCGCTCGTGCCGCCGGCTGGTTTGGCTCAACCCGCTGCTTCGCTTCGACGGGTTCGAGGCGCGCGCCAAAGGCGTGCGCACCATGCTGCCGCATGTTGACGAACTGCGGCCCATCCACAATCTGGACTCGATGAACGACCTGGTGCGCGCGCTGTCCGGCGCGGCGGCCAAGGGCTACGATCCGAAGGCGTTGCTGCGGCAGGTTGCCTGATGGAGGACCGACATGCTCTCGCGCGATGAAGATATTCTCAAGGCCGCCGAGGACTGGCGCAAATCCGGGCGCGGCGTGGCGCTCGCCACCGTGGTGGAGACCTGGGGCTCGGCGCCGCGGCCGGTCGGCTCCAATCTGGTGATCGACAACGAGGGTAATTTCCTCGGCAGCGTTTCCGGCGGCTGCGTCGAGGGCGCGGTGGTGACGGAAGCCATCGACGTGATCGAGAGCGGCAAGTCGAAAATGCTGGAATTCGGCGTCGCCGACGAGCAAGCCTGGAATGTAGGCCTGTCGTGCGGCGGCACTATCCGCGTCTATGTCGAGAAAGTGAGCTGACGTGAAACTCGATATCCTGAGTGCGCTCAATGCCGAACGCGCCGCGCGGCGCGCGGTGGTGGTCGTCACCGATGTGGCGAACGGCGAACAGCGGCTGGTCAAGGCCGCCGACATCGCCAAGGACCCCCTGAAAGAACTACTGGCCAAGCGCATCCGCATGGCGAAAAGCGGCATGGAGGAAACGCCGCAGGGCCGCGTGTTCCTCACCGTGCACGTGCCGTCGCCGCAGCTCGTCATCACCGGCGCGGTGCATATCAGCCAGACGCTGGCGCCGATCGGTCAACTGCTCGGCTATGACGTCACCATCGTCGACCCGCGCACGGCGTTTGCGTCGATCGAGCGCTTTCCCGACGTCAAGGTGATCGCCGAGTGGCCGGACGTGGCGCTGCCGCCGCTCAATGTCGACCATTACACGGCCTTCGTCGCGCTCACGCACGATCCCAAGATCGACGATCCGGCGCTCAAGCACGCGCTGGCGCGCGACTGTTTCTATATCGGCGCGCTCGGCTCCAAGAAGACCCATGCCAAGCGCGTGACGCGGCTGAAGGAAGCCGGCCTGAGCGACGCCGACATCGCGCGCATCCATGCGCCGATCGGGCTCGATATCGGCGCGGTGTCGCCGGCCGAGATCGCGGTTTCGATCATGGGCGAGATCACCGAACGGCTGCGGCAGAAGCCGGAGGCCGCATGAAGTTCGGCCCGGTCGCTCCGCGCGATGCGCTCGGCGCCACGGCGGTGCATTCGATCCGCCAGGGCGAGCTGGTACTCAAGAAGGGCACGCTGATCGGGGAGGCCGAAGTCGCCGCGCTCAACGCCGCGGGCGTCAAGGAGATTGTGGTCGCGCGGCTTGAGCCGGGCGACGTCTCTGAAGATCAAGCCGCCGCCGAGATCGCGGCCAGCGTGGCGGGCGAGGGCGTGCGCGTCGACCATGCCTTCACCGGCCGCTGCAATCTGTTCGCCGAGACCGCCGGCGTGCTGGTAGTCGACAAGGACGCGGTCGACCGGCTCAATCGCATCGACGAAGCGGTGACGCTGGCGACGCTGGCCGCGTTCAAACCGGTGGTCGAGGGCGAGATGATCGCCACCGTGAAGATCATACCCTTTGCCGTAGCAGCCAATGCCCGCGACCAAGCGGTGGCGGAAGCCGCGAAGGCCAAGCCGGTCATCCGCGTCGCGCCCTACACAATCCGCAAGTTAGGCATCGTGTCGACGCTGCTGCCGGGGCTTTCTCCGAAAGTCGTTGAGAAGACGCTCAAGATCACCGCCGCGCGCATCGCGCCGGCCGGCGCCAGCATCGTCGCCGAGCGCTGCGTGCCGCACGAGCAGGCGGCCTTGACGCGCGCCATCGATGAGCTGCGCAAAGCCGGCGCCGAGCTCACGATCGTATTCGGTGCCTCCGCCATTGCCGATCGGCGCGACGTCATTCCGGCCGCAATAGCTGCGGCCGGCGGCGAGATCGAGCATTTCGGCATGCCGGTCGATCCCGGCAATCTCATGCTGATCGGCCGCCTGAATGGCGCCGCGGTGGTAGGCGCGCCCGGCTGCGCGCGCAGCCCTAAGGAGAACGGCTTCGACTGGGTGCTGATGCGGTTGCTCGCAGGCCTGCCGGTGAGCCGCGCCGACATCACCGGCATGGGCGTCGGCGGGTTGCTGATGGAGATCGTGACGCGGCCGCAACCGCGCACCGAGCCGCCGCCGGAGAAAGGCCCAAAGAAGGATCAACGCGTCGCCGCCGTGGTGCTGGCGGCCGGTCGCTCGACCCGCATGGGCGCGGTCAACAAGATGCTGGCCGAGATCGGCGGCAAGCCGCTCGTGCGCATCGCCGCCGAGCAGGCGCTGGCCTCGCGCGCCAAGCCCGTCATCGTCGTCACCGGCCATGAGCGCGAGCGCGTGGAAGCGGCGCTCGCCGGCCTGAGTGTGCGCTTCGTGCACAATGCCGGCTATGCCGACGGCCTCGGCACCTCGCTGAAGGCCGGCATTGCCGCGGTGCCGGAGGATGCCGACGGCGCGATCGTCTGTCTCGGTGACATGCCGCAGGTCGATGCCGCGCTGATCGACAGACTGATCGCGGCTTTCGATCCGGAACGCGGCGCGCTGGTGGTGGTGCCGAGCATCGACGGGCGGCGCGGCAATCCGGTGGTATGGTCGCGCCGCTTCTTCCACGATCTGATGTCGATTACCGGCGACATAGGCGCTCGCCACCTGATCGGCAGTTATGCCGAGGCGGTCGCGGAAGTGCCGGTCGTCGGCGCGGGTGCGCTGACCGACGTGGACACGCCCGAGTCGCTTTCCGCCGTCAAGGCCGAAATCGAACGCGCCTGAGACTCGAATCGTTGATCGTGCCCGCGACTCACCGCTTAGGTGATGCCAACGTTCGGGTAAGGGACGATGACGGATATCTATACTCCGGCGATACGCGCGCTCGTGGTCGCGAGCCTGCTGCTGGCGACGGCGACGCTGATGCTGGTCACGCTCAATACCGCGCGCGCGGCCGGAGCGCTGGCGATCGGCTCGTGCGGGGCGTTCGGCGAGGCCTATGATTTCCGCACCATCGACGACGCGCGCAAAAGCGCGCTGTCCAAGTGCCAGGCCGACACCTGCCGGGTGGTAACCACCGTCAAGCGCGGCTGCGCCGCCTTCGCGGTCGATTTCACCAATGCCTGCGGCGCGCATGGCTGGGGCAAGGGGCCGCGGCTCGGCGTGACCCAGAACGAGGCGTTGCGCTCGTGCTACCGCGACGGCGGCAAGGAATGCGTGATCCGCACCTTCTTCTGCGACGCCAGGGGCTGAAGCCGCACCGCGGCTCGCCGTCAATTTAAGTCATCTCATTGATTTGACAGAACTATTAAGTCGCATAATAGCGCTTGCGGGCGTCTCGCCTTCGCGCTACATAATGACTGACCAGTCAGTCAGTGTGTTACGCCGATGAGCCGTCCCCGCACCACGACAGCGACCCCGAACGAGCGTCCGCGTAGCGCCCACCGCAGCGCATCGGGCGTACAGCAACGCTCGGCTGGCAAGCGCAAGCAGCGCAGCGCCGCCCGGCGCGATGCCATCCTGGCCGCCGCGCTCGAGGAGTTTTCCGACCGCGGCTTCGAGGCGACCCGGCTCGACGACGTGGCCCGGCGCGCCGGCATCGCCAAGGGCACCATCTATCTCTACTTCCGCGACAAGGAGAGCCTGTTCCAGGAGCTCATCCGTACCATGCTGACGCCGATCGTCGGCACCATCGAGACATTGGGCGCGGCCGACCTGCCGGTGAACCTGCTTGCCGACAGACTCGTCGACTTGTTTGTGCGCGAGGTCTTTGAGACCCGCCGCAAGGACGTTATTCGCTTGATGATCGCGGAAGGCCGCCGCTTCCCCAAGCTTGCCGAGTTCTACTATCGCGAGGTGCTCTCGCGCATCATCGCCGCCATGCGTGCGGTTCTGCGCCGCGCCGCCGCGCGCGGCGAAGTGCCGGCCGGGCTGGCGGATTTTCCGCAGATCATCGCCGCGCCCGGCCTCGTCGCCATCGTCTGGAGCGGCTTGTTCGAACGCTTCGAGCCGCTCGACGTGCGCGCGATGATGAAGACGCATGTTGAATTGCTGCTGGCGCCGAGGAGGGCCGCATGAGGATGATCCTGGCCGGTCTGGCGGCGCTGTCAGCGCTCGCGCTTGCCGGCTGCGACAGCGGCAAGAGCCAGTTGCTGCAAGGCTGGGTCGAGGCCGAGCTGATCTTCATCTCGCCCGACGAGCAGGGCCGCGTCGAAACGCTTAAAGTTCGCGAAGGCAGCCGGGTGGAAAAAGGCGAATTGTTGTTCACGGTCGACGACGACCTGCAGCGTGCCGACCTGGTGATTCGGAAATCCACCGTGACCACGGCGCAGCAGGCTTTCGATCGCGCCAAGGAATTGCTGAAGACCGCCGCCGGCACGCAGAAGAATTTCGACGACGCCGAAGCGGCACTGCGGCAAGCTAATGCCAATCTGGCCTGGTCGGAAACGCGGCTGGCGCGCCGGCGCGCGCTCAGCCCCGCCGAAGGCGCCATCCAGCAGGTCTACTACCGGCCGGGCGAAACCGTGCCGGCCGGCCGCCCGGTGGTGGCGCTGCTGCCGCCGGGCAATCTGAAAATCCGCTTCTTTGCGCCACAGACGCAACTGCCCGAGATCAAGTTCGGCGACAGCGTCGTCATCTCCTGCGACGGCTGCCAGAAGGGGCTGACCGGCAAAGTGAGCTTCATCGCGCGCAGCGCCGAATATACCCCGCCGGTGATCTACAGCCTGGATGAGCGCGCCAAGCTGGTGTTCCTGATCGAAGCGCGGCCCGACCAGCCGGAGAAATTTCGCGTCGGCCAGCCGGTCACCGTCAGCCTGCCGAAAGAACCGCCGAAATGAACGGTTCCGACATCGCCATCGATGTCCACGGCCTGACCAAGAAATTCGATGGCCGCGCGGTGGTGCGCAACCTGTCCATGCAGGTCAAGCGCGGCAGCATCTACGGCTTCCTCGGCCCCAACGGCTCCGGCAAGACCACCACCATCCGCATGCTGTGCGGCCTGCTGACGCCCGACGAAGGCACCGGCACCTGCCTCGGCTACGACATCCTGACCGAGACCGACAAGATCAAGCGCCAGGTCGGCTACATGACGCAGCGCTTCAGCCTGTATCAGGACCTCTCGGTGCGCGAGAACCTGGAATTTGTCGGCCGCATCTACGGCATCGCGCAGCCGGTCGCCGCCGCGCGCGCGGCGATCGAGCGGCTTGGCCTCAGCGGCCGCGAGAACCAGATCGCTGGCGAATTGTCGGGCG
The DNA here is from genome assembly GCA_016185205.1 of Hyphomicrobiales bacterium. Lineage (GTDB taxonomy): Bacteria > Pseudomonadota > Alphaproteobacteria > Rhizobiales > Xanthobacteraceae > Pseudolabrys. The sequence continues at coordinate 6,506 of JACPOA010000010.1, read as the reverse complement.
GCTGGAAGCAGCGGCTGGCGCTCGGAGCCTGCACCTTGCCGAGCCCGCAATTGCTGCTGCTCGATGAGCCGACCGCCGGCGTCGATCCCAAGGCGCGACGCGAGTTCTGGAACGAGATCCACGCGCTCGCCGCCAACGGCCTCACCGTGCTGGTCTCCACCCATTACATGGACGAGGCCGAGCGCTGCCACGAGATCGCTTACATCGCCTATGGCGAATTGCTGGTGCACGGCACGGTCGATGAGGTGATCGCGTCGTCGCACCTGACCACCTACATCGTCGGCGGCGCCCAGGATGGCAATCTCAACACACTGTCCGTACAGCTCACCGGTAAACCCGGCATCGACATGGTGGCGCCGTTCGGCACCAGCCTGCATGTGTCGGGGCGCGACGCCGCCAAGCTCGAGGCGGCGATCGCGCCCTATCGCAAGCGCAAGGGTCTCGACTGGCAGCGCTCCGAGCCCTCGCTCGAGGACGTGTTCATCGATCTGATGCGCCGGTCGCAGGACAATTTCCCATGACCCATTTGCTCCCGACCCAGGCGCCGCGTCGTCTTGCCGGCAACGGCTTCTGGCGCAAGACCTGGGCGGTGCTGCTGAAGGAGTTCATCCAGCTCAAGCGCGACCGCGTGTCATTCGCCATGATCGCCATGGTGCCGCTGGTGCAGCTGATGCTGTTCGGCTACGCCATCAATACAACGCCGCGCAATCTGCCGACCGCTGTGCTGCTGCAGGAACACAACGATCTCACGCGCTCGATCCTGGCGGCGCTGGAGAACACTCGGTATTTCAAGGTCACCCACCTGCCGAAGACCGAAGCCGAGGTCGATCAGTTGCTGGCCTCGGGCAGCGTGTTGTTCGCGGTGGAAATCCCGGCCAATTTCGAGCGCGCGGTGCGCCGCGGCGACAGGCCGGCCATGCTGGTGGCGGCCGACGCCACCGACCCGGTCGCCGCCGGCACGGCACTGAGCGCGCTCGGACAGGTGCTGCAGACCGCGCTGTCGCACGACCGCGCCATTCCCGACAGCATGAGCCTGCCGTTCGAGATCCGTACCCATGCGCGCTACAATCCGGCCGGCGTAACCCAGCTCAACATCGTGCCCGGGCTGGTCGGCACCATCCTCACCATGACCATGCTGATTTTCACGGCGCTGTCGGTGACGCGCGAGATCGAGCGCGGCACCATGGAAAATTTGCTGTCGATGCCGATCACGCCGGTCGAGATCATGCTCGGCAAGATCATTCCCTATGTTTTTGTTGGCTTCATACAAGCGGCGATGATCATCAGCATCGGCGTATTTTTGTTCGGTGTGCCGATTGTCGGCAGCCTGGCAATGCTCGCCGCGCTGAGCACGCTGTTCATCGCCGCCAATCTGTCGATCGGCTACACGTTTTCGACCATCGCGCAAAATCAATTGCAGGCGATGCAGATGTCGATCATGTTTTTTCTGCCCAACATTCTGCTGTCCGGCTTCATGTTCCCGTTCTCCGGCATGCCGAACTGGGCGCAATGGATCGGCGAGGCATTGCCGCTCACGCATTATCTGCGCATCGTGCGCTCGATCATGCTGAAAGGCTCCTCGGTTGCCGACCTGCATTACGACGCGGCCGCGATGTTCGTGCTCATGCTGATCGCGATGACCATCGCGGTGACGCGGTTCCGAAGGACGCTAGACTAAAATTGCGGCCGCATCGTCACGCCGAGCCGCACATAGGGGCTGGAGCGCCCGTCGGAATCGCGTGCCCAGCCGCCGGCCGCCAGCCATTCGTTATCGCGGGTCTTCAACGCGGTGAAATGGGCGCCGAGACGCCAATGGCGATAGCCGTCGGAGCCGAAATACTGGGTCTCCGGTCCGAAATAGAACTGATCGAGCACGCGCCAGCCGAAGGCTAAGCGCAGCGTCTGCTGGGTGGCGATCGATGACAGCGCGGCGTCGCCCGCGAGCATGGTCGTCGCAGTCGGCTCGTACCAGACTTCGGTCGCGAACCGCAGGCCGAAGGCATGCCCGCGCAACCGGTTGGCCGGATCGTCCGGCCACAGGCGATGGTTCTCGACGTCGAGTCCGAAGAACACCTTGACCTCGAGATCGCCGCGCTTGACCCGCCAGCCCGGCATGACCATCAGCGCCGTTTCGGCGCCGACCACGCGTTCGCCGCCGAGACTGCCGGCGTTGTAGCGGTACAGTCCGCCCGCGAGCATGAGCTTGAGCGCGATGCCGTCCTGATCGACGCCGCCCGGCGCCACCAGCAGGCCGCCGTAAGCGAAGGCGCCGTTGCGCCAGAGGTCGCGGCCGGAGAACAATAGAATGCGCGTTTCCTCGTCGTCGGCCGCCCGCGCGGGAGCCGCCGTCACGCAGACGCTACCGATAACAAAGGCCGCGGCGATGCGCATTGCCGCGCTGACGCACCCTCCGCGACACATCGAGGCCCCCAAGCCTCCACGCCACTACGCACTGGAGTACCATTGCAACTTAAGCGCGTCCTCAGGTTGTTGTCCAGCATTCTCGGCCTAGAATTGCAATGTCCGCTGGTCGCACAGGGTCGGGCAATCGCCGAAACGCGGTGCTATAGTAGGATTCCCAGCGAGATTTTACCGACATGATCGAACCCTCCACCACCGCGCCCGACCAGGCCGCCCGCCGCCGCTCCATCGCCTTCCTCAACTGGGCGCATGCGCTCGATCATTTCGTGCTGCTGATCTATCCGACCGTCGTGATCGGCCTGGAGGTGATTTACAAACGCCCCTATGCCGAACTGATCGCGCTGTCGACCGCGGCCTTCGTGGCCTTCGGTGTGTTCTCGCTGCCGGCCGGCTGGCTCGCCGACCGCTGGAGCCGCCGCAACATGATGGCGGCGTTCTATATCGGCTGTGGCGTCTCGCTTGCCGGCATCGCGCTGTCCCCCAACTTGCTCATGTTGGCACTGGCGTTGTTCGCGCTTGGCGTATTCGCCGCCATCTATCACCCGGTCGGCATGCCGATGCTGCTGGAAGCCTCGCAGGCGCAAGGCCGCACGGTCGCGTTCAACGGCGTGTGCGGCAATCTGGGCGCGGCGCTGGCCGCCGGCATCGCTGCCGCCATCGCCTCCTGGCTCGGCTGGCGCGCCGCTTTCCTGGTGCCGGCGGTGGTGTGCATCGCCACCGGCATCGCCTATGTCATGCTGGTGCCGGACGATCGCCACCGCACGGCGGCGCGCAAGAAAGTCGCTGACGTAGTGCTGTCGCAGCGCGCGGCAATTATCATGTTCTCGCTTTACGTGGTGATCTCGCTCGCCGGCGGACTGACCTTCAACACCGTCTCGATCGCGCTGCCCAAGATCGTCGACGAGCGCCTGGGCGAGGGCGTGTCGCTGCTCGCGGTCGGCTGGCTCGCCACCGCCGTGTTCATGTGCGGCGCGGTGGGGCAGATCATAGTCGGCCGGCTGGTCGAGAAGATCGCGCCCTATCAGCTGTTCGCCGTGATCGTGGTGCTGCAATTCCTCGGCATCCTATGGGCAGCCAATACCAGCGGCATGATGCTGATCCTGGCGCTTGCCGTCACCATGGTGGCGATCTACGGGCAGGTGACGGTCGGCGATCTGGTGATCGCGCGCTACACGGCGGACGCCTGGCGCGGCCGCGTCTATGCAGTGCGCTATTTCCTCACTTTCGTTTCGGCCGGCGCGGCGGTGTCGATCATCGCCTTCCTCTACAGCCGCGGCGGTTTCGACCTGCTGCTGATGGCGGTCACCGGTATCGCCGCGGTGTTCCTGGTAGGCGTGCTCGGCATCGTGTTCCTGGTGTCGGGTGTCGAGCGCGCGCGCCGCGTCGCTCAGCCGGCGGAATAAGCTTTAAAACAGCGCCGGGATCAGGTCCTCGACCTTGACGCGCGTGCGCTTCTTGACGTTCGTCACGATGCGGTCGCGATGGCAGGCTTTCGGGTCGCGGCAGTAGCAGAGCAGGGCGATGCGCTTGCCCGACTTGATCAGCGCGATCAGTTCGGCGAGCGCGGCTTGTGCCTCCGGCATCTTGATGTGCTTGTCGTAGATGCGCCAGAGCGCGTCGAGATCGCCGCCGCGCGCCGCCTGTCGGCCTTCCGCCGGCGTGCCGAGTTTCTGCAGATGGATATAGCCGATGCCGGCCTCGTCCAGCGTGGCCGCTAGCTGGCGCTTGGAGAAGCCCGGACGGCGCGAGGCGGCGACCGCGCGGGTATCGACGACGAGCTTAACCTTGGCGCGCTTGAGTTCGCGCAAGACCGCGGCGGGCTTGGCCTGTTCGTAGCCGATGGTGAAGAGCGGTGGCATCGGAGCTCGTCGCTGCGGGTTACAAGGCCCCCGCGAATTCCTATAGCCGATGACCGTATATAGGGTTCTAGAATTCCATCGCCACTCCGACGCGGCCGACATGCTCGACTCCGCCGGCATTGGCGTAGCTGCCATAGACCACGGTCGGCATCGACAAGTCGAGCCTGTGGGCGAGACCGACGCTGAGCGCAGTTTCCCCGCGGTAGAAGCCGCTGTTGAGCGAAACCGTCGTGCGTCCGGGGCGCGACGGCATGATTGTTGGCGCCAGCGCGGCGGTCGCCGCGATACCGCGTTTTGCCTGCCGGTCGACATTGTCGATCTGTGTGCTCAGCGAGGACATCCCGCTTTGGAATTGCTGCATGTTCACCGCATCGGTCGGCGCGACGCCGGCGGCGACATTGCTGATGGTGCGTTCGTTGCCGACTGAGCCGACCGAGACCGTATTAGCCCTGGTCGCGACCGACCCGTTGCCGATGGCGACCGAATTGGCGCCGCTCGCAACGGCCTGGTTGCCGAATGCCGTGCTGCTGGCACCGCTCGCAATGGCCTGATTGCCGAACGCCAAACTATTGTCGCCGGTGGCTTTCGCCAGCGTCCCAATGGCGGTGCTGTTGGCGCCGGTCGCGCTGGCCTGATTGCCGATCGCGGTCGCATTTGCGCCTGAGGCCTCGCTGAGAATGCCGACCGCGGTGGAGTTTTCTCCGGTTGCTGCACTCAGATTCCCAAAGGCGGTTGAGTTATTGCCGGTCGCCTGGCTTTGCACGCCGAAGGCGACGCTATTGTCGCCGGTGGCCTTGGCTTGCGTGCCGACTGCCGTGGTGTTGGCCCCGCTCGCTTGGCTTTGAACACCGACCGCGACGCTATTGTTGCCGGTTGCCCTGCTGTACTGACCGAGCGCGATGCTGTTGGCGCCGGCCGCCTGGCTGTAGTAGCCGAAGGCCGCGCTGTTATCGCCGCTGGCGACGGCGTATTGGCCGAATGCCATGCTGTTGACGCCGCTGGCGACCGCTAGATTGGCCGGTGGCGCGTTGGCAAGCGGCGTCTTCGAGGTGATCAGCCAGCCATCGCCGGCAATCGCCGGGACAACCGTCATGCCGCTCACAGACACTGCGGCGATCAGAAAAAATTTTAGCGCAAACCGGCGCCAGCAAGCAAACGTTAGCATCGACGTCTCCCTCGACCATCTCACGTGTTCGGTTGAAGACGCCTCCCTTAGGGATTTGTTTACACATGTGGCGAAGGAAAACTAATGGGTAAAAATACGCAGACCGCGCGCCAAGGTTAACGGGCGCCGCACTCGGGCACCGCCGCGCGTCGGCGCCGCCTCGCTGTCATCGTCTTGTCATGCAAAGTGGCTATTCAACGCGTAAGCGATGGTCGGAAACCGTTGAGTACCGATCGCCCTGACGGCCACGATGAGACTTAAGGCGACGGCGGATGTACCCGCGCCTCTCATTTGTGGTCGTTTTCATTTTCGGCGCTGCGAATTTTATTCGCGCATGATCTTAACCGAAAACCGGTTCCCACTTTTCGGGATCATGCGCTATGCGAAAGGCCCGGGATCGCTCCCGGGCCTTTGCATTTGTGTGCCGAGCATGATCGACAGCTTGGAGGTGGAAGTCCTCTGTCCAGCCTGATGACGGCGAAGGGCTAGCGAAGCGCAAGGGCGTCGCCGCGAGGCGGGGTCTGAAGGAAGCGTGAAGCAAAACCGCGACCCGATGGACAAGAACCGGATACGAGGCCTACCCGGCCGGACGAGCGGGCAAGTGATCGCGAAGTCCATGGTCATCAAGGACCGGGGTGGTAAATCCGGCGGGTGCGCGGTGAAGGCGGTCGGTCTTACCTCGGGAGGTCTGCGCTGTGTCCTTCGGGACTAAGATCGTCGTAAGGCGATCTGACCGCAGCGCAGAAGTCAGCAGAGGGCATAGTAGGCGGAGCGCGCTTCGCCGAAGGCCCGAACGTTGGCAGGACGCTTGAACGTGGAGACCTCGGACCGGCCATGCGGCCGAATATCCAGGTGCCTGGCCTTTGGAGCGACGGGAAAGGGTGAAGCCCGGACGGCGCCGCTCGAAGGGACCGAAGCCGGTGCGGCGGGCTCCATTATTAAAGCCTCCGGCGTTGGCGCGAAAGATCGCCAACGCTTAATCCAGCGAACCGCCGTATACGGACCCGTATGTACGGTGGTGTGGGAGGGGAGGAGCCGCGAGGCTCCCCCCTATCCCGATT
>JACPOA010000044.1 GCA_016185205.1 Hyphomicrobiales bacterium | reverse complement strand
TCAGCCACTGGCGCCACCTTCGCTGAAAGGTCATGCGTCCCCATACAGCGACGATGGCCAAGCCGACACTGAGTGCCGTCAGCAACAGCAAGGTCTCGGTCTGTTGCCACATCGCGCTTCCATCTTTTCGCTCCAGTGCGTTGAAGAAGTCTCGATTCCACAGATTCAATCGGTACTGGACCAGGAGCTGGAGAACGACGCCGGCGACCAGCAGGCCAATGAGAGCCCAGGGCCACCAACCGGCTCCACCCGTCAGGAATCCTCGCGCGACCCACCAGAACCGCCGTATCGATTGGCTTTCAATTCTCTCGGGCGACGAGGCGACCGGCGACGGCCGCGGTGTCGCCTCGGCGCTGCTGGGGACCGGAGCTGCCATCGACATTGTCAGACGGCGACCTTGGCCAGCGCTGACTCCTGGTCGATCAGCTGCCGATACCAGCCGGCGGAGGCCTTCAATACGCGCCGCTGCGTTGGGTAGTCGACAAAGACGAGGCCGAAGCGATTGGCATAGCCTGCACCCCATTCGAAATTGTCGAGCAGAGACCAGACGAAATAGCCTCGCACATCGACGCCGCGCGCGATCGCTTCTCGCATGGCGTTAGTATACAGCTTGAGGTAGCCGATGCGCTCGTAGTCGAGGACCTGGCCGGAATCGTCGAGCTTTTCGGAGCTGCCCACGCCGTTCTCGGTGACATAGATGGGAAGACTATACCGGGAGTGAGCCTCGAGCAACGTGTCGCGGAATGCATCGGAGTCGATCTGCCACCCGATGGAGGAGCGTGGCACGTCAGGCGGCGCGTCGGCCCAGGCAAAGCCGAAAGCCGAGTCGGGGGCGGCTTTGGCGTAAATCGGTGAATAGTGATTGACCCCCAGCCAGTCCACCGGCCGACAGATGCGGGCCATATCGCCCTCGCGCTGATAGGGCTCGATCAACTGAGCCAGCACGGGCGGATAGCGACCGAGGATCTGGGGGTCGGGAAAGGCCTTGTTCCAGTATTCGTCGAGAAGTTCTGCCGCCGCGGCGTCGGCTGCCGTGGGCGCCACGGCACGGCTCGGTTGAATGTTGTTGACGCAGCCAATCAGGGCGTCCTTGACATGCTCGCGCAACGCATCGACGCCGCCGCCATGAGCCAGATTGATATGGTGGATCGCTTTGAAGTGACTGGCACGATCCGAGCTCGCCGGCGGATGCCAGCCGAAGGCATAGCCGAACAGGCTGAATACGGACGGCTCGTTGAACGTCGCAAAGCGCTTCACGCGGTCGCCAAATCGCTGCGCGATCAGATGGGCATAGTCGGCATACCAGCCGACGATCTCGCGATTGGCCCATCCTCCCAGATCCTGCAACGCTTGCGGCAGGTCCCAGTGATACAGGCAAAGCCAAGGCTCGATGCGCGCCGCGAGAAGGCTGTCGATCAGGCGGTCATAGAAGTCCAGGCCAGCAGCGTTGACTGCCCCTTTGCCGGCAGGCAGGACGCGCGGCCATGACACCGAGAATCGGTAAGCCGAGACACCGATTTGGCGCATCAGTCCGACATCCTCGGCATAACGGTGGTAGTGATCGCAGGCAATATCACCGGTGTCGCCATTGTCGATCTTGCCTGGAATTCTGCAGAACTCATCCCATACGCTGGGACCGCGGCCGTCCTCTCGGGCTGCGCCCTCGATCTGGTAGCTCGACGTGGAGACGCCCCAGACAAATCCACGGGGAAATGCCGGCCGACTTGAAGCAGGAACTTGTTCATTTTCCATCATGACGTTCCCTTTCCGAAGCATTATGATGCGCAGACACGAAGCCGGCGCTTTGACCTGGGTCAAAGTCGCTCGCCGCGCGCGGTGGAGAATTCGAACTGCATGTTCTTGCGCCTAAGCCCCACCGCATCCGGCCATAAAGGTTCGAGGCGGTGCTCTTGAGCGAAATCAAGGCGTTTGATGGCGAGATGATGTCTGATCACCAACGCCCAACCAGCGCTAGGAGACTCAACATGACGATCATGGCGGAGCCTGGATTCACGGCAGTCTGTGCAGCTCTAATCGCTGCGGTTGCCTGGGTCAGCCCGGCCGCCTCCCAACAGCCGCCGGCGTCGTCTACGTCTCCGCAGGTTACGCCTGCCCAGCCCGGTTCGATGACCAAGCTCTACGACATGTTCGGCCCGGAACAGAAGAAGATCGCAGACGGCATCCCATTGGTCTCATGGGCATGCCGATGGGAATGACGTGAAGCTGGTGGATGACGGAGAGTTGCCTTGAGCTCCAATTCCGAATCCTATCGATCGTTGCGCTCGTGGGAGATTTTGATGTCGAGCACATCTGCCGTTCGTCCTGGCAACGGCACTTGGCTTGGAAACCAAAGGAGATGATCGATGCCGCGAGCACTATCCTTCCCTACCGCGACCGGCTCCACTCTGACCCGTCGTGACCTGCTTCGAGGCACGGGAGGGATGGGTCTCCTGGCTGGTTCGGCAGGCATCGCACCGGCTCACGCTCAAGTTCCCGTCGCCACGGTGCCGGCCTCGGCCTCACTCGGCGGAAGTCCCATTGACCTCGTCATCGAAAAGGTGGCTTTGCAGATCGATGGCCGCGTTGGCAGCGCGGTCGCGATGAATCGCATGGTGCCGGGTCCGCTGATCAGGCTGCGCGAGGGCGATGACGCTGTCCTGCGCGTGACCAACCGCCTCTCCGAGATCAGCTCGATACACTGGCACGGACTGATCCTCCCACCCGGCATGGATGGCGTTCCGGGCGTGAGCTTTGCCGGCATCCGCCCCGGGGAGACCTTCATCTACCGCTTCCCGGTCCGCCAGAGCGGCACCTACTGGTGCCATAGCCACTCCGGCGGGCAGGAACTGCTCGGCCTCTATGCGCCACTGATCATCGACCCCATCCGACCGGAGCCTTTTCGTTACGACCGCGACCACGTCGTCATGCTGTCGGACTGGAGCTTCGAGCAGCCCGAACAGATTCTCGCCCGCTTGAAGAAGCAGGCCGGCTACTACAACTACCAGAAGCGTACGGTGGGCGAGTTCTTCCGCGACGCCGGTCGGGATGGCGTCGGAACGGCTCTCGCTGAGCGGATGGAGTGGGGACAGATGCTGATGGACCCCACCGACTTCGCCGACGTCACCGGCGCTAGCTTTACTTTCCTGATGAACGGCCTGGCGCCGGCGGCCAACTGGACCGGGCTGTTCCGGCCGGGCGAAGCGGTACGGCTGCGCTTCATCGACGCCGGCGCCATGACGATCTTCGACGTGCGGATCCCGGATTTGAAGATGACCGTGGTGCAGGTCGACGGCCAGAACGTGCGGCCCGTGGAGGTGGAAGAGCTGCGCATCGGCCCCGGGCAGACCTACGATGTCATCGTGCGGCCGGGCAACCGTGCCTACACGGTGTTCGCCGAAACTTCGGACCGCAGCGGCCATGCCCGCGGCACGCTCGCGCCGCAGCCCGGCATGAGTGCCGCGGTCCCGCCGCGCCGGCCCCGCCCGTTACGCACCATGGCCGACATGGGCATGGAGATGGCAGGGATGGCGATGGGCGGGGCGGCGAAGGAGGCCGGCACCATGTCCGGCGCGCCTCCGGCGGCGGGCGCAGGCGGCCACGGTCGTATGGCGATGCCCGCTGCCGGCGGCTCGGCAATGCCCGGGATGGGTGCTGGCGCCGTGCCGGGGCCGGGATTGCCCGGAAGTCCTGCGGTGGCGCACGGAGCGGACACCCACGGCATCGGCAACTCGGTAGTGGCGATGACGGCGCGCAGCCGGCTCGATGAACCCGGCAATGGCCTCGGCAACGACGGGTGGCGCGTGCTGACTTATGCGGACTTGCGCAGCGTCGTGCCGCAGGCGGACCGACGCGAGCCAGGCCGTGCCGTCGAACTGCACCTGACCGGCAACATGGAGCGCTACAGTTGGTCGTTTGACGGCAAGAAATACTCCGAGGCTCCGGCCGCCATTCGGTTCCACTACGGCGAGCGGCTTCGCCTCGTCCTGGTCAACGACACCATGATGGAGCACCCGATCCATCTCCACGGCATGTGGATGGAGCTGGAGAACGGCGGCGGGCCGAGTCAACCTCGCCTTCACACGGTGCTGGTGAAGCCCGGCGAGCGTCTGACCGTCGCCATCACCGCCGACGCACCCGGACGCTGGGCGATGCACTGCCATCTCCTGCTCCACATGGAGATGGGGATGTTTCGCGTGGTCGAGGTGGCGTGAGTGAGGAGCCGAAGCATGAAGCTCGATGGGGCCGCAGCGTGTTGCGAACTATAGCTGCCGTGTTGGTGTTGCTACAGGCGCAGCCCATCGTCGCGCGCACGGCGCTAGCCCAGGCGCAGCCCGGAGCCGGAGCAACGGGGATGCCCGGCATGACGATGCCCACGACCGGCGTAACCACACCACCCGCCGCCACCCCACCCGCTGCGGCGCGGCGGCCCGCTCCTTCCCCTCCGGCCGCACCGCCTGCGGCCCCACCGGGACTCAGTGGTAGTATGGGCGTCGTTAAGCCGCCGGATCCGGCGGCCACCACGGGTTGGCCCAGCCCGGTGAACGATAACGCGCTCAATAGCTTCTTGCTGTTTGACCTCTTCGAGTTCCAGCGCGGCGCCGATGTCGAAGCGGCGCGTTGGGACATCCTTGGCTGGTACGGGGGCGATATCAACCGCATCTGGTTCAAGAGCGAAGGCCGCTACAATGGCGTGCCGCGCATCGGCGAGATGGATCTGCAGGTTCTCTACGGACGACTCATCTCTCCTTTCGTCGATTTCCAGGCTGGTTTTCGCTACGAGCAGCAGTTGAGCTGGAATAACGGTCTGGGACGACCGCAAGCGGTAGTCGGGGTGCAGGGTCTGGTGCCCTATGGGATGGAGCTGGAGGCGGCGATCTTCGTGAGCAAGGACGGCGACATATCGGGCCGCGCCACTCTCGCCCAGAACTTCTTGCTGACTCAGCGCCTGATCCTTCTGCCGCGCTTCGAGATCAACGCGGCGATCCAGTCGGCCGAGCGGTACGGCGTCGGTGCGGGAGTGAACGACATCGAGGTCGGTGTCCGCCTGCGCTACGAAGTCGTCCGCGAGTTCGCGCCCTATGTCGGGATCTCCTGGCTGAAAAGTTTCGGCGAGACAGCCGCGTTGCGCAGTGCAGAGGGCGAGAATACCAGCGCGTTTCAAGTGGTGGCCGGATTCCGGATGTGGTTTTGATGTCCAATTTCTTAGCCGTCACGCCGCCTGCATCGACAAACCGGCTTGACGGCGGCGGTCAGTGCGTCGCAGAGGAGCGGCTTTCCAACGATGCCCGCGCCGGCCTCCGCCGCGCGGCTGCGGACGCTTCGAGCAGGAGTGCTGGTGATCAGCACCACCGGCAAGGCAATTCGACGCCCCGGCTGCGCAGCGCCTTCAGCAAGCTCAGACCGTCCATTCCGGGTAGACGAGGGGCGCGTTGATCCATATCAATCGCAGCACACGTGGCGCTAGTCGCAGCTCCGTCTTTGAGAGAATCAAACGCTCCCAAGATAATTCACCTGATCATGCAACAGAAGTATGCTGCAATAGGTGAATGGGCATGCGAGAGCGACCACGGCCACCGTCAGTTCCCATAGGTGCAAGATACGGCTTCGGCATGGCGCTGATAGCCGCGATAATTGTCCTCGGCCGGTCTCCCGTCGGCGCCCAGGCGCCGGATCCCCACGCGCCGCATCATGGAGGTCAACCGGCGGCGCCGTCGGAATCCGGCGCACCGGCAACACCGTCTCCAGGGCCGAACGCCAGTCCCGCCTCTCCCGGCGGGATGATGGAGGCGATGGGGAGGATGATGGGCGGGCCACCCAAGAAGCAGCTCTATCCTCAGCTCATGGAACTGCCGGCGATGACGCCGGAAGCTCGCGCCAGGATCGAGGCCGATGCGCGCGATCGCGTCAACGCCGGCAACGCCGCGCTCGTAAAAGCCTACGACGACTACCACCGGGCGATGATGAACAACGACACCGCCGCCATGTCGGCGGCCGTCACTCGCCAGCGCGCCGCGCTCGCCGAGTTGGAAAGCGGAACGGCGGGCTTGCGTGCCCTGGCGGAAGGCCAGGCGCCGCGTCAGATCGCGCTGACCTGGTTCCGCGACCAGATGAATCTCGCGCCTGCCGAAATGCCGGCCGACGCTTCGGTCGGCCCCTTTGGGCTTACCTGGTTCCACTTCGTTTCCATGACGGCGGTCGCTCTGTTCGCGCTTACCCTCGCGGCGATGGCCGCGGGCCGTCACCGTCGCTCGATCGCCCTGGTGAGTCGGCTGACAAGCGCCCCCCCAGCGGCCCCGCGTCCGGTTGGACAGCCGATCCCTGCACCACCGCCGGCACCGTCGAGGACCGCCGAGCCGACCGCGCCGCCGCCGATTGCACCGCCAAAGAGCGGTACCTGGTCGGGGGCAATGCGCGTCAGCGCCATCCACCGCGAGACGCCTCATGTGAAGACGTTCCGGCTCGTGGCGCCGGAAGGCGCGCGCATCCCCTTCACCTTCGTGCCCGGCCAGTTCCTGACATTCTCGGCGGCGGTAGACGGCAAGACCATCCGGCGGTCCTACTCCATCGCCTCGCCGCCGACCCGCACGTCCTACGTCGAGATCACCGTCAAGCGCGAGGATGATGGCGAGTTTTCGCGCTACCTGCACGACAGAGTCTCCGTCGGTGATACGCTGCAGGTCAGAGGACCGTCCGGCGCCTTCACGTTCGACGGCGGCAACGCCGATAGCATCGTGCTGATCGCCGGTGGCGTCGGCATCACGCCGATGATGTGCGTCATCCGCTATCTCACCGACATGACCTGGCCCGGCGAGATCTTCCTCGTCTGTGCGGTCCGCAACACCGAGGAATTCATCTTTCGCGAGGAACTCGAGTATCTCCAGCGTCGATGGCCGAAGCTGCATGTCGCGGCCGCCGTCGCGGCGCGGTCCGAAGGGATCGCTTGGATGGGCCTGGAAGGCCAGCTCAGCAAGGATGCCATCGTCCACGCGGTGCCGGGCATCGACAAGCGGCGGATTCACCTCTGCGGACCGCCGCCGATGATGGATGCCATCCGCCGTGTCCTGGCCGAGCTCGGCGTGCCGCCCGACCAGATCAAGACCGAAGCGTTCGGCCCTGCCACGGGCCTGGTGCCGCCACCTCGACCATCGCCGCCTCCGCCTCCGCCTGCTTCCGTCACCCAGCTTCTGCAGAAGATCGAGACCGACGACGTCCCATCCGGAGCGCGGGAAGCCGAGGCGGGCCCCGCCACGGCGACGCTGTCGTTTGCCCGGTCAGGCAAGGCCGCGCCCCTGCCGCCGGACAAGACCGTGCTCGAAGTCGCCGAATCGATCGGCGTACCGATCGACTATTCCTGCCGGGTCGGAACCTGCGGGATCTGCAAGACCAAGCTCCTGGCGGGCCAGGTGACCATGGAGGTCCAGGATGCACTGACCGACGAAGACAAGGCTTCCAACGTCATCCTCGCCTGCCAGGCGCGGTCGCTTGGCAATGTCACCGTCGACGCCTGACATGAGCGACAAGGAAAGAGTGATCGTGCTGGCGCTGGGGACGCTGCTGCTCTTGCTGGCGCCCGGCTACCTGCTGCACGTCGCGCCGCGCTTTCCGGGAAGCCTGGGCGGCGGGGCTTTGGGCATTGCGGCGGCAAGCCTGATGCTGCTGGTGCTCCTGTATCCGGCGATCAAATACAACGGATGGCTGAAGGCCCGCGTGACGCGGCATGTCTCGCTGGGGCGCCTGCTCAGCCTGCACATCTATGGCGGGCTGCTGGCGGCCCTGTTGGCGATCCTGCATTCAGGCCACAACTATCGCAGCGTGCTCGGGATCGCGCTGGTCGTCGACATCCTGGTGATCATCGGCACAGGCTTCATCGGCCGCTACTACCTCGGCCACCTTGGCTCCGAGGTGCGCCAGCAACAGGCCTTGCTCGGCACCTTGCGGTCCGCCTACGACCGCATCGCGCTTCGCCTCGGCGCAGCGTCCGGGCCGCCAGCAACGGCGCCGGACCTGCCGATCCTGCGTCTCGTCGATGCCATCGCGGATACCGAATATTCTCTCACCGTTCGCGAAACCGCCAAGCGCATCACGGGACGGTGGATGGTGGTCCATACCATCGCCTCGATCGTGCTCTATGGCCTCCTCCTGCTGCACATCGGCAGCGGAATCTACTACGGCCTGCGGTGGCTTCCATGAAATGGAAGACGCTCGCCTACCTGATCCTGATCACGGCCACAATTGCTGGTGCAGCAGCCGTGATTGGCAAGGTCTATCGGCAAGGCTCGACCGCCGTGCCGCAATGGCCGGATCTGGTGAGACCCGGTGAGCTTTCCGCCAAGCACGCTTTTCTGTCCAGCAAATGCGAGGCCTGCCACACGCCGTTGCGCGGCGTGGAAGCGAGTGCCTGCATCGCGTGTCATGCCACCGCCGCCGTCACGCTTGCGCGGCAATCGACGGCCTTTCATTCGACGATCCAATCGTGCGCCGCGTGCCACGTCGAGCATCAGAATGCGGTGCGACCGACACGAATGGATCACGACGCGCTGATCGCCATCGGCCGGGCGAGACGGCTCGAGCAAGCCGGCCGGCCTCCGGATGCCCGGTGGCTTTCAAGCCTGCTGACCAAGTCGCCGGGCGATCCGGAGAAGCTCGATTGCTTCGGCTGCCACAGCAACAAGAGTCCGCATCGCGACCTGTTCGGGCAGGAATGTGCGGCCTGCCACGTCACCGCGACCTGGCGGATTGCCGGCTTCCAGCATCCCTCGCCCAGCTCGACCGAATGCGCGCAATGCCACCAGGCACCGCCAAGCCACTACATGCATCACTTCCGCATGATTTCGATGATGGTGGCAAAGCAGGAACATGCGCGTGTCGAGCAATGCTATCTCTGCCACCAGACCGACGCCTGGAACGATATCCGTGGCGTCGGCTGGTACAAGCACCACTGACCCGAGATCGCGCCCGTTTGAGCTGGATCAAGGCGGAGGAATTCCCGCCTTGAGAGAGTCACCTCGACAAATTGACCTCAAACCGATGGAGAGCTTCCATGTCCAAGATAGCCCTGCTGGGCTTCACGGCCACCAGCCTGATCGCCCTCGGTGCCAGCGGTGTACTGGCTGACACGAAGCCTGGGACTGCATCTGCCAACCGCGCCAATCCCACGGCGACGATGCAGCTGGCACAGCACGGGACGGCGGACCCCTCGCAATCCTCTGGCGGCATGGGCCAAGGGAGCACGGGTCAGGGCGGTATGGGCCAGGGCGGCACGGGTCAGGGCGGTATGGGCCAAGGCGGCACGGGTCAGGGCGGTATGGGCCAGGGCGGCATGGGCATGGGCCGTGGTGGAATGATGGGCATGGACGACAAGGCCATGGGCGGTAGCGGCCAGGGCGGCATGGGCATGGGCATGGGTGGCGGCGGCATGATGGGTATGGACAAGATGATGGGCGCCATGGGCATGGCGCCTGGCGCCGGAACCACAATGGCGATGCCGTCGGCACTGCCGGGCTTCCCAGGCGCTTCCCATCTCTATCATGTCGGCAGCACGGGCTTCTTCCTCGACTATGCCGACAAGCTTGGCCTCAGCGTCGAGCAAAGATCTAGCCTGAACGCCATCAAGCAGCGCGCCTTAAGCGCGCAAGCAGCGACACAGCGCAAGATAGCCGAGGCTGAAGAGGCGCTTTGGACACTGACCGCGGCGGAGCAGCCCGACGCCGCCGCCATCGAAAGCAAGGTGCGTGAGATCGAAAAGCTGAGGTCGGACCAGCGACTGACGTTCATCCGTGCGGTCGGCGACGCCGGCAAACTCCTGACCGCGGATCAGCAAAAGATGGTGCACGGCCTGATGCCGATGCCGTCGAACGCCCCGATGTCGAAGCCGATGAAGTAGGAATCGCTTGAGGGACGACTGCCGCGGCCCGGAGCTCGAGGACGACAAAGGCCAACAGCTCTGCAGGTAGCCGGCGAATCCTATGTCGCTTATATGCCTCCGCCTTTCCAACCACATTGCATTCGAATGGTCAATTGGCCCACGGTCATGCAGTAACGGAGTGACGGATGTACCTGAGACTTGTCGGGCTCGCAGTAGGACTAGCGACCGTTGGGTTAGCCGGTTGCGTGTCGCATGAGGCACACCTCAAGAGCGACGCCGAGATCTGCCAGTTGCTGGGGCACTCCCAAGGCCAGCACGACTACGACGTCTGCATGAAGGCGCTCAACAAGCGCCGCTGCGAGGACCGATCCAATCGCGACCCCATGTGCCAGTATGCCGGGGCAAAGTGACAGTCGCAGGAACGCCGGCGTTCCGGTTGGCCTGTCAAACCAGCAGACGTGAGATACGCGGCCGGTTGGCGCGGTTGTGTGAAGATCAGCTTGCGCGCGACTGATTAGCCTCATCTGACCGTTTACAAATGGCAAGGCGGGTCAACTAATGATGGGACAAACGAAAGTAGCTGATGAGCTCGTTCCCGGATTCGTCGCAGCGGGAAAAAGGTGTGCCATGAAATAGGTCGGCAAGGGTTCGATCCCGCAGCAACGCTGCGGTGTCGGCGCTTACCAGGACAATGACCTCATCTTCGGCAGCCATAAGGTCCTTGCCAGCCTGCTCGAGACGTTGAGCGATGTTCACGGCATCTCCTACAACCGTGTAATTTACACGTCCTGGCGAGCCGATGTTGCCTACCAGAACGGGCCCGGTGTGGATACCGATCCGGATCCTGATCGAGTGCTTGCCGGCTCGCCGTCGTGTGGCGTTGTCAGCCTTCAAAGCGGAATCGATGGCGAGAGCGGCGCGCACCGCAGAATCAGCCTGATCGTCACTTCCGGAAAGGCTGCCCCACGTCGCCATGGCGGCATCACCGATGAACTTGTCGATGAGGCCGCCTTCTCGCTCGATGCAGGCTCCGAGGATTGCAAAATGCTGATTGAGCATGTCGGCGACTTCGCCTACGGGCGAACCGCGAGTGATCTGCGAGAAGTGGACGATATCGGTGAACAGCACGGTTACCAGCTGCTTTCGCGAAACCAACGCCGCCTCACCTGTCTGCATGATCCGGACAATGAGGTTTTTCGGCACGTATGCGCCAAACCATTTGAGGGCCGCTCGCGCCCGGTCCAGGCTGTAGCCCGCGTGGTCTATCTCGCGGACCCGCGATGGTTGATAATGGACTTGGTCGAAATCCAGGCGCCCGATCGAGTTGGCGGCTGAGGTGATTGTACCGATCAGCCTGCTCACCCGGAAACTGATGGCCGCCGCCAGCAGGAAGGCGAAAATCAGGGTTGCGGCGCCGACCAGAGCGCCCGTTCCGAGGTTTTGAAAGGGGCCAGTGACCTCATCAACGGGAAGGTATCGACCGATGTACCAGGGTTCGGGGCCGTAGCCGGAGACGAGGCGATGCACGAACAGCCATCGCCGGCCGGAAACCTCGGCGACATGCCCGAGGTCATGAAGATCCCGGTCGAACCACATGCTTGTCGCCGGCTTGTTCCAAATCGCAGTCAACACCGGGTCGCCGACTTGATCGATCTTTGGCAGGGGCACTTGTTCCGAAAGTCCCAGTCCTCGAGGATCGACCATTCGGCGGTGGGCCAAGACCCTGTCGTGGCCGACAAGTATGAAACTGCCGCCGTCGATCTCATTACCCGATTCCGATATCCGTTCTGAAAGTTCGCCCAACGCCACAGTTGCCACGAGAGCATCGGTAAACCCTGCATTGGCACCTTTGATCGGCATCCCGACCCTGATCACCGGCTGTCCGACCTCGGAGCTCCAGAGCGGGGGGCTCCAGAAAACTCCAGTTTCAGCCTGCCACGACATGCCTTGCAGAAGCTTCGGGGACGGCTCGGCCTGAAGCGACTCGTCACGCCAGGCGGGTCCATCAGGAGTGCGAAGGACGCGATGGGCGTGTCGATCAGTGCGGACGAATTCCGCCATCACGACTCCCGGCATCCGAATCATCGCCAGGCTCAGGACCTCTGCCAAACGATCGCCTGAGTCGCGTCCTTCCTGTGGGACACCGGCGATAATCGACGAAAGCTCAATTTCGGCAACGATAGGGCCAAGCAACTCCCTGACGCTTCGGACTTCGTCGTCCACCAGTCGCTGCGTGCGATCCTGCAGCATCCGTTGTGTCGTGGCAGCCGCGCCGTACAGCAGGAACAAATAGGAGACGCTCGCTACCAAAGCGACAAGCGCAAAGGCCGTCACCAGCATCATGAGCATGGGTATCTGGCGCGGCCGTGTCGCCGATCCATTCGGATCTATTGCGTTTGCCATCAGCCGTCACCTCATCGGCTCAGTAATAACAGTCTGCTGGATGATGCTGACCTGCGGCCGTGTCGGACCTTCGCCCTCAGTGCCTCGAGCCCCCGCTTGCTGGTGCCGCGACATCACCTGGCATGCCCCGACCGAGTTCGTCGGGGCGCCAAACGGCGGTGTGTTCTCTCGACTGTCAGTGTTGCGCCGGGACAGAACGGGAAGCCAATCGGTTGTCTTGTCTAGGGTTGCAAATGCTGATGCATGAAGGTGGCACGCACGGGCGCGGCGCCAGGGCGAACCACTTCGATCTCGATGCGGTAGCGATGGCGCGGAGGCAGCGTTGCCAGCCCGCCATAGGCCTGAGCGCCTCCGACCGCCATCGACTCGAGCCTTACCCGGCCGTCTGAGGGCTTGGGGGCACCTTGCACGACCGCGGTCACGTCGGCATTCGTGATCCGAACGCCGGTGGCTGAATCGAACACCGCCACCATCAGGTGATGGAGATAGCGGCCGTCCGGTGCATTCCTATGCATCTCGCGGCCAGTGTGATCCGCGGGATGCCCGAGGGCGAAAGCGGATGGTACCGCCGCGAAATAGACAACAAGGCCATCCGCACGCACGAACACCTGGTCCAGGTCGTCGGCCACAGCACTTCCTGCGGTCGCGACGAACAACAGCGAAAGCATCGCCATCAGCCGCCGGCGAGCGGCGCTCTTGCCGTATACGCTCTTCCAGAAGCCGCTGAGCCTCATCTCCGCCCCCTGGAGCGACCAGCTTCTTGTCGGCAATCGCCGGCCGAGTCCAGGCCGCCGACGCCTATTCGTTTCAAAAATCCGGGTGTCCTTGCGGCCGCCCGGATTTTTGAGGGAGTTCACTTGGTCGAGCCTGAGGAATGACTCGGCATCGCCGGCATGCTGTGCTGCTTGTCCTGCAGTTCCTTCGTCTCACCCGCTTTCGGGGACGAGGAGTGGCCATGCGTGCCGGGGCCGGGAACCGTGCCGCCTCCCATATGCTGTCTGCTTCCCATGGACTGTGTCGCCGAGCCGCCATGCATACCCATACCTGAGCTGGGACCGGGCTGGTCACCGGGCTGGCGGACCCAGTCGTCACGTCCAATCGGCTGACCTGCAGAGGGACTCTGCACGGCTCCCGCGCCGGTGGTCGATTGCTGGCCAAATCCAAGCTGCGCAAAGCTGAACGCACTGATGGCGAAGGCCAAGCCCGCGGCAATGGCGGTCTTTCCAACGGTGGTCATGGGGCAATCTCCTTCCGGTTGCGCCGATAAATGCGGCAGCAGTTATCTATGAACGTTCCATGCGCCTGTGCTTTGATCCATCTCAAGCGCCCGGCGGCGGTCATGTCCCAGGGAGTGGTGTAGGAGCTGGGGATAAGTAGCCCGCCGCAGCGACCGCCACGAGTCTGGCGGCGGCGGGCTACTTATCCCCAGCGGTGGTCATCGGCGATTTCCGGGTAAAGGGTCGGGTTGCGACACCAACCGAAGACCGAGGACACCACCGATGACCGATGTGATGATGAACCTGCGCGCGTTCGTGGAGAAGACTCCTGACAGCGATGTTTTGCGCGACATGATCGGCTTTGCCGCCGAGCGGCTGATGGAGCTGGAGGTCGGCGCGCTGACAGGCGTAGCGCACGGCGAGAAGAGCGCGAGCCGGCTGGCGCAGCGCAACGGCTACCGTGATCGCGACTGGGAGACCCGCGCAGGCAGCGTCGAGCTACGCATCCCGCGGCTGCGCAAGGGCAGCTACTTCCCGACCTTCCTCGAGCCGCGGCGGATGGCCGAGAAGGCGCTGACGGCGGTGATCCAGGAAGCCTACATCCAGGGCATCTCGACCCGCTCTGTCGACGACCTGGTCAAGGCGATGGGCATGAGCGGCATCTCCAAGAGCCAAGTCTCGCGGCTGTGCGAGGACATCGATCAGCGGGTCAAGGCGTTCCTCGATCGGCCGATCGAGGGCGACTGGCCATATCTGTGGATCGACGCCACCTACGTGAAGGTTCGCCAGGATGGCCGCATCGTG
Source organism: Hyphomicrobiales bacterium (assembly GCA_016185205.1). Taxonomy (GTDB): domain Bacteria; phylum Pseudomonadota; class Alphaproteobacteria; order Rhizobiales; family Xanthobacteraceae; genus Pseudolabrys. The sequence continues at coordinate 3,370 of JACPOA010000044.1, read as the reverse complement.
TCGGTTGCCGTGATCGTTGCTGTTGGCGTCAATACCGATGGCCGTCGCGAGGTCCTCGGCATGGACATCGGGCCGTCCGAGGCCGAGACCTTCTGGACGGCCTTCCTGCGCAAGCTGGCGCGCCGCGGCCTGCGCGGCGTCAAGCTGGTGATCTCCGACTCCCATGAAGGCATCAAGGCGGCGGTGTCCAAGGTCCTCACCGCAACCTGGCAGCGCTGCCGCGTCCACTTCATGCGCAACGTCCTGGCCCATGCCGGGCGCAGCGGTCGACGCGTCGTCTCGGCGTTCATTGCGACGGCCTTCGCCCAGGACGATGCCAAGCAGGCTACGGCACAATGGCGCCGCGTCGCCGATCAGCTCAGGCCCAAGGTGCCCAAGCTCGCCGCCCTGATGGACGACGCCGAGCCCGACGTGCTCGCCTACATGAGTTTCCCGGCTCAGCACCGCGCCAAGCTGCATTCCACCAACCCGCTCGAGCGCCTCAACGGCGAGATCAAGCGACGCACCGACGTCGTCGGCATCTTCCCCAACGAGGACGCCATCGTCCGCCTCGTCGGCGCCATCCTGCTCGAGCAGAACGATGAGTGGGCGGTCCAGCGCGCCAGGTACATCACTCTGGAAAGCATCGCTCCGATCAGCGATGATCACTTGGTTGGGCTGCCTCATGTAGCTGCCTGACCGATCCGGCCAGCATCCGGAATCGACGTGCCTACCGCAGGCACCTACACCACGTCATGGGACACGATCTGTTAGCATTCCCATCCTTCGACGAGGTCGCATCTCAGGTGCGGGGAATAGGCAGCCTTAAACCCATCCGTGCGTATGCATGGTCGGCGACAACCGGCTCAAACATGAAAGCGGAAACGCTAGGTAAATCAGCCGCTTATCGCACCGTGACGCGGAAGACCGGCCGATCCTCTGCGGAAATATTGTTGAGCCATCTCTTGACGGAGAACATTGGGCAGCAGCATCTTAGGCGCGTGCAACGCGCCGGATTCCTACTCGTAAGACTTCGCATGCGGCAGTGTGTGGCGGCGTTGTGTTTGCTGTCTGTCGCATTTGCTGCGGCATTCCACATTTTCGTGCCAAGTGGGACAGCGTGGGACACCAGGAGTGTGCCGGTAGTTTATGCTGATTCTGACCACGCCGATGCTGGCCACAAGGGGCGTTGCGCAGATCAACTGATCGAAGGATGTCACGTACATGTATGTGCGGTGATCACGTCTTTCGACGTCCAAGTATGTCCCGACCATGAGCAAGCATCGCCGCCAGCGGCGGTGCCTCTTGTATCCTTCCAGCCCAAGATGACTGGGCCTCCTCCCAAAGCCTGACCTGACCATTGTTTGTGCTTCCCGTGTCGTACCCGATGCGGGTCGCCGAATGTCGAGATCGGGGTATCGATGCTTTGCCTAGAATAACGTGGTGCTGGCGCGTTGCGTGTCTTCGCGACACGCTATCTCGCCGGGATTCCGGTGCCTAGAGGGCAATTGCGGCTGAGTACCCGACCTCGGATGCCATGTCGAAGATGCGCGCTGCGATGGCTTGGGTCATGGATCGATTGTCTCCGCCAGCTCGACCTTCTCCGATTCCTGATGAATTGGAAGTGACGGCTGAAGAGACGGCACTGTTCGTGTCGAGCTTCGACCGCCAGCCGTTGACAGGTGCCGAATCCGAAAGGACTTGTGGTGACGCTGAGAGCCGAGTTCCGATCTGGTTCAGACAGTCTTGCCCGAAGCGAAGGAGGAGAGTGATGAAGAAATCGTCGCTTACGATCGCGACGTCGAGATTCGTCGCGGACCCCGCCCTTGCGCCGACTTTCGCGTCGGTGCTCGCAATCTCAGAGTTTTTGATCTCTTTCGACTGTCTGTCATGGGCAGATGAGTCGATGGGTCGAGAGGAGGCATCGCCATGATGGAAGACGCCAAGGATTCATTCGGCGGACTGGCACGGCAGAACACGCCGATGCAGCAGCCTCTCGTGGTGCGGTACGTGGAAGCGCAGCGGACAGCCGTCGTGTTCGAGCGCTTCGAGTTCGATGCGTTGATAGAAGCGGACCATCCGGCGCGAGTCGTGTGGTCCTACGTGCAGCAGGTCGATCTGTCGGGTCTGTTCGAGTGGATACGGGCGGGGGCCCATACCCCGGGCCAGCCGCCGCCGGACCCGCGAGTGGTATTGGCCTTGTGGCTGTACGCCTGCGTCGAAGGCGTTGGCAGTGCGCGCCAGCTCGAGCGTTTGTCCGAAACGCATCATGGCTTCCGCTGGCTGCGCGGCGGTGTGCCGCTGAACTATCAGCTCCTGTCGGACTTCCGCTGGCAAGCGGCGGTTGTGGTGGACCGACTGCTGACGCAGGGCGTTGCGACGCTGTGGTCGGAGGGCCTGGTGAGCCTGGCATCGCTGAGCGATGACGGCATCCGCATCCGTGCGTCGACCAGTACCTCGAGCTTCCGCAGGCTGGCGACGCTGGAGCGCCTGCTCGGGGAGGCCGCAGAGCGCGTCGCCCGGCTGCGGCAGGAAATCGATGGTGGCCCCGACATTTCGAGCCGCCGCCTGCGGGCGGCCCGCGAACGTGCCCTGCGGGAATAGTGCGAACGGAGGAGAGAGCAGACCGATAGGTCCACTCTCTCCATTTGCCGTCGTCGATCCGCGACTAGAAGCGCAGGTCCATGCCGAGCAGGAACGCCCAGGAGCTGCCGCTGACGGCATTGCTCGGGCCACCAGCCATGAACATCACGGCGCCGCCGGTGATCTTCACGCCCGGTCCGAGCGCGTAGTTGGCACCGACTTCCCACTTGGTGACGGTCTCGGAGCCGAACAGAAGAGACGTCTGGGGGTTGCCGTTGAACGCCGTGCTGTTGACGCCCGGGACGCCGGTCGCAGCAGCCGTGTTGAGCGTCTGAGCGAAGAAGCCGCTTTGGGTATTGAGCGCCGTGACGCTGGCCGAACCGTTGCCGTTGGTGTTGTAGAAGCCGGCCCACATGAACGACATCTGCCACGGACCGGTCTCGTACATGATACCGGCAGTGTAGAAGCGGGTGTCGTTGTCGATGCCGGTGTAGTAGTTCGCGCCCAAGCCGTTGTTGTCCCAGCCGGCCGCGCCACCGACGGTGAAGCCGGCGAAGCCGAACTGCGCGCCGACCACCCACTGCTTCCAGGGGGCGAGGTTGGCACCGGTCACGATATTGGAGCCGATCCCCGTTGCGAAGGCAGGGACGAAGTCGGCGTAGGCGAACGCACCGTACAGAGCGACGGTGAAGTCGCCGAACTTGTTCAGGTAGTTGGCACCGATGTCGAACAGGTTCTGCCAGGTGCTGTCAGCGGTCGGGCAGTTGCCGATGTTGGCGGGGCCTTGAAAGCCGCACGTGCCGGCATT
>JACPOA010000034.1 GCA_016185205.1 Hyphomicrobiales bacterium | reverse complement strand
GCCCGCATCGCGCACAGCTCCGGCTCCAGCCTGCTCGACCGCGAGACATTGCTGCTGCTCGAGCGCGCGCAACCGCTGCCGCCGCCGCCGGCCGAAGTGAGTGGCTCCCAGATCGCTATTATGGTGCCAATCCGCTACAATATGCGTTGATTTTCTCTATCTCCCGATAAAGAAGCACGACCAATGAAAGGTGATCACAAAGTTATCGAATACCTTGACAAAGCTCTGCGGCAAGCCATGCGTGAAGCCAGCAATAATATCGAGACAACGACAAAGCGGAACACAAATTTATAGAGCCAGAAAGAGCCCGCTGAGAACGGCGCTGGCTGCACGCGGGTGTATCCGGAAATGCCAACGGCCGAAATATCTGAGGTGTTCCGCGCCTTCGCAGTGAATGGTTTCAATCGCGCGAGAGAGAATTATGACCAGGCAAAGGTCGCGGCAAAAGAGGCGACCGACGCGCTTGCGCCGGATCCTGTGGCGTAACCGATGCGCGCCATCCTCCTCCTTGCAAACCGAGCAAAGCGAGCCGCTTTGATCGGTGCCGCGCTCGTGCTCGCGACAGACGCTGCTTTCACACAGACCGCCAAACATTATCGGATTGGGAGCGGCGACCTGCAGGATTTTCAACCGTGACGTCCAGCAAAACTTTCACATCCAAAGAGATTATTTCGCTTGGGCGCAGGGCTTCAAGACCGGACAATGAGCGTCGACAGGTCACGCTCCGCGGTGGTTATTTCGACGACGATCCCGGTGCGCATCCTCCAGACTCGCATGCCGAGAACCACAAGGGAACCCACCTCCGGACTCGACCGTCGCGTTCAATCCCGGTTAGACATCACCCACAGCTTGAGCGGCCTTCGCATGGCGGATTTGGCTGCATGCGTGGCGCGGGTCCGACGTAGAAGGCCGGAAATTGCCTGCATGCTGCGCTGCGTCGCCAAGCTATGCGTGAGCATTACCGCCAAATATTTCCGCGACCTGTAACCTGTCAGCGTTCTGCTCCGAACTTACGAGTGAGAGCGCACATTCGTGGCGTTGGCGAGCAACGAAACAATTGTTCGACTTAGCGCAGCCGAAGCAGCTGGGATTTCGCCCATGACATGGATGATCGTACAGGGCACCTGATCGCCGCCAAACAGATGAACCGGAGGCTATCATGACCCGGAATCCTTGCTGCCTTGAGTGTAACCGTCCTTTCGGCCTCATACGCTGGCACCGATGGCGGCACCAGTTTTGCAGCCGGAAGTGCCTGGAACGGTTCACAACCCGCCAGGAACGCCACAGAAGTTACCTGAGATGGCTCAAGACCGGAACTGGTGCGCGCGGGGGTGAAATGCTGCAAAACGTCGGCGCAGATATGACGGGCGGCATAGATGTTGTCACAGATCCGAGTCCAACTCGACCGCGTTCGCATTGGTAACGTGGGAGTTATCACCTGGGAACTATAAGCCGAAAACAACATGCGCAGACATTCGTTTCTTCTCGTTCTCGCCATTGCGTTTGGCTGGCCGGCTTGTGCGCTTGCGCAGTCCGGCGAGGCGTCACAAGACCGGCCCGATGGATCTCCGACGGCCAATGTCGCCCCACAACCGCATCATCCTGAGTTCTTGACAAAAACGGGTACCCGCAAGCCACCGGGCGCGCCGCTCGACCAGCGCCAGGGCTCATCGCGTGAACTTGAGCGTGCGGAGCAGAACATCAAAGAGCATACCTTGAAAAGCATCTGCAAGGGAGCGCCGGGGTGCGAAGGCGGTCAGCTGCGCCGGTGAGGGTGAATTCAGGCCTCATGCCTTAGTCCCATACGAGTCAGTGTCCATTCCTCCTCATCACGCCTGATAGAGCATTACCAATTCTGAGGTATTACCGGGCCTACGCCCTTTTCCGGCTCCCGCCAGAGTCGAGGCCCTCCAGCGAGTGGACGGCTATGCGCGCATCGCGGCGCCCAACATGGTGCCCCGCAACTGCTTCGCCGGGCCGCAGTTTTCCCCGATAAAGAATTATTTTTGTCACGCCCGCATGAGCTGTAACCTTTCCATGGACTTTTCCGAACTCATAATAAGGGCACATGCGGCGCAACAAGAGCCGACCGTGAGCCGACCGTGAGCCGCGGGAGCAGTCGGTCGGAAACTGCAAAGGAGAAATGTGAATGAATAGGTTGGTGTTGGCGGTGGTTATGGCCACTTCGCTGTTCTTGGCGGGTTGCTCGACTGGCGACTGGGGCTCCGGGGGGTCTTCGCCCGGCCATTCAGGACATCTAGTCGATCGATAATGTCGCGTACCTGCCCGCCAGGCGGCACGCTTTCGCGATCAACTGAGCCGCGTAGTCGTCGACTCGCCTCATCAAACGCCTTGGATCCATTCTTGGGCGGAGTGTGTCCAAGGGCCGTCAATCGCCGCCCGGTAGGAGGGTAAGCCCATGTCTGAGACACCTCTGAACGCGACGACCGCCGATATCGCCGGGGATTATCGCGCCAAGGTCATCGAAGCGACGCACGCCAACATCAGTGCGGCTTTCGATTTTGCCTCCGAGCTTGCCGGCGCCAAGTCCATTCCTGAGATGGTTGAACGGTCTGCCGCGCATGCGCGCAAGCAATTCGATGCGGGTTCCATCCAGAACAGGGAGATCTGGGGGCTCGCGCAAAAGCTTGCAGTCGAGACTGCGCGGCCCGCCGCAACAAGCATTGCACAGGCGTTCGATAAAACGCGACAAAGTTAAAGGGAACTCGACAAAGCTAAAGGGGTTGATGTTGGTCGAGACGGTCGAGACACCACGTTACACAGGTATGCAAGTTCAGAGGAGAATGCGTCATGACCATAGCTCTCAGGAAAGCTCTGATAGCCGGCATTGCGGTGCTCGCGCTTGGTGCCGCCACGGTCGCTAGCGTTCCTCCGGCGGCGGCCCAGCACGGCGGGGGAGGCGGCCATGGCGGGGGCGGCGGCCACGGTGGAGGATTTGGTGGCCACGGCGGAGGATACGGTGGTCATGGTGGGTCCGGCGGTGGCTACGGCGGCTACTACGGCGGTCATGGCTTCTTTGGTGGCTTCGGTTACCCGGGCTACGGTTACGGTTATCCCGCCTACGGCTACTACGGCTATCCGGGCTATTATGCCAGCGGCTGCTATCTCGTGCGCCAGCGGGTCGTGGGACGAAATGGCCGCGTGTTCGTTCGCCGAGTTCGGGTGTGCGACTAAGTGAAAGCAGCCCAAAGCAATTTGCTGCCTGAATCCCTAGACTTGGGAAACAAGCAATCTCACGATGTCGTGCGCGAAGTGAAAAACGCGGAGCCTCGTCCGTTCGGATTCATGTCTGATTTTTTCGCCTATCAGCGCGACCTCTGGGAGCGCGGGTTTCTGTTCGTCGACGCACTGCGCCAGCGCGCCGATGACATCTTGGCGCATGAGCGGGCCGGCAAGCCGCCGCTGCTTGATTTCGACTATGAACCGATCATGGACGCCCGTCAGTTCGAGCGGCCGGCGAATTATGCCTTGCTCCGGATCGTCCGTGTGGCCGACGAGTGCCTCGAGGACTGCCTCGATCCGTCCAAGCCGCCGGTCATCATTCTCGATCCGCGGGCCGGGCATGGTCCCGGCATTGGCGGGTTCAAGCAAGACTCCGAGGTGGGCATCGCGTTGCACGAGGGCTACCCGGTTTATTTCGTCGCTTTTTTTCCGGAACCTTGCCCGGGACAGACGCTCGCGGATGTTCTGCACACCTTGCGCCGCTTCGTCGAAGAAGTGAGACGGCGTCATTCCGGCACGCCCCCCATCCTTTATGGCAACTGCCAGGCCGGATGGGCCGCGACCATCCTGGCGGCTGATTGCCAGGGTCTTGTTGGGCCGGTAGTTCTGAACGGGTCACCGCTTTCATACTGGGCCGGAGAGTCGGGCGTGAACCCGATGCGCATCTCCGGCGGTCTCTTGGGCGGAGCTTGGCTGGCCCATCTCGCCGCCGATCTCGGCGGCGGTCGATTCGACGGTGCCTGGCTGGTGCAGAATTTCGAGACGCTGAAGCCGGAATCGGTTTGGGATAAATACGCCAATCTCTTTTCCCATATCGATACCGAGCGCGAGCGCTTCCTCGATTTCGAACGCTGGTGGGGCAGCTTCTATTTTCTAAGTCGCGAGGAGATCCTTGCCATTGTCGAGAATCTATTCGTCGGCAACCGCCTGGAACAAGGGACATTACCCGTTTGCGACTGTTGCGTTGCCGATCTTCGCGGCATTCGCAATCCGCTGGTTATCTTCGCCTCCTATGGCGACGATATCACGCCGCCGCATCAGGCGCTCGGCTGGATCCCCCTTGTCTACAAGGATACCGACGATCTCAAGCGGGCTGGCCAACGTATCGTTTACCTGACCAATCGCCACGTCGGTCATCTCGGCATCTTCGTGTCTGGGGCGGTTGCAAGACTTGAACATCGCGCCATCCTTCAAAGCTTGGCCGAAGTCGCCTCGCTTTCGCCTGGCCTTTACGAGATGAAGATCGATAATCCAACGGAAAATCCCGACTGCCGCACGGGCGCGTACACTGTCCGGTTTGAGGAGCGGCGCGTCGAGGATGTCCGATTTCCGTCCGACCGGTCCGCCTTTGAGCGCGTCAAGAGCATCTCGGAACAGCTGGATAGCGTGTACACAGCGACGCTGTCGAAGGCGGTGCAGGCGAGCGTCACACCGGTTTCGATCGCGGCTACTGAATGGCTCCATCCGATGCGGACCAGCCGCTACATGTTCGCTTCGGCATTCAACCCCATGATGCAGATGATTGGCGCCGCGGCGTGCGCGATCAGACAAGACCGTCATCCTGTCCCCGATGACGCGCCTCTTAAGAAGGCCGAAACGGCGCTGTTCGACGGGGTCCATGAAGCCCTGAGCCACAGTCGAAAGACGCGCGACCTCGCCTTGGAAGGATATTTTGAACGGTTATATGCCGGCAGGCATAAAATCGCGGCTGAGCCGTCAGCTTCGGTCCGGTCCGCCTCTTAACATCTCGAATGTTATGAGTGCGTCGCTTAAAATGATCGATAGAGGTCGACAATGGTCTGCTCGCCACAAAACATATGTATGACTAATGCTGAGCACCGACGACGATCTTGCATCGTGCCTAAATCTTTAACTCCCGCCTGAATATTGAGCGGACAGTCGCACGCTGATCGCCAAGCTCGACCCACGCAGCCGCCGTTTGACTATGTCTAAGCTAACGAACAGCGCGGACCTTCCGTCCAAAGAAGCGCTCGGAATTTGTCGTGAATTCGTGCCAGCAGATATGGCTCATTCATCTTGATCCGGTGATACGGATTGGGAAACAACTCGGCCCTCTTTCGGCATTGCTGTGATGCGGTGTTTCCTTCTTGCCTTCTGCTTGACGGTGAACTGAACCAGCTTTGGCGCGTTCAATATCGGCGCGCGTGTTGCACGCCGCGCGCAAGACGCGCCAAAAATACAAAGGGCGACGGCCGAATGATCGGCCGCCGCCCCAGGGACAGAGTTCAGTCGCTTGCTTCAGGCCGCCGAGCGTCAGGTCAGCCGACAGCTTGGCTCCAATACCAACCGGTATCGCGAGTGTTCGCTTCACGATTACCGGATTTTGAACGGAATAATGATGTCGCCGCCAAACGTGAATTGCGACCTCTTCGTGCCAGCGCCGAAGGGCGTGGTGCCGTTCATAGACGTATCGTAGCGAATCTCGGGTCTGACGATCAGCCCTGTGAAGAACGAGTTCTTCGGAACTGGGGGCGTGATAGTGAGGCCGGCCGTGAGCGCGCCATAGGTGGTCGCACCGCCACCGATAGCTACCGCCGTCGGGTCGCCGCGCTCGAATTTGACGAAATCGAGATTACCGGGGTAGGCGGCAACGAAGAAGCCTTTGTTGTCGCGCCAGATTTCGGCGCGTCCAGCAATTTTCAGCCAATCGTTGACCGTATAAACCGCATATTGCGCTACCCCGTAGCCGTCGGCGTTGAAGCCATCGTCACGTGCATAGTTTACGTCGGTGGTCAAAGTGAGCTTGTCGGTCACCTTCCAGATGGCCGTGACGTCGTTGAGATAGCGGAGAGCCTTATTGGGATTGACGCCCGCATCCACGACCGCCGATACGTTCGGATTTTCCGGACCGATATGGGTTGTCGCCATGATCGAAAGCGTGCCGTTCAAAAGGCCATCAAAGCCAAACCCGCCGTGGAATGAGATGGCCTTGTTGTTGTCTCCACAATTGAGGCAATTGAACGTATTACCGAACGACGTATTCACGCCCGTGGTAACGCCGGTCATGATATGGAAAACCGAATTGACGTTAATTGTCGCCATGATACCGGTGTGCTTGAACGGGATGCCGAAATTGAAGATGTAGGAGTGTGAGTAAAGCGCGTTGTCCGGCGCATAGATGACCTCGGCGCCCTCCAGGGTCACAAACTGACCAACTTTCAGATCGATGCCGCCCTCAGTCAGCCACGGCAGATGGAACAGCGCATGGGCCTCGACGATATCGAACTGATTTCTGCCGCTGATCGATTGATCGAACTCGCCGAGGAAGTGAGTGTAGCGCGCGTCCGACCCGTACAGCGCTTGGAATTTGAAGCCGGAATCGTAACCGGTGGCTTTCGGATCGAGCGGGCGTTGCAGCGTCAGCACTGTCTGGTTCAACAATAGGGAATTGGCCTTATCCGTGAAGAGATGGCCAAAATTGATGCCGTCGGAAGGCCTTATCGAATTTCCCGTGATGCCGGCTTCAACGTGGCCGGTTATCGTGAAGGTATCCCACCATGAGGTCGCGGCCGGAGCCTTGACGGCTTTCATTGGCATGTCGGCTGCGAATGCGGGTGCACCAGAAATCGCAAGCGCCGCGACTACGGACAAAACAACTTTATTCATTGAGCCTGCCCCTTTTTCGTTCGATCGACTTACAGCCGATACAACCGCCCATCACTCTTGCGCACAAACCCGTATCAAACCCCGGCTGCGATCGACCCGTACGCAAAAGGACCTGCACTAGGGCTAAATTTACACATGTGGCCACGGACAGGGACAAGACGAAAGTTTTGCCAAAGCGGTTATTTTTTGGGCAATACCGGTCTTTGCGCACGGATTGGAATTTATGTGTTGCAATTATGCTACATTTTTTGGCGCGCAAGGAAGAACCCGTGGCTCGCCAAATAGCAGTTTCGTTATTTGGATGCAGTTCGCATTGCATGCAAAGCACGCGAGAGGGGCACTCGGGCTCTGGCCACATGGGCTCGTCAGTATATACGAGGAGTACGGGACCAAACTCTGGACGCTGTTTCCAGCGCCTTGCAATTTCCTCACACGCGAGATCGATGACATTTGGAATAGGGGTGCGTTCGCATTCCCAATGCTGGATTGCAGCGCGCGCTAAGGCGATTCTGTCACCTCACCAACGCGAATAAGGCTTTCGGTACACACAGAAGGCAATTTTCTGCAAGCGCGGCAGAACGCTCGTTTCATCGATACTGCGATCTATGGAATGATCGCTTCGGCGATGCCGAAAACTTTGGAATAACAATCCATTGCACTCATGCATGTTTACTGGTGACTAGCGTGATAAGCGTCATTTCAAATGTATCGCGGGCATAGCACGAGAGAGATGCCATGAGTTGCTGTGACGAAACAACCGCACACGTTCCCGACACCGACGTATCGCGGCGGTCGATTCTCAAGGGCGCAGCCTTGGTCGCAAGCCTGTTGCCGTCGGTGCGTCCGACGTCCTCGGAGGCGCAAGACAAAAAAATTACGCTCGCCTATTGCAGCCAGCTACTCTGCGGCGTGCCCTACGAGGTTGCGCGTTCGGCAGGCTATTTCAAGAAGAACGGGCTTGATGTCGAACTCGTTTACACGCGCGGCGGCAGTGCGGCGATGCAGGCGCTCGTCGGCGGCGCCGTCGATTATGCAGCGACGGCACTCGATGTCGCCATTCAAGCCTATGCGAAAAAAGCGGAGATCCGGCGCTTCGTCACCACGGGACGCTTGCCGTTGTTCGCCGTGGTCACCGCGCCGCAGAGCGCGGGCCAAATCACCACCATCAAGAATCTGGAGGGCAAGACCGTTGGGGTCTCCGCGCTCGGGAACGCCGACCACGCGCTGACGCTCTACCTGCTCAAGCAAGCTGGAGCCGACGCCAGCAAGGTCCAATTTGCAACCATGGGCGTCAATCTGATGGAGGCGCTGCGGCAGGGGCAGATTGAGGCCGGACTTGTGCAGGAGCCCGCGCTCACGCTGCTGAAGAGATCTGGCGCGCGTGTGCTCGTCAATGGCATGGACATCGAGGACGCCAACAAATATCTCGGCGGTTCCTTCGAATTCATGGGCGTTGCGGTGCGGGCGGGTGAGATCGATCGGCGCAGGCCGGAAATGACCGCGCTCGCCAAAGCGCTCACGGAAGCCCTGCAGGCCTTGCGCACAATGACGGGCGAGCAATTGGTCGGCGCCTTCCCGAAGGAGATGGTCACGGGTCTCGATACAAAGGAGTTCGGGGAGATTCTCGTGCGCTACCGCGAGGCGCTCTATCCGGTGACGCCGAAGATCGATCTCGATTCGGCCAAGCGCGTCGCGCAAAGCTTGATCATCGGGGGGCTCGTCAAGCCGGACACCGATATCAGTGGTCTGCACGATACGTCGATCCTGGGAGGTTGAACGTTGCGCGTCCGTAATCTCACCATTTCCTACAGCGGCGAGCCAGTCCTCGAAGGGGCGAGTCTCGACGTCGATGAAGGTCGCTTTGTCAGCCTCGTCGGGCCGTCCGGATCGGGGAAATCAAGCTTGCTGCGCGCCCTGATTGGGCTGCAGAAGCCGCTCGCCGGCAGCATTAAAACAGGGCTTTCCCGTTCCGAGATCGGCATCCTATTTCAGGATGACGCTCTGCTGCCGTGGAAAACCGCACGCGACAATGTTGCTCTTGGGCTGACTTTGAATGGTACGACGCGACGCGCGGCGCTGGACGAGGCGGAAACTTGGCTCGATCGGCTCGGGCTTGGCGGCTTGGGCGATCGCTTTCCGCGCAAACTCAGCGGCGGCCAGCGCAAGCGCGTAGCGCTGGCGCAGGTGCTTGTGATGAAGCCTCGGCTCATTTTGATGGACGAGCCGTTCGCCTCTCTTGATGCTATCGTACGCGCTCGTATCGTGCGTGACGTCGTTGCGTTAGTCGAGCGCGAGAAGATCAGCGTGCTCCTCGTGACTCACGATCTAGAAGAGGCGATCAGTCTATCCGACGCCGTCTATCTGCTTTCTCAGGGGCCGCGTGCCCATGTCACGCAGCATTATGCGGTGCCGATCCCGCGTCCGCGCGACCCCGTGCGCGCGCGCATGCATCCTGCCTTTGCTCCGCTCTACGAAAAATTATGGTCAGACCTCTCCCGTGAAGTTGATTACCCACGCGCGGTGGCCGCATGACGGCACTCGATCCCCGATATGCCTGGGTGCGTCGCCTCTTGGTGCTCGCAATCCTACTCGCGGTTTGGGAGGCGGCCGGCCGTGCTAATATGTTGAACCCTCTCTACGCGCCCAGCCCCAGCCAGATCGGATCGGCGTTGGTGGAACTTTTTGGCGACGGGCGCATCTGGCCACATCTAGAGGCGACCTTCTCGGCTGCGCTGGGCGGTCTTTTACTCGGTATTATCGTTGGCATTCTGCTCGGCGTTGTTGCCGCTCTCGTCCCCTTTATCGCCGAATTGATCGAGCCGGTGATGACATTGCTGAACGCAATCCCGCGTGTAGTCCTTGCTCCACTTTTCGTCATCTGGTTCGGCATCGGTCTTTCCTCTAAGGTGGCACTTTCTTTCATTCTCGTGGCGGTGCTTATTTTCTTTTCCGTGTTCACCGGCATACGGCAGATTGATCGCCGGTTGGTCGAGCGCATCGTCACGCTCGGCGGCGACCGCGCAGCCCTCGTTCGCCACGTGTATCTGCCTTCGGTTGCCGCCTGGGTATTGGGCAGCCTGAAGGTAGCGGTCGGCTTCGCATTTACGGGTGCATGCGTCGGGGAGTTTGTGGCGGCCAGTCGCGGGCTCGGATATTTACTCTCATTTGCGCAAAGCACCTACAATGCCGCCTTGATGATGGCGATCATCGTTCTAATCTTGGCTGTCGTGCTCATTATCTTTTCTCTGGCCGGCCGACTGGAAAAGCACCTGCTGCGCTGGAGCTGACGGTTGGCCGCTGGGTGTTGGGAAGCCAGCTGCGTGGCAGCCATTTTCCTTCGAAAACTTCTAGCTATCTTCGGCATTAGATTCTAAGACTGCCGACGCCGAAGCGGAAGCAGGGGGCGGTACTAGCCAGAGCACCTCCAACTTCGCGTCGAATTGTTTACGTCTACCGCTGAATTCTCCGCCGCTTGGACGAAGGCATGGGCAAAGCCGCAAATGTCTGCTTCGCCTTAAAGCGCCCCCCAAAGCATCGCAGTCCGGTCGCGGCGTACGCTGGTATGGTCGTTTTGTCCGTGATAAAGCTCACCCGATAGCCTGATCAGCAAATCATGCATCCCCGGGTCAAAAATTACAGCGTGACGTTAGCGGGCATGCGGAGCGGTATATGAACGACTACCTGGCGGTCATCCGCAAGAACCCGCCGCTTGCCGCGGCGGCGATCATCACAGTCGTCGGCGCGCTCACGATCTGCGGCTTTTTCTTCTTCCAGTACGTCATGCTGCTGGCGCCGTGCCCGCTCTGCTTGGAGCAGCGATACGCATTTTATTTCTGCGTGCCGCTGGCGCTCCTGCTCTGGCTCGGAGCAAATCACGGCGCCTCAAGCAAGGTCTTGCTCGCGGGATTCCTGGTGATTGCCGTCTTCATGCTCTGGAACACCGGGCTGGCCGCCTATCACGCCGGCGTCGAATGGAAGTTCTGGCCGGGGCCGAACGATTGTTCCGGGCCGCTCAACAAGATTGGCTCGGTGCGCGACATGATGAACCAGTTGCAGCGCATCAGTCTGGTGCGTTGCGATGAGGCCGCCTGGCGATTATTCGGCATATCGCTGCCCGGCTATGACGCGCTGGTGTCGCTGAGCCTGGCCGCCGTCGCCGCCTGGGGCGCGCGCGGCTCGCTCGTGCGGAATTCGCACTAGGCAGCAGACGAGCCGTTCAAGAACTTCAACGACATCCTTAGCCGAAAATAACCCAGCGCAAGGCTCTGCCAAAACCATGAACAGTTCAGATGCGCATCCCGGCTACACCGGCCTGGCGAAACTGCTGCATTGGGCGATCCTCGGCCTGCTCGCCGCCTAGTTTGTCATCGCCTGGGCGATGCCGCATATCGGCCGCAACACCAAGCCCGACACGCTCATCAACCTGCACCTCTCATTCGGCGTACTGACCCTCGCCGTCGCGGTCGTGCGTCTCGGCTGGCGGATTGCCGCATACCGAGCCGCTGCCGGAAGACGGATTGCCGCCGTGGCAGATGCAGTCGGCGCGCGTCGTGCACTGGCTGCTTTACCTGCTGCTGTTCGCGGTGCCGATCCTGGGCTGGATCAACGTCTCATGGCACGGCTTTCCGGTCATGCTGTTCGGTCTGGTCGAAATGCCGAAACTGGTCGCGACGCGAATGCCGGGTTTCCGCTGGACCGGCGACGTGCACAACGCGCTGGCGAACTATGCGATGCTGGCGTTGATCGGCCTGCACGTGGCGGCCGCGCTTTATCATCATTTCGTGCGCCGCGACCGCGTGCTGCGGCGGATGCTGCCGGGACATTGATCCGAGCGAGCGCAAAAAAAGAGCGGCCGCAGCCGCTCTTTTTCCCGAACGCGGATTGCGCACTTACTCGATGTCTTCGATCACTCGTCGGCCTTCCGGCTCTACGAGGTAGATGCTGCGATCGCCCTCGATGTAGCGATAGCTGCGGATTGCGGGCACCTCGCGATAGACCTCCTCGGGGAAGGTGTGGATCTCAACCGACTCCGGCGCCTCCTCGCCGACGATGATTTTGGTCTGCGAGCGTGACGCCGAGCCGGTGGTCGTCACCCGCCGCTGCGAATGCTTGCGGATGACTTCCTTCTGCTGCGAGGAAAGATTGAGCTTGCGCTCGCTGCTGGTCGCCTGCGCACGCGAGCCGCCGCTACGCTCGATTACGTCGACGATCGTGTGGCTGCTCGGCTCGACGATCACGATCTCGTCGCGCACCACAAAGAAATCATAGCCACGATACTGCGGAATGATCTCGACGATGGCCGCCGGAACCGGATGCAGTGTCACCGTGCGCGGCACGGCGGTACCGACCGCGATCGAGAAGTTCACGTTGGTGATCGGTCGGACGTCGAGTTTCGCGACCACCTGGTTGAGGCGGGTCTTCTGCGAGGACTGCAGCGACGCCGATAGCCGCGTAGCGGACTGCGCCTGCCCATTCGCGTTCACCGTGCCCTGACTCGGCTGCTGCTGAGCCGTGGAAGGCTGCCGCCCAGTCTGGCTGCCTGTGGCGGTCGAGGGCTGCCGAGTCTGGTTGGACGGAGCGGTCTGCGCCGAACTCGGCTGATTGGTCGGCGCCGGCGGGTTCGTCTGCGCCGATGAAGGCTGGTTGGACTGGCCCGCGGCCGGCTGGTTTGCGCCGGATTGTGAGGTGCCGGTCTGGCTGCTGCCGGTCGCGTTGTTCTGGCCCAAATTTTGCTGCGGTTGGGCAGAATTCTGCTGCGGTTGGACAGTTGAATCCGCGGGCGTGGTCTGCGTTTGTGATTGGCTCGACGATGGCGCCTGACCGGTGGTCTGCCGGCTGTTCGCAGGCGCGGTGTCATTCGAGAGTTTGTGCTGGTTCCGATCCTGTTGCTGGATCGTCTGCTTGTGTCTAGCGCTGTCGTCGCCGCTGCGATCCTGTGCAGCGGCTAATCCGCCGGCGCCGAGTACCACACTCAATGCTGCGGTGGTGAGAAGAAGTTTCCGCCTCATAAGTTCCCTCCTAAGTTCCGGCAGAACGTGTTTCTGCCTACCAGTGAGGAAAACGAGGAGTGCCGCGAACCGTTCCCGTGCAATTTCGGCGGAAAAATGCCGATGCCAGGAACTTATCATGATCGGCAAGTGTGGATGTTGCCGGGCTACCGTTAAGGCTTCAGCATTGCCTCACGATCATGACAGGCTCCAATTGGAGCATGGAGAATCTCAGCCTTACGGCTCGAGTTCGGTATCCCAATAGAGATAGTCGAGCCAGCTTTCGTGCAGATAGTTCGGCGGGAACAGCCGGCCGTTGCGGTGCAAATGATGCACCGTCGGCTGGAACGGCATCTGCGACGGCCACATCTTGGCTTCGTTCGGCGTCAGGCTGCCTTTGCGCAGATTACAAGGCGAGCAGGCGGCCACCACATTGTCCCAGGTGGTGTGGCCGCCGCGCGAGCGCGGCAGCAAGTGGTCGAAGGTGAGGTCGTCGCGGTCGCCGCAATACTGGCAGGAGAAGCGATCGCGCAGGAACACGTTGAAGCGGGTGAAGGCCGGGTGAGTCGACGGCTTCACATAGGTCTTGAGCGAGACCACGCTCGGCAGCTTCATTTCGAGAGTGGGGCTGTGCACCGCGCGGTCGTAATTGGCGACGATGTTCACTCGGTCGAGAAAGACGGCCTTGATCGCGTCCTGCCAGGACCACAGCGACAATGGGTAATAGCTCAACGGTCTGAAATCCGCGTTGAGAACCAAAGCCGGGAAACCGCTCGCCGAAACGTGCACGTTCAAGTGACGCTCCTCAACCTCCCATAGGCTGCCGCCACGCAGCTAACGGCCCTATTAATAGGGCAGCGTGACGGGATTGTGAAGTCGTTGTGGGGGGTTACCCCAAGCGCATGATCCCGAAAAGTGGGTACCGGTTTTCGGACAAGATCATGCGCAAATCAGGAGCTATTTACGGGTGGCAAACTGGCGGGCGAGGAATTCCCCGCCGTGGCGCAGGCCTTCCTGGTCGATGCCGTGGCCGATGCCGGACGAGATGTGCCATTGCACCGGCACATCCAGCGCGGCCAGCCCTTGCGCGGCGTGGAGGACCGCCTGCACCGGGATGAGCTCGTCGGCGTCGCCATGGATCAGCAGCACCGGCGGCTTGCTGCGGATCTCGGCCGCGAAGGCGTCAGGTTCGATATTTTCCGGCACCACCAGCATGCCGGAATAGCCGACGATGGCAGCCGGCGGCACCGCGCGGCGCACGCCGACATGCAGCGCCATCATGGTGCCCTGGCTGAAACCGACCAGCGCGAGCGCCGAGGGCGGTAAATTGCGCCGCTTGAGTTCGGCGTCGAGAAAGGCGTCGAGCCCGGGCGCGGCCGCATTGACGCCGACCCAGCGTTCGTTGGGATCGCGAAACGTCAGTGGAAACCATTCGCGCCCGACCGGGGCCTGTCCGCAGGGGCGAGGGGCGTGCGGCGACACGAAAGCGGCGTCCGGCAGCATGCCCTGCCAGGCTCGCCCGATCTCGATCAGGTCGTTGCCGTCGGCGCCATAGCCATGCAGGAACACCACCAATTGTTTCGCATTGCCCGAGCGCGGCTCGATTTTTGGCCCATCAAGTTTTGGGCCGTCGAGTTCAGCCATTGCTATTTTTCCTTTTGGTCGTTTTCTTTTGGGTCGGCTTTTTTGCGTCCGGCTGAACCGGCACCACGTCGCGCTTCTTTACCACGTGATAATAGGCCCACAGCAGATGCGCCGCCACACCACGCCAGGGCCGCCAGGCTTCGGCCATCTTGGTGAGCGCTTTGGCGTCCGGCCGCTTGCGCAGGCCGAAGGCGATGCGCGCGGATTCCTGCACCGCGAGGTCGCCTGAGGGAAACGCATCGGCGTGACCGAGGCAGAACAACAGATAGATATCGGCGGTCCAGGGACCGATGCCATGCAGCGCGGTGAGTGCGGCGTGCGCCGCGTCGGCGTCCATATTGCCGACCGCGGTCAAATCGATGTGGCCTTTGGCAACCGCCTTGCCAATTTCGCGGATCGATTTGATCTTGGGCGCCGACAGGCCAAGCCGCTTGAGCTTGTCGACACGCGCGCGGCGCACCGTGTCGTGATGAAACGGATCGAAGGCGGCGAACAGCCGTGTCCGGATCGCGGCGGCGCTGGCGGTCGAGAGCTGCTGGCCGCACACGATCGCGCACAGGCCGGCATAGCCGGCCTCGCGGCGGCGCAGGTTGAAGGCGCCGGCCTTGTCGGCGACCGGCTTGAGCCGTGGATCGGCGAGGATCAGCTGCGCCAGGCCGGCCTGCAGATCGGCGTCGCTATGGAGGAAGTGGGTCATGCGCTATCGGTGTAGCAAGCAAGACGATAGATAGAAAAGCCATGCCACCCGTTTTCCGCTTCGCGCCGTCGCCAAACGGCTATCTGCATCTCGGCCATGCGCTGTCGGCGCTGCTCAATGCCGATAGGGCGCGCGCCGGTGGCAGGCTGCTGCTGCGTATCGAGGATATCGACGAGGCGCGTTGTCGGCCGGAATTCGAAGCGGCGATCTATGAGGATTTGGCTTGGCTCGGGATCACATGGGAGCGGCCGGTGCGGCGGCAGTCCGAGCATTACGACGATTATCGCACGGCGCTCGCCCGTCTTGACGCGATGGACCTTGTATATCCGAGCTTCGAAAGCCGCGCCGAAATCGCGCGCATGGTCACGAAACGGGAGCCGTGGCCGCGCGATCCCGACGGCACGCCGCTCTATCCCGGTGACGCGAAGTCGATAAGCGCGGCCGAGCGCGCCCGCCGTATGGCGACGGCTGAGCCCTATGCCTTGCGGCTCGATATGCAGGCAGCAATCGCGCGCGCCGGCTCACTCACCTGGGATGAAACCGGCGCCGGGCCGGCCGGCGAAACCGGCACCATTGCCGCCGATCCCGCACTTTGGGGCGACGTGATCCTGGCGCGCAAGGGCACGCCCACCAGCTATCATCTGGCGGTGGTGGTGGATGACGCCGCGCAAGGCATCACCGATGTGGTGCGCGGGTGCGACCTGTTCCATTCAACCAGCGTGCACCGGCTATTGCAGGCGCTGCTCGGTCTGCCGCAGCCGCGCTACCACCACCACCGGCTTATTCTCGACGCCGACGGCCGCAAGCTGTCGAAATCGACGCAAGCCACCGGCCTACGCGAGTTGCGCGCGCGCGGCGTGCCGGCCGCCGGCATCCGCGCCCTGGTCGGGCTCGATTGAGCGGCGCTTCCGTGGCATGGTCGGCATGAGGGGCGCGGGGGACAGATGGCGAAGCTCAGGCCCAGCAAGCGGCCGCGCAAACGACCGCGGACAGTGCGTGCGCGTTCGCGTAGATCGGCGGCGCCGGCAGCGATCGAGGCCGCGCTCGCCAGCATCGCGCACGACATCCGCACGCCGCTGACCGGCATGGTGGCGCTGGCCGAATTGCTTGCCTCCTCCGATCTGGGCACACGCGAGCGCGAATGGGCGAATACCATCAAGAGCGGCGCCGATCATCTGGCCGCGCTCACCACTTTGATTGTCGATGCCGTCCGCGCCGACGCCGTTGGCATCGTATTGCACAACGAGCCGTTCTCGCCGCGCGCGCTGGCCGAAGCGGTGGCGCAGGTGCTCAGCGCGCGCGCCGGCAATAAAAGCATCAAGGCTGCGACTATCATCGCGCGCGATCTGCCGGCCCTGGTGTCGGGCGACGCGCTGCGGTTGCGCGCGGCGCTGGAAAACCTTGCCGACAACGCGATGAAATTCACGCACCAGGGCGTCGTCAGCTTCAGCGCCGGCGCCGCGCCGGCCGCGCGCGGCCGCCTGCGCCTGACGTTCACGATCGCCGATACCGGCATCGGCATGACGCCAAGCGAATTGAAGCTGTTGTTCCGTCCGTTCGCGCAGGCGAGCGTTGAAATCGCCAGACGCTACGGCGGCGCCGGTCTTGGCCTGCTGTTCGTCAAGCGCATCGCCAAGGCGATGGGCGGCGACCTCAAGGTCACCAGTAAATGCGGCAGCGGCAGCAGCTTCCGTCTCTCGGTGCTGGTCGAGCGCGCGGAGGACCGCCGGAAGTCCGAGCGAAGCGGCGTGCGAATGAGTTCGACGCGGCCGCTGTCGATCCTGTGCGCCGAGGACAATCCCTATGGACGTGTCGTGATGAACACGATCGTCGCTTCGCTCGGCCATCGCGTCGATTTCGCCGAGACCGGAGAGGCGGCGGTGGCGGCGGCCAAGCGTGGCGGCTACGACGCGGTGCTGATGGACGTCGCGCTGGCGGGTTTCGACGGCATCGAAGCGACACGCCGCATTCGCGCGTTGCCGGGCAAGGCGGGCCAAGTGCCGGTGATCGGCATTTCCGGCCGCAGCGAAAGCGGCGTTGAGGCGGCCGCGCGCGCCGCCGGAATGAGTGCCTATTTCACCAAGCCGGTGAGCCCAAGAAAACTCGCGCAGGCGCTGGTCGACATTGTCAAATAGCGCTCACACGTTACTCGCGCCGTTCGCCCGTTCGACGATGCGCACCACGTCCGCCATGATGCGGTTCAATTCGAAATCTTTCGGCGTGTAGACCGCGGCGACGCCGGATTTTTCCAGCGCGGCCGCATCCTCCGGCGGAATGATGCCGCCGACCACCAGCGGCATAGTCATCCCCGCTTCCTTCATGCGCGCGACCACGTCCTGCACCAGCGGCAGATGGCTGCCCGAGAGTACCGACAGGCCGATGACGTGGGCTTTCTGCTTGCGCGCGGCAGCGACGATTTCCTCCGGCGTCAGGCGGATGCCTTCGTAGACCACCTGCATGCCGGCATCGCGCGCGCGCACCGCAATCTGCTCGGCGCCGTTGGAATGGCCGTCGAGGCCGGGCTTGCCGACCAGAAACGTCAAGCGCCGTCCGAGCTTCCTTGAAACCCGATCCACATCGGCGCGGATATCGTCGAGGCCGGTCACGTCGTTGCGCATGGCGTTGCCGACGCCGGTCGGCGCGCGGTATTCGCCGAAGGTCTCGCGCAGCGTCCAGCCCCATTCGCCGGTGGTGACGCCGGCCTTGGCGCAGGCGATCGAGGCCGGCATGATATTGGCGCCGCTGGTGGCGGCGCGTTTGAGTTCTTTGAGCGTTGCCGCCACGGCCGCGTTGTCGCGTGCCGCGCGCCAGACGGCCAGCTTTTCGAGCTGGTCGCGCTCGGCGTCTTCCGACACCGTCATGATCGAATCGATGCCGCCGGTGAGCGGCGAGGGCTCGCTCTCGAGATATTTGTTGACGCCGACCACCACCTGCTCGCCGCGCTCGATCGCTTCCAGCCGCGCGGTATTCGACTCGACGAGCTGCTGCTTCATGTAGCCGCTCTCAACCGCGACCACCGCGCCGCCCATGTTGTCGATGCGCTTGAGCTCTTCCTTGGCCTCACGCTTGAGCGCTTCCACCTTGCGGGTGATTTCGGCCGAGCCGTCGAATATATCGCCGTAGTCGAGCAGGTCGGTCTCGTAGGCCAGGATCTGCTGCATGCGCAGCGACCACTGCTGATCCCACGGCCGCGGCAGGCCGAGTGCCTCGTTCCAGGCCGGCAGTTGCACCGCGCGGGCGCGCGCATTCTTCGACAGCGTCACCGCCAGCATCTCGAGCAGAATGCGGGTGACGTTGTTCTCGGCCTGCTGCTCGGTCAGGCCGAGCGAATTCACCTGCACGCCGTAGCGGAACAGGCGCTGTTTGGCGTCTTTGATGTCGTAGCGCTCTTTGGTGATCTCGTCCCACAATTCGACGAAGGCGCGCATTTTGCACATCTCGGTGATGAAGCGCAGTCCGGCGTTGACGAAGAACGAGATGCGCCCGACCACCTCGCCGAATTTCTCCTGGGTGACTTCGCCCGACGCCTTCACGGTGTCGAGCACCGCGATGGCGGTCGCCAGCGCGAAAGCGAGCTCCTGCACTGGCGTCGCTCCCGCTTCCTGCAGGTGGTAGGAGCAAATGTTCATCGGATTCCACTTCGGCAGTTCGCTCGTGGTGAAGATCGCCACGTCCTTGATCAACCGCATCGACGGCGCCGGCGGGAACACGTAAGTGCCGCGCGAGAGATATTCCTTGATGATGTCGTTCTGGATGGTGCCGGTGAGCGCGGCGCGCGACGCGCCCTGCTCGTCGGCGACCGCGATGTAGAGCGCCATCAGCCACGCCGCGGTGGCGTTGATGGTCATTGAGGTGTTCATGGTGCCGAGCGGGATGCCGTCAAACAGCGCGCGCATGTCGCCGAGATGGCACACGGGGACGCCGACCTTGCCGACCTCGCCCTTGGCCAGCACGTGGTCGCTGTCGTAACCGGTCTGCGTCGGCAGATCGAAGGCGACCGAAAGGCCGGTCTGCCCTTTCGCCAGGTTCTTGCGATAAAGCTCATTGGACGCCGCTGCCGTCGAATGGCCGGCGTACGTGCGGAATATCCACGGCTTGTCGCGGTGAGGTTGGTCGCGCATCGGTCCCTGCGGCGGCAGTGTGGCCTAGCCGTTGCTGCAATGCAACATGAGAGCCGACTAGCTGGCCGGCGATCAGTCCTTGCGGGGCGAGGTGCGGCGGACGTGCACGACCGCGATATTGTCGGAATAGACGCGCTGCCAGTCCGGCAAGCGGTCGAGCAGGCCGACCGCCGGCGTATTCGGCATCAGCAAGGTCACGCCGATCTTGTACTCGTCGAGCAGCGCCAAGAAATCGGGCAGGTTCTGCAAATTGAGCGCGCGGTCGTGCCGCATCGTGAACACGGCGCCATAGGCTTCCGCCCGTCCGTCGATGAAGGGCGGAATTCCGACGAAATCGAGATAGCCGCCAAAGCTGTATTCGTTGAGGACCGGTCCGCTCTTGGCGACGTCGAATGATTTGACCGCATTCACTGGCGAGATATTGGTGGCCGGCGTCATGTCGTGGCGTGCGGCGGCAACACCGGTGACGGCGATCAGCAGCAGACCGGTCGCGGCCGGCAGCCATCCGGCGATGCGCGTCTGGGCGGCGATGCGGCCGGCGACTGTACCGAATTGATGGGCGAGCGGTCGCGCCAGGAACAGCGGTGCCAGCAGCCCGAACAGATCGGCATGGCGCGATTGCGACAGGCTGAGATGGAGAAGTCCGAACACCCAGAGGATTCGCAGCGGCGGCAATTTGATGCCGCGATAAAGCGCGAAGCCGAAGCCGGCCAGCATGATCATCTCGTAGGCGCCGGGCTTGCTGAAATCCTGCGACCGCCACTCGGTGACGATTAACAAGACGTCGCCGAGCGCGATGGTGCGCAACGTCACCAGGAGAATTTCTGGACCGTAGGGATTGACGCAGGCGGCGGCGAGCGCCGCCACGCCGAACAACACCCACTGCTTCGCCACCCGCATGCGTTCGGCGCGCGGTGCGTTCCACAGCGCATCGATGGCGATCGGTCCGATGATCGCCAGCCCGAAGGTGATGCTGCCGTGCAGGTTGGCCCACAGCACGAGCAACGGAAGCATCCGCCACGGCGGTGCGCGTCGGTTGTCGACAGCGCGGAGCAGCGCTGCCACCCATGCCACCATCAGCGGCAGTGCCAGCATGTGCGGGCGGGCCAGAGTGTGCGGCGCCGTCAGCACAAAGGCGGCAAGCACCACGATCAGGGCCGGGGCCGGCTGCCATTCGCGCAGCAGGAAGCGTGTGAGCTGGCCGAGGGCCGCGGCCGCCGCCACCGCCGCCACGGCGACCACCGCGACCCAGCCGCCCAGCGCATAGGCGTTGGCGTAGACGAGCTGCGACAGCCACTCGAAGGCGACCCAATGGGCCCCGCGCATCGTATGCGAGAACGGGTCGCCGTCCGGCAGCGCCTGATGCTCCATGATCCAGCGGCCGAGCGCGATGTGCGAATAGGTGTCGGGATCGGCGAGCAGCCGCGGCCCCAGCACGAGGAGGAGCAGATAGACCCCGGCGGCGACCAGCCATGGCAGGTGTGTCGTCATATCGACGACCCGGCTGGCCTGGCGGATGCTCTGGTCGGTCATGGCCGCGCCAAATTAGGCACGGTGCATTGCAAAAGCCTTAAATCGCGGGGCGAGCCGACCGGACATATTGCGCTGCAACATATATTGCGTCAGAGTGTCGTAGAAGGCCCGATTGCTAAGAGGCCAGGGGAGAATTCCGATGCCGGCCGTCGCCCAGGCGAAGAGCGTCGCTCCGCTCAAGGACCTCTATGACATCGGCGAGATTCCGCCGCTCGGCCACGTGCCGGCGAAGATGCACGCCTGGGTGATTCGCAAGGAGCGGCACGGGCCGCCCGACCAGTCCATGCAGATCGAAGTGGTGCCGACCTGGCCGATCGGCGAGGACGAGGTGCTGGTGCTCGTGATGGCGGCGGGCGTGAACTACAACGGCGTGTGGGCCGCGCTCGGCCAGCCGGTCTCCACCCTCGACGTGCACAAGCATCCCTACCACATCGCCGGCTCCGATGCCGCCGGCATCGTCTGGGCGATCGGCAGCAAAGTGAATCGCTGGCGGGTCGGCGACGAGGTCATCGTCCATTGCAATCAGGACGACGGCGACGACGAGGACTGCAATGGCGGCGATCCGCTGCTGTCGCCCTCGCAGCGCATCTGGGGCTACGAGACGCCGGACGGCTCGTTCGCGCAGTTCTGCCGCGTGCAGTCGCGGCAATTGATGCAGAAGCCGCACCACCTGTCGTGGGAAGAATCGGCCTGCTACACGCTCACGCTCGCCACCGCCTATCGCATGCTGTTCGGCCATTCGCCGCACACGCTCAAGCCGGGCGACAATGTGCTGGTGTGGGGTGCCTCCGGCGGGCTCGGCGTGTTCGGCTTGCAGCTGGTGGCGGCCTCGGGCGCCAACGCCATCGCCGTCGTGTCCGACGAGTCGAAGGCGGAATACGTGCTCAATCTCGGCGCCAAGGGCGTGATCAACCGCAAGGACTTCAAGTGCTGGGGCCAGATGCCAGCGGTCAATACGCCCGAGTACAATAACTGGACCAAGGAAGCGCGCCGCTTCGGCAAGGCGATCTGGGACATCACCGGCAAGCGCGACGTCGACATCGTGTTCGAACATCCGGGCGAACAGACCTTCCCGGTCTCCTGCCTGGTGGTCAAGCGCGGCGGCATGGTCGTGTTCTGTGCCGGCACCACCGGCTACAATCTCACCTTCGATGCGCGTTACGTCTGGATGCGGCAGAAGCGCATCCAGGGCTCGCACTTCGCGCACCTCAAGCAGGCCTCGCAGGCCAACCGCTTCGTGCTCGAGCAGCGCATCGATCCCTGCATGAGCGAGGTGTTCGCCTGGGAGAACATCCCGCTCGCGCACATGAAGATGTGGAAGAACCTGCATCCGCCCGGCAACATGGCGGTGATGGTCAACGCGCCGCGTCAGGGGCTGAAGACGTTGGACGATGTGATAGAGGCGACGGGCGCATGATCCCGAAAAGTGGGAACCGGTTCCCGCCTTCGCGAAGCCCGCTCCTTCCTTCGCCCGCCGAAGCGGGCTTCGCGAAGGCGGGTCGGTGGGCGAAGGAAGGTCGGAAAAGATCGTGCACAAGAAAAATGGTTAGCGCTTGCGCGCCTTTGCTCGTTCTTTGCCGATCTCTGAATTCAATTCGCCGCCATAGATGAAGATCGACGCGCAGACATAGAGAAACACCAGCGCGATCATGGCCGAGGCGAGCCCCGCATACATCGAGATGTAGACGAAGGCATATTCGGCGAGATAGCGGCCGAAGGCGGCGCCGGTGATCAGCCACAACAGCAGCGTTGCGGCAATGCCCGGCGCGATCTCGGCGAATGAGCGCCGGCCGGCCGGTAGCCAGCTGTGCACGATCAGCAGCGCGACCACCAGCACCACCACCGCCACCGCGTAACGCGCGAAAGTGATGAGATCGCTCAGCGGCTCCAGCGTCGGCACGTATCGCAGGACCTTGGCCCAGATCAGCGGCGCCAGCACCACCAGGAACGAGAACGCCAGGATCGCCACCGCGCCGACCAGCACATAGCCGATCGATTCCAGCCGCAGCAACCACCACGGCCGCGACTCGGGCAAGTTGTAGGCGCGGTTCAATCCGATGCGCAGGCTTTCCACGCCGCTGGAGGCAAAATAGAGCGCGAACACGATGCCAAGGGTCAGCACGCCGGTGCGGGTGTCGGTGAGCACGCCGGCGATGTCGAGCGCGATCGGGCCGGCGACTTCCTGCGGCCAGGCTTCCAACAAAATGCGCGCGGCCTCGTCGGCTAACTGCCGGGAGCCGAAGAAAAAGCCGGCGAGCGCGGTGACCACGATCAGGAACGGAAACAGTGCCATCAGCGAGGACAGCGCGATGTGGCTCGCGATCGCCCAGCCGTCGTCGGCGAGGAAATGCCGGAATGCGTCGATCGCGATCCGCGATGCCAATTTGAGAATGCGCAAAGCGCTTGCCCTAGAATCCGCGCGTCTCCGCACCCGCCTGCGCGGGCGCAGGCTTCAGCGGGGACCCAGATCTTATCTTAGCTGGATTCCCGCGTTCGCGGGAATGCGCAGACGGGAATTACGCCGCCTGCACGTTGGTGAGGAACTGGCGCACTTCCGCTTCCAGGCTTTCGGCTTCGACCGCGACCGCGTCGGCCAGATCCTTGACGTCGGCGGCGGTGGCGCGGGCATCGGTGGTGACGCCGGCCACCCGGCTCATCGCCTCGGCGCCGGTGCGGGCCTCGCCGGAGGCGCGGCTGACGCCCTCCGCGATCTGGGCTACGGCCGAGTTCTGCTGATCGACGGTGGCCGCCACCATGGTGGCGATCGACGACATGTCGCGGATGATGGTGTTGACCTGCTCGATCGCCTGCACGGCGTCGGCCGCGGCCGACTGGATCGAGCCGATCTGCTCGGCGATTTCCTCGGTCGCCTTCGCCGTCTGCCCGGCCAGCGATTTCACCTCGGCCGCGACCACCGCGAAGCCCTTGCCGGCATCGCCGGCGCGGGCGGCCTCGATGGTGGCGTTGAGCGCGAGCAGGTTGGTCTGTCCGGCGATCGCCTGGATCAGGCCGACCACCTCGCCGATGCGGGTGGCGGCATTGCCGAGCTGCTCCATGGTGGCGACGGTGCGCTGGGCTTCCGCCACCGCGCGACCCGCCACATCGGTGGATTTGCCGGCCTGCGTGGCGATCTCGCCGATCGAGGCCGCCAGTTCCTCGACCGAACTCGCGGCCGAGGTGACGTTGTCGGAGGCGGCGGTGACGCGCTGTTCGGCGGTGTGGGCTTCCGAGGATACCGTATCGGCGGTCTTGTTGAGATCGGCCGAGCTCATTTCGAGCTTCATCGCCGCCGCCCGCAGCTTGCCCAGCACGTTTTCGACCGAATGCTTGAACTGCCCGATCGTCGACGAAATCGTGTCGCTGCGCTGCTCGCGCGCGCGGCTGGCTTCGGCCTGCGTCTGCGCCAGGCTTTCACGCTCGATCATGCTGTCGCGGAACACGATCACGGTGCGCGCCATTTCGCCGATTTCGTCGCGCGTGTGGGTGGCGGGAATGCGTGTGCTGGTATCGCCGGCGGCGAGCCGTTTCATCACGCCGGCCAGGCCGTTGAGCGGACGCGTGATGCTGCGCCCGATCAGCCAGCTGAAGCCGAGGCCGAGTGCGACCATGCCGATGCCGACCGCGATGATGCCGTTGCGCGTGCGCGCCTGCGATACGGCAAGCCCCACTGACGCCTCTTCCGCGGTCGCGCGCGCGCGAGCGATGATTTCATCCGCCCGCGGCAGCATGCGCTGGCTGTCGAGATCGATCACCGCGCGCAGCGAATGCACGTGGTCGATGCTCTCGATCCATTTCGCGAAGGTATCAGCATAGGCTTTCACCTGCTGTTCGAGCGACGCCTTCATCTCAGGCGTGCCGTCGACCAGGTCGAATATATCGTTGAACTTCTTGTAGCCGGCGAAGAATTGCTTCTTGGTCAATTCCTGCTGGCTCAGCCGATATTCGGCTTCGTGGTGCCGCATGACCAGCAGCGATATCATCAATCTCGTGGCGTCTACTTCCGCGAGCCATGTCATGTTCGCGTTGATGATGCGCTCGACCGCATTGCTGGCTTCGAGAAGATTGCCTCGCAGACCCGATTTTTCGTCGTAGCCGAGGACCTTCTGTTGCCGCACCAGGTCGGTGAAGGTCTCGCTCAACTCGAGCACATTCTTGCGCAGGGCCACGATATTTTCGGCGTGGCGGTGGTCGATCAAGGCGGCGATGTTGTCGAGGCTGAGCAGCGCGTGCACATGCGCTTGCTCGAAGGTTGCCACCAGATTGTTGTCGGGCGAGACGCTAAAATTCCTCACGATGATACGCATTCCCGTGAGCGCGCTTTTGAAATCGCGGCTGGCATCGGCAAGCGCACCGGAACGCTTGGCGGTCGCGAAGGCGGTGCCGACGTCGCCCTCGCCGGCGACATAGGTCAGTCCATTGGCGATGAAGCCGGCCACCGGGATCAGCGCCAATACGACGATGCGGGTGCGCACTGAGAACGCGGTGAGCACCCGGGTCAGGTGCTTGAACGGCAGCAGAAATTCGATGAGGCGCATGGAGAGCCGGGCTCGGGTTTCGCCGGTGGCATGGGTCCACCGTAAGAGAGCGCGAAATGGTTAATTTTGTAGCAATTTGGTAAGGCACCCTCGTTTATACGGTCGAAAAACCCGATAATTCCGGGGCCACTTTGCTTTTGTGCACTGCACGCGTAGTGTTTCCGAAAGCAGCCGGCATCCAAGTGATCGCCGGCCGCCCGTATCCGAGGATTCCATGCCGATTGCCGCCTCCCGTCCCGCCGCCGAACACGAACTGGTCGCCCTCAGCCGCGAAGCGACCGCCGCGCTCGACGCTCTTCTGGCGGACGCCACCGTCAAGGTGCGCGAGCGGGTGGTGGTGGAAGGCCACACGGTCAGCCGCCTGTTTGATCGCGAGCAGCGCGCGACCCACGGCCTGGCCTGGCTCGCCACCTATGTGGAAGCGGTGCGCCAGCTCGCCGCCTATACCAAACGCATGGTCGGCGCCGGCAGCTTCGGCGAACTCGAGGAACATCTGGTGCGCATCGGTCTCGGCGAATATCTCGCCCAGATCGTCGGCGGCATCCCGATGAGCCAGGGCGAGGTGGTGCGGCCGGCCGATCTGGGCCTTTCAAATGCGCAGGTCGCGGCCCGCATCAACCGAAACGTCGAAGGCCTGATCGCCAGCGGCAATACCGCCGAACGGCGTGCCCGCCTGGTCGAACTGATCCGCGCCAGCCACAGTGCCACGGTCGGACAGTGCGGGCTGGACGAGACGCTGGAATCGATCCGCGAGGAAATGCGCCGGTTCGCCGACAGCGAAGTGATCGGCAACGCGCAGACTTGGCATCGCACCAACAGCTATATCCCGCTCGAAATCATCGCGCAGATGTCCGAGCTCGGCGTGTTCGGGCTCACCATCCCCGAAGCGTTCGGCGGCATGGGGCTCGGCAAGGAATCCATGTGCGTGGTCTCCGAGGAACTTTCGCGCGGCTATATCGGCGTAGGCTCCTTGGGCACGCGTTCGGAGATCGCCGCCGAATTGATCCTCGGCAGCGGCACCAGCGAGCAAAAGGAAAAATGGCTGCCGAAGATCGCCTCCGGGCAAGTGCTGCCGACGGCGGTGTTCACCGAGCCGAACGTCGGCTCCGACCTGGCCTCGATCAAGACCCGCGCGGTGCGCGAGGGCAATGTCTACAAGATCTACGGCAACAAGACCTGGATCACCCATCCGGTGCGCGCCGACCTGATGACGCTGCTGGTGCGCACCAATCCGAAGGAAACCGGCCACCGTGGCCTGTCCATGCTGCTGGCCGAGAAGCCGCGCGGCGACGACAAGAACCCGTTCCCGGCAGCGGGCATGAGCGGCACCGAGATCGAAGTGCTCGGCTATCGCGGCATGAAGGAATACGAGATCGCCTTCGACGGCTTCGTGGTGAAGGCGGAAAACCTGCTGGGCGGGGTCGAGGGCCTGGGCTTCAAGCAGCTCATGCAGACCTTCGAATCGGCCCGCATCCAGACCGCTGCCAGAGCCATCGGCGTGGCGCAGGCGGCGATGGAGCGGGCGCTCGATTATGCGCAGAACCGCGTGCAGTTCGGCGGTCCGATCGTCGGCTTCCCGCGCGTCGCCGACAAGATCGCGATGATGGCGACGGAAATCATGATCGCGCGCCAGCTCACTTATTTCGCCGCGCGCGAGAAGGATTCCGGCCGCCGCTGCGACCTGGAGGCCGGCATGGCCAAGCTCTTGGCCGCGCGGGTGGCCTGGGCCGCCGCCGACAATGCGGTGCAGGTGCACGGCGGCAACGGTTTCGCGCTGGAATTCCCGGTCTCGCGCATTCTGTGCGACGCCCGCATCCTCAATATTTTCGAGGGCGCCGCCGAGATCCAGGCCCAGGTCATCGCCCGCCGGCTGCTCGACGGCACCAACTGACGTTTCTCTCGCAACGAAATCGCGGCCTCGCGCGTTTGATCCAAAGCAATGCACGCGCAGTGCGATTGTCCTAGCGTTGCGTGCAAGTTGAGGAGGTCGGGTTATGTCTGAATTATTGATTCACCGCGGCGAATGGGTGGTGGTGTGCGACGGCGCCAAGGCGCTGGTGCTGGAGAATGCCGGCGACGAAAAATTTCCCAATCTCAAGACGCTTGAAGTGTTCGAGCAGAAGGACTTGGCCACTCACGAACTCGGGGCCGAGAAGCCCGGGCGGGCCTATAGTCCGGCGGGGCACGGCGTACGTGGCACCATCGAGCAAACCGACTGGCACGATCAGGCCGAGCGCGATTTCCTCGTGCATCTGGTCAAGCACCTCGATGCGGCGCTCGCCGCCGGCAAGGTGAAGTCGCTGATCGTGGTGGCGCCGCCGCGCGCGCTCGGCATGATTCGTCCGGCTTATTCGCATGCGCTGAAAAGCGCGGTGCGTGCCGAGTTCGACAAGGACTTCGTCAAGCTGCCGGTGCATCAGATCGAGAAGCACTTGACCGGCGTTTGATCGCGCCGCCCGGCAGCCTGCCGCGCCTTGCGATTATGGCTGGCCCGTCGCCACGGCGATGCTATGTTCGCCGCGATTCTTCTATATCGAGGCCGGCGAATGAATCGAATGTGCGGTCAGTCTTTGCGCGGCGGTGTGCTGATCGCCGCTCTACTGGCGGCAATGGTCGCCGCCGCCCATGCACAGCCGGCCAACCCACCGCAAGGCGCATCACCCGCGCCTCCGACGGTCAATCCGCCGGCCGATACCATGGCGGTGCCCGGCTTCTGGGATCCGCGGCGGCGGCCGGAACGGCCGGACCTGTCGCGCATCAGCATCATCCGCTTCCTCACCGAGACCGACTATCCGCCGTTCAACTATGCCGGGCCGGACAACGCGCCCGCTGGCTTCAATGTCGATCTGGCGCGCTTGATCTGCGAGGAGATCAAGGTCGCCTGCACGGTGCAGATGCGCCGCTTCGACACCCTGATCGGCGCGCTGAATTCAAACAATGGCGACGCTGTGATCGCCTCGATCGCCGAGACGCCGGAGATGCGCAAACAGGTCGATTTCAGCGATCCCTATTATCGCACGCCGGCGCGCTTCGTGTCGCGGCGCGATGTCGAGATCGAGGTGCGGCCGGAGGCGCTGGAGGGCAAGAAAATCGCGGTGGTCGCCGGCACCGCGCATGAGGCCTATCTCAAGACGCTGTTCACCGAAGCCGAGCTGCGTCCCTATCCGAACGCCGACGCCGCCCACTTCGCGCTGAAGAGGGGCGAGGTCGACCTGCTGTTCGGCGACGGCATCGCGCTCGCGTTCTGGCTCAACGGCACCGATTCCGGCGGCTGCTGCGCGTTCCGCGGCGGGCCCTATCTCGAAAGCCGCTTCTTCGGCGAGGGCGTCGGCATCGCGGTCAAGCGCGGCAACGACGTGCTGCGGCAGGCGGTCAACTGGGCGCTGTTCCGGCTGTGGGAGAAGGGCCGCTTCACCGACCTGTGGCTGCGCTATTTCCCGATCAGCCCGTTTTGAGCGCGGCGTGTCGCTCCGGTAGCCATGCCAGCGCGCCGCGCGCGGCCGCGACCCCGGTGGCAAAGCATGCCTGCAACAGATAGCCGCCGGTCGGCGCATCCCAGTCGAGCATTTCGCCGGCGACGAAGACGCCGGGCCGCCGCCGCAGCATGAAGCGAGAGTCGAGCTCGGCGAAACTGACGCCGCCGGTGGTCGAGATCGCGGTGGCGATCGGTTGCACGCCGGTCAAGCGCACCGGCACGGATTTGATCAGGCCGGCGAGGTCCTGCGCGTTCAGCGCCGGCAGCGACAGACCTTTCGACAAGGCGGCTTCCCGAACGAACGAAAGCGCTGCCGGCGACAAATGGGTCGCCTTGCGCAGATAATTCGATAGCGACTGCTTGCCGCGCGGACTGGACAGCCGTTCGGCGAGTTTCGCGGCACCGACATCCGGCAGCAGATCGATGACGATCGTCGCTTGCCCGTCGCGCTCGATCGCCTCGCGGATCGGTGACGACAGGGCGTAGACGGCGCCGCCTTCCAGGCCGTCGCGGGTGATCATGGCCTCGCCGCGCACGCTGCGGCCGGCAAAGGTGAGGGCGATGCGTTTGAGTGGCTGGCCTTCGAAGCGGCGCAGCACCTCCGACCAGGGCGCGATGAATCCGCAATTGGCCGGCCGCAACGGCCTTACGACGATGCCTTGCGCGCGCAACAGCTCGGCCCAGCGCGCATCCGAGCCGAGCCGCGGCCAGCTCGCGCCGCCGAGCGCCAGCACGGTGATGTCGGGCAGAACACGCTGCTCTTTTCCTTCCGTGACGAAGCGGAGGTTTCCATCCGCGTCCCAGCCCTCCCAGCGGTGGCGAAGCCTGACGGTGACACCGAGATTGCCAAGCCGCAGCAGCCAGGTTCGTAGCAGCGGCGAGGTCTTGAGCGAGGTGGGAAACACCCGCCCGCTCGAGCCGACGAAAGTCGGTTGACCGAGACTGTCGCTCCACGCGCGCAAAGCCTGCGGCGGAAACGCCTCGATCGCGCCGCGCAACAAAGGATCGCTGTCGCCGTAGCGGGTGAGGAAAAGCGTCAAGTCTTCGCTGTGCGTCAGATTGAGACCGCCGCGGCCGGCGAGCAAGAACTTGCGTCCGAGCGAGGTCATCTGGTCGTAGACCGTCACCGCCGCGCCGCCCCGCGCCAGGACCTCAGCCGCCATCAGGCCGGCCGGTCCGCCGCCAATGACGGCGGCGGTCTTGCGGGGCGCGCTGTGGTCGTCGGAAGCCTTCATCGGGCAAGGAGTAGTCTATCTCGCGCGGCAAGTAACCCGAATTACGGGTTCGATTTGACGGGCTGGGGCGCTTTCCTTATGTCTGCGCCCGGAGATCATGTCCGTTATGGAAAATGCCGCATCGCTGCGCGAACTCGCCGAGCAATCGGGCGCCTGGCCGTTCGAGGAGGCGCGCAAGATCGTCGCACGGCTAAAGAAGCAGCCCAAAGACGAAGTGATCTTCGAGACCGGTTACGGCCCCTCCGGCCTGCCGCATATCGGCACCTTTGGCGAGGTCGCGCGCACCACCATGGTGCGGCATGCCTTCCGCGTGCTGACCGACGACAAGATCAAGACGCGGCTGATCGCCTTTTCCGACGACATGGACGGGTTACGCAAGGTGCCCGACAACGTGCCCAACAAGGAGATGCTGGAGAAGCATCTCGGCAAGCCGTTGACCAAGGTGCCTGATCCGTTCGGTGACCATCCGAGCTTCGGCGAGCACAACAATGCGCGGCTGCGCAAGTTTCTCGACCACTTTGGGTTCGACTACGAATTCATGTCCTCGACCGACTGCTACACATCGGGCCGCTTCGACGCCGCGCTGCTCAAGGTGCTGGAGCGCTTCGACCAGTTGATGGCGATCATGCTGCCGTCGCTGCGCGAGGAGCGCGCGGCCACCTATTCGCCGTTCCTGCCGATCGATCTGCGCACCGGCGTCGTGCTGCAAGTGCCGGTACTGGCGCATGATGCCAAGCGCGGCACCATCACCTACGAGGATCCGGCGACGCAGGAACGCTTCACGGTCCCGGTCACCGGCGGCCGCTGCAAGCTGCAGTGGAAGCCGGACTGGGCGATGCGCTGGGTCGCGCTCGGCGTCGATTACGAGATGGCCGGCAAGGACCTGATCGACTCGGTGAAATTGTCGGGCGAAATCTGCCGCGCGCTCGGCGGCCGGGCGCCCGAGGGATTCAACTACGAACTGTTCCTCGACGAGAACGGGCAGAAGATCTCCAAGTCGAAGGGCAACGGGCTCACCATCGACGAATGGCTGCGCTATGCCTCGCCTGAGAGCCTGTCATTGTTCATGTATCGCGAGCCGAAGGCGGCCAAGCGGCTCTATTTCGACGTCATTCCGCGCACCGTCGATGAATACCAGCAGCATCTCGACGGCTATCAGCGGCAGGATCCCAAGCAGCAATTGTCGAACCCGGTCTGGCACATCCACCAGAGCCATCCGCCCAAGCCGGACATGCCGGTGACGTTCACGATGCTGCTGACGCTGGTGTCCTCGTCCAATGCCGAGAACGCCGAGACGCTGTGGGGCTTCATCGGTCGTTACCGGCCGGGTGTGACGGCGCAGACGCATCCGAAACTGCAGCAGCAAGTCGAATATGCCATCCATTATTTCCGCGACTTCGTGCAGCCGACCAAAAAATTCCGCGAGCCGAACGAGGTCGAGCGCGAGGCGCTGACCGATTTGCGCGACGCGCTGTCCAACCTGCCGGCGAACGCCACGGCGGAAGAAATCCAGGACGTCGTCTATGAGATCGGCCGCCGCGAACCGTTCCTCGACCAAAAGAAAAAAGCCAAGGACGGCAAGCCGGGCGTCTCGCTCGACTGGTTCAACATGCTCTATCAGGTGCTGCTCGGCCAGGAGAAGGGCCCGCGCTTCGGCTCGTTCGTCGCGGTCTATGGCCTGCAGAACACCGTCGACATGATCGACGGCGCGCTGGCGAGGTCGGCTTAACTGTCATCGCCCGCGAAGGCGGGCGATCCAGTAATCACGGAAGCTATTGTGGATACTGGATGCCCCGCTTTCGCGGGGCATGACAGGCTTGTTTGTCAGGGCGCGCGGGAGGCTAGCTGAACATCTCCACTTTGCCATCAACCGCCATCAGGCCGAGTTCGACCTTCAGCGTGGGCTGCTTTTCCGCCACCTGCTTGCGGAATTCCATCAGCGCGGCCTTGTGGGTTTCGGTTTCGATCTGCTTGTTGGCGACTTTCTCCGCGCCATAGGCGATCTTGGCCGCGCCGCAGTCGCGATGATTCATCGCGATCACTTTCGGGATGTGGTGCAGCTGGATCGAGGCCGCGAGATTGTCCCAGAACGCCGGCGCCCAGGTCTTGAACGCGGGCGCCACCACGCCGATGGAAGCGCCGGCGAAGGTGAACTGGCTGTACTTGCCGATCATCTTGCGGCTTTTCATGTAATTGATGGTCGGCTGCGGAAAGCGCGGATCGATGCAGGTCAGCAGCATGGCGTCGTAATTGCCATCCGCGCCGAAGGCGAGCGACGGAAACGCCGCCAGCAATCCGGCGCCGGCCGTCAGATGAAGGAACCGCCGCCGGTCGAAGCGCGTGCGCAGCATGTCGCCGCAGCAGGCGCAGGTGGCCGGATGAACGATTGTGTCCTGAATCATGAATGTCCCCCACGTTGGCGAAACGACTGCGCCAAGAGCTTAGAGGGAGCGGTCGCGTTCGGCCATACACAAGCGCGCGATTACTCGCTACTGGCTTGCCCAGACGATGCGCGCGATCCACACCACGTCCGACATCGGCAGCGTGCGGTCGCGGTGCTCGGAGTTGAGCGACTTGAGCTCGATGTTCTTGCTGTTCTTGCGCTTGAGTTCTTTGACCATGACCTCGTCGTTCTTGGTCTTGACCACCACGCGGTCGCCCTTGCGAACCGTCGAGGCCGGCGAGACCACGATGATGTCCCCGGCGCGATAGACCGGCTTCATCGAGTCGCCGGAAATTTTCAGCGCGTAGGCGTGCTTGTCGGTGACCGAGGGGAAGGTGATGTCCTCCCAGCCCTTGCCGACCGGGAAGCCGGCGTCGTCGAAATAGCCGCCGGAACCGGCCTGGGCGAAGCCGATCAGCGGCACATTCGAAATCGCCGTCTTGCCGCCGGCGTCGGTGATCAGGCTGACGAAGGTGTCGACCTTGGTGCCGGTGGCGGCCAGCGCCTTGGCCACCGATTCGGTCGATGGCCAGCGCGGGCGGCCTTCCGGCGTGATGCGCTTGGATTTGTTGAAGGTGGTGGGGTCGAGGCCTGCCTTCTTGGCAAGCCCGGATGCCGTCAGCCCGGAGCGCTCGGCCAGCCGGTCCATGGCAGTCCAAATCTGGTTATGTGTCAGCATGGTGAAATGGCTACCGCCTGTGTCGGGATGGAATTGATGTCCAAGTTATAGGAATTATAACCGTGAGTCGCCCCCTTTCTGCAATAGTTTTTGTGTGGTCCCTTGAATAAACCTTTGTGCTGCCGATAGGGTCTGCCCGCTCCAACCCGGAGATCCATGTGGTGATCGGCCTCCTCGACCGCCTGTCCCGCCCGCTGATGCGGGCGCTTGACCCCGAGGATGCGCATACCCTGGCGATCAAGGCCCTGCGCTTCATGCCGCTGCTGCGGCCGGCCCCCGATCCGAAGGAGCTTGGCGTTCGGGCTTTTGGGCTCAATTTCCCCAATCCGATTGGTCTGGCCGCCGGATTCGACAAAAACGCCCAGGCGCCGGATGCCCTGCTACGCCTCGGCTTCGGCTTCGTGGAGGTGGGGACCGTCACCCCCCGGGCCCAGGCCGGCAACCCGCGCCCGCGCCTGTTTAGGCTCGAGGTCGACGAGGGGGTGATCAACCGGCTCGGCTTCAACAATGCCGGGGCGGCGGTGGTGCTGGCGCGGCTGGCCGCTCGCGCCAATGCCGGCGGCATCGTCGGGGTCAATATCGGTGCCAACCGCGATTCGCCCGACCGCACGCAAGACTATGTCCGGCTGATCGAGACCTTTGCCGCGGTAGCGGGGTATTTCACCGTCAACGTGTCGTCGCCCAATACGCCCGGCTTGCGCGATCTGCAGCAGGCGCAGGCGCTCGACGATCTGCTGGCCCGCGTGATCGATGCGCGCGAACGCGTGCAGCCGCGCGCCGGGTCGACGCCGGTGCTGCTCAAGATCGCGCCCGACCTCACGCTGCCCAATCTCGACGACGTGGTCGGCATCGCGCGTAAGCATCGCGTCGACGGCATGGTCGTCGGCAACACCACGATCGCGCGTCCCGGCTCGCTGCGCGACCGCAACAAGGCGCGCGAGGCCGGCGGGCTGTCCGGCCGGCCGCTGTTCAAGCTCTCCACCCGCATGCTGGCGGAGACCTATGTGCGCGCCGAGCACGCGTTCCCGCTGATCGGCGTCGGCGGCGTCGACTCCGGCGCCACCACCATCGCCAAGATCAAGGCCGGCGCCAGCCTGGTGCAGCTCTATAGCGGGCTGGTCTATCGCGGCATCGGACTGGTGGCGCAGATCAAGACGGATTTGCTGACGGCGCTCAAGCGCGGGCACCACGATTCGCTGGCCTCGATGGTCGGCTCGGATGCGGCGGATATGACGGCGGAGAGTTGGCCGGGTTGATTACTTGCCGCGCGGCGCGTTGACCAGCCGCATGATGAACCAGATCGGGATCACGATCGCGGCGCCGAGCAGGAAATAGCGCCACAGCCAGCGGAACGCGTCGAAGCCCATGTCCCAGATCGAGCGGAGCAGCCGCTCGATGCTGCGGATGATGTCGAACGGATCGAGGCCCAGCGCCGACAGGATGACGCCGACCAGGATAGACACCAGCACGAGGCGCCCCAGCACCGCCAGCGGCGAGCCGCCGAAAATCCGGGTCACGGTGTCGTTGCTCATGGCGTCCTCAGTCCTGTTCGGAGTCGTCTCGATGCTAGCACGATTTGCCGGCGGGAGCTTTTGCAGGCGCATGATGTTTTCCGGAAAGCCGGCCCCGATTGTCGCGACCACGGTCTACATATGCCTTAGAATTCCCAGCGCCATCCCCTGAGGTGATGCTTTTGCAGCCGCTGCCGATCCATCTGCCATCCGGCAATCTGCTCGCCGACCGCCGTTTCGAATGGGCGCGCGATCTCGCGGCCAAGGGCGATCTCGCCGGCGCCGCCGATCTGCTGATGCAGGCGCTCGAGCTGGCGCCCGGCTATGCCGCGGCCTGGTTCGCGCTCGGCGAGCTGCGCGAGAAACTGGGCGAGCGCGACGGCGCCATCGCGGCGTTCGGGCAGGCGAGGGCGGCCGACCCGCAGGATCGCCACGGCGCCAGCTTGCATTTGATCCGGCTCGGCGCAGAGCCCGCCGCCGCCATGCCGGAGTCTTACGTGCGTACTCTGTTCGACGGCTACGCGCCCGCTTTCGACCAGGCGCTGACGCAGGGTCTCGGCTACCGCGCGCCCGAGCTGCTGTTGCGCGCGGTGCAGGCGGCGCACGCCGGCGAGCGCATGAAATTCGGCTCCGTGCTCGATCTCGGCTGCGGCACCGGTCTGGCGGGCGCGGCGTTCCGCCCGTTTTGCGACTGGCTTGTGGGTGTGGACCTGTCGCCGGCCATGCTGGCCAAGGCGCGCGCCAAGGGCCTCTACGACCGGCTGGCCGAAGGCGACGTCGCGGCGTTCCTCGCCAGCGAAGCTGCGGCCCAGGCGCGCTATCATCTCATCGTCGCCGCCGATGTGTTCATGTATCTCGCCGATCTCTCAGCCGTGCTGAAGGCCGCCGCCGCCGTGCTGGCGCCGTCGGCCATGATCGCGTTCAGCGTCGAGACCCACGATGGCGACAGCGCGATGCTGTGCGAGACCCTGCGCTATGCGCACGGCGCGGCGCACATGCGCGCGGCGCTCGATAGGGCCGGGTTGAAACTCGTCAGCCTCGATCCCGCCGCGACTCGCACGGAAAAGAAGGAGCCGGTGCCCGGCCTGATCGTGGTGGCTAATCTTTCCTGAACACCACGCTGGCGAACCAGCCGGTGAGCAACGCCATCAGCGCGGTCAGCAAGCCATAGAGCAGGCCGTAGTCGCGCGCGGCGTCGGCGACATATTGCTCGAGACCGGCCTTGATCACTTCCAGCGCCGTACTGGTGCGCGCCACCATGGCGCCGTCGGCAAACAGCTTGACGTCGATCGCATAGTTTCCGGTCGGCACATTGGCCGGAACCGGAATGGCGGCGCGAAATACGGTCGGCGTGAGGAAGGTTACCGCGGTACTGGATTCGCGGTAAAGCCCGTGCTGCGTTTCCAGCCGCACGAACGCGACGCGGAACGGATCGTCGCGCACGGTGTCGGCGATGTCGGGGCCGATGCGTTGCGGCAGTAGGAAATTGTCGAGCCCGACCTGCAAACGCCGCAACACATCCGGCGAGGCGATGTCGGCGACCGGACGGTTGCTCAGCACGCTGAGATAGGACGGCACCCGCACGAATTCGCGCGAGTCCATATTGACCCAGATGCCGAGCACGCGCTGCTTGCGCCGCGTGCGCAGCGTCTCGCTCGGGCCGGTTACCGTGACCACGAGATTATAGCCCGAAGTCCGCAAGCTCTTACCGGCATCGGGCTCGATGGTGCCGAACAGCACCAGATTCTCGCCGGTGAAACTCGAGGTGACCGCGACCCGGTGATTCGACAGCGACACCACCAGACGTTCGGCGGCGGCCGGCCGTGCGCCGCCGGCCAGCAGCACGAGCGCGAGGATGAGCGCGAGCCGCCGCATCATTCGCTCCTGACGTGGCGCAGCGAGAACAGATCGTCCGGCTGCATCACCAGCTCATAGGCGAAGCGCAAGCCGACCGCGAACACCAGCAGGCCGAGCAGCAGCCGCAGCCGCTCGCCGCGCATGCGCGCTCCGGTGCGCGCGCCGAATTGCGCGCCGATCACGCCGCCGACCATCAGGATCAGCGCCAGCACCGCGTCGACCAGATGGTTGGTGGCCGCATGCATCACCGTCGCCGAGGCCATGGTGACCAGTGTGAGCACCATCGAGGTGCCGATCACGGTCGCGGTCGGCACCCGCAGGAAATAGATCAGCATCGGCACCAGCAGGAAGCCGCCGCCGATGCCCATGATGGCGCCGACGAAGCCGATGATGAATCCGATCGCCCAGACCGGTATCGCCGACACGTAGATTTTCGAGCGCTTGAAACGCAGCTTGAACGGCAGCCCGTGCAGCCAGGTGTGGCTGCCCGGCCGCCGCAACGTCGCCGGCATGCCTTTGCGCGTGCGGATTTCCGCGCGCACGCTCTCGTAGATCATGGTGACGCCGACGGCCGTGAGCAGCGTGACGTAGGACAGCCCGATCATCAGGTCGAGCTGGTCGAGCGCGCGCAGCGCGGTGAACAACCAGACGCCGGTGGCGGTGCCGATAATGCCGGCGCTGAGCAACATCATGGCGAGCGCAGTATCGAGCGCGCGCTTGCGCCAATAGGTGATGGCGCCGGTAAACGAGGAGGCCGCGATGTGGCTGGATACGCTCGCCACCGCCACGCCCGGCGAGATGCCGATGAAGATCAAGAGCGGCGTCATCAGGAAGCCGCCGCCGATGCCGAACATGCCGGAGATGAAGCCGACCGCCAGCCCCATCCCCAGCACCAGGAAGATGTTGACCGGCAGGTCGGCGATCGGGAGATAGATCTGCAAGCGACGGCGTCCGGCGTTCAGGGTCTCTGCTGCCGGTCCGCGCGGACCGGCGGCTCACATGACAGTTAACACCATTGAGCGCGGAATCGTCAGCAAAACCGGTAAATAAGCTTACCGATCAGCGCGCGTTGGCCCCGAGCGCACCGAGCGACATCGGGCCGGCTACCCGCGGCTTGCCATGCGGCGCCGGCGTGCCGGCGGCGCGGTCCCAGCCGCCGGCCGGTTCGGCAACGACGGTGGCCTCTTCCGGCTGCGGCGCGGGCGCGAAAGTCTTAACGGCCTGCTGGGCGGCGGCGAGCGCCTCGGCGTCCAGCTGGTTGGCGACCTCGTCGCGCTTCTTGCCGGCTTCGCGGTCGCCCTGGGTGGCCGCGAGCGCGAACCATTTGTAGGATTCCTCGAAGCTCTTGGCGGTGCCCAGTCCGCGCGCGCACAGCACGCCGAGATTATATTGGCTGTCGGCAATGCCGTGCAGCGCCGCCTTGCGGAACCAGAGCGCGGCGGTGGCGTAATCCGGCCGGCCCTCGATGCCTTCGGCATAGAGCACGGCGAGGTTATGCATGGCCTTGCCGTTGCCCTTGGCGGCGGCGGCGAGATAGAGCCGGCGTGCCTGGGCGAGGTCTTTCTTTACGCCCTGGCCCTTTTCCAACAGGCTGGCATAGCGGAATTGCGCGGGCGCGATGCCTTTGCTGGCCGCCCGCTCGTACCAGAGTGCGGCTGCTTCCAGATTAACCGGCACGCCGCGGCCTTCCGCGAAGCGCACCGCCACCTCGTAGGCCGCGGCCGCATCGCCGGTCATGGCCGCGTTACGCAGGCGCGGTCCGCCGATGGCGATCGGCAGTTGATCCGTTGCCGTGACGAGTTGCTGCGGCGGTGCCGGTGGTCGTGCCGGCACTTTGTCGGCGGGACGCGCGATCGATCCGGTGACGTCGTTCTTGCCGTCGTTCCCTAAGTTCAGCAGCGGCGGGCTCAGCAGCGAAGGCACGGCCGGCGGCGCCGGGGTCAAATCCAGCGGCGGCGTGATGGCGATAGCGCTGTTGGCGGACGGCATGGCCAGCGGGGCGAGCGGCGCCAGCGCGGGCATCCTCGGCGGCTCGAGCGGATTGAAGGCGAGGGTGGCCGGCGCCGCCGGCTGCTCGTCGGTGGCGGCCGGTTCGCTCGTGAGCCTGTCGGGGATTTCGGCGGTCTTGATGATATTGGTGTCGGTGCTGCCGAAATTGAGGACATTGCCGGCGATCTGGATGGAGCCGATCACCACGGCGATGACGGCGGCGGCGATGAACAGCGATTTGACCCGCTTCATCAGCCTGGAGCGCAGCGACGGCGCGTCGGCGTCCTCGAATTCGATCGGCGGCGCGTGCTCAGACGGCGCCTGCCCCGCGGCCTGCGCGGCGCGGCGGGCTGCGGCGATGAAAACGGATTTGCCGCCGGGCGAGGCGGCGCCGGAGCGGGCGTCCAAGCCTGCGATGCGCGCACCCGCATTGGCGCGCAGGGGCGGCGGTCCGGACCCCGGTTCGAGTGGCTGATCGGGCGGCAGGTCGGGATTGATCGGCAGTCCGCTCGCCGGCGGCAGGCGCTTGGGGGCGGGCGACGGCGGAGGCGGTGGTGGCGCCGCTTGCGCTGGCGCAGCGGGAGCTTGCGCCGGCGGCGCGTCGCCGACCACGCGGGCGGCGACCCGGCCGACCGGCTGTTGAATTTCGGCAAATTCTTCATCGCTCACCGGGCGCGGGCGCCTCTCGCCGCGGATGTCCCTTTCGATCGAGACCAGTCGGTCGACGACATGGCCGAGCGTGCCGTGCACCTGTTCGAGCGCGTCCTGGGTGCGGGCGATGTCATGCTTGAGCGCATCGACGCCGGGCGAATTGTCGGCGCGCAGGCCGCCGGCGTCCTTGTTGGCGCGCATGTCCTCGATATGCACCAGCAGATCGGCCAGCCCACGCTCGATCGCCTCCAGATGGCCGAGCCGCGAGTCGGAGGCGTCCAGCCGTTCCACCAGCTTGACGATAT
The DNA here is from genome assembly GCA_016185205.1 of Hyphomicrobiales bacterium. Classification (GTDB taxonomy): domain Bacteria; phylum Pseudomonadota; class Alphaproteobacteria; order Rhizobiales; family Xanthobacteraceae; genus Pseudolabrys. Next base: position 203,565 of record JACPOA010000034.1, on the reverse strand, counting down.
GATCCTCGAGATGGCCGACCGCGATATTGTCGCCGCGCGACTGCTGGATCAGCTCGATCTTGTCGGACAGCGAATGCACCAGCGAATCCAGTATCGGCGGCACGTTGTCGCCGCTCTGCGCGCGCTGCTCGAGCGCGTCGGAGAGCGCGGAGATGCGATGTTCGAGATTGTTGAGCGCGTCGATGGCGCCGCCGGATGTCGCCAGGTGATCGACCTTCTCGGCCAGCATCTGCACCTGGCCCGACAGCTGGCCGATGGCGTCGTCTGAGGCGACGTGCGCCGCCATGTCGCGCAGCGTGGTGATGGCGCGCTCGAGCTGCTGCAGCGTCTCCGGATCCTTCTGCGCGACGATCAGATCGATCTTGTGCGCGAGCGCGTTGACCGCGTCGTTGAAGCCGATCAGGTTTTCCGCCGGCGTCAGCCCGCGCAACACGTCGCGCACTTCGGCGAGCCCGTGCTCGATGCCGGACAGCGCGCCGCCGTCGATGCCGGCCTGGCGGCCTTCCGCGATGCGCTGGGTGAGCCCTGCGATCTGCTTCTCGATGGCGTTGATGGCGTGGCGCGGCATCGCGTCGTTGAGCGCGCGGCCGATCTCGCCGAGCTCGGCGCGCAGGGCATTGATCGCTTCCTCGACACCCGGTTTGCGCAGGGTCTCGATCTGGTCGGTGATCTGGCGAAGCTGATCCTCGAGGCCGGAGATGTCCTGCATCGGCGCCGGCACCATCACCGGCGCTAGCTTTGGCATGGCTGCGGGCGCGTCGACCGGCGCTTGCGGGCGGGCCTGCGGTCTTGGCCGCGCTGGTCCCGGCTGCTCCAAGGATGGCTGGCCATTGAGCGCGCGCTGGCGCGCCGCGATTTCGGCCACCGCGCGGTCGAGTGCGGGCGGCAGCGGCGCGCTCGGCATTGCGGGCGGCGGCGTCACCGCACGCGACGTGTTCACGACCTGGTCGAGCCGGCCGATCAGATCGGCGATCTGCGCATTATCGTCACGGCCGCGCTTGGGCGCGTAAGCCTCGGGTCCGGCAGCGGGTGCGCTGTGCGCGAAGCGCTCGATGCGGCGCGTGAGGTCGTCGAGGCGGTGATGCACACCGGCAAGATCGTCAACATCGTGCACATCGTGCACGCCGTCTTGCGCCGCCTGCTGCAGGATGACGGAGTTGAGCCATTCGCCCAGCGACAGGCCCGAGCGGCGCGCGGCTTGCCGTGCCGTCTCGCGCGCTTCCGGCCCTATGCCTTTGACACTCCACGGCACGCTCAATTTCATGCTCACACCCACATCCGAGGTGGAGGCGCCAAGAGCCTGGATCGACTCTCGTGAAACCGGCACGCGTTAACGGCGGGTGCAAACGGGCGCGGTTCTCAGTCCACACACCGACTTTTTGCCGTTCACGGTAAACAGGCCGTTAACGTTTGGCCGAAGTGCCGGACTTTCCCGGAGAATTCGCGTTTGCCCGGCCGGCGGCTTTTCCCCGGCCTTTAATACAGGGGTAAATCGGCTCGGCCATAATGCTGCCGGGGACAAGCGTAACAGTCCGTTTAATACTTCGTTAAGGATTAGCGGCCAGCCGCCGGGGGAAATTCCAATGCCAAGCTACAAAGCACCCGTGGACGATGCGTTGTTCCTGCTCAACGACGTCTTCCACCTCGACCGCTACGGCAATCTGCCGGGCTTTGCCGACGCCTCGCCCGACGTGGTGGAGGCGGTGCTGCGCGAGGCCGGCAAGTTCAGCGAGCAGGTGCTCACCCCGCTCAATCGCGTCGGCGACAAGGAAGGCTGCACGCGCCACCCCGACGGCAGCGTCACCACCCCGACCGGCTTCAAGGACGCCTTCAAGCAGCTGGTCGCGGGCGGCTGGATCGGCATCTCGGCGCCGGTCGAATACGGCGGCCAGGGCCTGCCGGCGACGCTGACCGAGGCGGTCAACGAGTTTCTCTGCTCGTCCAACCAGGCCTTCGCCATGTATGCGGGCTTGACCCAAGGCGCCATCGCCGCGCTGCTCGAACATGCCTCGCAGGAGCTGAAAACCAGATACCTGCCGAAGATGGTGGAAGGCGTTTGGACCGGCACCATGAATCTGACCGAGCCGCATTGCGGCACCGACTTAGGGCTTTTGCGCTCGAAAGCGGTCAAGCAGAGCGACGGCAGCTACCGGATCACCGGCACCAAGATCTTCATCTCGGCCGGCGAGCACGATCTGGCCGAAAACATTATCCATCTCGTGATCGCGCGCATCGAAGGCGCGCCCATGGGCACCAAGGGCATCTCGCTGTTCGTGGTTCCGAAAATCCTGGTCAATGACGATGGCTCGCTCGGCAAGCCCAATGGCGTCAGTTGCGGCTCGATCGAAGAAAAGATGGGCATCCACGGCAATTCCACCTGCGTGATGAATTACGACGGCGCCACCGGCTGGCTGGTCGGCGAGGAAAACCGCGGCCTCAACGCCATGTTCACGATGATGAACGAGGCGCGTCTTGGTGTTGGTGTGCAAGGCTTGGCGCAATCCGAGGTCGCCTATCAGAACGCCGCGCTCTACGCCAAGGAGCGCCTGCAGGGCCGCGCGCTCTCCGGCGCCAAATATCCCGACAAGCCGGCCGATCCGATCATCGTGCATGCGGACGTGCGCCGCACGCTGCTGACCATCCGCGCCTTCAACGAGGCTGCCCGCGCGCTGCTGATCTGGACCTCGCTCCATGGCGACGTCGCGCGCCGCTCCGAGGACGGCAAGGAGCGCCAGGCCGCCGACGATGCCATGGGCCTGCTCACGCCGGTGGTGAAGGGCGTGCTCACCGACACCGGCTTTGCCAACACGGTGATGGCGCAGCAGATGTTCGGCGGCCACGGCTACATCGCCGAGCACGGCATGGAGCAGTTCGTGCGCGACGCCCGCATCGCCATGATCTACGAGGGCGCCAACGGCATCCAGGCGCTCGACCTGGTCGGCCGCAAGCTCGGCAAGGACGGCGGCCGCGCGCTGATGGCGTTCTTCAACGAGGTCGGCGCCTTCATCAAGGACAAGAGCGCCGACGAGGCGATGAAGCCTTACCTGACGCCGCTTTCCGCCGCGCTCGCGCATCTGCAGGCGGCCTCGATGTGGTTCATGCAGAATGCCATGGCCAAGCCCGACAATGCCGGGGCCGGCGCCACCGACTACATGCACATGTTCGGCCTGGTGGCGCTCGGCTACATGTGGGCCCGCATCGCCGAAGCGGCGGCCGCCAAGGCGAAGAGCAACGGCGCGGCCGCGCCCATGAAAGCCAAGCTCGTCACCGCGCGCTTCTTCATGGAGCGCATGCTGCCGGAAACCGCCGCGCATCTTGCGCGCATCCAGGCGGGCGCCGGCTCCATCATGGAATTGCCGGAAGAGGCGTTCTGAGCTGTCATTCCGGGGCCGGCCGAAGGCCGGAACCCGGAATCCAGAGCAACGTTCCGTGTCGCCCCTGGATTCCGGGCTCACTCGCTTTGCATTTTCTCCGTCGCCCTTCGAGGCTCGGCGCATAGCGCCGAGCCTCGAAGGGCGGCGGCCCGGGTGGCGCGAGAGCGCGCGCACCCCATGACCCTTGACGCAATTTCTGGTATATATCGTCGGCTTCTGGAGATGAGATCGATGGCAGGACATCGCACGGAAAACGGCATCGGCTTAGCGCCCGCCGACGAGCCGGTGCGCGCCGAGTATATGCGCGACTTCTATTCCTGGCTGATGGAGCAAGCGCGTCACGTGCGCGAGGGCCGTTGGGGCGCGCTCGATCGCGAAAACCTTGCGGAGGAGATCGAATCCTTGGGGCGGGAACAATTCAACAAGCTGGAAAGCGCGCTGCGCGTGTTACTGCTGCACATATTGAAATGGGATCACCAGCCGGCGCGGCGCAGCCGCTCATGGGCGCTTTCAATTCGCGCGCAGCGGCTCGAACTCGACGACGTGTTGACGGACAATCCCGGCCTGCGGCCGCGCATCGGCGAAGCCCTCACGCGCGCCTATCGCAAGGCACGGCTGCAGGCGATCAAGGAAACGAAGCTCAAGGAGGCGCGGTTTCCGGTGGCCTGCCCCTATTCGTTCGAGGACGTCGCGACGCGGAAATATGAGCGTTAGCCGGCGCGCATTCCACCAGAAATTCGGCAACGGCAACGTCACCGCCATGGACGGCAACAAGCTCACCATCCATTTCGACAAGGCCGGCGAGAAGCGCGCGGTGGATAGTTTTGTGGAGCGGGTGTGAAAGAAAGCGTCGCCAAGGGTATTTTGGCCTCACAATTGACGCTAGTCGCGTGTAATATAATAATTTAATACGATAAGTTGTCGAGTTGGTATTTAGTTCGTGATGGAGTTTGCGTTTGATAAACGTGCTTCAGCTATTTCGGAATGTTGGGAAATTTGATTCCGTTACGACTGCGGCAAATATACCTCTAGCTCCTCTTACGCTCATTTATGCGGAGAACGGCCGGGGTAAAACAACTGTCGCAGCCATCCTCCGATCACTAGCAACTGGCAACCCGCTGCCGATCGCCGAGCGTCAACGGCTTACGGCAGCACGTCCACCTCACGTGGTTCTCGACTGTCGGGGAGTCCCGTCTCAGGTAGTATTTCAAAATAATGCGTGGAATAGATCGCTGCCAGAAATCGTCGTCTTTGATGACGTGTTTATTGATGAAAACGTATATTCCGGGCTCGCCGTTGAGCCAGAGCAACGGCAGAATCTTCACGATTTAATTTTGGGAGCCGAAGGTATTAATCTTAATCGGCGGCTTCAGCAGATCGTCACGCAAATAGAGGAACACAATCGATCACTACGCGCCAGAGCCAGCACAATTCCCGAGGCTGAGCGCGGCGGCTTGAGTGTCGATGAATTCTGTGCGTTACCAGCGCAACCTAATATTGACGCTGCTATTCAAACTGCAGAACGCGCACTGGCCGCAGCACAAGATCAAGATGCAATCCGCACGGCGGCATCGTTTGAAGCGGTCAATCTGCCAACATTCGATCTCGTTGCAATCGCGCGGCTACTTGAAACCGATCTACCTGCTCTCGAAGTAGCCGCGGCTGACCGAGTACGAGCGCATCTTGAGGGGATAGGTGAAAACGGCGAAAACTGGATCGCGGAAGGGATGCAACGTATTGAAGCGAGGCCAGAAGAAAATCCCGGCCCTTGTCCATTCTGCGCTCAAGACCTTCGCGGTTCGCCCGTTATCAACCACTACCGAGCCTATTTCAGCGAAGAATATTCAGCGCTGAAGCAATCGGTCACAGACACTATTGCCAACATAAATCGAGAGCATGCGGGCGATGCTCCGATCGCGTTCGAGCGGTCGATTCGACTTTTGGTCGAGGGGCGACAATTCTGGTCGCGGTTTTGCGATGTTCCAGAGATTACGCTGGATACTGCCGATATTGCGCGATCCTGGTTGGCCGCTAAGGATGGTGTCGACGCAGCTTTGCGGGCCAAGGAAGCAGCCCCTCTTGAACGTAAAGTCCTTTCAGGGACAACTGATGCTGCATTCATTGAATATAACAATCATCGTCAGTTGATCGCCACTTTAAATGAACGACTTCAACAGGCAAACAACACCATCGCGGCTGTCAAAGAACGGGCTGCTTCGGAAAATATAGTCGCGCTCCGAGCAGCCCTCGCAAAGCTCAGAGCGACACGAGCGCGACATACTGCAAACATTGCCCCATTGTGTACCGCATACTTGGATGAGAAGGCAGCGAAGACACAGGCCGAGGAGCAACGCGGACTAGCTCGAGAGGCGCTTGATCAACATCGGCAAACGGTCTTTCCAGCTTTTCAAACCGCTATCAATTTCTATCTGGATCGATTCAACGCTGGCTTTAATCTCGGCCAAGTAACATCCACAAACACTCGGTCCGGATCGTCGTGCACTTACAATGTGGTAATTAATAACCAAGCAATCGCGGTTTCCAGCAGCGTCCCTGGCTCCCAATCGTTCCGGACCACACTTAGTTCTGGCGACCGTAATACGCTCGCCCTCGCTTTTTTCTTTGCCTCGCTAGACCAAGACCAACATCTTACAAACAAGATTGTCGTTATCGACGATCCGATCACAAGCCTTGACGAGCATAGATCTTTAATAACCGTGCAGGAGCTTAGACGCCTTACTGAGCGTGTTGCTCAAGTAATTGTTCTCTCACACAATAAGCCATTCTTGTGTCGTATTTGGGCGGGTGCCGATACTAATAGCAGAGCGGCAGTTGAATTATTTCGAGATGGCGATGGCTCACTAATTCGCATATGGGACGTAAACCAAGACCTGATCACCGAACACGACCATTGCCATGCGCTTTTGCGCGAATACGCGATTGGAGCGGGGCCGAACAACCGAGAGGTTGCTAAGGCCCTTCGCCTAGTTATGGAAGCTTTTCTTCGTGTAGCTTATCCAGGTAACTTTATCCCAGGAATGCTACTTGGCCCATTCCGAAACCAATGTGAGCAGCGTGTGGGAACAGCACATGAGATTTTGGATCAGGGTGATATCGATGAGCTGCGCGAACTGACTGAATATGCAAATCTGTTTCATCACGACACAAACCCCATGTGGCAAAACGTTGCGATCAACGATGGCCAACTGGTTGCCTTTGTGCGACGAACTATTGCGTTTGCCAAACGCTGACATGAGACAAACGGCTCACATAATCGCAATCGCCGCCTGCGCCCTCCTGGCCACCCCCGCCTCTGCCCTCTCCCTCAACTCCTTCCGCGCCCAGCACGGCCGGCGCGCGTTTGGATAAGCCCGAGCCACGCGTCCTGTACACTCATGAGGCGCTCGTGAGCGGCGTCGGTCGCGCTCAGCATCGCGCTGCCTTCGTCGCGGCCAGGTAGTGCAATTGCCGGCAGAGGCGTTTTAGCTGCCTCATGTCCCGGGCGCAGCGCAGCGCGATAGCGGTGCGCTGCCCGCCGTCGCCAAGGCTTTGGCGGGCTTGCTCACATGTGCCCGCCGAAGCTTCAGCGAAGGCGGGTGCAGACCCGGGACCGTAACGAATTCAGAGTTTGGAAAGGCCCCGGATCAGCGGCGCACCACCATAGCGCGTCGAAGACGCGCGTAAACGCGCTTATGGTGCTGCGCCGCGTCCGGGGCACGACCGCCTCAAGCCGACGCCGCCAGCTCAATCGTCGCCGCCAGCCGCAAGTTTGGCGGCGCGCTTTGTGAAATCATGATCGCTTGGCTGTCGAAGGCGCCGTCCTCACAGACCAGTTCGTAGGACGCGAGAATGCGGTCGACATTGCGGCCGTCGGCCGCGAACGGCAGCAGCAGCCGCTCGTAATGAACCAGCCGGCCGTTGCGGTCATTGACGTCGTGGATGGTGTAGACCGGGCGTCCGCTGTGCACCGCGTGGCGATAGGCCGGCAGACTTTCGATCTGGCGCGCCGCCGGCATCACCTCGTCGAGGAATTTGCCGCGCCAGTCGTCCGAACCGTGGATATGGGAGACGGTGGCGCCTTGATAGCGGAACTGAAAGCGCGCGTCGCCGTCGCTGCCGGTCACGTCGAGGAAGCTCAGATTGGCCGACATGGCGTTCAAATTCGCGGCCTCGATCGCCTGCCACTGCGGCACTCTCAGGTCGCCCTGATGCTGCTTCCAGAACTTGATCAGCCAGCGCTGATTGATCGCCCGGACCACATCGGGCCGCGCGGCTGCGAATTTCATGGGAGAGCCCCCGCTCTTAACCCGATGCCGGCCGTTATCCCGGCGGGCGCGATGTCATAGGCATATAACTGCCAAGAACAAAAGCGGCCTTGAATTATTCCGTAGGCGTCCACGATGCGGTACAGCATCCGTGGCTTGACGTCACCTGCCTGGGAATCTCAGGCACTGGCGGCAAGCAACGGCCGGTTGCGTGTGCGCAGCAGCAGCCAGCTCATGATCGCGACGTTCAGCAGGTTCCAGCCGACGCCGTTGAGGAAGGCGGCCTGGTAGGAGCCGGCGAAATCGAAAATGGCGCCCGACATCCAGCCGCCCAGCGCCATCCCTAAGAGCGTTGCCATCAGCACCAGGCCGAGGCGGGTGCCGGCTTCTTTCGGGGAGAAATATTCCCGGATGATGATGGCGTAGCTCGGCACGATGCCGCCCTGGAACAGGCCGAACAGCGCGGAGATGACGTAGAGCGAGGCCAGTCCGTCGAACGCCAGATAGAGCAGCAGCGCCACGCCTTGCAGCAGCGAGCCGAGCAGCAGCGTGCGCACGCCGCCGATGCGGTCGGCGATGAAGCCGGAGGCCACGCGGCTGACGATGCCGAAGCCGAGCATCAGCGACAGCATCTCGGCGCCGCGCGCCGCGCCATAGCCGAGGTCGCCGCAATAGGCGACCAGATGCACCTGCGGCATCGACATCGCCACGCAGCAGGCGACGCCGGCGATGCACAGCAATACTTGCAACGTAAGCGGCGAGAACGGCGCCTCGGCCTGCCGGCGCGCGGCTGCGGCGTGGGCTGCTTCGTGGTGCCGGTGCTCGATGCGCCGGCGCAGCAGGAACACCAGCGGCAGCATGGTGACGAGCAGGAACGCTCCGATGCCGATATGGGTGGCGCGCCAGCCGGCGCTGGCGATGAAATGCTGCACCACCGGCGGCCAGACGGTGCCGGCGAGATAATTGCCGGCGGCGGCGAGGGCGACCGCGATGCCGCGGTGGCGCCAGAACCAGTGCGAGATGTCGGCCATCAGCGGTCCGAAGCTCGCCGAGCAGCCGACCCCGATGAGCAGTCCGTGCGCGAGCGCCACCTGCCAGAGGCTGGTGGAATAGCCGACCGCGAGATAGCCGAGCACCAGCGCCAGCGTGCCGAGCGCCAGCGGCACGGCGATGCCGAAGCGGTCGGCGAGGCGGCCCATCAGTACGCCGCCGCCGGCGAAGCCGAACATGGCGAACGTAAAGGGCAGCGCGGCGTCGGCGCGGGCGACGCCGAAATCGGCCTGGATGGCGGGCAGCGCCACCACCACCGACCACATGCCGACGCCGCCGATGGTGCTGAGCGCGACGGCAATACCCAGGCGCAGCCAGGCTGCCGCGGAATCGGTGGCGTCCTGCCCGGCAGGGCCGGTGGCGGTATGCGGTGGTGTCACGGCGTTGGCGTCCCGGCTGCTACTTAATGTCGCTCCTAACACTGGCCTTGGACCGCCGCCAGCAGGCCGGATTCCGGGCTGGCAGGAGGCCACACCTTATAATCGTTCTAACCTATTGAAGTTTAAAGTACTTTCTCTTGATTTAAATCAGAGACCGGCCCAGTTGAATATGGGAGTGATTGTCATATGCAGGACGCAACCACCATGGACGGTATTGCTGAATTGGTCGCAGAGCGGCGGGTGCCCTTGGGCATGGCGCCGCGGGGATTCAGCGGCCGCATCGATGCGGTCAATTCCGCCACTACCGCATCGGGCGTCTCGGCAGCCGAGATCGAGCGGCGTCTCATCGAACTGGGATTCGTCGAGGGCGCCCGGGTCGAAATCCTGCATGAAGGATTGATCGGCCGCGACCCCATCGCCGTGCGCATCAACGATGCCACGGTCGCGCTGCGGCGCCGCGAAGCGATGGCGATCCTCGTATCCTGATCGGATCGATCGCGATGAGCGCAGTTATTGAATCGAGCACGTGGCACTTCGCGCTTGTCGGTACGCCGAACAGCGGCAAGACCGCGCTGTTCAATGCGCTCACCGGCAGCCGGCAGAAGGTCGCCAATTATCCCGGCGTCACCGTCGAACGCAAAGCCGGCGTCATCCAGACGCCGGCGGGCAACCGCGTCAACTTGATCGATTTGCCCGGCACCTATTCGCTGCGCGGCCGCAGCCCCGACGAGGAGATCACCCGCGACATCGTGCTCGGCCGGCTCGCCAGCGAGGCGCGGCCCGATTTGCTGCTGTGCGTCGCCGACGCCACCAATCTGCGGCTGGCGCTGCGCCTGGTGCTCGAACTCAAGCAGGTCGGCTGCCCGCTGATGCTCGTGCTCAACATGATCGACATTGCCCGCCGCCGCGGCATCGAGATCGATCTCGACAAGTTGTCGCAAGAACTCGGCGTGCCGGTGGTCACCTCGATCGCCGTGCGCAAAGGCGGCACCGAGGAGCTAACGCGGCGCATGGACGAGATGGTCGCGAACTTCTCAGGGCCCGTCGCCGCGACCTGGACGTCGCCGACGACATCCGATCTGCGCGCCGCCCAGCGCGAGGCCGACAGAATCATCCGCGCCGCGGTTGGCAGCGCGACGCGGCCGGACACCATGACCGCGCGCGTGGATGCCGTGCTGCTGCATCCGGTTGCGGGACTCCTGATCCTGCTCGGCGTTCTGTTCATCATGTTCCAGGGCGTGTTCGCCTGGGCGAAGCCGCCGATGGATTTGATCGCGGCCGGTTTCGATATGCTCGGCGTTCTGGTGCATGACACGCTGGCGCCCGGCCTGTTGCAGAGCTTCATCCAGAACGGCGTGATTTCCGGCGTCGGCAATGTTCTGGTCTTCCTGCCGCAGATCCTGATCCTGTTCCTGTTCATCCTCTTGCTGGAAGACGTGGGCTACATGGCGCGCGCGGCCTTCCTGATGGATCGCATCATGGGTGGCGCCGGACTGCACGGCCGCGCCTTCATCCCGCTGCTGTCGAGTTTCGCCTGCGCTATTCCCGGCATCATGGCGACGCGGGTGATCGACAGTCGGCGCGACCGGCTGACCACCATCCTGGTGGCGCCGCTGATGACCTGTTCGGCCCGTATTCCGGTCTACACGCTGATCATCTCCGCGTTTATTCCGGACCGGCAGGTCTGGGGCTGGTTCGGCTTGCAGGGCCTGGTGATGTTCGCCCTCTACGCCGCGGGTATCTTCAGCGCGCTCGGCGTGTCTTTCCTCGCCAATCATTTCCTCTGGCGCGAGAATTCCACGCCGCCCTTCATGCTCGAACTGCCCGATTACAAGCTGCCGCGCCTGCGCAGCGTGGCCATGGGCATCACCACGCGCGCCATGATGTTCCTCAAGCGCGCCGGCACCACGATCTTTTCGATGATGGTGCTGATCTGGTTCCTGGCCTCGTTTCCGCGCCCGCCGGCCGGCGCCACCGAGCCGGCGATCAATTTCAGCCTGGCGGCGATGATCGGCCGCTGGATCGAGCCGGTCCTGGCGCCGATCGGATTCAACTGGCAGATCAGCGTCGCCTTGGTCCCCGGCATGGCCGCCCGCGAGGTCGCGGTGGCGGCGCTCGGCACGGTCTATGCCATCGAGGGCGGCAAGGAAGCGGCCGAGCAGATCGGCCAGGCGCTGGCCGGCAAGTGGAGCCTGGCGACCGCGCTGGCGCTGCTGGTCTGGTACATTTTCGCGCCGCAATGCGCGTCCACTTTGGCGGTGATCAAGCGCGAGACCGGCAGCTGGACGTGGATGGCGGTAACCTTCGGCTACATGCTGGCGCTGGCCTATGCCGCCGCCTTCGTCACCTACAATGTTGCAGTCCATCTCGGCGCGGGCTAGAGCGGGGGCGGCTCGCGCCGGATCGATCCTGGCGCTAGGGTGAGGCGCCAACCAGTGAATCGCCAATGACTGCCCTCAATCTGCCGCGCCCGGCCTGGATGACCGAGGACCTCGTCCTGCTCGAGGAGCAGGCGCGCCGTTTCATCGGCCAAGAATTCGCGCCCCATATCGACCGCTGGCACGCGGCCGGCATCTATGACCGCGAGGTCTGGAACAAGGCGGGCGCAGCCGGCCTGCTGTGCGCCGCGATGCCGGAAGAATATGGCGGCAGCGGCGGCACATTCGCGCATGAGGCGGTGATCAACCGCGAATTCTCGCTCGCCGGCTTCGACACCTTCGGCGCGCCGCTGCATTCCGGAATCGTCGCGCCTTACATTCTTCACTACGGCACCGAGGAGCAGAAGAAACGCTGGCTGCCCCGGCTCGCCACTGGAGAGATGGTCGGCGCCATCGCCATGACCGAGCCCGGCACCGGAAGCGACCTGCAAGGCGTGCGCGCCAGCGCCAAGAAATCCGGCAACGGCTATGTGCTCAACGCTTCGAAGACCTTCATCACCAACGGCCAGCACGCCAATCTCATCATCGTCGTGGCCAAGACCGATCCGAAAGCCGGCGCCAAGGGCGTCTCGCTGTTCGTGGTGGAGGCTGACGACGCGCAAGGCTTCCGCCGCGGCCGCAAGCTCAAGAAGCTCGGCATGGATTCCGCCGACACCTCGGAACTGTTCTTCGACGACGTGCAGCTGCCGGCCGAGAGCCTGCTTGGCACCGAGGAGGGGCAGGGCTTCTATCAACTGATGAAGGAATTGCCGCAGGAGCGCCTGATCGTCGCCGTGCACGCGGTGGCGATGATGGAACGCGCGCTCGCGCTCACCATCGATTACGTCAAGCAGCGCAAGGCCTTCGGCCAGGTCATCATCGAGTTCCAGAACACCCAGTTCGAACTGGCCGAGTGCAAGACCGACACCACCATCGCCAAGGTGTTCCTCGATCACTGCATCGGCCAGCATGTCGAGGGCAAGCTCGACACGGTGACCGCCTCGATGGCGAAATACCGCCTGACCGACACGCAAGGCAAAGTGATCGACCGCTGCCTGCAATTGTTCGGCGGCTATGGCTATATGGACGAATACCCGATCTCGCGCATGTATCGCGACGCCCGGGTGCTGCGTATCTATGCCGGCACTAACGAGATCATGAAGCTGCTGATCGCGAGAAGCCTGTGATGGACGAGGACGCGCATCAATTTCGGCGTCATGGCCGGGCTTGTCCCGGCCATCCACGACTTTAGATGAGTGAGTAAGACGTGGATGCCCGGCACAAGGCCGGGCATGACGGCAGAGAGTTTGGAGAACGCCCATGCCCGACGCATTCATTTACGACCACGTGCGCACGCCGCGCGGACGCGGCAAGGCCGACGGTTCGCTGCACGAGGTGACCGCGCTCAATCTCGCGGCGCAGACGCTCTCCGCGGTGCGCGACCGCAACAAGCTCGATCCGGCGCTGATCGACGACGTGGTGATGGGCTGCGTCGATCCGGTGGGCGAGGCCGGCGGCAATATCGCGCGCGCGGCGGCACTGGTGGCAGGCCTCGGCGACGGCGTGCCCGGCATCCAGATCAACCGCTTCTGCGCCTCGGGGCTGGACGCGATCAACTTCGCTTCGGCGCAAGTCATGTCCGGCCAGCACGACATGGCGATCGGCGGCGGCGTCGAATCCATGAGCCGCGTCGGCATCGGCGCCTCCGGCGGTGCCTGGCCGGTCGACCCGGCGATCGCGGTGAAAACTTATTTCCTGCCGCAGGGCATTTCCGCCGATCTGATCGCCACCAAATACGGTTTCTCGCGCGACGACGTCGATGCGCTTGCGGTCGAGAGTCAGCAGCGCGCCGGCAAGTCCTGGGAGGAGGGCCGCTTCAACAAGTCGGTGATGGCGGTGAAGGACGTCAACGGGCTCACCATCCTGGCCAAGGATGAGCACATGCGGCCCTCGACCACCATGCAGACGCTCGCCGCCCTGCAGCCCTCGTTCGTGCAGATGGGCGAGATGGCGGGCTTCGACGCCGTCGCCGTGCAGCGCTACCCGGAGGTCGAGGCGGTCAACCATGTGCATCATCCGGGCAATTCGTCCGGCATCGTCGACGGCGCGGCCGCCGTGCTGATCGGCAGCAAGGAGGCGGGCAAGGCGGCCGGCCTGCGCCCACGCGCGCGCGTGCGCGCCTTCGCCAATATCGGCTCGGAGCCCGCGATCATGCTCACGGGTCCGATCGACGTCACCCGCAAGGCGCTCAAGAAAGCCGGCATGACGCTCGCCGACATCGACCTGTTCGAGGTGAACGAGGCCTTCGCCGCGGTGGTGCTGCGCTTCATGCAGGTCTTCGGGCTCGATAACTCCAAGGTCAATGTCAATGGCGGCGCCATCGCCATGGGCCATCCGCTCGGGGCCACCGGCGCGATGATCCTGGGCACCGCGCTCGACGAGCTGGAGCGCAGCGGCAAGTCCACCGCGCTGATCACGCTGTGCATCGGCGCCGGCATGGGCACTGCGACGATTATCGAGAGAGTCTAATTGATGCAGAACGCTTCATTTCCCCTCCCCCCGCGAAGCGGTGGGGAGGGGTCAGGGGTGGGGGGTTTCTTGCCGAAAATCGGCGAGCGTCAACGGAAATCGGATGCCCGCGTGCCGCGCGCCAGGCAATTGCGCCGCGCCATGACCGACGCGGAACGAAGATTGTGGTGGCACCTCAGAGGCCTACGAGTCGGCGGCACACACTTTCGTCGCCAGGCGACGATCGGTCCGTACTTCGCGGACTTTGCCTGCCACGAATTCAAACTGGTAATCGAATTGGACGGCGGCGGCCATGCGCAACAAAGCCAAATCATCACCGACCGCGCGCGCACGCGCTTTCTTGAATCGCAAGGCTATCGCGTGCTGCGCTTCTGGAACAATGACGTGTTGCGAGAAACCGAAGCGGTTATGACCGTTATCTACGAAACCTTGAAGGAGGCGGCCGCCGCCCCCCACCCCTGACCCCTCCCCACCACGCGCAAGTGCGCGCGGGGGGAGGGGAAATGAAATGCCGAGGATGCGACTAACCATGCCCAAGGTTGATATCGCCAACGTGCCGCTCGACACCGCGACCGGATATCCGCCGCCCTTTGACAAGGCGGTGGAGGGGCGCAGCCGCAAGCGGCTCGCCCGTACCGCCGGGCTCACGCAGTTCGGCGTCAATTTATGCACGCTCAAGCCGGCCGCCGCGTCGTCGCAGCGCCACTGGCACGAAAACGAAGACGAGTTCGTGTATGTGCTGCAAGGCGAAGTGGTGCTGTGCGAGGACGGTGGTGAGACCGTGCTCAAGTCCGGCGACGCCGCGGGCTGGAAGGCTGGCGTGCCGAACGGCCATTGCCTGGTCAACCGCTCCAATCGCGATGCGGTCTTTCTCGAAGTCGGCAGCCGCGCGCCGGGCGAAAAGGTCACCTATTCCGACATCGACATGCTGTTCGAGCGCGACGACAAGAGTCGCGGCTATCTGCACAAAAACGGCGAGCCGTATTCTTCATAGGAGCTTGAGGCCATGGCGAATTTCAAATTCGACGTCGATGCCGACGGTATCGCGCTCATCACCTGGGACATGCCCGGCCGCTCGATGAACGTCATCGATATGGACGTGATCGAGGAGCTCGCCGGCCTGGTCGAGAAGGTCGCGACCGGCGCGACAATCAAAGGCGCGGTCATCACCTCGGCTAAGGACGCCTTCTGCGGCGGCGCCGACCTGACCATGCTGGAGCGCATGGGCGCGATCTATGCCGACCTGGTGAAGAACAAAGGCGGCGAGGCTGCCGCACTTTACGTGTTCGAGGAGAGCCGCAAGCTGTCGCTGCTCTATCGCCGCATTGAGACCGGCGGCAAGCCGTGGGTCTGCGCGCTCAATGGGACGGCGATGGGCGGCGGCTTCGAGCTGGCGCTCGCCTGCCATCAGCGCATCGCCGCCGACAATCCGAAGACGCGGCTCGGCCTGCCCGAGATCAAGATCGGCCTGTTCCCCGGCGCCGGCGGCACGCAACGCATCGCGCGCATGCTGCCGCCCGCCGACGCGCTGCAATATCTGCTCAAGGGCGACCAGCTCAAGCTCGATCGCGCCAAGGCGATGAAGCTGATCGACGCGGTGGTGCCAGCGGCCGATCTGGTGAAAGCAGGCAAGGACTGGATCAAGGCCGGCGGCAAGGCGGTCAAGCCCTGGGACGAGAAGGGCTTCAAGCTGCCGGGCGGCCCGGTCTATTCGAAAGCCGGCATGATGGTGTTCCCGCCGGCCAACGCCATCTACCGGCGCGAGACCTACGACAACTATCCGGCGGCGCGCGCCATTCTGCAGACCGTCTACGAAGGCCTGCAGGTGGACATGGACACGGCGCTGCGCGTCGAGTCGCGCTGGTTCGCCAAGATCCTGCGCTCGCCGGAAGCGGCCAGCATGATCCGCACGCTGTTCGTCTCCATGCAGGAGCTCAACAAGGGTGCGCGCCGGCCGGCCGCGGAGCCGGCAACAAGCTTGAAAAAAATCGGCGTGATCGGCGCCGGCTTCATGGGCGCCGGCATCGCGCAGGTGAGCGCGGCCGCCGGCTTGCAGGTGGTGCTGATCGATCGCGACCAGGAGACGGCCGACAAGGGCAAGGCCGCCTTGCACAAGGCGCTCAGCGATCGCGTCGCCAAGGGTCGCATGAAAAGCGCCGAGCGCGACGGGCTGCTCAGTCTGATCACGCCGACGCCCGACTACGGCGCGCTCAAGGATTGCGACCTGGTGATCGAGGCGGTGTTCGAGGATCGCAAGGTGAAGGCCGAGGTCATCGCCAAGATCCAGGCGGTCATCGGCGACCAGGCGATCTTTGCCTCCAACACCTCGACGCTGCCGATCACCTCGCTCGCCACCGAGTTCAAGGACCAGCCGCGGTTCATCGGCATCCACTTCTTCTCGCCGGTCGACCGCATGATGCTGGTCGAGATCATCCTCGGCAAGAATACCGGCGACCGGGCGCTGGCCGCCGCGCTCGATTACGTGCGTGCCATCCGCAAGACGCCGATTGTCGTCAACGACTCGCGCGGCTTCTACACCTCGCGCGTGGTCGGCACTTACATCCGCGAAGGCCATCTGATGCTGTGCGAAGGCGTGCCGGCGGCGATGATCGAGAATGTCGGCCGCATGGCCGGCATGCCGGTCGGCCCGCTCTCGCTCAACGACGAGGTGGCGGTCGATCTCGCTTGGAAAATCCTCAAGGCGACGGAAGCCGACCTCGGCGCCGCCGCCATCGATCCGCGCCAGAAGACGCTGTTGGAAGAGATGGTCGAGAAGCGCGGCCGCTTCGGGCGCAAGAACGGCAAGGGCTTCTACGATTATCCGGCGAGCGGCCCAAAGAAATTATGGCCGGGTCTCGCTGACCTGCAGCCGAAGAAACTCGACCCCGACACCATCGACGTGCAGGAATTGAAGAACCGGCTGTTGGCGATGCAGGCGCTGGAGACCGCGCGCTGCTTCGAGGAGAAAGTCTTGACCGACGTGCGCGAGGCCGATGTCGGCTCCATCCTCGGCTTCGGGTTCGCGCCGTTCTCCGGCGGCACGCTGTCTTATATCGACATGATGGGCAGCAAGAAATTCGTCGCGCTCTGCCGCGCGCTGGAGGCGAAATACGGCGCGCGTTTCGCGCCCTGCAAGCTGCTCATCGAGATGGCGGACAAGGGCGAGAGCTTCTACGGCCGCTTCGCGCCGGCGAAGAAGAAAGAGGCGGCGTAAGCTCCTTCCCGTAAGCGGGCGGGGGAGAGGTGAAGCGTGACGACCGACCGACCCCGCTCCCTGTTCCGCTGGCGTGAGGTTCCGGGCGGCGTCTGGGCGCTCGGTCTGGTGTCGCTGTTCATGGACATCTCCTCCGAGATGATCCATGCGCTGCTGCCGCTCTATCTCGTCACCGTGCTGGGCGCCTCGACGCTGACGGTCGGCATCATCGAGGGCATCGCCGAAGCCACCGCCTCGATAACCAAGATATTCTCCGGCGCGCTCAGCGACTATCTCGGCAAGCGCAAGTGGCTGGCCGCCTTCGGCTATGGCCTAGCCGCCTTCACCAAGCCGGTGTTTCCGCTGGCCTCAAGCATCGGCTGGCTGGTGGCGGCGCGTTTCGTCGACCGCGTCGGCAAGGGCATCCGCGGCGCGCCGCGCGATGCACTGATCGCCGATCTCACGCCCGCCGATCTGCGCGGCAATGCCTTCGGCCTGCGCCAGTCGCTCGACACCGTCGGCGCGGTGCTCGGCCCGCTGCTGGCGATCGCGTTCATGGCGATATTCATGAACGATTTCACCGCGGTGTTCTGGATGGCGGTGATTCCCGCCTTCATCTCGGTCGCCATCATCGTGTTCGGCGTGCACGAGCCGGAACGCCCGCCACACCTGCGCAAGGTGCGCTCGCCGCTGTCGCGCCGCGAGCTCAAGCGGCTGTCCCGTGTCTACTGGATGATCGTGGGCGTCACCGCCATCTTCACGCTGGCGCGCTTCAGCGAGGCCTTCCTGCTGCTGCGCGCGCAGTCGGTCGGCCTGCCGCTCGCCGTGGTGCCGCTGGTGCTGGTGGTGATGAACGTCACTTATACCGTGTCGGCCTGGCCGGCCGGCGCGCTGTCCGACCGCATCGGCCGCTACGGCTTGGTCACCGTCGGATTCGCGCTGCTGGTACTGGCCGATCTGGCGCTTGCCATCGGCGGCAGCGTCGCCGTGGTCATGCTGGGTGTGGCGCTGTGGGGCCTGCATATGGGGCTGACGCAAGGGCTGCTGTCGGCGCTGGTCGCCGACACCGCGCCGGAGGAATTGCGCGGCACCGCCTTCGGCATGTTCAATCTGGTGAGCGGCCTCGCCATGCTGGCGGCCAGCATCCTCGCCGGTGCGTTGTGGGACTTTGTCGGCCCCGCCGGCACCTTCCTCGCCGGCGCCGCGTTTACGGCGATTGCGCTGGCGGCGTTGCCGTTCGTGCGCTGGCGGGCAGGGAAGATCACACGACGACAATCAATCGCTTCGCCGCCCGTGTGACGCCGGTATAGAGCCAACGTTCGCGGCTGTCGGGAAACGCGAAGCTCTCGTCGAACAGCACCACGTCGTCCCACTGCGACCCTTGCGCCTTGTGTACGGTGAGCACATAGCCATAGTCGAACTCGTCGTACGGTTTTCGCCGCTGCCAGTCGATCTGCTCGATGCCGCCGGAAAAACATTCCGGCCGCACCGACACCTTGACGCCGCGCGTGGCGGTCTCGTCGTCGGGCAGCAGTCGCATCGTCATGATGCCGCTCTTGCGCCCGCCGCGCTCCTTCACCGTCCACAGCCCGCCGTTGAACAGGCCCTTCTTGCGGTTGTTGCGCAGGCACACCAGCTTGTCGCCGGCCGACGGCAGCTCGCCTTCGAAGCCGCGCCGCTCGCGCATGCGCATGTTGTAGGCGCGGCGCGTGGCGTTGCGCCCGACCAGCACCTGGTCGGCCTCCAGCACGCGCTGCGGATCGAGATCGTTCTTGACGACCACTTGCGTGTCGCCATAGCGGCCGGGCTCGAGAGTGTCGCCGGCACGAATGTCCATCGACAGCCGTATGATCGGGTTGCCGGCGGCCTGCCGGTGCACCTCGGTCAGCATCATGTCCGGCTCGGCCTCGGTGAAAAACCCGCCGCCCTGGATCGGCGGCAGCTGCGCCGGATCGCCCAGCACCAAGAGCGGCACGCCGAACGACAGCAGGTCGCGGCCGAGCTCGGCGTCGACCATCGAGCATTCGTCGATGATGATCAGCTCGGCCTTGGAGGCGGGCGCCTCGTCCCACAGATCGAAATTCGGCACTTCCTCGCCGCTCTCGCGCGCGCGGTAGATCAGACTGTGGATGGTCGAGGCGCCGTGGCAGCCCTTGCCGCGCATCACCGAAGCCGCCTTGCCGGTGAAGGCGGCGAACTTCACCTCGCCGTCGACGTGCTCGGCGAGGTGGCGGGCGAGCGTGGTCTTGCCGGTGCCGGCATAGCCGAACAGGCGGAACACCTGCGGGGTGCCGTTCGCGCCCGGCTTGTCCTTGAGCCAGGCGGCGACCGCCTGCAGCGCGGCATCTTGATGGGGGGTGAACTGCGGCATGGGCTGAGATCAATAGGGCATTCGCGGCAGGGACGAAAGAACAAAATAAGAACTATCTTTATCCCTCCCCTGAAAGGGGAAGGTCCGGCGCGAAAGCGCCGGGGGTGGGGTTACGCATGAGATTGAATGAGAGCGGCCCCCACCCGCCGCTCGCGATGCTCGCGGCCGCCCTCCCCCGCAAGCGGGGGAGGGATAAGAAAAAAAGCAATGCGGGCGACGATGGTTGGTTGTTTGAAATTTAAATCGGGGAAAAAAGATGAGGGCGCTGGAAAAATATTCCGCTCGTCCCCGCGGGAAGCGGGGACCCAGTCCTGAGCAGAAAAACTGGATGCCCGCTTGCGCTGGCATGAGCGGATGGATCGAAGCCCACCTCGCATTGCCCTTTCCGTCTCCCCATGTTTAAGGTCGCGACCTTTTTTCTTCCCGGACTGCCGAATGGCTCGTGACCAGATCGACATGACTCCTATCGAGACGCGCGACGAACTCGTCGCCTGGCTCGAAGCGGGCTGCAAGCCGAAGGCGCAATTCCGCGTCGGCACCGAGCATGAGAAGTTCGCCTTCACCGTCGCCGGCCATCGCCCGGTGCCTTACGCCGGTCCGCGCAGCATCCGCGCGCTGCTCGAAGGCATGCAGCACCATCTCGGCTGGGAGCCGATCATGGAGGGCGACAACATCATCGGCATGTTCGACGTCACCCATGGCGGCGCCATTTCATTGGAGCCGGGCGGCCAGTTCGAGCTGTCCGGCGCGCCGGTCGAAACCGTGCACCAGACCTGCTCGGAGCTGATGGCGCATCTGGCGCAATTGCGCGAGGTGGCCAAGCCCTTGGGCATCGGCTTCCTCGGCCTCGGCATGACTCCGAATTGGTCGCGCGCGGATATGCCGAAAATGCCGAAGGGCCGCTACAAGATCATGACCGCCTACATGCCGAAGGTGGGCTCGCTCGGCCTCGACATGATGTACCGCACCTGCACGGTGCAGGCGAACCTCGACTTCTCGTCGGAAGCCGACATGGTGAAGAAGCTGCGCGTGTCGCTGGCGCTGCAGCCGGTGGCGACCGCGCTGTTCGCCAATTCGCCGTTCACCGAAGGCAAGCCGAACGGCCTGCTGTCGTTCCGCTCGCAGATCTGGCGCGATACCGACAATGCCCGCGCCGGCATGCTGCCCTGGGCGTTCGAGGACGGCATGGGCTTCGAGCGCTGGGTGGATTACGCGCTCGGCGTGCCGATGTATTTCATCAAGCGTGGCGACAAATATATCGACGTCGCGGGCAAGTCGTTCAAGGATTTTTTCGCCGGTAAGCTGGCCGAATTGCCGGGCGAGCGGCCGACCATTTCCGACTGGGCCAATCACCTGAGCACGATTTTTCCCGAAGTGCGGCTCAAGCGTTATCTGGAGATGCGCGGCGCCGACGGCGGGCCGTGGCACCGGTTGCCCTCGCTCTCAGCCTTCTGGGTCGGCCTGCTCTATGACGACGACGCGCTCGACGCCTGCTGGGACATGGTCAAAAGCTGGAGCGCCGTTGAGCGGCAGAAGCTGCGCGACGACGTGCCCAGTCTTGGCTTTCGCGCCGAGATCGGCGGCCGCAACGTGCTCACGCTGGCGCAGGAAACCTTGCGGCTCGCCTCGTACGGCCTGCAACGCCGCAAATATCTCGACCGCAACGGCCGCGACGAGACGCGCTATCTGCGCCCGCTCGAGGAATCGGTCGGCCGCGGCATCACGCCGGCGGAGGAATTGCTGGAGAAATTCCACGGGCCGTGGCAGGGCTCGATCGAGCCGATTTTTGATGAGTATGCGTATTGATCCGCCTCATCCTGAGGAGCGTCGCGAAGCGACGCGTCTCGAAGGATGGGGCGGCCACGCCGATGTCGGGTTTACCCGATATCGGCCGTTTTATATGCGCAAGTCGGGTAAACCCGACTTGCGATGTTCGAGACGCGGCCTTCGGCCGCTCCTCACCATGAGGCCGATTACTCCGCCGCTTGCGCTTCCGACAGGTTGTCGAGCGACGACACGATGTGACCGGCGAGCGCGTCGGCGAGCGCCGAGCTCTCATGGGCGGTGCGCACCAGCCCGATACGGCAACTCGGCAGTTCCGGGAAACCTTCGGCCGCGTTGAGCACGCGCATGCCGGTGCGCAGCCCGGACTCCGGCAGCACCGACACCGCGAGCCCCGCGAGCACGGCGGCCGCCACCGCGCCGGCATTGGAGCTCGAATAGAGCAGGCGGTAAGGATGGCCGATCTGATCGAGCTTCTCGACCGCGATGCGGCGCCAGACGCAGGTCGGCCGGCCGAGCGCGAGCGGGACCGGCTGCTCCAGGTGCGTCGGATGCCGGTTCGAGCTTACCCACAGCAGTCGCTCGCGCCGGAAGATTTCCGAGGGACGTTTGCTCTCGCAATTGGTGACGATGGCAAGATCGATCTCGTTGGCGTCGATGCGGTCGAGCAGATCGACCGAGGGCTCGCAGATCACGGTCAGCTCGACGCTCGGATAGGCGCGCGAGAAGCGCGCCATGATCTCGGGCAGATAGCGGTCGGCATAATCGTCCGGCACGCCCAGCCGCACGCGGCCCGACAGCTCGGCGTCGGAGAAGGCGGCGACGGTCTCGACATTGAGCTTGACGATGCGGCGGGCGTAATCGAGCAGCCGCGTGCCGTCTTCGGTGAGTTTCGAGGCGCGGCCGTCGCGCGCGAAGATCGGCCGCTCCAGCCGCTCCTCCAGCCGCTTCATCTGCATCGACACGGCGGACTGGGTCTTGTTCACTACCTCGGCCGCCTTGGTGAAGCTGCCGGTCTCGGCGATGGCGATGAAGGTGCGCAATTGGTCGACGTCGAGCAACGCGGTCATGGCGGTCTCCCAGCGTATGGCACGGCCCGTCGGCCGTATCATATATTCTGATCGATCAGATTAAAAACATTCGTTTTACTAATCAATAGGTCAGTATCATTATCCTGCCACCAGAGGAAACGGGTGGGGTTTTCGGGTGGTTCTGCTGCGCGGTTCAGGGCGAATTGAGGCCCGCAACCGCGAACTGAAGGAAGACTGACATGAGCGCAAATATCCCCGTTTTGCCTATTGCCGGCGGCACTTTGCTGCGCGCCTTGGCGTCCCTGCTGGTCCTGGTGACGAGCTGGATCAAGAAACTGGCGCAGCGGCGCCGCCACTGGAACGAGGCGACCACGCTGGCCAATCTCGACCGCCGCATGCTGGCCGACATGGGCATCACCCGCGCCGACCTGCGCGACGCCTTCTCGGAGCCGTTCTGGGAAGACCCGACCGCATTGCTGCGCGAGCGCGCGCTCGAGCGCCGCCTGAGCCGCGCGACGAAACCATAGCGCATGATCCCGAAAAGTGGGCACCGGTTTTCGGGAAAGATCATGCGCCAAACATAGAGAAACGGCCGATCCCTCTCATCGGCCGCGCGATCCGAGCCTCGCGATCATCCCCTCTCGCGGCCGGATCAAGCGCCCGCCGGCCCCTCCGGCGGGCGCAAACTTTTTTGCGCGGAGACATTGTACCGGTGTGCCGGCTCGTGCGTTAACATGGCCGCATGCGATTCATTGTGGTCTTGACAGGCGCGCTGACGCTCGCGATGGCCGGACTCCCGGCGAGCGCACAGGCGCAGACAGGCTTCGACCGCCGTGGCGGCGACTACCTGAGCGTCCAGATCAAGGGCGCCGACCCGGCCGATTGCGCCGCGCGCTGCGAACGCGATGCGCGCTGCCGGGCCTGGAGCTTCTCCTATCCGCGCACGGAGACGGCGCGGGCAACCTGCTGGCTGAAGAACAGGGTGCCGCCGCGGCAAGAAGACCAATGCTGCGTGTCGGGCGTGCGCGGCGCCGGCGTGGTGGAGCGGAGCCAGGGGCCGCTGGAATTTTCCATCGACCGGCTCGGCGGCGACTATCGCTATTTCGAGGTGGCGGCCGATTCCGCAGGCGCTCCCTGCAAAGCGGCCTGCGAGGCCGAGAGCAAATGCCGCGCCTGGACCTATGTACGGCCCGGCTATATCACCCCGTTCCCGCGCTGCTATCTGAAAGACAGAATCAAGCCGCCGCGCCGCAAGCCGTGCTGCATATCGGGGGTGGTGAGGTAAATTTCTCCGCTCATTCCCGCGAAAGCGGGAATCCAGCGTGCTTGGCTCTGGGTTCCCGCTTACGCGCGGGGACGAGCGGATTTTTGGTTAGCCCGTCCCGCCCACCGTAATCCGATCCATGCGCAGGCTGGGCTGGCCGACACCGACCGGCACGCCCTGGCCGTTCTTGCCGCAGGTGCCGATGCCGGGATCGAGCGCGAAGTCGTTGCCGATCATCGAGATGCGATGCAGGTCGGTCGGCCCGTTGCCGATCAGCATGGCGCCTTTCACCGGCGCGGTCACCTTGCCGTTCTCGATTCTGTAGGCCTCGGTGCACTGGAACACGTATTTGCCGGAGGTGATGTCGACCTGGCCGCCGCCGAAATTGACCGCGTAGAGTCCGTTCTTCACCGAGGCGATGATCTCCTGCGGATCGTGCGTACCCGCCAACATGGTGGTGTTGGTCATGCGCGGCATCGGCACGTGGGCATGCGATTCGCGCCGGCCGTTGCCGGTCGGCTTCATGCCCATCAGGCGCGCGTTCTGCCGGTCCTGCATGTAGCCGACCAGGATGCCGTCCTCGATCAGCACGGTGCGGTTGGTCGGCGTGCCTTCGTCGTCGATCGAGAGTGAACCGCGGCGCTGCTGCATGGTGCCGTCGTCGACCACGGTGACGCCCGAGGCTGCGACGCGCTGGCCCATGAGGCCGGCAAAGGCCGAGGTCTTCTTGCGATTGAAATCGCCTTCGAGGCCATGGCCGACCGCCTCGTGCAGCATCACGCCCGGCCAACCGGAGCCGAGCACGACGTCCATCTCGCCGGCCGGCGCCGGCACGGCGTCGAGATTGACCAGCGCCTGGCGTACCGCTTCGTCGACCGCGCTTTGCCAGGCATGCGTCTCGATGAAGCGCGCATAGCCCTCGCGCCCGCCAAAGCCGAAGCTGCCGGTTTCCTGGCGGTCGCCGTCGCCGGTGACCACCGACACGTTCAGCCGCACCAGCGGGCGGATGTCGCGATAGCTCTCGCCGTCGGCGCGCAGGATCTCCACCACCTGCCAGGTGGCAGCCACGCTGGCGGTCACCTGCCGCACGCGCGCATCCTTGGCGCGCGCATAGGCGTCGATGGTCTCCAGCAGCTTCACCTTCGATTCGAAAGGTTGCTCACCGAGCGGATTGTCGTCGCCATAGAGCTTGGCGTTGGTGCGGCCGGGCGGCTCGGCGTATTTGCCGCTGTGCCCGCTTTTGACCGCGCGCACCGCCTCGGCGGCGCGGGCCAGCGCGCCCTCCGCCAGATCGGAGGCATGCGCGTAGCCGACCGCCTCGTCCTTGACCGCGCGCAGGCCGAAGCCCTGCGACGTGTCGTAGGTCGCCTGCTTGAGCCGTCCGTTGTCGAACACCAGCACTTCCGACTGGCGATATTCCAGGAACAATTCGCCGTCGTCGGCGCCGTCCAGCCCGCGCCCGATAATGTTGCGCACCTTGGCTCTGTCGAGCCCGGCGCGTTCGAGAAGGGAAGAAATGGCTGGGTCCATAATATGATTATCCCGTGTGCGCTCTCTAGGACCTAGATAGGGCGTCCGGGCCGATTTGGCGAGGGTAGGTTTTCGCAAGTCTTTCTGACAATGATTTTAGAAAGGTGTGCTTTGGCATATCGTGGCACTTCACACTGAACCAAAGGCCTAATGCCATGACCGTCTATATGACGAAAGTGTGGGGCTTCAGTGTCCCTTGTGGACCGCTCCAATTCAGCACGAAAGGGTGGCGAGATGGAGCACGCGAAGTACTCAAGCCTGGGGACTTGGTCGTGCTTGTCGGCACAAAGGGCGATCAAACCGATCTGGAGTTTAAAGGCCGCGCCCTTGGGATCATGGCACCCACCACCGAAGTAGTTAGCACGCTGGATTTTGATTTGGATAAGCGCGCCGTAGATTTCGATTCCGAAGGCAACTATCGCTGGCCTTTCGGGCTGATAAATCGGCAGGCTTGGGAATTCTTAGAACCACCACTGTTTGAAGAAATCTCATCACGGCAATTTGGGATGGATTCAGCTTCCGGCATTGTACCGCTTCTTGAAGAGGAAGCGCGGCAGATCGAAAATTTTCCAAAACGAGAAGTCGAACTATTAGCACCGATACGAACAATCGCTCGTATTGAAGGCGAGGAAAGCGCACGCCGGAAAGCGGCCCCGCCCCCCACAACGAAACGAACGGGGGTAATGCATTTTCGTCGGGCGCCCGCCTACACCTATCTGATGAAAATTGAGAGCGCATCTAAAAGTGCATTCAAAGTAGGCTGGGCATTTGATTACAAAATGCGCGAACGCAGCTTTAATCTTTCGTCGCTCCCGCAGCTTGGTGGTCTTCGTTACAGAACATCCTTATACCATTTGTGGAGTACGGCCCGCGCGGCATATAAAATGGAACAAACAATTCTCAAGCAATTTGATACGCGACGGCACCAGTCAAATCGCGAAGTGCTTTACGGTGTTGAACATGAAGTACTTCAATCAGCGTGGATTGCGTATTTGCAATCAAACCGGCGATGATGGCGTGCCCAAAACCCAGCCCTACTCGCCCCGCGTCGCGGTCCATCGCCCCGCGTCGCGGTCCAGATGAAATGCTGCGCGCCGCCTTGCGGGCCCTTGGCGCGCACGGGATTCTCGACCACGTCAAAACCGGTCTTGCGCAGCCGCTGGGTGAATTTCGGATCGGGGCGCGACGACCATATCGCTAGCACGCCGCCAGGGCGTAGCGCCGTGTAAGCGGCGGCGAGCCCTTCGAGATCATAAAGCCCGTCATTGGCTTCGCGGGTCATTCCTTCCGGCCCATTGTCGACGTCGAGCAGGATTGCGTCATATTCCGACCGTGCCGTGCGGATCAGGCCGCCGACATCCGTTTCGCGGATGCGCACGCGCGGATCGGTCAGGCTGTTGCCGAACAGCTCCGCCATCGGACCGCGCGCCCAGGCCACCACCGCCGGCACCAGTTCGGCGACCATGATTTGGGCCTGCCTTCCGAGGACGACGAGGGCCGCCCGCAACGTGAAACCCATGCCCAATCCGCCGATCAGGATGCGCGGCCGCTCGCGACTCTTGATTTTCTCGCAAGCAATCGTGGCGAGCGCCTGCTCGGTTGCGCTCAGCCGGCTGTTCATCAACTCGTTGGTGCCGAGCTTGATCGAGAATTCGGCGCCGCGCCGCATCAGGCGCAGTTCGCCGCCGCCGGGCACTTGTGCCGTATCGAGCAAGGACCAGGGGATCACGGGTTTTGCTTCTGTCTGCTCACTCCCGCGAGAAACTCACCGACACCTCGCCGATCGGATCGAGCGCGTGGGTGAGCGCGGTCTCGTCCGGCTCGAGCAGCAGCGGCGGCGTGATCGAGCCGGTGATGATGACGTCGCCGGCGGCGAGCTTCTCGCCGAAAGCGGCGAGCGTATTGGCGACATGCGCGACGATGTCGGTGAGCTTGCCGGTGAGCGCTTCCGGGTCGGTGGTGCGGTTGGCCTCGGCGCCGCGCCGGATCAGCCGCGAGGTGAGGCCGGAAGTCGCGCCGCCGGCGCGCATATTGCCGCACAGCAGGACGTGGCGCTGAAAGATGTCGCCTGCCAGCACGGCGTCGAGATTATCCACCGCCGGCACCGGATCGAGATCGGCGAGCTCGATGGCCGGCAAGATTTCCTTCACCGCCGCCAGCGCCGCATCCGCCGTTGCGCCGCCGGGCAGATCGCGCGCCATGCGCACGCAGATTTCCGGCTCGGCCACCGGCCTGAGCCAGCCTTTCAGCGACGCGGTGCTGCCGGACAGCAGCAGCGCGCGCTGCATCAGATAGCCGACCAGCGGGCCCGCGAGCCCGAGCTTCTGCATGGTGGTGGGTGCGCCCAGGCCGACTTTCCAGCCGAGCGGTTTTTCGCCGGCGGCGATGCGCGCGCGCCGCGTGGCCAGCTGCGCGGTCATGCCTTTCTTGATGAGGGGATTGTCGAGATCGCTCACTTATGATTCTCCGGATGCACCTCATAGCCGGAGGCCTCGATCGAGCCGGCGCCCATCCAGCCCCACACCAGCACCACGTCCTCGTTCGAGGTGTTGTTGAAGCCGTGCCAGCAGCCGCGCGGCGAATAGACCACGTCGCCTTCCACCGACGGCGTGTCGCCCTTGTCGGTGTAGATCATGCCGTGGCCCTTCAGCACGATGAAGAACTCGTCGCAATGGTGATGGCGATGATTCTCGTGGCGCGCGCCCGGCTTGAGCACGGTCCAGCCGACGACGTGGTCGGCGTCGGCGGTTTTCTTGTCGATCAGGAACTGCACCTGCATGTCGACCCAGCCGTCGTCGCGCTTGAGGCCCTCGACCTTGGGCACGTCGCGCAGGTTGGTGCGGAACATGACCGGATCTTTCTTGTCTTCGTTCATGATGGCGGCCGCGCCTTTCACGGCTTTTCCCAAAGCGCGTCCGAATTTCTCAGCCGATGACGTCATACTTGGCCTCCAAATTATTCCTGCCCACCCAGCCGGCGATAGACCTGGTGCGCGACCACGAAATCGTTGCCGTCTAGCCCAAGCCCGCGGCAGGCATTCATCATCTCGTTGGCGGCGGCGGCGAGCGGCACCGGCGAGCCGAGCGTGCGGCCGAGATTGAGCGCCAGCAGCATATCCTTCTGCTGCAGCGTCACGTCGGCGAGCGGCACCTCCGGCATCTTGCCGTCGAGGATGAACGGCCCGCGATAGCCGAGCACCGGCGAGGCGGCGACGCTCTTGAGGATGGCATCGAGCGCGACGTCGCGGGCAACGCCGCCCTTCTCGGCCAGCGCTACCGCTTCGCCGAAGCAGATCACCTCGACCATCAGCAGCAGGTTGACCGCGATCTTCATCTGGCAGGCCAGCCCATTGCCGCCGATGCGCGTCACCTTCGGGCCGATCGCCAAGAGAACGGGTTTGACGCGCTCGAAGGCGGCCTCGTCGCCGCCGATCATGATCGAGGCATTGCCTTGCACGATGGTAACCGGCGAGCCCGAGAGCGGGCCGTCGAGCATGATGCAGCCGGCCTTGGCGAATTGCGCCGCCACCGCGCGGCTTTCGTCCGGCTCGATCGTACTCATGTCGATGAAGATGCCGCCCTGGGCGAGGCCGGCGATGATGCCGTCGGGGCCGAGCGCCACCGCTTTCACGGCTTTCGAATCGGTGACGATGGAAAAGACGATCTCGGATTTTTCCGCCACCGCGCGCGGTGTGTCGGCCCAGGCCATCCCGGCTTTGATCAGCGGCGCGGCCTTGTCGCGCGAGCGGTTCCAGCCGGTGACGGAATGCCCCGCCGCCATCAGGCGTGGAACGATGAGCTGCCCCATGGCGCCCAGGCCGACAAATCCGAGATTCACCGCATCAATCTCCCGCGCACGACATTGCGCCGGCAGTATCCACGGATCGGGCGGGGAAGGCGAGGGTGGGCAGGACGGGTCTTACGGCAGCTTGTCGTAACCCTCATCGAAACCGGCGAGGCTCATCGGGAAGCCGATGCCTTCCTCCGGCGTCTGGAAGATGATGAAGGTCGCAGCCTTGCCGGTGCGCAGCTTCTTGATCAACTCGTCGTCCATGATCACTTCGGCGATGCAGCCGTTGGGCAGGCAGCGCACGAAGCCGGCGCGGCCGACATCGGTGGCGTCGATCTTGAGGCCCAAGCCCGACGGCAGCAGCACGCCGAGCGGCGCCACCACCCGCATCAGCCGGCTCTTGGCGTCGGCGGTCTTGAGCACGATCACGGTCAGGCCGACATTGGCGCGGTCTTCCGCCGTCACGCTCTGGATCAGCGCGCATTGCTCGGCCTTGGCGCCGGGCGGGGTATCGCAGCGGATCTGCCAGTCCTTGTGCACCGACTTGACGGCGCCCTGGGCCGCGGCCCGCTCGGCGGGCAGCGCGAAAAGTGCCAAGCCCAGCGCTAGTGGCAAAAGCCACATTCGGCATCCAAGCGCGTACCTCCGGTATCCGAAAATGCCCATCGCTCAATCCCTTAGGCAGCCGGTCGCGGCGGTCCCCGGCCACCATGGCGCAACACCGAATCGCCGCCCCGCAGCGGTATTTTAGTCGCCCCGTTTGGGTCATGCCCGGCTAATCCTGTCAAGCAAGGCACGCCGGCTGAGTTAACCCAGGCGCGGTAATCCATGGCGCCGGCGCCGTGGCGTAAATGCGGCACATGAAGGGCTCCCCAGGATAAGCCGATGATCGCATGCAATCGCGAATTAGACGCATTGCAGATCGGTCGGAATTGTGGTTTTAAAAACTGGGATTTCCCCCCGTCCCGTCGCACCGCTTAAGCTGCCACGCCCGTGGCGATATGCCATGCTTAGCGGGGTTGAGCCGAACATCTTGCCTGCGGTGGGCGGCAACAAGGGGCCTGATTTAGGCCGGTTTTTTTCGTCAAGGAGCGCATTCGGCAATGCTGATGTTCAAGCGGTTGATCGCATTCGTGGCCACGAGCGTGACCGGTCTTGGTCTGGGCGTGGCGCTGGCCGCCACCGGTCAGCCGGAGCCCTGGCAGCTCGGACTGCAACAGGGCGTCACTCCGGTGATGGACAACATCATCTGGTTCCACAATTTCCTGATGTACCTGATCGTGGCGATCACGCTGTTCGTTTTGGCGCTGCTGGTGATCGTGGCGGTGAAGTTCAACGCCCGCAGCAATCCGGTGCCCTCGCGCACCACCCACAACACCACCATCGAGGTGATCTGGACGGTGGTGCCGGTGCTCATCCTGGTGACGATCGCGGTGCCCTCGTTCCGCCTGCTGTTCCATCAGCTCAACATCCCGCAGGCCGACCTGACGGTGAAGGCCACCGGCAAGCAGTGGTTCTGGAGCTACAGCTATCCGGACAGCAAGTTCGAATTCGATTCGCTGATGCTGCAAGACAAGGACCGCAAGCCGGGCCAGCCGCGGCTGCTGGCGGTCGACAATGAAATGGTGGTTCCGGTCAACAAGGTGGTGCGCGTGCTCACCACCGGCGCCGACGTGATCCACTCCTTCGCGATCCCCTCGTTCGGCATCAAGATCGACTCTATCCCCGGCCGCATCAACGAGACCTGGTTCAAGGCCGAGCGCGAAGGCATGTATTACGGCCAGTGCTCCGAACTTTGCGGCAAGGATCACGCCTTCATGCCGATCGCCATCCATGTGGTGAGCGATCGGGACTACACGGCCTGGCTCGAACAGGCCAAGAAGAAATACGCCACCGATGACAGCGTTCGTTCGACCGCGATTGCCGCGGCCGGCGCACAATAAGCATCGCGCATGATCGCGAAAAGTGGCAACCGGTTTCCCGCCTTCGCGAAGCCCGCTTCGGCGGGCGAAGCAAGGTCGGATCAGATCATGCGCAAAGAAAAAAGACGCGGGCGACAACGACAAGGGTCGAGGGACAAGAACAATGGCTAGCAATGCAGCGGCACACGATGCCCATGCTCATGAACATGACGCCCACGAACACCATCCAACTGGATGGCGGCGTTTCGTTTATTCCACGAACCACAAGGACATCGGCACGATGTACCTGGTGTTCGCGCTCGTGGCCGGCGTGATCGGCGGCTTGCTGTCGATCGGCATCCGGATCGAGCTGCAGAACCCGGGCATCCAGTTCTTCCCGACCCCGCACGAATACAACGTATTCGTCACCGGCCACGGCCTGATCATGATCTTCTTCATGGTGATGCCGGCGATGATCGGCGGCTTCGGCAACTGGTTCGTGCCGTTGATGATCGGCGCGCCGGACATGGCGTTCCCGCGCATGAACAACATCTCGTTCTGGCTGCTGCCGGCCTCGTTCTCGCTGCTGATCATGTCGATGTTCGTGGAAGGCGAGCCCGGCTCCAACGGCGTCGGCGCCGGCTGGACGATCTATGCGCCGCTGTCGACCTCAGGCCATCCCGGTCCGGCGGTCGACTTCGCGATCCTGTCGCTGCATCTCGCCGGCGCCTCCTCGATCCTCGGCGCCATCAACTTCATCACCACCATCTTCAACATGCGCGCGCCCGGCATGACGCTGCACAAGATGCCGCTGTTCGTGTGGTCGATCCTGGTGACCGTGTTCCTGCTGCTGCTGTCGCTGCCGGTCTTGGCCGGCGCCATCACCATGCTGCTCACCGACCGCAATTTTGGCACCACCTTCTTCTCGGCCGAAGGCGGCGGCGACCCGATCCTGTTCCAGCATCTGTTCTGGTTCTTCGGCCATCCGGAAGTCTACATTCTCATTCTTCCCGGCTTCGGCATGATCAGCCAGATCGTCGCCACCTTCAGCCGCAAGCCGGTGTTCGGTTATCTGGGCATGGCCTATGCGATGGTCGCCATCGGCGGCATCGGCTTCGTGGTGTGGGCGCATCACATGTACACGGTCGGCATGTCGACCGGCGCGCAGGCCTATTTCATCGCGGCCACCATGGTGATCGCGGTGCCGACCGGCGTGAAGATTTTCTCCTGGATCGCCACCATGTGGGGCGGCTCGATCGAATTCCGCACCCCGATGCTGTGGGCGTTGGGCTTCATCTTCCTGTTCACCGTCGGCGGCGTCACCGGCGTGGTGCTGGCCAATGCCGGCGTCGACCGCGTGCTGCAGGACACCTATTACGTGGTGGCGCATTTCCACTACGTGCTCTCGCTCGGCGCGGTGTTCGCCATCTTCGGCGGCTGGTACTACTGGTTCCCGAAGATCAGCGGCTACATGTACAACGAGTTTATCGGCAAGCTGCATTTCTGGGTCACCTTCATCGGCGTGAACCTGGTGTTCTTCCCGCAGCATTTCCTCGGCCTCGCCGGCATGCCGCGCCGCTATATCGACTATCCGGATGCGTTCCACGGCTGGAACGAGGTCTCGTCCTACGGCTCCTACATCTCGGGGTTCGGCGCGGTCATCTTCTTCATCGGCGTGATCGAGGCCTTCGCCAAGAAGCGCGTGGCCGGCAACAATCCGTGGGGCGTGGGCGCAACCACGCTGGAATGGACGCTGTCGTCGCCGCCGCCGTTCCATCAATTCGAGACACTGCCGCGGATCAAGTAAACCCATGTCGCTTATCAGCGAAGGCGCAGACTTCCGCGGCCGGCTGGCCGCCGCGGCCGGCCTGGTCGAGCCGAGCTCGGCCAGCGTCGGCGATTACCTCGCGCTGATGAAGCCGCGCGTGATGTCGCTCGTCGTGTTCACCGCGCTGGTCGGCCTGGCGGTGGCGCCGGGCCACCTGCATCCGCTCACCGGTTTCACCGCGCTGCTCTGCATCGCGGTCGGCGCCGGCGCTGCCGGTAGCCTCAACATGTGGTACGACGCCGATATCGACGCGGTGATGACGCGCACCGCGCGCCGTCCGGTGCCGATGGGCCGCGTGCAGCCGGGCGAGGCGCTCGCCTTCGGTCTCACGCTCGCCTCGTTCGCGGTGGTGGTGCTGGGCCTCTTGGTCAATGCGCTGGCGGCCGCGTTGCTCGCCTTCACCATCTTCTTCTATGTCGTTATCTACACGATGTGGCTCAAGCGCTCGACGCCGCAGAACATCGTGATCGGCGGCGCCGCCGGCGCCTTTCCGCCGACGATCGGCTGGGCGGCGGTGACGGGTTCGCTGTCGCTCGAGCCGGTGTTGCTGTTCCTGATCATCTTTTTCTGGACGCCGCCGCATTTCTGGGCGCTCGCGCTGTATCGCACCGAGGACTATGCCCGCGCCGGCATTCCGATGCTGCCGGTGGTCGCCGGCGATGTCAGCACGCGGCGGCACATCATGCTCTATACGCTCGTGCTGGTGCCGCTCGGCATCGCGCCCTGGGCGCTCGGCTATGCCGGTGTCCTTTATGGCGTCGTGGCGAGCGTGACCGGCGCCATCATGCTGGCGCTGGCCGGCCAAGTTCTGCAGGAACGCCGCCCGGCCGAACGCGCCTGCCGGCATCTGTTCGCTTTCTCGATCCTGTATTTGTTTCTCCTATTCGCAACGCTCCTGGTCGAGCGCGGATGGGGCGGGCTGCTCGCCCGACTGACAGCGTGAGCCCCGGAGTCGCCATGAACGAACCGGCCAAGGACGAAGGTGTCGTGCTCACCGAGGCGCAGAAGCGCAGCCGGCGCTCGCGCTCGATCGCGATCGCGCTGGTGCTGGCGGCGCTGGTCGTGCTGTTCTACGCGATGACCCTGGTGAAGGGCCCGATCGTCCTGCTGCGCCCGATGTGATGAACAAACCGATGACCGCACCCGCATCCCACGACGACAAGAAGCCGCTGCGCCGCGACATGCTGATCGCGGCTGCCTGCGGCGCGTTCGTGGCGCTGATGGTGGGAGCGGCCTATGCGTCGGTGCCGCTGTACAGTTGGTTCTGCAAGACCACGGGCTTCGGCGGCACCACCCAGGTCGCCAGCCAGGCGCCCGACCAGGTGCTCGGCCGCGAACTGACCATCCGCTTCGATTCCAACGTCGGGCCCGGCCTGCCGTGGAAATTCAAGCCCGAGCGGAACGAGATCAAGGTCCGCATCGGCGAGGTGGCGACCGTGCACTACAAGGTCGTCAACCAGGCCGCGCGCGAGATCATGGGGGTCGCGTCCTACAACGTCTCGCCGCCGCAGGTCGGGTCTTATTTTGCCAAGATCAACTGCTTCTGCTTCACCGATCAGCGCCTCAAAGCCGGCGAGACGCGCGAATTAGCGGTCGTGTTCTATGTCGATCCCGAGATCGCCAAGGACCGCGACCAGGACGATCTCAACACCATCACGCTGTCCTACACCTTCTTTCGGCAGCGCGA
This sequence comes from Hyphomicrobiales bacterium, assembly GCA_016185205.1. Taxonomy (GTDB): domain Bacteria; phylum Pseudomonadota; class Alphaproteobacteria; order Rhizobiales; family Xanthobacteraceae; genus Pseudolabrys. The sequence goes on along the minus strand of JACPOA010000034.1, from coordinate 169,174 downwards.
TTCTGCGCAGCCGGTGGCCGAGGCGCCGGGCACGGATAAGAGCAAGCTCTAACGGAGCGCATGATCCCGAAAAGTGGGAACCGGTTTTCGGATAAGATCATGCGCAGAAAAAACTAGACGGAGACGACAATGGCCGACGCTCACGCCAAGCAACACGACTACCACCTGGTCGATCCGAGCCCGTGGCCGGCGGTTGGCGCCACCTCCGTCTTCATCCTGGCGGTCGGCGCCATCGCCTGGATGCATCACATGTTTGCCGCGGCGCCGCTGGTGTTCGGCATCGGCGTCATCGGCGTGCTCTACACCTTTATCGCCTGGTGGCGCGACGTGATCCGCGAAGCCGAACACGAGGGCTACCACACCCGCGTGGTGCAGATCTCGCATCGCTACGGCATGATCCTGTTCATCGCCTCCGAAGTGATGTTCTTCGTCGCCTGGTTCTGGGCCTATTTCAACACCGCGCTGTTTCCCGGCGAAGCGCACGAGGTCGGCCGCCTGGCCTTCACCCACGGCGTGTGGCCGCCGCAAGGCATCGAAACCTTCAATCCCTGGCACCTGCCGCTCTTGAACACGCTGATCCTGCTCACCTCGGGCACCACGGTGACCTGGGCGCATCACGCGCTGCTGGAGGGCGACCGGCAGGGTTTGAAATGGGGCCTGATGCTGACCATTTTGCTCGGCGTCACCTTCACCGGCGTGCAGGCCTATGAATATGCGCACGCCGCCTTCGGCTTTGCCGGCAACATCTATGGCGCCACCTTCTTCATGGCGACCGGGTTCCACGGCGCGCATGTGATCATCGGCACGATCTTCCTGATCGTCTGCCTGCTGCGCGCGCTCAGCGGCCATTTCACGCCCACCCAGCATCTCGGCTTCGAATTCGCCGCCTGGTACTGGCATTTCGTCGACGTGGTGTGGCTGTTCCTGTTCGCCTGCATATATGTGTGGGGCTCCGGCGCCAGCGCCGCCCACTGATCGCCGACGCGTTTCGTCACAAAGGGCGGCGGCGACGCCGCCCTTTTAATTTGAGGTAACGCATGACTGACCATACGCCGCCGACCGCACTGCCGATCGGCAGGGGACTGCGCGGCCGCTGTCCGCGTTGCGGCGAGGGCCGGCTGTTCCAGGGATTCTTGACCCTGCGTCCGGCCTGCGAGCGCTGCGGTCTCGATTACGGCTTTGCCGATGCCGGCGACGGGCCGGCGGTGTTCGTGATCCTGATCGGCGGCGCCATCGTGGTGTTCGCGGCGCTGATGACCGAGGTGGTCTATCAGCCGCCCTACTGGCTGCATGCGGTGTTGTGGCTGCCGCTGATTTTGCTGGTGACGCTGGCTCCGTTGCGTCTGCTCAAGGGCCTGCTGATCGCGCTGCAATACCATCACAAGGCGGCGGAAGGCCGCCAAGAACTCCTAGAACACCAAGTGCGCAAGGGCGACGCGTGAGCGAAGCGCATGCAAAGAGCCGGCGCGGGATTCTGGATGCGACGGTGTTTGCCATTGTCGGCGTCGCCATTTTGTGCGGGCTCGGCCTCTGGCAGCTCGACCGCAAGACCTGGAAGGAAAATCTGATCCTGACGCTGACCACGCGACTCAATCGCGCGTCGGAAAATTTAGCCCCGCGCGCCAGCTGGCCGCGGCTGCTGCCGGAAGGCAATGAATATACCCGCGTCGCGTTTCCGGCCGAATTTCTCGACGGCCAGGAAGCGCTGGTCTACACCGCCGGCTCGCCGTTGCGGCCCGACGTGAAAGGTCCGGGCTACTGGGTGTTCGCGCCGGCGCAATTGGCCGGCGGCAGCATCGTGCTGGTCAACCGCGGCTTCGTGCCGCTCGAGCGTAAGGATGCCGCCACGCGCGCAGGCGCGCCGCGCGGTACTGTCGAGATCGTCGGCGTCATGCGCTGGCCGGAGACGCGCGGGCTGTTCACGCCCGCCGACGACGTGGCGGGCAATGTCTGGTATTTGCGCGATCCCAAGGCGATCGCCGCCGCCAAGACATGGGCAACGGCAGCCCCGTTCTATATCGATCAGGAATCGCCGGTGCCCGCGGGCGGCTGGCCCAAGCCGGGCAAGCTCGTGGTCGCGCTGCCCGACAATCACCTGCAATACGCCATCACCTGGTTCGGCCTCGCGCTCGCTTTGGCCGGCGTCTATGTGGTGTGGCTCGTCGGGCGCTTGCGGCGCAGATCGTGACGTTTCTTGTGAAAGCGGGCGTGCAAGGCTAGTGTGGCCTGGACGCCGTGCCGGAACCATAAAGCCAAGTCAATTCAATGCGTTACGTCTCAACCCGGGGCGAGGCCCCCGCGCTTAATTTCGTCGAGGTCATGCTGGCCGGGCTCGCCCGCGACGGCGGCCTCTACGTGCCGGAATCCTGGCCGGCGCTCGATGCCAAGACCATCGCCGGCTTTGCCGGCCGGCCTTACGCCGAGGTCGCGGTCGAGGTGATCCGGCCCTTCGTCGGCGACAGCATCGCGGAGGCCGATCTCGCGCGCATGGCGCAGGAGGCCTACGGCACCTTCCGCCATCCGGCCACCGCGCCGCTGGTGCAGCTCGGTGCCAGTCTTTTCGTCTTGGAGCTGTTCCACGGGCCGACGCTCGCCTTCAAGGACCTGGCGATGCAGCTGGTGGCGCGGCTGATGGATCATGTGCTGCGCGCGCGCGGCGAGCGCAGCACCATCGTGGTGGCGACCTCGGGCGATACCGGCGGCGCCGCGGTCGAAGCGTTCCGTGGCCGCGCCCAGGTCGACGTGGTGGCGCTGTTCCCGCATGGCCGCATCTCCGAGGTGCAGCGGCGCATGATGACGACGGCGACGGATGCAAACGTGCATGCGTTGGCGATCGAGGGCACCTTCGACGACTGCCAGGCGCTGGTGAAGGCGATGTTCAATCATCATGCCTTCCGCGACCGCGTGCGGCTGTCCGGCGTCAATTCCATCAACTGGGCGCGCATCGTGGCGCAGACGGTTTATTACTTCACCGCGGCGGTCGCGCTCGGCGCGCCGCACCGGAAAGTCGCTTTCACGGTGCCGACCGGCAACTTCGGCGACGTCTATGCCGGCTATGTCGCGCAGCGCTTAGGGCTGCCGATCGACCGGCTGGTGGTGGCGACCAATGTCAACGACATCCTCGCCCGCGCCTTCGCCACCGGCGCCTACGAAATCAAGGACGTGGTGGCGACCTCATCGCCCTCGATGGACATCCAGATCTCGTCCAATTTCGAGCGGCTGCTGTTCGAGACCGGCCGCCGCGACGCCGCGGCGGTGCGCGCCGCGATGGCCTCGCTGGCGCAGTCGCGCCGCTTCGTCGTGTCGGCGCATGCGCTCAAGGAGATGCGCGCGCTGTTTACCGCCGACCGCGCCGACGAGCAGGAATGCGCCGCCACCATGCGCGCCTGGATGCGCGAGGCCGGCTATTGCGCCGATCCGCATACCGCGGTCGCCCTGGCGGTGGCCGAGAAGGAGACGCGCGACCCCGCGGTGCCGATGGTGGTGCTGTCGACCGCGCATCCCGCCAAGTTTCCGGACGCCGTTGCGGCTGCCTGCGGCATCACGCCGGCGCTGCCCGACTGGCTCGCCGATCTGTCGCAGCGGCCGGAGCGCGTCAGCGTGCTGCCGGCCGATCAGGCGGCGGTGGAACGTTTTGTCTTGTCGGCGTCGCGTGCGGCGCGTGAAGGAGCAGCGGCATGAGCGTCGAAGTGACCAGGCTTTCGTCCGGCCTGTCGGTGGTGACCGACCGCATGCCGCATCTGGAATCCGCCACGCTCGGGGTCTGGATCGGCGCCGGCAGCCGCGACGAAAAACCCGACGAACACGGCATTTCGCATCTGCTCGAACACATGGCGTTCAAGGGCACCAAGCGGCGCACCGCGCGCCAGATTGCCGAGTCGATCGAGGCGGTCGGCGGCGATCTCAATGCCTCGACCAGCGTGGAGAGCACCGCCTATTACGCGCGCGTGCTCAAGGCCGACGTGCCGCTGGCGATTGACGTGTTGTCCGACATCCTGTCCGAGCCGGCTTTCGATGCGGAGGAGTTGCGGCGCGAGCAGAACGTGATCGTGCAGGAAATCGGCGCCGTGCAGGACGCGCCCGACGACCTGGTGTTCGACCGCTTGCAGGAGACCGCGTTTCCCAAGCAGGCGGTCGGCCGTTCCATTCTCGGCACGCCGGAGACCGTGCGCTCGTTCAATTCGGCGCGCATTCGCGACTATCTCGCGCGCAACTACCGCGCGCCCGGCATGCTGGTGGCCGCCGCCGGCGCCGTCGAGCACCGGACAATCGTCGAGGAGGCCGAGAAGCGCTTCGTCAAATTCATCGGACCGGCCGCGCCGGCGCCGGAGCCGGCGACTTTCCGCGGCGGCACCCGGGTCGAGAGCCGCGATCTCGAGCAGGTGCATATCGCGCTGGCGCTGCGGGGCTTGGCCGTGCGCGACGAGGCGCTCTACAGCCTGCAGGTGTTCACCAGCGTGCTCGGCGGCGGCATGTCGTCGCGGCTGTTCCAGGAGGTGCGCGAGAAGCGCGGGCTCTGCTACGCCATCCACGCCTTCCATATGCCCTATGCCGATACCGGGCTGTTCGCGCTCTATGCCGGCACCGACGAGATCGACGCGCCCGAGCTCATGCGCGTGATGATCGATGAGGTCGCCAATGCCACCGAGACGCTCAACGAAACCGAGGTCGCCCGCGCCAAGGCGCAGATGAAGGCCAGCCTGCTGATGGCGCTGGAAAGCTCGGAGGCGCGCCTCGGGCAAATTGCCCGGCAAATGTTAGCCTATGGCCGGCCGGTCCCGCTCGCCGAAATCGTCGGCAAGGTCGACGCCGTGACGGTCGCGAGCGCGCGCGCCGCCGGCCGTGCGCTGATCGGAAGCAGCCGGCCGGCGATCTCCGCGCTCGGGCCCGGCAAAGGGCTTGAAAGCACCGCCGCGATCGCTGAAAGTCTTGTTCGCCGCGCGGCCTGACCGCGTTTGGCAGAGGCCGTCATGGCGTTCTTCCGCAGCGTTAGTTTCAACGACAGCGTGCCGGCCATCGTCGGCGACGGCGTCGCGCTGCGCGTGCCGCAAGGCAGCGACTATGCCGAGTGGGCCGCCTTGCGCGAGGCGAGCCGCGATTTCCTGGTGCCCTGGGAGCCGACCTGGCCGGACGACGATCTTTCGCGCGGCGCCTTCCGCCGCCGCCTCAAGCGCTATGCCGACGATCAGCGCAGCGATCTCGCCTATGCCTTCATGATCTTTCGCAGCGACGACAATGCCCTGGTCGGCGGGCTGACGCTCGCCAATATCCGCCGCGGCGTCGCGCAGGCGGGCTCCATCGGCTACTGGATCGGCGCGCCGTTCGCCCGCAAGGGCTATATGACCGCGGCGGTGCGCACTTTGGTGCCGTTCTGCTTCCGCACGCTGCGGCTGCACCGGCTGGAGGCGGCCTGCATCCCGGCCAATACCGCCTCGATTTCCCTGCTGGAGAAGACCGGCTTTACGCGCGAGGGCTATGCCCGCAGCTATCTGTGCATCAACGGGACCTGGCAGGACCATCTGTTGTATGCGCGGCTCGCCGATGGCCCGGATTGATATGGTCAGTTATTCCGGGGAAGCTAGTGTCAGCGCCCGTACCCTCGGCAAAATTTCAACGAACGTCATTCGCCGGCAGGAGGATCGAGCTTTCCAACCGCCGCCTCTAATTGTTTTGCACAGCGGATCAGATCGGCCAGAAGACGCGCGTCAATTTCCATACGGCCTTGGTATTCTGCCAGATTCCTCTCGTTGTGTGCTTTGAGAAAGATTTGCACGTCGGTGTTATCCGAGCCCAACGTGTGAACCAGTGTCTGGAAAACCGTGATTCGATTCTCGGATCGGTAACCGGCGTGCCGCAGAGCGGCCAGCGCCAGCCGATGTGCCGCGCCATAGGCCAGGTCAAATTGGCTGTCCGGGTCAAGACTTTCATTCTGTGCGTCAATCAAACGTTTACGCGCCGACACCACCATGCCATCAAACTCCGATCGTGATGCTGGCTCGGCTTTGATCCGGTTGATCTTGACTAGATTATCGAGCTCCTTTTTGCTCATGGTTCGATGTCTTTCTCCGAGCCCAAAATAAAGAGCTTCGGCAGCACGCTTATCTTGCTGACGAATGAACCTTTGTCCAAAGCTTTGCGCTGCCACTCTTTCGGAGCAAGGAACTTCGGGCTCACCTTACGACGCAATACGTTCTCGACATTTTGTAACGCCGTATAAAGTTCGGAGTAGCTCAATTCGTCCCCGATCACCATGAGATCAATGTCACTGCGCGCCGTATCCGTGCCTTTCGCCACCGATCCAAAGATGAAAGCGGTCTTGATTTTGTCGGCGTAGGGCTCAAGCGATTTTCTAATAGGCTCTGCCAAACCCACTGTCTTCGCAACGAGGCTTTGCAGTTCCTCGAAAATGGGCGACTCATGGTTGGCCCGGTAATGTTTCTGGTTGCCGATGCGTTCGACGGACACGAGACCGCTGCGCTGCAAGCGAGATAGTTCGCGTTCAACCGCACCCGTTCCTGAGTGAACGGTTCTCACAATCTCCGAGGTATAAAAGCTGCGCTCAGGTTGGCCGAAGATGAGAGCCAGCACGCGCTGCTGGACCTTTGAAAACAGCGCGTCCGATATGCTTGTGGCTTCCGGTCTAATCATACCCATATTGGGTAGTATACACCCCAATATGGGTATGATCAAACGGCGCATTTTTAACGCTGTAAAATCAATGGTTAAGCCTAGCCTTGGGCTTGCCACGCTTGGCTTGCTATAAGATACGTCTGCCAGCGCATGATCCCGAAAAGTGGGCACCGGTTTTCGGACCAGATCATGCGCCAATATTAAGAGTCTGAGCCAGACGATGCGTGGGGAGCGACACGGAGACATGATGCGAAACGGTACGACCATGGCCGCGCTAGTGGGCTTGGCATTGGGCTTGTCATTGGTCTTGGGCGGCTGCGGCGGCAATTTGTTCGGCTCGTCCTCCCTGGATCTATTCAGCTCGTCGTCAAAAGCGACGACCGGCGGTGACAACGTGGCCGGCGTTGGCAGCGATACCAACGCCGCCGACATCGAATGTCCCAGCGTCGACGTGCGCACCGGCGCGGCGTCGCTGCTGATCGGCAGCAAGCCGGGCGGGGGCGAGCCGGCGGCGCTCGACGTGCGCTATCAGGGCAGCATCATCCGCACCGCGCGCGAATGCCACGTCAATGCCGGCGTCATGACCATGAAGGTCGGCGTCGAGGGCCGCGTCATCACCGGTCCGGCCGGCGGTCCCGGCACGGTCGAAGTGCCGCTGCGCCTCGCGGTGGTGCACGAAGGCGTCAACCCGAAGACTGTCGTGTCGAAACTCGCGCGCATTCCGGTGACGATCGCCGGCGCGGTCGACCGCGTCACCTTCACCCATATCGATTCCGATGTCTCGTTTCCGCTGCCGCAGCCGCTGGCCGATATCGATTCCTACGTGGTCTATATCGGCTTCGATCCGGCCGGCGCGACGCCGGAGAAAAAACCGCCGGTGAAGAAGAAACCGGCCGCCAAGCCAAAGACGGTTGCCAAACCGAAGCAGAGTTGAGCAGTCTTCCGCCCGTACTGAATCAACCGTTCGTCATGGCCGGGTTCGTCCCGGCCATCCACGACTTTCTTTTTTGGCCAAGACGTGGATGCCCGGCACAAGGCCGGGCATGACGAGGGAGTATGCAGGACGAAGCGACGAAGCTCGTCACCACCCTCTTAAATCGATGATCGTGCTCTTGAGCGCGCGCAGGTCGGAGATCACCGCGCTGGCGCCGGCCGCACGCAGATGATTACCGAGCTGGCCTCCGGCATGGCTGCCGCCGACGAAACCGATCACCGTCATGCCGGCGGCGACGCCGGCGGCGGTGCCGACGACCGAATCCTCCACCACGATGCACTCACGCGGCGCAATGCGCATGCGGCCGGCGGCATGCAGCAGCAGGTCGGGCGCCGGCTTGCCGTTGCGCACGTCGCTGGCCGAGAACAGATTGGGCTCGAAGAAGCGGATCAGGTCGGTGCTCTCGAGGCTGACGCGGATGCGGTCGATCGAGGAGGACGAGGCCACGCATTTCGGCCCGCGCAGCCAGGACAGCGCGTAGGCGGCGTGCTTGGTCGCGCGCAACTCGGCGCGGAAGCGGCGCAAGGTCGCGGTCGCGACGGTGGTGGCGAAATCCGGCGGCAGCTTGCGGCCGGCGGCGATCTCAACCTCGGCGAACATGTCGGCGGGACGCCGGCCGGTGAAATAGCGCGCGACAATATCCGGCGTCAGCGGGAAACCGGCCCGCATGAACTCTTGCGATACAATGGCAGTCGCCAACGGCTCGCTATCGACGAGAACGCCGTTGCAATCGAAGATGACCACGGGTCCACCGATGCTTCGGCCGGTTCTTCCGGCCAGCACGCAAACAACAACGCGGACGAATCAATAATGCGAGAATAGAGGTGGTAAGGAGGTAGGCAAAGGGCGGGCGCGACCACCCAAAGTTAATAGCGGGGACAACAATGGCGCCGATGCGGGGGCCTGGGCTCGCCGGGCGGCTCACCCCGGCGACGGCAAATGGCGGCCAATACCAGCTAAGTCCGCCTGCTAGTTCAGCTTTTTGCGGACGTCCTCGATGCCCTTGGAGATCAGCTCGGCGGCCAAGCTGCCCGTGGTCTCCTGGGTGAGGATTTTCTCGGCGGCGGCGACGGCGGCGTCGGCGGCGGCGGCACGAACATCGGCGGCGGCCTGCGCCTCGGCCTGGGCGATCTTGGTTTCGGCCATCTTGGTGCGGCGGGCGACGAATTCCTCGATCTTGGCCTTGGCCTCAATGGCAAGGCGTTCGGCCTCGGCCTTGGCGCCGGCAATGATCTCCTGCGCCTCGCCTTCGGCCTCCTGCCGCTTGCGCTGGTATTGCGCCAGCAACTGGGCGGCCTCGTCCTTGAGTTTGCGCGCTTCGTCGAGCTCGGCCTTGATGCGGCCGGCGCGCTCGTCGAGCGATTTGGCGACCATGCGGTGGACGCCAAGATAGCCCATTCCGGCCACGAAGATCACGAAAGCGACCGCGACCCAGAACTCGGCATCGCCCAGCAATTCGAGAATGGTGTGCACGGGTTGCCTTCCTCAGCTCTTCAGCGCGTCGGCAACGGCCGCGTCGACCGCGGCGTCGGCCGGTGCCTTGCCGATCAGCCGCTCGACAATCGCCTTGGTAGCGTCGGCGGCGATGCCACGCACATTCGCCATCGCGGCCTGCTTGGTGGCGGCAATGGTCTTCTCGGCTTCCGCCAATTTGGCGTTGAGTTCGCCCTCGAGCCGTTTGCGCGTAGCTTCCGCCGCGGCGGCCTGCTTGTCGCGGGTCTCGTTGGCGATCGCCTGCGCGCGAGCGCGGGCTTCGGCCAGCGCCTTTTCGTAGGCCGCGATCGCCGCGTCAGACTCCGCCTTGAGCGAAGCGGCGCCTGCGAGGTCGTCGGCGATGCTCTTCTGACGACTTTCGATGATGGAGCCGATCCGCGGGATCGCCAGCTTCGCCATCAGCACGTAAAGGACGACGAAGGCAATGACGAGCCAAAACAGTTGCGACGCGAACGTGGTCGGGTTGAAGGGCGGGAAGGCGCCCTTATGGCCCGACGGCTGTTCGGTGTGCGAATTGGTCGCCATTTTAGGAACGCAGCCCCGGCTGCCGGTTGCCGGATTACAGCGCGAACAGCAGCAGCAGCGCGATCAGCAGCGAGAAGATGCCGAGCGCTTCGGTCACCGCAAACCCGAAGATCAGGTTGCCGAACTGGCCCTGCGCGGCCGACGGATTGCGCAGCGCGGCGGCCAGATAGTGACCGAAGATCGCGCCGACGCCGACGCCGGCACCACCCATGCCGATGCAGGCGATGCCGGCACCGATGTACTTTGCTGCCACTGGATCCATAACGAACTCCTTTTGCTGGAACGGTCGGGCCTCAGTGGCCCGGATGGATTGCATCGTTGAGATAGATGCAGGTGAGGATGGCGAACACGTAGGCTTGCAGGAAGGCGACCAGCAGCTCGAGCGCGGTGAGCGCGACCACCAGCGCCAGCGGCAGCGTCGCGCCGGCTATGCCGAAAATGCCGAGGCCGCCGAGCAACGTGATGAAGCTGGCGAACACTTTCAGCGTGATGTGGCCGGCCAGCATGTTGGCGAACAGACGCACGCTGTGCGAGATCGGGCGCGAGATGAACGACAGCACCTCGATAAAGACGATCAGCGGCAGGATGTAGACCGGAATGCCCTTGGGCACAAACAGGTTGAAGAAGTGCAGCCCGTTCTTCCAGAAGCCGTAGACCAGCACGGTCACGAACACCGACAGCGCCAGCGTCGCGGTGATCACGATATGGGTGGTCACGGTGAAGGTGTAGGGGATCAGCCCGATCAGGTTCACCACCAGGATGAACATGAACAGCGTGAACACGAACGGGAAGAAGCGCATTCCTTCGGTGCCCGCCGTGCTGCGAATCGTATTGGCGACGAATTCGTACGACAGCTCGGCTGCCGACTGCAGGCGTCCCGGAACCAGGCTGCGCCGCGCGGTGCCGCCGATCAGGAACAGCATGATGACCAGCACCGCGACGGCCATATAGGCCGCCGAATTGGTGAAGGCGATCTCGGTATGTCCGATTTTGACGACCGGAAAGAGATCGATGATCTGAAATTGGTGGATCGGGTCGACGGCCATTATCTTTGAACTTGCGCTCTAGTCTGTCAAATTCCTGTCGCGAACGACGCCCGCTGCCCGCATCACGTTAAGCACGCCGGCGGCAAAGCCGAGCAACAGAAACACGATGAGCCCCCACGGCGAAATCCCCAGCCAGCGATCGAGCAGCCAGCCGATCAGCGCGCCGACGACAACACCCGCGACCAGCTCGGTTGAAAGCCGGAAACCGCGCGCCATCGCCGAAGCATCGGCGTGCTGACGAGGACCGGTGTCGTTTTCGGATGGTCGGTTCGCAGTTGCGAGCCGGTCGCCGAGACGCTGGAGCCTCGCGGAGAGAGCAGCCTCGTCGTCCGGCGGTTCTTTGCGTTCGCCTGTGGTGCCGCGCCTGTCGTCAGCCATGCTTTCGACCTGCGTGGTTTTATAGGCTCCGAATGTCCCGCCGCCCTAAAAGCCGCGCGGACCATACTGACCGCATATTGCCGAGTCAAGGAACTGGGTCTGCGGCCTAAACGTTTGATCCATATCAAGAAACGCGGAATTTTCCAGACCGTGGTGGCTGCATTGCGTGCGCTGCGGCAAGCGCATCAACAGGCGACGCGCGTCGGCGGTTCAGCCGCGGCCGGCCGGATGATAGAGTGGCTATCCCCAGCGCCGGAATGGGAGGACATCGCCATGCCGAATACCAGGCTTGCCATTGCCGTGCTGCTCGGCTGCGCGGCCACGTCGGCGCTGGCGCAAGACAGCGCGCCGCCGAATGTCGCCCCGCGCTACAGCTTCAATCGCGTCGATGACGGATTTTTGCGGCTCGATAATTCATCCGGGCAGATCTCGTTCTGCAGCCCGCATACGGTCGGCTGGGCCTGTCAGGCGGTGCCGGAAGATCGCGCCGCGCTGGAGAAGGAGATCGCGCGGCTGGCGGATGAGGTCACCAGCCTGAAGACGGAGATCGCGGGCTTGCGCGCGCCGCTGCCGCCGCCACGCCCGCCGGCCGACCTGACGCCCGCGCCGAAGAGCGACGAGGCCAAGCAATTGCGCGAAGACATCGATCGCGCGCGCGCGGCGATCGAGAACGCCTGGCGGCGCCTGGTCGACATGATCATGAATTTCCAGAAGGACATGATGCGCAAGGGCTGATTCAGCTCGGCGCTGTAATGTGCGTCGCATGCCCGGCCACCTTTCCGCCATCACCGAAGTCACGCCGCAGTTGATCGCGACCGCGACGCTGTACGTGGACACATCCGGGGTCGGTTTCACCGAGATCACCGGCGACGCCGTAAATTTCATCGCGCAGATTGGCGCGGGCGAGGGCGCTCTGCTGGTCTATCTGCGTCACACCTCGGCCTCGCTTACCATCCAGGAGAATGCCGATCTGGGCGTGCAGCACGATCTGATCGGCGCGCTCGACCGGTTGGCGCCGGAAGACGCGCCCTGGGTTCATGACGTGGAAGGGCCGGACGACATGCCGGCACATGTGAAGGCGATGCTCAACGGCGTGTCGCTGCATGTGCCGGTGAGCCGCGGCCGGCTCGCGCTCGGCGCCTGGCAGGGCATCTACCTGGTCGAGCACCGGCGCAAAGCTCACAGCCGCGAGGTGATTTTCCAGTTCATCGGCAGCAAGTAACAATTATGCGTGAGAGCAAGTGATTTTTACTTCTGGATCGAAACACCCGATCCGGTCGAAATATCCACACCCTTGGTATCGCGCAGGAAGACGAGGCCGATGATGAGAGTCATCACTGCCACGCCGATCGGATACCAGAGCCCCGCGTAGATATTGCCGGTCGTTGCCACCATCGCGGTCGCCAGCAGCGGCAGCATGCCGCCGAACCAGCCATTGCCGATGTGATAGGGCAGTGACATCGAGGTGTAGCGGATCTTGGTCGGGAACATCTCGACCAGGAACGCCGCGATCGGCCCGTACACCATGGTGACGTAGATCACCATGACGACCAGGATCAGCTCAACCATGAAGTAGTTGATCTTCTTCGGGTCGGCCGACTTCGGGTAGTTGTTGGCGGCGAGCGCGGCCGTCCACTTCTCCGCGTCCCAGCCCGTAATCTTTTTCCCGCCGATATCCAGGTCGACTGATTTCGCTCCCGGTGTGCCGGCGATCTTGAACGACAGGCCCGAACTGGTGAGGAAGTCCCGCGCGCGGTCGCAATCCGAGAACTTCGACCACGGACCGACGAAGATGTGCAGGCTGCAACTCGTCTGGTCCGCCGTGACCGTGATCGGATTCTTTTCGGCGAACGCCTCAAGGTCCGGATTGGCGTAGTGCGTCAGTCCCGCGAACAGCGGGATGTAGGTGATCGCCGCGATCGCGCAGCCGGCCAGGATGATTTTGAGCCGGCCGATGCGGTCGGACAGCCAGCCAAACGCGATGAAGAACGGCGTGCCAATCACGAGCGAAAGCGCAATCAGCGCGTAAGCCGTGATGTAATCGACCTTCAATGTGATGACGAGAAAGAACAACGCGTAGAACTGGCCCGTGTACCAGACCACGCCTTGACCGGCGGTGGCGCCGAGGAGCGCCAACACCACGTATTTGTTGTTCGGATAGCGGAAGAAGCTCTCGGTCAACGGCGCTTTCGAGCCTTTGCCCTCGGCCACCATTTTCTGGAAGATCGGCGTCTCATTCAGCCGGAGCCGGATATAGACCGAAAATACCAACAGGACGATCGAGATTAGGAACGGAATACGCCAGCCCCACTCGGCGAAGTCATCGGTAGCCATGTTGCCGCGGCACAACGCGATCAGGATAAGGGCGAGCAGCAGACCGAGCGTTGCCGTGGTCTGAATCCAGCTGGTGGCATAACCGCGTTCATGCGCCCGCGTGTGCTCTGCGACATAGGTTGCCGCGCCGCCGTACTCGCCGCCGAGCGCCAGGCCCTGCAGCAGGCGCAGCGTGACCAGCAGGATCGGCGCCAGCCAGCCGATGCTGGCGAAGGTCGGCAGCACGCCGACCATGAAGGTGGCGCTGCCCATCACCATGATGGTGACGAGGAAGGTGTATTTGCGTCCGACCAGATCGCCGATGCGGCCGAAGATGACCGCGCCGAACGGGCGCACGAGAAAACCTGCCGCGTAGGTGGCGAAGGCCGACAGCAAAGCCGCCGTATCATTTCCGGCCGGGAAGAACAGGACAGCGAAGAACGGTGCCAGCACCGCGTACAGATAGAAATCGTACCACTCAAAAACTGTGCCGAGCGACGATGCGACGATGACGAATTTTTCGTCCCTCGACATGCCTCTGGTCCGGCCCACGGTGCCTGCCATTGCGCTCATCTTGAGTTCTCCGCTGTGGCGATTTTTCCACGCGTTTGCGTGCCCGGCCTGAGACGGGCACGCGCCAGCCATTTGAGGATGGGGTAATGCGTGTTCGCATGCGGGCGAATTGGGGGAAGTTTAGCCGGGGCGTCCCAGCCGCCATATACGACTTTTGACCAAATAGCCCCTCGTAATACTCTGATAAATATGGCATTTCTTGCACTGCAGCGAAGCATGGTACAGCGTCGATTTGTGACGCCCGGCGAAGCACTTGCGCAGGAAACAAGCGGGGTGGAACATTGACCCAAGAGGACAACCGACGCAGAGGTTTTGCGGGCCGGCCGCAGACACCAACGAAAGTTCAATAAGTGGAGCAGCCAGAGCAATACCGCTTGGTGATCGCCGACGACCACCCGTTGTTCCGTGGCGCGATGCGCGAGGCGATTTCCGGTCTGTTGGAAAAGGTCGACATCACGGAAGCCGGCACGTTCGACGATGTGGTCGAGCTGCTCAGCGGCGACGTCGATCTCGTTCTGCTGGATTTGGCGATGCCGGGCGTGCGCGGCTTTTCCGGCCTTATGTATATGCGCGCGCAATACCCCAGCGTGCCGGTGATCGTGGTCTCGGCCAATGACGATCCCGCCGCCATCCGCCGCTGCATGGAGTTCGGCGCTTCCGGCTTCATCCCGAAGACGCTCGGCGTCGATACCATGCGCGCGGCGATCTCGCGCGTGCTGAGCGGCGGGGTGTGGACGCCGCCCGACGTCGATCTGAGCGCCGGCGCCGACTCCGAGGCGGCCGAGCTGATGGGGCGGATGGCGACGCTGACCCCGCAGCAGGTGCGCGTGCTGATGATGCTGTCGGAGGGCCTGCTCAACAAACAGATCGCCTACCAGCTCGGCGTGTCGGAAGCGACGGTGAAGGCGCACGTGTCGGCTATACTGCAGAAGCTCGGCGTCGAGAGCCGCACGCAAGCCGTGATCGCGGCCGCCAAGATCGAAGCCGGCCAATGGCCGCAGCAAGGCGCAAACGCGGAAGGGTAATTTCTCCGCTTATGCCCGCGAAAGCGGGCATCCAGTAATTTCTTCTCTTGTGCAAATTCTGGGTCCCGCTTCCGCGGGGACGAGCGGCTGACGACTACTCCGCCGCCGCCACCCGCAGTACGCGCCATTGCGCCAGCAGCGCGCGCAGCGCGGCCGGCTTGATCGGCTTGTGCAGCACCTGGATGCCTTGCGCGCGCGCCTGTTCGCGCACGACCGGCGAACGGTCGGCGGTGAGCAGGATGGCCGGCAGATCGCCGCAATGCGCCCGCAATGCGACGATCGCCTCGATGCCGTTGCCGTGATCGAGGTGATAGTCGACCAGCAGACCGTTCGGCGTGACGCCATCCTTTTCGATCGCGGCCAGCGCGATATCGAGGTCGGGCGCCTTGATGACATCGCAGCCCCAGCCGTGCAGCAAGGTTTCCATGCCGTCGAGCACCGATGGCTCGTTGTCGATGCAGAGCGCGGTGGTGCCCGCGAGCTGGCTGGGATCGATGCGGGAGGCGTCGCGCGCCGGAAGTTCGACCGGGGCGGCGTTCGACAGCGGCACGGCGACCGCAAAGTGCGAGCCGCCGGCGGGGATCGAGTCGAGCTCGATCGCGGAGCCGAGCACGCGCGCCACGCGCTCGACGATCGAAAGCCCCAGGCCCAGCCCGCGCGCGATCCTGGCGCCCTGCTCGAGCCGGTGGAACTCCACGAAAATGTCGCGCCGCTGGGATTCGGGGATGCCGACGCCGGTGTCGTAGACATCGATGCGCAGTCGATCGCCGCGCCGCCGGCAGCCGATCAGCACGCGGCCGGCCGGCGTGTATTTGATGGCGTTCGACACCAGGTTCTGCACCAGCCGGCGCAGCAGCCGGCGGTCGGAGCGCACCACCAACGAGCAGGTGACGTATTTGAGATCGAGCCCCTTGGCGGCGGCTAGCGGCGAGAATTCCAGCTCGATCTGACGCATCAGCTCGTCGATGCGGAAGCTGGCGAATTCCGGGCGCATGACGCCGGTGTCGAGCCGCGACATGTCGAGCAGCGCGCCGAAGATTTCCTCCACCGCCTCGAGCGAGGCATCGATATTGTCGATCAGGCGGCGGTCGTCGCGGCCGCCCTGGCGCTCGATCAGGCTGGTGACGTAAAGCCGCGCCGCGTTGAGCGGCTGCAGGATGTCGTGGCTCGCCGCCGCCAGGAACTTGGTCTTGGAGATATTGGCGGCGTCGGCCTCGCCCTTGGCGCGCCCGAGCGCGGCATTGAGCAGCGTGAGCTCCTCGGTGCGCTCGCGCACGCGCCGCTCCAGCGTCTCGTTGGAGCGCTCGAGCGCTTCCGCCGCCTCGACGCTGGCGGTGATGTCGGTGAAGGTGGTGACGATACCGCCGTCCGGCATGCGGTTGGCGCGCACCTCGATCACCACGTCCTGCGCGAAGCGTTCCAGGAACGGCTCGTTGCCGGAGACGTAGCGCTCGACCTGCGCCAGCACGAATTCCTCGATGCGCTCAGGCGCGACATGACCGCGCCGGTTGTTGAAGCGCAGGATGTCGGCGAGCCCGATGCCGACGCGGATCAGGCTCGGCGGCAGATCGAGGATTTCGCCGAACTGGCGGTTCCAGCAGATCAACTGCATATCCTTGTCGAACACCGCGATGCCCTGGCGCACGTGATCGAGCGCGGTCTGCAGGATTTCGCGGTTGTACTGGATCGCGGCATTGGCGTCGTCGAGCAGCTTCAAGGCCGCCTTGGTCGAAACCGTGCGCTTGCGCAACAGCAGCGAAAGCACCAGCCGCGAGGAAGCGCCGCCGATCGCCGAGGCGAGGATGTGCTCGGCATAGCGCACCAGCCGGAAATCGGCCTCGTCCTTGGCTTCCAGGCTGATGCGATGGGTCGCCGCGAAGCTCTCGAACGCGGAGCGGGTGCGCTCCTCGCCGAGATAGCGCGCGATCATGGTGGTGAGCTCGTCCACCGTCACCGACGAACGCCAGAGCCGGAAGCTCGGCGCGATCGGCGTGAGATCCGACGGCACGAAGGTGTTGGCCTGCAGCCGCTCGATCTCGGAAGGCTCCCGGCGCAGCGAGAAGCCGACGTAACACAGGATATTGAGCGCCAAGCTCCAGAGCACGCCATGCACCAGCGGTGCCAGCTCCAGCCCGAACAGATGCTGCGGGCGCAGCATGGTCAATCCCCAGGGGCCCTCGGTCAGGACGCGCTGTCCGATAACGCCGATGTCGGCGAAGGTCGGCAACAGCAGCGTATAGGCCCATATCAGAATGCCGGCCGTCATGCCGGCAATGGCGCCGCCGGCGGTGGCGCGCCGCCAGAACAGCCCGCCGAAAAACGCCGGCGCCAGTTGCGCGATCGCGGCGAAGGCCAGAATGCCGATGGCGAAAAGCTGCGCATCGCCGGCCAGGCGGTAGTACATGTAGGCGAGCAGCAGAATCGCGAAGATCGAAAGTCGCCGCACCTTGAGCAGCAGCGAGCCGACATTCTCGCGGCCGCCGAGCAGCGCCCCGCGCCGCTGCAGCACTAGCGGCATGACGAGGTCGTTCGACACCATGATCGAGAGCGCCACCGATTCCACGATCACCATGGCGGTGGCGGCCGACAGCCCGCCGACGAAGGCGGCGATGGTGAGGACGTTGGAGCCGGCCTGCAACGGCAGCGCAAGCACGAACATGTCGCTGTCGACCGTGCCTGGCTTGAAGTTGAGCAGGCCGGCGAGCGCGATCGGCACCACGAACAGGTTGATCAGCACCAGATAGAGCGGAAACAGCCAGGCGGCGCGCTTGATCTCGCCTTCGTTGTTGTTCTCGACCACCGCCACATGGAATTGTCGCGGCAGCAGGATGATCGCCACGAACGACAGCAGCGTGGTGACGACCAGCGTGTCGAACGGCGCTTCGTGCGCGAACAGGTTTGTCGTGTCCGGATGTTGTCGCGCCGCCTCAAACAGCGCGCTGGGGCCGCCGAACATCCAGAACGTCACGAAGATACCGACCGCCAGGAAGGCGAACAGCTTGACGATCGATTCGGTCGCGATCGCCAGCATCAACCCATCTTGATGCTCGGTGGCGTCGATATGGCGGGTGCCGAACAGCACCGCGAAGGTCGCCATCGACAGCGCCACGAATAGCGCGATGTCGCCGAGCAGCGGCCTACCGGCGACGCCTGCCAGCGTGATATGCGCGAGAATGGTTTCAAGCGAGGATGACACCGCTTTGAGCTGCAGCGCGATGTAGGGAATGGTGCCGATGATCGCGATCAGCGCGACGGTGGCAGCAACCGCCTGGCCCTTGCCGTAGCGCGCGGCGATGAAGTCGGCGATCGAGGTGATGTTCTGGGTTTTCGCCAAGCGCACGATGCGCACCAGCAGCGGCGAGAACAGCCCGATCATCAGCACCGGGCCGATATAGATGGTGAGGAATTCGTAGCCGGTGCGTGAGGCCGAGCCGACCGAACCGAAGAACGTCCACGACGTGCAATAGATCGCCAGCGACAGCGGATAGATCAGCAGGCGGGCGCGGCCCTCGCGGCCGAGCCCGCGGGTGCGGTCCCCGTAGCTCGCCACCAGGAACAGCAGGCCGATATAGGCAAGCGCCACCGCGATGACGACCCAGCCTTCAAGCATATGCGCTCCGGATCGGGCCTAAACCCCGCTTGGGCAAGGATTTTACGGTCCTTAAGTCACCACAGAATGGGCTTCAGGTCCATGATGGAGACTTGCGGCCGGCGCCCCGCAAGGCCGGAAAAGCTCAAGCGCAGGCAAAATGCTAGGGTCCGATTCCGATTCAATCCGAACTGACCGGCTCTCCATCCTTGTCCGTGCCCTCAACGATCGGCCGCTCTGCCATGTTCCGCCACGTAGCGGAAACGCTGGCATTCGCCGTCGCCGGTGGCCTCACGCTCGGCCTCCTGGGGATGCCCGCCGGCTTTCTGTCCGGCTCGATCCTGGCGGTTGCCGGCGCCGCGCTGGCCGGCCGGCCGATGCTGATTCCGACGGCGATGATGCGCATTCTGCTGGTGCTGATCGGCATTTCGCTCGGCTCGGTGGTGACGCCGCAGACGCTGCACGG
This sequence comes from Hyphomicrobiales bacterium, assembly GCA_016185205.1. GTDB lineage: Bacteria > Pseudomonadota > Alphaproteobacteria > Rhizobiales > Xanthobacteraceae > Pseudolabrys. The sequence goes on along the minus strand of JACPOA010000034.1, from coordinate 150,141 downwards.
CATGGCGACCTATCCGCTGAGCCTCGGCGTGCTGATTCTCGCAATCGTCTGCATCAGTCTGGGCGGCACCGCCTATTTGCGCACCGTGCACGGCTGGGACACGGCGACGGCCTATCTTGCCGCCGTGCCGGGCGGGCTGTCGCAGGTGATGGCGATTGCCGTCGAAATCGACGCCGACGTGCGCGCCATCGCAATCGTGCAGAGTATTCGCGTGGTGATCATCGCGGTCGGGCTGCCGGCAGCGCTCGCGATGCTCGGCCTGGTCGGGCATATCACTCCTAGCGCCGCCGCGACGCTCGGCCCATTTCCGATCGGCGAACTCGCCATTCTCATTGTCGCCTCCAGCGCCGTCGCGTTCATCGCGTTTCGCATAAGGTTTCCCGGCGGGCTGATCTTCGGCGCCATGGTCACCTCGGCCGTGTTGCACGGCAGCGGACTCATTCAAGTGGCGATGCCGTGGTGGGTGACCTACACGGTCATGATCGCCTTCGGCGCGGTGACCGGCTCGCGCTTCGCCAATACGCCGTTGCGACTATTGCTGCATTACGTCGGCGCCGCATTCGGCTCATTCGCGGTCGCGGTGACCATCGCGGCGATATTCGCGGCCGGGCTGGTCAGCCTGCTGTCGCTCCCTGTCGCCGAGGTGATAATCGCCTATGCGCCCGGCGCGGTCGACGCCATGATGCTGCTCGCGCTCGCGCTGCATCTCGACCCGGTCTATGTCGGCGCGCACCATCTCACGCGCATCTTTTTTGTGCTGTTGAGTATGCCGTTCGTGGCGCGCCACGCCGCGCGTCGGCTTAAGCCGCCGGACGACGCCGGCAAGCCGCTGCGTCCGCCGCCGCCGTTTCAGGATTAGCGCGCATAATCCCGAAAAGTGGAAACCGGTTTCGGACAAGATTATGCGCAATTGTAAAGGCTATGCCGCCGCCAGCGCTTACGATACGAACGATGCGTTGATCGCCGTTGGACGCTGACGATAATTGAGGAAACGTTCGTTTTTGTAGTAACGAGGGATACCTTCAAAAAACAGGATAAAGTGTTCGGCCGTCTCGCGAATGGTCTGAAATATCGCCAGCCTCTCGTGCTTCGAAGCAGGGGAGCGCCAAATAATCGCCGGAGCAATCGCGAGCTTTGCATGCGCCAGATCGGCATCAATGGTGTCGTGCTGTTCGAACGCGTTGAACAGCGGTGATGCAAATGGATACCAACTCCTGAGCGCATCGTAACGCTGGCTAATGTCCGATCGGCTAGGCGGTGTTGCGAGCGGTTGCATCAGTGCAAAGACCGAAAGATAGTCAAATATCGTGCTGCACGCTTTTTCGTACAGGAAGTTCGTAAGCGCCATTGTGGACGGAAGCGGCATGCGATCGACAATTTCTTGCCGGCGGAGACCGCATCCGAGCAAGCCCGTTAAAAATATCTCTTCGTGGCCCGATTCCTCGACATAGTGTTTCCAGACCTCTGCCAAAACCTCGGTGGGCGCATCGTCGCGCGCCACGCCACGCGCCATGTATTCATTGGCTGCGCGTATGAAAAAATAAAATTCGATGCCCCAGCCGAGCACCTCAGGACGGGTCGCATGACCTTCGAATAGTCGACTTGGGAAGACTTGTCCCATGATATGCTGATTCCAAAAGCGTGAGGCCGTACGAATCTTTTCAATAAGAAGGTTGTCGTCGAGTTCCTCCACGTGGGACAAATCCAGCGCGAGGCCTTCCGATTCCAAGCCAGCGACCAATTGTTTGAGTGACGCCATGGAATAGGACGTGCCGCCAACGATGTCGTCGATGTCGCGGGCAGACGGCAGCAGCGGAAGCGCCTGCCTGCACAGTGTCGCGCTCTCGCCCGTATATGTGAGCTTGATCACGCGATCCTCGATGATGAAGCGCTCCCCTTCATCTTTAATGCTGCAGTCGGGATGGAGTAGAAGCATAGCTGCCCCTCAATCCGCCGGATTGCTCCGATAGATTCGAACGGTTCGTTTCGATTGATGCGGGAAGCGAAAATAATGTATTTCGATGTCGGAAAACCACTGCATCAGCGTCTCAACAAACTGGTAGGTCATTTGCACGATCATATTGGCGCGTTGAGCGGACAATTGCGGGATCGGATTGAATATGTCTGCCATCACGTTGCCGTGCTCGAAACCTTCGTCAAGATCGATATGTTTCATTAATGGGTCAATGAAATTGGTTTGGTCCGCATCGAAATTTGTGGCGACGGTGCGGTAGAAAGCCCGCGCTCGTGCCGAATCGGTGCCCGTCGATTCCAACAGGCCCGAACAAGCAGCATAGGCGAGCGAGTCCGTGCGTGCGCACCTCCGTGTCCAATTGATCACGGCGCGTGTGCCGACCAAGGGCCCTAGCTGCTCGACGTGCTCTGGTGAAATCTGTCGCCTGACCAGTGCCTCGGCGAAGAAACCGTAGTGGTCGTACTCTTCGCGGTAGTGGTGCGCGAAGATGTTGCGCACGCGCGGATCGGCAGTATGCGCGATTGCATAAGGGAGGCGGGCATTAGCGCCGCGTATAAAATGATATGTTTCGATCAACCATCCGTCCACGATCGATCTGCTGGCCGTCCCGAGCGACAAAGATTGCCAGAGCGAGTGTGAAAACAACTGATCGTTCCACTGATCGTAAAAGGATCGTAGCGTCGCTGTGAATTGTGCGCCGGTATAGACCTCCGGCTCAGCTTCCGTGGCGAGACCTTGATCGATCAGGCTTCTGATGAATGCGTCGACGATGGTACGGTCGGCTTGCACCGCATTTGAAATTTGCTCCACCGTAGAGCCAGAATTGATGTGACGGATGATTTCGGCTGCTTGCGGGCCGGGGATTCCGTCAAATCGAAACACATTGTCATAAGTCGAAATCGTAAGGTTCGACTTTTCTTGATCAATTTGAATCGGAAAAAGCAGCGCCGGCCGCGTCGAGCTGGCGTTATCGTCACTATCGCTCAAAATTGAACTACAGGAAGTCGCGGACACGACCTATTTCACGATGACGCCGACCGCATCCGAAACGCGAGTCTTTCGTTCCTTGCTCACTTGAATCATGATGTCATGGCCGCGATGGGCGGGGTCGGTCTCGACGATCTTGACGTGCTTGGATGTGCCGGGCGGGACGTGGATGATGACTTCTTCGCCCTTCGCCTTATCTATGGCTGGCATTGGCAAGTCTCCCTGTTTAATTGTTATAGGTGCACAATATACAAACATAACCAAAGGTTGTAAATACCTTTTGGTTTAATAAATGCCCAAAACGGCAATAAGGGTCGTTAGAGCTAGCGCCCGTAACAGCTACTCCGCCGCCATCGCCTGCTTGCGGGTCGGCAGTTCGAGCCGGTCCCACACGTCGACCAGCGCTTCCGCCAGCCGGTCGATCAGCACGTCGTCGTGATAGGGCGACGGCGTGATGCGCAGGCGTTCCTCGCCGCGCGGCACGGTCGGATAGTTGATCGGCTGGATATAGATGCCGTGCTCGGTCAGCAGCATGTCGCCCGCTGCCTTGCACTTCTCCGCATCGCCGACCAGCACCGGCACGATATGCGTGGTGCTCGGCATCACCGGCAGGCCGGCGGCATTGAGCACCGCCTTGACGCGCGCGGCGCGATCCTGATGCCGCTCGCGCTCCCATTGCGAGGTCTTCAGGTGGCGGATGGCGGCGGTGGCGGCGGCGCAGATCGCCGGCGGCAGCGCAGTGGTGAAGATGAAACCGGGCGCGTAGGAGCGCACCGCGTCGATCAGGTCCTTGCTGCCCGCGATATAGCCGCCGAGACAGCCGAACGCCTTGGCCAGCGTGCCCTCGATCACGTCGAGACGCTGCATGGCGTTTTCGCGGTCGCCGATGCCGCCGCCGTGCGCGCCATACATGCCGACCGCGTGCACTTCGTCGACATAGGTCATGGCGCCGTAGCGCTCGGCCAAATCGCAGATCGCGTGCATCGGCGCCACGTCGCCATCCATGGAATAGAGGCTCTCGAACATGATCAGCTTCGGCCGCTTCGGATCGGCGGCTTTCAGCAGCTCTTCCAGGTGGCCGACATCGTTATGCCGCCAGATCAGCTTTTCGCAGCCGGACTGGCGCACGCCTTCGATCATGGAATTGTGGTTGAGCGCGTCGGACAGCAGCAGGCAATTGGGCAGCAGCTTGGCGATGGTCGGGATGCCGGTCTGGTTCGAGACATAGCCGGAGGTGAACACCAGCGCGGCCGGCTTGCCGTGCAGATCGGCGAGCTCGCGCTCCAGCTCGATCAGCGGATGGTTGTTGCCGGCGATGTTGCGGGTTCCCCCGGCGCCGGTGCCCATGCGGGCGGCGACGTCGACCATGGCGCCGATCACCTTGGGGTGCTGGGCCATGCCGAGATAATCGTTGGAACACCAGATCACGACCTCGCGCTTGCCTTGCGGCGAATGCCAGATCGCCTGCGGAAAGCGCCCGGCGATGCGTTCGAGATCGGCAAAAACCCGGTAACGGCGCTCGTCCCGAAGCGTGTCCAGGGCTGACGCGAAGAAACTATTGTAATTCATGGTACTTGTCTGCTTTCCCGCCCCACCCAGCTCTTTTTTAAAAGAGTTCCTAGGGTGTTGTCGAGGCGGACATTCAACAATATCCAGCATAGCGACATTGCGCGAGATCAAATTGACTATTGTCAAAAACGCCCGTTTCCGGGCCCCGCTGAGGCCTTCAGGGCTTGGCCGGCCCGCTGCGGTCCGACAATTGGAACGCGGCAAGGTTAATGTGCCCGGCGAGGCCCGCCAGCAGAATGGCGCCGATATGAAGCTGCAAGATGAAGTCGCCGCTCTGGATCAGCGCGCCGAGGTCAGCCGGCGTCACCAGTCTGAGTTCGATGCCGGCTTCGGTGGCCGGCGCTTCGGCGCGTGCCGCGGTCGCGACGAAGAATGAATGCACCCGGTTCGACAGGCGCGCGGTGCAGGGCGCGTAGCTGCCGAGCGCATGCAACGAGCGGACCGGAAAGCCGGTCTCCTCCATCAGCTCGCGCCGGCAGCAGTCGGCGGCGGTTTCGCCTTTGTCGACCATGCCGGCCGGCAATTCCCAGGTGAACTGCTCGAGCGCCGGCCGGTATTGCCGCACGATCGGAATGCGGCCGTCCGGCGTCAAGGCGACGATGGCGATGTAATCCTGCTGGCCGACCGCGTGATAAAGCTCGCTCTTGCCGCCGGGTGCGAACTCGACCTCGCGCTCGATCACCTTCATCCATTGCGAGATGTCGATGGTCCGCCGGGATTTGATTTTCGGCCAGTCGGTCATCGACGCAAACTATCACAGAAACCGCGGCACCGGCAGCGGCGTGATCAGCTTCCCGCGGAAACCCTTGGCCTTGAGCTTGGGCGCCAGCTCGTCGGCGATGTGCCAGGAAAAAACGATCGCGCAATCGGGCTGGTCGGAAAATAGCCGGGCCTCGTCGACCACCGGGATGGCCGTGCCCGGCATGCATTTGCCGATCTTCAAGGAGCCGGGAATTTCGCAGACGTAATCGATAATGCCGTCGTCGAGCCCGACATAGTTGAACAGCGTTGAGGCGCGCGACGGCGCGCTGATGCCGACGATACGGGCGCCCTTTTCCTTCAGGTCGCGCAGCATCGACAGCAGTCGCAGCTTCGACAGCAGAACGTCGCGCTTGAAATCGGCCAGCCGTTTTGTCATGGCCTTGCCGCGCGGCTCGGCCGCCAGCATGTGCCGCACGCTGTCCTGCACGGTGTGGGCGCCGCGGCGCGCCGCATAGACGCGGATCGAGCCGCCGTGGCTCGGGATCGGGCGCGCATGGAACACCTCGAGATCGTGCATCTCCAAAAGGTGCTTGAGGCTCGCCACCGAATAATAGCGCAGGTGCTCGTGATAGACGGTGTCGTATTGCAGCGTGTCGAGCAGGCCGATGAGGTAGTGCGATTCGGAAATGAACACGCCATCGGCGGCAAGCATCTCGACGATGCCGTCGACGATAGCATGCACGTCCTCGATATGCGCGAAACAATTCGCCGCCGTGACCACGCGCGCGGGCCCATGCTCGCGCTTGACCTCGCGCGCCACCTCGACACCGAAATAGCGCTTGAGCGTCGGAATGCCTTTGCCGTTGGCGATGTCACCGACGTCGGTCGGCTCGATGCCGAGCACGCGGTGGCCGCCTTTCTGGAAATTCGACAGCAGCGTGCCGTCGTTGGAGCCGATATCGACGACGAGGTCCTTGTCGCCTAAGTCCAGCATGGCGGCGGATTCGCGGTGCAGGTCGGCGAAATTGTCGCGTAGCAGCTTGGTGGTGCCGCTGGTGTAGGGATATTCCGGTGGGAAGATGATCACCGGATCGACGGCGAGGCCGAGCTGCACCAGGTCGCACTTTTGGCAATGCAGGAGATTGGTGGGGAACCACGGCTGCTGGCGCGGCACCTGGCCGATCGGCACCATCTGGTTGACCGGCGGCATGTAGCCGAGCGAGAGCACGTCATCGAGCGGCGCATAGCCGCAGACCTGACAGCTTTCAACCGGAACGCTGGCGCCGCTGCCGGCGGCGCGCGCGACTTTGGTGGGGCCTAAATGCATAATGTCCTTAAGCGTCAGGGCTTCGGCGCGAGCTGCGCGTTGCTCCAGTACCAGTCGAGCGTAGAGCGCAAACCCTGCTCAAGCGGCACGCGCGGCTTATAGCCTAGCTTGGCCAGTTTCGAAATGTCGGGGCAGCGCCGTATGGTGCCGCCGGCCTGCAACTTCCCGAGCACCAGCTCGATCTCGCGCTGCGCGCAGGCGGCAATGCGCCGCGCCAGCTCGGCGATGGTGACTTCCTCAGCGGTGCCGATGTGATAGATGCCGAGATGCTCGCCCTTGTCGCGCATCACCATGACGCCGGCCACCAGATCGTCGACGAAGCAGAAGCTGCGCGTCTCCTTACCGGTGCCCTGGATATCGAAGCGCAGCCGGCCGGCCGGCTGGCTTTTGCCGAGGGCGTGCAGGCGCAGCGCGAATTGCGGCACCACGTGCTCGAAGCCCATGTCGGGGCCGTAGACATTGTGCGGGCGGAAAATGAGTACGCGCTCGAAATATTTGCGGCCGAAATTGATCGCCATCACCTCGCTGATCAGCTTGCCGGCGCCGTAGGAATAGCGCGGGTTTTGCACATCCGGCACCACCAGCGGCGCGTCCTCGGCGGTCGGGATGTGTGGCGGCGTCTGATAGACCTCGGAGCTGGACGCCAGGATCAGCGTGCCGACCTTCTGCTTGCGGCAGGCGTCGATCACATTGACCATGCCGCGCACGCCGACATCGAGCACCAGCTCGGGCTGGCTGTAAAAGAATTCGGTGCCGTTGACGAAGGCGAGGTGATGCACCTCGTCCATGCCTTGAGCCGCCGCCGCGACCGCGGCGGCATCGCGAATGTCGCCGGCAATGAATTCGATGTCCTTCGCCACGTTCTTGAGCCGACGCGGTGAGCCGCGCGAATTGTCGTCGAGCACGCGCACGCGCGATCCCGCGTGCACCAGCACCTTCACCAGCGCGGAGCCGATGAAACCGCTGCCGCCAGTGACGAGGACTTTGCTCACGAATTGCTCTCCGGTCTGGCGTCTTCCGCCGCGACGTCGATCCAGGCGCCTTGGCTGTGCGAGCGGCGTGCCATGTCGATCAGGCGCTGCACGCGATAGCCTTCGGCGAAGCCGGGCGTGGGCGCGCCGCCGCGCTCGATGGCGTCGAACCAGAGCTTGGCCAGCCGCGACACCGGCGCGATGCGGCCGTCGGGATACTGCGCGTCGGCCGGATCCTCGACCGCAACGCGTTGCAGCGCCGCCGGCCGCTTGGCGTGGGACAATTCGAAGCCGCGCATGTAGTCGGCGCCGGGGTTGTGCAGGATCAAGGTGCCGTCCTCGCCGAAGAATTCGATGCGGTGACCGATGCCGAGATAAGACGCGCAGCTCATGGATAGGCTGACCAGCGGGCCGGCCTTGAACTGCATCGCCATCGCCACCGTGGTTTCCAGCTCGCCGTCGTCCGGCACGCCGGACACGCGCGCCGACAGGCCGGCGAGCGGGCCGCAGAACCATTCGAGATAATGGAAACAGTGGCTGATGAAATTGCCCATCACGCCGCCGCCGTCGTCGCCCAAGGTTTTCCAGTTGCGCATGCGCAATTGCAGGGCGCGGCTCTCGACATGCCAATGCACCGTGACATGGCGCAACGCGCCGACGGCGCCGGCATCGAGCATGGCCTTGGCGCGCAGCCAGGCCATGATCTGGGTGAAGTTGAAATCGATCATGGTCGGCAAATTGCTTGCCGTCGCCTGCCGCAGCATGGCGCGGGCCTGGCCAAGATCGCTCGCCATCGGCTTTTCGGCGAATACCGGCTTGCCGAGTTCGAGCGCGCGGATGGCGATGCGCGCCTGCAGGCTCGGCAGCGTGGCGATGGCGACCGCCTGCACATCGGCGTCCTCGACCAGCGCGCGCCAGTCGCCATAGGCTTTCGGCACGCCCGCCGCGCGGGCGAGTTCGGCGGTGCGCCCCTGCTCGCTGCCGGCGAGCGCCACCACCTGGCAGCGCGGATCGGCGCGGAACGCAGGCAACTGCACGGTGCGTCCGTAATTGCTGCCGACGATGCCTAGACGGATCACGGTGTCAGTCCTGCTCGACATGATGGTTTGGCGCGCGCCATGGATTTGAGCCAAATCGCCATGCTAGGCAAGGGCATATAGGGCCAGCATGATCCCGAAAAGTGGGTACCGGTTTTCGGATAAGATCATGCGCAAGTGAAAAGGCTTGGGACCGCCCCATGACTGCAATGCGCGCGGATGTTGCGCCAACCGGCGCCGGATGGCGCAAGTTTGCGGCGCTGATGCTGGGCGTGGCCGCGGTCGGCCTGCCGGTCAACAGCGTGGCCGACTATGCGCTGCTCGTGGTCTTGGCCGTGGTCATTTTCAGCGGCGAGGTGCGGGCACAAGGCCGCGCCTGGCTGGCAGCAGCGGCGATCGTCGCAGTCGCACTTGCCGGGCAGGCGCTGTTGGCGCCGCCGCGCATCGACGAGGGCCATAACGTCTTCCTGCCAAGCCCGGCGCTGGAGCGCGGGCTTCCGGCGGACGTCTACCGCCATCTGGCGCAGGAATTCGACAAGCAATATCCGCCGGCGCAGCGCTGCAAGGCCGATGTGGCGGGCTGCTGGGTGGCCGGCGGCTTCCCGGATCGGGCCTTTGCCTTTTCGGCCGATGGGATTTTTTACAAGTCGGCACTGTCGCGCGCGGTGAGGACAATCGACTTTTCCGATCCGGTCTGGCTGCGGCTCGGCTTCATCAACGAGGCTCAATACAATTGGCTGCCGGCGAGCGATGTGCAGCGCGCGCAGCGCGACCGCCGCTTCTGGATGGGAATGCAGCGCTGGCATCTCACCATGCCGTGGTTCGAGATGATCCGTCTGCCGGCGGCATACGTCGGCGGCGAGCTGTGCTGGCGCGGCGACGTCATGTGGGAAAGCGCCGGTGAGCATTTTGCCCTGTGGTCGGGCGACGGCTGCCGCACGATCGAGCCCGCCGATGCCGGCCGGCGCATTGTCGGTATCGCCATCAAGCCGGACTCGCTAGCGATGCGTCTGACGCCGCCATGGCCGGTGTGGTGGTTGCAGCTCGCCAGCGGGTCGCTGGTGCTGGCGGCGGCGTTCGCCCTGGTCGTGACGCTGGTGCGCATCGAGGCGCGCCACACCATCCTGCCGTTCGTGCTGATCGGCCTCGCGGTCGTCGTCATTGCCGTCGACGACGGCAGCTTCCTCGGCGGTGTACGGCCGTTCGACGGCGGCGACGATGGGCTGTTTTACGACGGTGTCGGACGCTTGATTGTGCAGAAGCTGTTGGCCGGCGATATCTGGGGCGCGCTCGAAGGCGGCGAGAAGGTTTTTTATTACGGCGGCCCCGGCCTGCGCTATTTCCGCGCGCTCGAACACATCGCGTTCGGCGACAGCTATCTCGGCTACCTGTCGCTCATTCTGCTGTTGCCGTTCCTGGCTCACCGGCTGTTCTGCCGCTTCCTGCCGGAGCCATGGCCGCTCGCGCTGGTTTTGCTGTTCGTGGCGGTGCCGGTCGGCATGCTGTTCGGCACCAGCTTCGCGCATTACGTCAAATGGGCGGCGCGCGGCTTTGCCGATCCGGCGGCCTATATCCTGTTCATCGCCGGCCTGGGGACGATCATCGGCACGAGCCCGGCCGGCCCCGCTGGAAAATTCTTTCCAGCGCTGTTCGGCGCGTTGCTGCTGGCGCTCGGCATCGCCATGAAACCGATCGTCGCGCCGGCCGCCGCGGTGCTGCTCGCAGGCTGCGGCTTGGCCGCGCTCTATGCAAAGCAATGGCCGCGACTGGCCGGCCTGTGCATCGGCACTTTGCCGGTGTTTTCCATGGCGCTGCACAACTGGGTGTTCGGCCATGTGTTCGTGCTGTTCAGCGCCAATTCGGCCAATTCCGACCTGCTGGTCATGCCGCCGACCGCATATCTGACCGCGCTGCGCGAACTGCTGAGCCTCGACTTTAGCGGCGGCTATGCGATGCGCGCGCTCACCCAGGTGGCGAACTGGCTGAGCGAACCGGCCGAATCCTATGCCACCATCCCGCTGAACGCCGCCGGCGTCGCCATTCTTGGCTATGTCGTGCTGCGCGGGCGGGCGTTCGACACTTCGTTCGATTCTTGGCTGCGGCTGGTCGGCGCCTCGGCGCTCGCCCAGCATGGGGTCGCACTCTTTTATAATGCGGCCATCGCCCGCTATCATTTCCTGACCTGGTTCCTCACTTTGCTGGTGGTCATGGTCTTCATGCGCGAGGTCGGTATCGGCTGGCTCCAGCGCCGCTATCCTGGCGTATCGGAGCGCATTGCAAATCATCGCCGTTCGCGGCAGCTTGCGTCCGCACTGGCTCGCCTTCAGAAAGTATCGGCATGAGCGACAAGTCCACCGGCATCGAGCACGGTCTCACCAATTACGGAGACCGCGATTTCTCGCTCTATCTGCGGCGCTCGTTTGCGCGCTCGATGGGCTATTCCAACGCCATGCTGAAAAAGCCGGTGGTCGGCATCGCCTATACGCCGTCCGGCTTCAACAATTGCCACCGCCATTTCCCCGAACTGCTGGATGCGGTGAAACGCGGCGTGCTGGCGGCCGGCGCCTTGCCGATGGAATTCCCCACCATCTCGCTCGGCGAGGTATTCCTCAATCCGACCAGCCTGAAATTCCGCAACCTGATGTCGATGGACACCGAGGAGATGATCCGCGCGCAGCCCATGGACGCCGTGGTGCTGATGGGCGGCTGCGACAAGACGGTGCCGGCGCAGATCATGGGCGCGGTCTCGGCAGGCCGGCCTGCGGTCATGCTGGTGGGCGGACCGATGATGACCGGGCGCCATCGCGGCGAGCGGCTGGGCGCCTGCACCGATTGCCGCCGGTTCTGGGCGCAATACCGCGCCGGCAAGATCGACGATAAGGAAATCAACGAGATCGAAGGCAAGCTCGCCACCACCGCCGGCACCTGCGCGGTGATGGGCACCGCCTCGACCATGGCCTGCCTGGTCGAGGCGCTCGGCATGATCCTGCCCGGCACCGCCGCCATCCCTGCCGTGCATGCCGACCGGCTACGCGCGGCGGAAGCCACCGGCGCGCTCGCCGTCAAGTTGATCGGCTCCAAGCTCACGCCCGACGTCATCATCAACCGAAAATCCATCGAGAATGCGTTTCGCGTGCTGCTGGCGATCGGCGGCTCCACCAATGCGGTGATCCATCTGGCCGCCATCGCCGGCCGCGCCGGCGTGCCGGTGTCGCTCGCGCGGCTCAACGAATTGTCCGACAGCACGCCGGTGCTGGTGAACCTGAAGCCGGTCGGCAACGGCTACATGGAGGATCTGTTCGCCGCCGGCGGCATGGGCGCGCTGATGCGCGAGATCAAGGACCTGCTGCATCTCGACGCCATGACCGTGACCGGCGAGACGTTGGGCGAGCGGCTTGCCGCCGATGCCGGCGGCTTTGTCGACCGCAGCATCATCGCCGAACGCAAGTCGCCGCTGGAGCCGCAGGGCGGGCTGGTCGCACTGTTCGGCAATCTGGCCCCGCAGGGCGCCATCCTCAAACGCTCGGCGGCCGACGCCAAGCTGTTCGAGTTCGAGGGCAAGGCGGTGGTGTTCACCTCGCTCGAGGACCTCGCCGCGCGCATCGACGATCCGAACCTCGACGTCACCGCCAACGATTTCCTGGTTCTGCAGAATGCCGGGCCGCATTCGGCCTCGGCCATGCCGGAGGCCGGCTATCTGCCGATCCCGAAGAAGCTCGCCAGCAAGGGCGTCAAGGACATGGTGCGGGTGTCGGACGCGCGCATGAGCGGCACCGCCTTCGGCACCGTCGTGCTGCACGTGACGCCGGACTCAGCGTCGGGCGGCCCGCTCGGCCTGGTACGCAATGGCGACCGCATCAAGCTCTCGGTCAGAGAGCGCCGCATCGATCTCATGGTCGACGAGGCGGAACTCAAGCGCCGCGCGGACACTGTGAAGCCGGCCGCGGCAACGCCGTCGCGCGGCTATGCCCGGCTCTATGCCCAGGAAATCCTCGGCGCCGACCAGGGCTGCGATTTCGCGTTCCTCAAGCCGCGCTAGTTCAAACAAAGCGCCGGTTCCACACATATCGAGCTTTAGCGGCCGGATTTACGGCCTCTTAGCGATGCCGGCCAATTAAACGTCGCGGCTCGCGGGAATTAAGCGGGGCAACAACCCATTCCTCTAGGTTGCGTCGGCAAGCGAACAGATCGGCAGGCGCGTCCTGTTTTAATGCCTATAGACGGAGCCATGTTCCGACTGCGGAAAAATCTCGGCGAAGATAGCGACTGGCGAATAAGCAGCCTCGCCGGCCTGCTCGGCTTTGCGCTCACAGCCGCCGCGATGGAAATCGTCAGCGCCTATTCGGTGCCGCTGACTACATCGTCCATCATATTATCGGCCGTGATCGGCTCGCTTCTCGGCATGAGTCTCGTCGCGCAGCGATCGGCGCTTTGCGTGCGACACAAGCTGCACGAGCAGAACAAGTGGCTCGACGGCGCGATCAACAACATGATTCAGGGTCTGTGCATGTTCAATGCGCAGAACCGGCTCATGGTCTGGAACGAGCGCTACCGGGCCATGTACAACATCGATCCGCGCAGCATCTGGCGCGGCTGCACGGTCCAGGACCTGCTCGGCGCGCGGATCGCAGCGGGAACGTTTCCGCTCAACCCTGAGCGCTACGAAGCGCAACTGCGCGCGGCGCTCAAGCAGGACAAGCCCTTCACGCACACGGTCGATTTGAGCGACGGCCGCACCGTCGCCGTCGTCAACCAGCCAATGCAGGGTGGCGGCTGGGTGGCCACGCACGAGGACATCACCGAGCGCAGGCGGGCGGAGCGCGAACTCGATCGCACACGGACGTTTCTTGATACGATCATCAACAATGTGCCTTCGAACATCATCGTCAAGGAACTCCCGAGCCTCCGCTATCTGCTGATCAACAAAGCCGGCGAAAAACATTTTGATCTCCCGCGCGAAAATATGATCGGCAGAACCACCGCGGAGATTTTTTCGAAGGGAACCGCCGATCTCATCCACCAGCACGATCTCGAATTTCTGAGATCCGGCAGAGAGATAATTAGTGGAGAGCACGCGATCATCACGCCGACCGGCAATACTCGCATCGTTACCACGACGCGGCTTCCGGTCATGGGCGAAGACGGTAGACCGCAATATATGATTGTCGTCATTGATGACTTGACCGAGCGCAAGCGCCACGAGCAGCGCATCGTCCATATGGCGCATCACGATTCGCTCACCGAGCTGCCAAATCGCGCGGCATTCAATGAGTGCATCGGTGCCACGCTCGAGCTCGCCGCGCGGGCGGGCGAAAGCTTCGCCGTGCTCTGCGTCGATCTCGACCGCTTCAAGGAGGTCAATGACGTGTTCGGCTATTCGGTCGGCGACGCTCTGCTGTGTGAAGCGGCGCGCCGGCTGGAAACCGCGTGCCAAGGCGCGTTTCTGGCGCGCGTCGGCGGCGACGAATTCAGCATCATCACGCCGACCGGGCTGCAGCCAGCCACCGCCGTCATTCTCGCCGAACAGCTCGTCGCGGCGTTCGATTCCGATATCGACATCGAGGGCCATCCGCTGCGGGTCGGCCTGACCATCGGCGTCGGCATCTATCCGCAGGACGGCGCCGACGCCGCGACGCTGATCGCCAATACGGACGCCGCTTTATCGCGCGCGAAATCGGAGGCGCGCGGTTCCATCCGTTTCTTCGAAACGTCGATGGACCATCAGTTGCGCGAGAAGCGCGCGCTACAGCAGGATTTGCGCAACGCAATCATGCGCGACGAGATCGCGTTGCATTATCAGCCGCAGGCGCATATCGCCGGAGACATCACCGGCTTCGAGGCGCTGGTGCGCTGGCATCATCCGCGTCACGGCTTGGTGCCGCCCACGACCTTCATTCCGCTCGCCGAGGAGAGCGGCATCATCATTGCGCTCGGCGAATGGGTGCTGCGCAGCGCCTGTCGCGAGGCCGCCTCTTGGCCGCGGCCGTTGTCGATCGCCATCAATCTGTCGCCGGTGCAATTCCAGCATGGCGACCTGCCGAGCCTGGTGCATCAGATTCTGCTGGAGACCGGTCTGCCGCCGGCGCGGCTGGAGCTGGAGATCACCGAGGGCGTGTTGATCGGCGATTTCACGCGCGCGGTGGCGATCCTGCGCCGGCTGAAGAATCTCGGCGTGCGCATCGCCATGGACGATTTCGGCACCGGATATTCGTCGCTATCCTATTTGCAGTCGTTCCCTTTCGACAAGATCAAGATCGACCGGAGCTTCATTGCCAGCCTCAACCAAAGCCAGCAGGCGGCCACCATCATCCGCGCGGTGATCGCGCTCGGCCGCGGGCTCGATCTGCCGGTGGTAGCCGAGGGCGTGGAGACCGAAGAACAGCTCAAGTTCCTCGCCAGCGAGTCCTGCGATGAGATCCAGGGCTATTTGATCGGCCGGCCGACGCCGATCGCCGATTATGCCGACGTGGTCGGCCGCGCGCCGGCGCCATGGCCGAAGGACCTCGCCGCCGCCAGCTGAGGCCACGCGGAAAGACCGCCCCAAGTTGGGGCGGCCCTCCGCACTTCCATGATGAGAAGCGAACGGTCGAACTACTTGCCGACCTTGGCGCCCGCGTCGATGTCGGTCTTGGCACCCGCCTTGGCGCCACCCTTGCCGACGTCGACATCGGCGCCGCCCTTGACGGTGGCCGAGCCGGTCGTTTCGTGACCCGGCGCATAGCCCGACGCTCCGGTCGTGCCCTTCACCGAGCCCTTTTCCTGCATCAGATGCCCGGGGGCATAGCCGGACGCGCCCGGCGAACCGTTGACCGAGCCTTTCTCTTGCATCTGAGCACCGGGAGTTGTCTCCCGCGTCGTGCTTTGGGCATTAGCGGACGCGGTGGCTGTCACCAGCAACGCGGCTGCGGCAGCGAGCGATAAGAACTTTTTCGACATGATCTTACTCCTTTTATCAGTCACAGATTTGGCGCGAACGGAAGACGACGCGCCCGCTCGGCGTGATAATGCGTTCGCGGATCACGCGGCAGTCGCTGGCGTAAGCGCCGCCCCAATAGTGGTGGCGATGACGCCAGCCGTAGTCGTTATAGTAGGGGTCGCCGATCCCTACGCCGACGCCGCCCGGCCCGGCGCCAAAATAAACCTGCGCGCTGGCCGGCGCGGATACGACGAGCGTCAACAGCGCCGCGCCGGTGAGACTCATCCATAGTCGAAATTGTTTCATGATGTCCTCCTCTACTAGTCTCGGTTAATGCAATCACATGCTGCGGCGTTTCATTTAAATTTTGGAAACGTTGGGAACCTAACGCACTGCGTTCAGAATGGAACCTTTCATCTGGTTCCGCATTGTTAGTCTACGTTTTTTGAAATCACGTCGTTGTTGAATGGAGGAACGCCATGCAGAAAATTTTCGCAGCTGCCGCCATTGCCGCCGGTATCGCATTCGCGCCGACCGTTGCCGGAGCGCAGGAGCGATTGGGCGATGGCGCCATGGGCGCCGTTGCGGGAGCGATCGTCGCTGGTCCGGTGGGCGCGGTGGCGGGCGGTGTAGTCGGCTACACGGCGGGTCCGGACATCGCGCGCAGCTGGGGCCTCAAGCGTCACCGGCATCATCATCGTCATTATGCCGATCGTGACCGAGCCCGATGACCGGATGCGTGGTTCCGCTGACAGGATTTGAGCGGACCGCTTTATAATGTGAGTGGTGCTGCCGCACAGGATTGAACTGTGGACCTCCCCCTTACCAAGGGGGTGCTCTACCACTGAGCTACGGCAGCGGAAAAATGCGCGCCGGCATGGCGGGCGGCGCGAACGCGGCGGAAACTGCCATAAGCGCCCCCATCGGCGCAAGGCAAAGGGTCAACTTGCAGGACGAAATCTTTCGCCGTATGGAGGGCTATGACGCACGCGCCCGATAGCGGCAAAACGCCGAAAAAGCCCAAGAAACTCGACGCCCGCAGCGCCCGGCTGGCCGCCGCGCTGCGCTCCAATCTGGAGCGGCGCAAGATGCAACAGAGGCAGCGGACGACGCAGCAAAAGACGGAAACGCAAGCCGCAGCGCGCGCCCAACCCAAGGAACGTTAACCGGTTCCCTTGAACGCGGGCGGCACCGAGTTGCAAGCCGCTCGTTTGCCAGCCTAAGATTATGCGTCGAAAGGGCGCGCGCACCGCGCGGCCGTTGGGGGGGAATTTTAGTGTTTCGCGCGTGGCGTCTCGCCGGCGCTTTCGCCGGCCTCTTGTTGCTGACCGGCTGCCTCGCAGCCGAACGCAATGTTTCCGAGGCCACACGCGTCAGCTCGCATTGGGCGGCGGTTTCGCTGTTCGACGAAAAGTCGCAGGTGCTCTTGACCAGCGAGCGCGCGCAGACCGCGAAGGCCGACCTGAATATCCTCGCGCTCTCCGGCGGCGGCGCGGACGGCGCCTTCGGTGCCGGCCTTCTGGCCGGCTGGACCGAATCCGGCAAGCGGCCGCAATTTGACATCGTCACCGGCGTGTCGACCGGTGCGTTGATGTCGACCTTTGCATTCATCGGCCCTTCCGCCGATCCATTGCTGGAAAAGTTCTACACGACGACCACAACTGCCGACGTCTTCACGTCGCGCGGGCTGGAAGGCCTGCTCAACGACAGTCTCTATGATACCGCCCGGTTGAAGAGCCGTCTGGTCGAGGTGATTGACGAAAGCGTGCTTGCGACTGTTGCGGCCGAGCACAACAAGGGCCGCCGGCTCTACGTCGCCACAACGAATCTCGATGCCGGCATCATGTCGGTCTGGAACATGGGTGCGATCGCCGCCAGCCGCGATCAAGACTCGCTCGAGCTTTACCGTGAAATCATTCGTGCGTCGGCGGCGGTGCCGGCCTTTTTCAAGCCGGTCCTCATCCGCGTCGGCAACGACGGTGGGACCGAGAACGCGCAGATGCATGTCGACGGAGCCGTCAAGGCGCCGGTCCTGTTGCGATCGTTCATGCTGAACGGACCCTACAAGCACAAGAACGTCTACCTGGTCATCAACAGTGCGCTGAAACTGCGCACCGCTGAGACCTCGGTAGAGAACAGCCTGACCGGCATAGCGCGCAAGTCGATCAGCGAGCTCCTGCGCGGCTTGTTGTACAAGACGGTGTATCAGACCTATGTCACCACGCGCCGGACCAATGCGGCGTTCAATCTTGCCTACATACCGGACGACGTGCCGGCATCGAAGAATCCGCTGGACTTCAATCCGGATGAGATGAAGAAGCTGTTCGAGGTCGGCCGCGCCCTGGGCCGTTCCGGCAAGGCGTGGCAGCACGAGCCGCCCCGGCTGGAGCCGTTCGAACGCATCGAGGCGCCCACCACCCGCAAGGTGTCGCCACCGGCCATGGCGTCCGCCCGGGCCAGCGTTCATTGAGGATTTTGCCGCTGATAGGAGTATCTATGTAGGTCCGACTTTCGCCGCATTTTCCCGGCGAGGGTGGTAACCTTCCCAAATAATTGACTTTGCAGGAGGGCGCCCGGCGGGTCATAGATCGGGCAATATTGATCGTGAGGTAGCGGGCGGGGCGTCATGGATCGAATACGTATTGTCGGCGGACAGCGGCTCAACGGCACGATCCCGATCTCGGGCGCCAAGAACGCCGCGCTGCCCTTGATGATCGCGAGCCTGCTGACTGAGGACACGCTGATCCTCGACAATGTGCCGCGCCTCGTCGATGTCGTCCAGCTGCAGCGCATCCTCGGCAACCACGGCGTCGATATCACGATCGCGGGAAAACGCCCGGGCGACGATCCCAATTCCGGCCGCACGTTGCACATCTCGGCCAAGACGATTGTCGACACCACCGCGCCCTACGAGTTGGTCTCCAAGATGCGGGCGAGCTTCTGGGTGGTGGCGCCCTTGGTGGCGCGCATGGGCGAGGCCAAGGTCTCGATGCCGGGCGGCTGCGCCATCGGCACGCGGCCGGTCGATCTCTTGATCATGGCGCTGGAGCGGCTCGGCGCCGAGATCGAGATCGAAGGCGGCTATGTGATCGCGCGCGCCAAAAACGGCTTGCGCGGCGGCGAAATAAATTTTCCCAAAGTGACCGTCGGCGGCACGCATACCGCGCTGATGGGTGCCGCGCTCGCGCATGGCACGACCGTCATCGAGAATGCCGCGCGCGAACCGGAGATCGGCGACGTCGCCGATTGTCTCAACAAGATGGGCGCGAAAATTTCCGGCGCCGGCACCTCGCGCATCGTGGTGGACGGCGTCGCTCGGCTGCACGGCGCGCGCCATGCGGTGCTGCCCGACCGCATCGAGACCGGCACCTATGCAATGGCGGCGGCGATGGCGGGCGGCGATGTGCTGCTGCAGAACGCGCGTCCCGAGCTGTTGCAGGCCGCGCTCGACGTTCTGGTGCGGGCCGGCGCCACCGTGACCCCGACCAATGAGGGCATCCGCATCGCGCGCAACGGCGCCGGCCTGGAGCCGGTCGAGGTGACGACCGCGCCGTTCCCGGGATTTCCCACCGACCTGCAGGCGCAGCTGATGGCGCTGATGACGCGCGCCAAGGGCACCTCGCACATCACCGAGACCATCTTCGAGAACCGCTTCATGCATGTGCAGGAGCTGGCCCGCCTCGGCGCCCACATCCATCTCGACGGCGAGACCGCCACCATCGAAGGCGTCGAGCGGCTCAAGGGCGCTCCGGTGATGGCGACCGATCTGCGCGCTTCGGTGTCGCTGGTGATCGCCGCGCTCGCCGCCGAAGGCGAGACCATGGTCAACCGCGTCTATCACCTCGACCGCGGCTTCGAGCGGCTCGAGGACAAGCTCGCCCGCTGCGGCGCGGCGATCGAGCGGATCAGTTCCTGATCTGCGCTCGGCGCGGGCTTACAGCGTCTCCAGGTACTCCTCGACACTCAGCTTGACGGTACCCTCGGGTGCCGCTCCGTCGGCGGTCGCGAGTTCGACTCCTGACGGCGCCGAGCCGATATCGTCGGTCGCCAGATTTTGCCAATCGTGCTCGAAAATTTCGGCGAAATACTTGGCGAGTTTCTCGTCCTCAAACAGCAGGCTGGCATCGCGGTTGAGCGATACGCCTTGTTCCGACCAGTTCTGGCTGCCCAGCATGACCCGTTTGCGGTCGACCACCATGCCTTTGGTGTGGCAGTTCTTTTGCACGCGGATGGCGCTCATGTCGAAGCCGAAGTCCTGCAACGCCTCCAAATTCTTGCGCGCGTCGGCCTTCATCAGCAGCCGGAAGATGATACGCACGTTGACGCCGGCCCTCTGCTTGTCGAGCACGGCCGACAGCAACTCCTTGAGTTTCGCATGCGTGGGCTTGGGCGCGTTGAAGGTTTGATTCTGAATCAGCAACTCCTCATGCGCGCTGTTGATGAGCGCGAGCGTGTGTTCGTGGAAATTGTCCGGGGTGAGCAGCGGCTGCACGTCGAACACGCGCGTCTCGATTAACGGTTCGAAATATTTGAACGGCGCCGCGCGCTCGATCGCCGTCGGCATGAACATCTCTTCCGGCATCAGCAGATCGGGCAGGATCATCGCTTCTTCGGGGCCGTCGGTATTGTTATTGAAATCGTGCAGCAGGTATTTTTCGAAGTCGGCCGCCAAGCCGGGATGATCGACGATGGCATGCCACTCGCGATTATATTTCGAGAGCCATGACCGGTCCCATGGACGGGCCAGCGGGTTGGCCGGCGGCGGCGGCTGGTTCGACGACTGCCAATTGCCGCTCGACAGCCAGAACGACGACTTGTCGCGCACGGCGACCTTGATGTGATACGAACTCGCCACCCAACCGTTCACCGAACCGATCTTGATCCAGGCCATCTTGAACTTGTTGCCCAGCGCGTCCTGCAGCTCTTCGACCGCCTCCTTGTCCTTCAGGTCGTTGGCTTTGGTGCCGGAGCCGACGCTCTGCCCAGGCTGCAGCGTCAACGTCATATCCTTGAAGGTACGAAGGCCGCCGACCTCCTTGATCGCATCGGCGATGTGGCGGGCTCCGAAGTCGTACATGCCGACCGTGAGCGTTTTCTTGGTGTCGCCGAGGAAGGCCGATAATTGCGCCCAGCCGGCGTCCGGGCTGAGATGGGCATTGACCGTCATCGAAGCCTTGACGCGGTTGAGGCCGGGCGAAGCCGGCGGCTTGTAAGTGATTTCCGCAGCGAGCGCGTCGATATTGAGCGCAAGCGCCTCGTGCGCGGCGTAGCCTTGATCGGCCAGGATCAATTCTTCGATCGTCGGATCGCTGACTTCCACCTTCAGGCCGCCGAAGCTGGCGGGAAGTTCTTCGATGTTGGTCGCTCGCAGGTCGGCGTTGCTCAGTTTCTTGCGCACCGTCACCACCAGCGCGCGGTCCTTGGTGATTCTGCCATCCTTGAAAACATAGCCCAGCCGCACATTCATGACGTTGCTGCGCTGGCCCAATGCCGCCTTGGCCGCGTTGAGAACCTCGTTGGGGCTTCGCCCGTCGCCGCTTTGCGGCGCCGCCGGGATAGACGGGCCACCAACCGCCGGTGGCCGGGCAGCCGGCGTCGCAGCGATAAGCGGTGCGGCGACCGTCCGCCCGCCGACATTCACCGTCACGGTGAGAGGAATCGTCCACGTCACGGAGCCGTCGGCGGCGGGGGCTGGCGATGCAGCCGTGTCTGATCCTCTCGACGGGCCGTCGATATTGGGCACGCCCTCCTGCGGCGCTGCGAGCAATTCACCGAACATGGCGCGGTGCGCGTCGGTTTCTAATTGCCCGCGCAGATGCGCGATCAGGCGGCTGATACGAACGCCCTCGTTCGATATCCATTTGATCTGGTCTTCGCCCATCCCCGCCTGCCAGGGCTGGCCGTTGAGCGCGACCGGTCGACCGTCGGGAGTCTTTTCGTAGACGCCGGAGTGGTGCAAGGCGACCACTTCCCAGCGGTCGTTGTAAACGGGAGAACCCGAAGAGCCCGGCGCGGTGTCGGCCTTGTAATGGAGGAATTGGGGAAGCACGTCGACGATCTGGTTCTCGCGCAAGCTCAACTGTTTCGGCTCGCCGCTCGGATGCTGAATGATGTTGGCCCACTGCGCGGCAATCGCTTTGCCTTCCGCCTCCGACAAGTGGTTATAGCCGTAATTCGCCAGCGGCCGGCCCGTCGACGACGACTGTCTGACGGCCACGCAGGCATAATCCAAATCTTGATCCGCATAGAAGAACGTATCGGGATCGAGCGCAAAAGATGTGGACTGAATCAGCGAGCCGTCGTTGCGCCGCTGATAATCGAATTCGGCAATCGAATTGCGGGCGGTCGCAGGGTCGCCGAGCACATGATGGTTCGTGATCAGAAGGCGCGGCGAAACCAGGAAGCCGGTGCCGTAGGCGTGCGGCTGGCCGCTGACGACACTGACCCAGATACGGGCGACAGTCCGTGCGACGCGAATCCCTTCTTCCAGGAATGCGATGCCCATCAGGTCGTTGTTGCCGATCTGCCGCTCAAGCCCAAGCTCGGCGGTGAGGCCGGCGACTTCTCCGGCCATAACCTTCGACATGTTTTCGATGGTGGGTTTGCCGTCGATCGAGACCGCAAGTCCGCGCAGCTTGAGAAATTTCTCTACGCGCTCCGGTGTGTCGACTTCGAGGGGGCGTTTCAGCTTGATCAGCCGCTCGTTGCGTGCCCGCTGTTCGGTGCGCTCCGTATAACGCTTTTGAGTCTGCTTGATTTGATAACTGTCGATCAACATGATGCCCCCCAACCGCGCTTTGAGTTCGGCCTCAGTCCAATACAACCTATAATGAGTGCGACGGGAAAACAACTAGCGGTAGTTTAAGACCATTCTGCAACACCGCGGCGACCAGTCCCTCCGCCGCGCCTGGACGAGATCGCTCGGGCCGGTCACGATCCGCGCCCGACTGGGCAACACAAGGGAGTCGCCGTGCCCGCAGGAATCAAAGTCATGAGCGCCGGCGCCGTGCAGTCGATGGTGACGGCGCTCGGCGCCGAGTTCGAACGCGAGACCGGCAACCGGCTCAACCTGAATTTCAACACGGTCGGCGCGCTGCGCGAACGGTTGCAAGCCGGCGAGACGGCCGACCTGGCCATCCTGTCGGCGTCGGCAATCGAGGCGCTGGAAAAGACCGGCCTGTTCGTGCCCGGCAGCCGCGCCGAACTCGGCCGCACCGTCACCGGCGTGGTGGTGAAGGAGGGCGCTCCGCTGCCGGACATCTCCACGCCGGAAGCGTTCAAGCAGGCGCTGCTCAAGGCGCGCACCGTCGCTTATTCCGATCCGGCGGCGGGCGGTTCGTCCGGCACCTATTTCGCCGGGTTGCTGCAAAAACTCGGCATCGCCGAGGCGGTCAACAGCAAAGCCGTGCTCGGCAAGCGCGGCTACGAGGTGGCGCAGGCGGTCGCCGACGGCCGTGCCGAGATCGGTACTACCTTCATCAGCGAGGCGCTGACCGTTAAGGGCGTCACGGTGGTCGGCCCGCTGCCGGGCGCGTTGCACAATGCTAATAGCTATACCGCCGCCATTCTCAACCGCGCCGCCGCGCCCGAGGGTGCGCGCGCCCTGCTGCGTAAGCTGACCGATCCGGCCAGCGCCGCGCGCTGGACGGCGGCCGGGCTGGAGCCGGCGTTTAGCGCATGATCCCGAAAAGTGGGTACCGGTTTCCCGCCTTCGCGAAGCCCGCTTTGGCGGGCGAAGGAGGTCGGATAAGGTCATGCGCCAATAAAAAAGACCACCTTGCAGGCGCGCGCGGCTTTGCCTAACTACCCATGGACCGGGAGCAGTTATGTCCATGGATCCGCTGAAATTCGTCGTCCTCGATGAGGAAGATCTCGAGGTCGTCTCGACCCACCTGCAGGATGCGGTGGTCAAGGTCGCCGACGTTCATTGGCGACCGCAAGAGAAGCGCGTGGTGGTCGCGGTCAACCGTTTCGATTGGGAAAACGCGCAAAACGGCGGTACCGAATACCGCCGCCGGCGCGCGGCCCTGCGCTTCGAGCGCGTCCTGTCCTGCAAATGCCGGGAGATCAGCCCCGCCGGCAAGGACGCGGTGCTCAACCTGCTGGCGGTCGAGTTTGCCGAAACCGATGAGCCCTCCGGGGTCGTCACCCTGGTCTTTTCGGGCGGGGCGGAGTTGCGGCTCGAGGTCGAATGCCTGGAAGCCGAATTGGCCGATCTCGGACCGACCTGGGTCACCGCCGCCCGCCCGGTCCACAGCCTCGCCGACGAAGGGCAGCCGAAAACCGGCCGCCGCTGACGGCTGCGGGTCCGGCTCAAGCTGCACCGCAACAATGATTTCGGTTCAGAACCCTTGCGCCGCAGGCGCTTAAGGGCGCGCCTCGCTTGATATTGTGGAACTTCAGTGGCGTACTGAAACCGCTTTCTCCAACAGGGATTGAACCTATGCGCAAAATCGTCATTGGAGCGGCGCTGCTGCTGGGCGCCGCGCTGCTAACGACCGGCACACCGGCCCAGGCTGCGGTGGGCTGTCTGTGCGGCAAGATCGGCGCGCCCGCGGTCTGTGTGCCCACCATCACCCACTGCAACTTCCATAATGGCGGCGTCTGCGTCCTGCCGTGTGTCTTGGAAGAGCCGAAAATGGGCATGAAGCACATGCGCCATCATAAAATGGGCAAGAAGCACATGCGCCATCATAAAAAGAGTAAGATGAAGATGTAATCTGGCGACCACGGTTTCTCGGCAAGGCTCCGTCTCGCGACGGAGTCTTTGCTTTTTTGGGCGCCGGCGCGGGCAAAAATGCTAGGTAGGGGTTCGATTCAGCGACAATGGATCAGATTCCACGCCATGCCCCTTCGATTGGATAGTCAAAGCGCCGACTTCGCGACGCGGTTTAGCGCCTTCCTCGGCGTCAAGCGCGAGGCGGCGCAGGACGTGGAAGCGACCGTGCGCGGCATCATCGACGCGGTGAGGACGGGCGGCGACCGCGCACTGTTCGAGCTGACCGCCAAGTTCGACCGCATCGATCTTTCCAAGACCGGCCTGCGGGTGAGCGCGGCCGAGATCGACGCGGCGGAGAAGCTTTGCAGCGCCGAAGCGATGGCCGCGCTCAGGCTCGCGCGCACCCGCATCGAGGCCTATCACGCCCGCCAGAAGCCCGCCGACGATCGTTTCACCGACGCGCTCGGCGTCGAACTAGGTTCGCGCTGGACCGCGATCGAAGCCGTAGGGCTTTACGTGCCGGGCGGCACGGCGGCCTATCCGTCGTCGGTATTGATGAACGCCGTGCCGGCCAAGGTCGCCGGCTGCGCGCGGCTGGTGATGGTGGTGCCGACGCCGGACGGCAAACTGGAGCCGCTGGTGCTGGCGGCGGCCAAGCTCGCCGGCGTCGACGAGATCTATCGCATCGGCGGCGCGCAAGCGGTGGCCGCGCTCGCCTATGGCACCGAGAGCATCGCAGCCGTCGCCAAGATCGTCGGCCCCGGCAACGCCTATGTGGCGGCGGCCAAGCGGCTGGTGTTCGGCCAGGTCGGCATCGACATGATCGCCGGCCCGTCCGAAGTGCTCATTCTCGCCGACAAGACCGGCAACCCCGACTGGATCGCGGCCGATCTTTTGGCGCAGGCCGAGCATGACGCCAGCGCGCAATCGATCCTGATCACCGACGACACTGCGCTCGCAACCGAGGTCGAGAAGGCGGTGGAATCCCAGCTCAAGACGCTGCCGCGCGCCGCGGTCGCGGCGGCGTCGTGGCGCGATTTCGGCGCCATCATCATGGTGCCCAAGCTCGACGCGGCAATCGCGCTGGTCGACCGGCTGGCGCCCGAGCATCTGGAGATCGCCACTGAGGATGCCGAAGCGCTCTCGGCAAAAATCCGCAATGCCGGCGCGATCTTCATCGGCGCGCATACGCCGGAAGCCATCGGCGACTACGTCGCCGGCTCCAACCACGTGCTGCCGACGTCGCGTTCGGCGCGCTTCTCGTCCGGCCTCGGCGTACTCGATTTCATGAAGCGCACTTCGATACTCAAATGCGGGCCCGAGCAGCTGCGCGCGCTGGGGCCGGCCGCGATCGCGCTCGGGACCGCCGAAGGGCTCGCCGCCCATGCGCGCTCGGTGGCGATCCGCCTCAATCTAAAATGAGCCCGGCGAAATCACACGCTGCCGACAAGCAGCGCCTGGTCTCGGTCACCCTCGACGAGGCATCGATCGGCCGTTCCAACCCGGACGTCGAGCACGAACGCGAAGTCGCGATCTACGACCTGCTCGAGATGAACTCGTTCAAGCCGGTCGGCCACGACGGCGGCCCTTACGCGCTGCATCTCTCCATCAACGGCAACCGCCTGGTGTTCGACATCCGGCTGGAGGACGGCACGCCGGTGGTCGCGCATCTGTTCTCGCTCTCGCCGCTGCGCCGGATCGTGAAGGACTACTACATGATCTGCGACAGCTATTATCAGGCGATCCGCACCGCCACGCCCGACAAGATCGAGGCGATCGATATGGGCCGGCGCGGTATCCACAACGACGGCTCAAATATCCTGGTGGAGCGGCTCAAGGACAAGGTGGCGGTCGATATCGACACCGCGCGCCGCCTGTTCACCCTGATCTGCGTGCTGCACTGGAAGGGCTGATCTTCTTATGGTCGCGCCAGAACGACTCGCGCGCCCCCACGCGGTCTTGTTCGCCTGCGGCATGAACGCGATCCGTTCGCCGATGGCGGCCGGCCTGTTCAAGCAGTTGTACGGCAAAACGCTCTACGTCGCCTCCGCCGGCGCGCACAAAGGCACGCTCGATCCGTTCGCGGTCGCGGTCATGGAGGAGATCGGCGTCGATATCGCCCGCCACAAGCCGATGACCATCGAGGAGTTGGACGAGCTGGAAGGGCTCAATTTCGACCTGATCGTGACGCTGTCGCCGCCGGCGCACCACAAGGCGCTGGAGCTGACGCGCACCAGCGCGGCGCAGGTCGAATACTGGCCGACCGCCGATCCGACCGCGGCGGAAGGCAGCCGCGAGCAGAAGCTCGAGGCCTATCGCGCGGTGCGCGACCAGCTGGCGGCGCATATCCGCGCTCGCTTCGGACAGCCCGGCGGCGGCAACGAATGATAGGCGGGATGACGCGGATAAAAATCCTTGACGAGGCCTCCGCGCTATGATTTAATACCTGCGTCCGGCTCATTGAGGGCGCTGTCATGAGGCGTCGGATGGTGGAGCAGGATGCGGCGCCCGCGGGCGGGGGATGAACGCACCCCCCAAGCTCCCGGGCGGCGCCGGACCCCGCCCCCCGGCACAAGGACCGGGCGCGAGGAGCTCGCTGACGGGTGGGGCATTCCTACGCTCGCCCGAAAGCGCGGACCGGCGCCGTAAGGAGAACCGCCGCAAATAGCCCGGATGGCGGAAGTGATCCGGGTGGCGCGCCGAGAGGCGCCGGGCATCGCGCAAGCGGTGCCCCTGTTACTGCGCGCTTCTTCGGCGCGCCATCCCCTCATCTTTTGAGGGGGACGGAAAAAGCCTACGGCGTTCCCGGCGCCGCAAAGAATACGGGCGATGACGTATGCCTGCGTTTCATTGGTTAACCGGTTCATCCCGCTCGCATTGTGAAACCACACCCGGTCCGCTAGTTTCCCGCAGCCTTCACATGGATTCTCTTTAAACAATGATCGGCCGTCCCAAATTCGTGCTCGCTTCCGGTTCGCCGCGCCGGCTTGCTTTGATCAATCAGGCCGGCATCGAGCCCGACGCGCTCAAGCCCGCGGATATCGACGAGACCCCACGGCGCGGCGAGATTCCGCGCGCCTATGCCAACCGGCTGGCGCATGCCAAGGCCACCGCGGCGCTGGACAATGTGCGGCTCGACGACGAATTGCGCGGCGCCTACATCCTGGCCGCCGACACCGTGGTGGCGGTCGGCCGCCGCATCCTGCCGAAGGCCTTGCTGCTCGACGAAGCGGCGCAATGCCTGCGGCTGCTGTCGGGCCGCAATCACCGCGTCTACACCTCGATCTGCCTGGTCACGCCGAAGGAGGCGTTCCGCCAGCGCCTGGTGGAAACGCGCGTGCGCTTCAAGCGGCTGTCGGATGACGACATCGAGGCCTATCTCGCCTCCGGCGAATGGCGCGGCAAGGCCGGCGGCTACGCGGCGCAAGGCATCGCCGGCACCTTCATGGTCAAGATCGTCGGCTCCTACTCCAACGTGGTCGGCCTGCCGCTATACGAAACCGTGAGCCTGCTCGGCGGCGAGGGCTATCCGATCCGCTTCGGCTGGCTCAACGCCACCTGACCCGCGCGCGTGATCCCGAAAAGTGGACACCGGTTTCCCGCCTTCGCGAAGCCCGCTTCGGCGGGCGAAGCAAGGTCGGATAAGATCACGCGCCAATATAGAATTCGCGCGCCATGAACATCGCGTCGTGGCTTGAACAATCAGCTCGCAGTTATCCGGCGCTGTCGGCGGCGGCGACCGGAACGCGTGTGGTGGCGACTTACGGTCAACTGGCGGAGCGCGCCGCGCGCCTGGCCGGCGCCTTGCGCGAGCAATTCGGCCTCAAGCCCGGCGAGCGTGTCGCCATCGTCGCCAAGAACTCGCACCACTACGTCGAATTGCTCTACGGCATCTGGCATGCCGGTCTTGCCGCGGTGCCGGCCAACGCCAAGCTGCACGGCGCCGAGCTCGGTTACATCCTCGATCACTCCGGTGCGCGCGTCTGTTTTGTCTCGCCCGGCATCGATTCCGTGATCGCGCCGCACGCACCGCACAGTCTCGAACGCCTGATCGCCATCGGCGGCGCCGAATACCAGGCGCTGTTTACGGCCGATGCCATCGCGGTGGTGCCGCGCGCGGCCGACGATCTCGCCTGGCTGTTCTACACCTCCGGCACGACCGGACGGCCGAAGGGCGCCATGCTCACCCATCGCGTGCTGGCGGCGGCGAGCCAGGCCTATGCCATGGAGGTCGATTCCGTTTCGCCGGGCGATGCGATCCTGCATGCCGCGCCGATGAGTCACGGCTCCGGGCTCTACATCATGGCGCACGTGGCGCGGCTCGGGGTGCAGGTGGTGCCGGAGAGCGGCGGCTTCGAGCCGGAAGAAGTGTTCGCCCTGATCGATGCCTGGCCGCGCGCGTCCATGTTCGCGGCGCCGACCATGATCAAACGCCTGGTCTCTTGCCCGGCCGAGTGCGATCTTGCGAACATCCGCACGCTGATCTGGGGCGGGGCGCCGATGTATCTGGAAGACGCGCTGGCGGCGCTCGACCGCTTCGGCCCGCGGCTGGCGCAGATCTACGGCCAGGGCGAATCGCCGATGACCATCACGACGCTGTCGAAAGAAGACATCGCCGATCGCGGCCATCCGCGCTGGCGCGAGCGCCTGGGGTCCGCCGGCAAGCCCTATGCGAGCGTCGAGGTCGTGGTCGCGGATAGCGCGGACCGGCCGCTCGCCGCCGGCGAGACCGGCGAAATCCTCTGCCATGGCGAGGTGGTGATGCCGGGCTATTGGTGCAACGAGGAAGCAAGCCGCACGGCGCTGCGCGGCGGCTGGCTGCATACCGGCGATGTTGGTGTTTTCGACCAGGAGGGCTATCTGCACCTCAAGGACCGCTCCAAGGACTTGATCATCTCGGGCGGCTCCAACATCTATCCGCGCGAAGTGGAGGAGGTGCTGCTCAGCCATGCGCAAGTGCGCGAGGTCTCGGTCATCGGCCGGCCCGACCGCGAATGGGGCGAGGCGGTGGTGGCCTATGTGGTCGGCGAGGCCAAGGCCGCGGAACTGGATGCGCTGTGTCTCGCGCGCATTGCGCGTTTCAAGCGGCCGAAGGATTATGTGTTCGTCGACTCGCTGCCAAAAAACAACTACGGCAAGATATTGAAAACGGAACTGCGCGCGATGGACGCCAGAAAGACCGGCACGCCATGAACGAAATCGACAACAAGCTTTCCGCCGCACGCTGTCCGCTCTGCCGCAAGCCGGTGGACCAGGCGTTCAAGCCGTTCTGCTCCAAGCGCTGTGCCGATATAGATCTCAATCGCTGGCTCAGCGGCGTCTATGCCGTGCCGGTGAAAGAAGATGAGGACGAGGACGGCACGCGGCTGCCCGAAGGCGAGCCGGGCGAAAAATCATGAACGCGCCAATTGACTGGCCGGACCGGCTGTACGAAACCTTCAAGCGCGCCGGCATCCGCCAGGTCGGCTACGTGCCCGATGCCGGCCATGCCCGGCTGATCGATCGCTGCCGCGCCGATCCGGACATTCGCGACGTCGTGCTCACGACCGAGGAGGAGGGCGTCGCGCTGGCGGCCGGCGCTTGGCTCGGCGGCGAGCGCGCGGCGCTTTTGATGCAGTCGAGCGGGCTGGGCAATTGCGTCAACATGCTTTCTCTTGCCAGGACCTGCCGGTTTCCGCTGCTGATGCTGATCACGATGCGCGGCGAGTGGGAGGAGTTCAATCCCTGGCAGCAGCCGATGGGATCGATCGTCGAGCCGGTGCTCAAGCTGTGCGAAGCGGAAGTCTATCGCGTGCTGAACGCCGACGAGGTGGCAGGCGCGGCCGAGCGCGCCGTGCAAGTGGCCTTCGGCGACGAGCGCATCGCCGCCGTGGTGCTGTCGCAGCAGCTCATCGGCAAAAAAGTTTGGACAAAATGAAGGTGTGGACCAAATGAGCCTTGAGCGCCGCGCCGCCATGGCCACGCTGCTCGCGGGCCGCGATGACAATCTCCTGGTGGTGCCGGGGCTGGGCTCGACCGCCTGGGATCTGGCCGCCGCCGGCGACAATGACCGCAACTTTTATCTGTGGGGCGCCATGGGCGGCGCCGCTATGATCGGGCTGGGCCTGGCGCTGGCGCAGCCCACGCGGCGGGTCGCGGTCATCACCGGCGATGGCGAGATGCTGATGGGGCTGGGCGCGCTCGCCACCATCGGCATCCAGCGACCGCGCAACTTGGCGATTGTGGTGTTCGACAACGGCGTCTATGGCGAAACCGGCATGCAGCCGAGCGCCACCCAGAGCGGCGTCGATCTCGTCAGCGTGGCCGGCGCCTGCGGCATCGGCAGCTGCCTCGACGTGCGCGACCAGGCGGCGCTCGCCGACCTTAGCCGAAGGCTGAAGGGCTTCGACGACACCCTGTTCGCCCGTGTGAAAATCGAGGCCGCCGAGCCGCCGCGGGTGCTCCCCCTGCGCGACGGCGTCGCGCTCAAGCAGCGTTTCCGCGCGGCTTTAGGGGTTAAAGCATGATTTTCGGCCGGCCCGGCGCCGTTCTGGACAGTGCGAAATCGAGCCTTTATAACGCGCGGCACTCTGCTGGCCCGCCTCGTTAGGCGGGCTAGTTTGATGACTTGGCGCCCAGGTAGCTCAGTTGGTAGAGCATGCGATTGAAAATCGCAGTGTCGGTGGTTCGATTCCGCCCCTGGGCACCATCACCATCCTCAGTGCCGAAGCCGGCGGCCCGAAGGGCGCAGGTCAGCTTTGCGCCGGCCCCGTGCGCCGCAAGTAATCCTCGAATTTTTGCCGCAAGGCCTGCGGCAGTTCGATGGCCCGTTGCGTCTCCAACGAGGTCATCGCGGTGACCAGGCGGGCGCGTAAGCGCTCAACGCCGCCCAAATGACCCACGATAACAACACTCAACGATGACCGCCCAATGCGCGTGAGCAGCAGCGTGAGATCGAGGTGCTCGCCCATCCGGCTAGGCATCTTGAAATCGGTTTCGATGTGAACATAGGGAAAACCGTGCCGATCGCTTATGATCAGCTTGGAATAATTGACGCCAAGCTGCTCGGTGTACCAATCCTCGATCAGGCCGTTGAACATGTCGAAATAGTGCGGGAAGTAGACGACGCCGGCCGGGTCGCAGTGGGAAAACCGGATCGGCACCGTGCGGGTGAACGCGCCGTCAGGCGGAACGAACTGATTTTGGCTCATCGCGATGATCCCTGTGGCCGGTTGCGCAGAATTCAAATAGCGGCTTGGCTGATGCAGGTCTAGCTTACGACAGTGAACGGCGGCTGCTCCGCCCGAATTGAGAAGGCGATCCCATGTCCAACGATGCAGCGAAAACCAACCGGATTCTGCACGTCAAGATCAAAACGCCATCGCCGGACGCCGCCAAGCTCGTCGCCTCGATGATGAAGAATGCGGCACCAATGTATCGGGCCTTTGGCGACGTGCGGATCCGCCTGTTGCGCAACGTCGACGATCAGGTCCAGTTCCTGCAGGTGATCGAGTATCAGGCGGACCAAGCCATTGAACAGGGCCGCCAGAAGCTTGCCAGCGATCCGATCACGCAAAATATAGTACAGGCTTGGCGTGCGCTGTTTCCGGGAGCGGTAGAAATCGACGTGTACGAGGACGTGACCGACAACGCGTAGCGTCCAGCCACGCCACTCATGCCGCGCGGCGCTTGTAACGTCCTTTCAGCAGCACATTGACATTGCCCGACAGAATTTTCTCGCCGACCGGTCCGAGTTTGCGGATATCGTTGACGAAATCGCGCACCGCTTCGCGTCCGCGGATTTCCTGCGGATAGTCGGTGGCGAACACCAGGCGTTCAGCCGGGATCTCCACCAATGCGGTCTGCACGCAGCCGATCGCGCCGCAGAAGCCGGCCGTGTCGAACATGATATTGTTACGCAGGTAATAGTCGAAGTCCTTCTCGGACGTGCGGCCATGTTTGGCATTGCCGCGCAGGCCCCAGAAATCCTTGTCCTGATAGCTGCGGATGCGGCCGAGCATCGAGGCGATGCCGCCGCCAAGATGCGCCATCTGCACGATGAGCGACGGATGGCGGTCGAACACGCCGCTATTGATCAGCCGAATCGTCGCCATGATCAGCGAGAATTCGCGCCCGACCGAGCGCGCCGTATCGTAGGCGTCAAATTGCTGCGGAAAATTCAATTTTAGCGCCGGATGCACGAAGACAAACAGGCCGAGCTTCTCGGCTTCTGTCCAGAACGGCTCGAATTCCGGCGCATCGAGGAACAGCCCGTCGGCTTCCGACGTGATGACCACGCCCGGAAAACCCAGCTCATGCGCGCAGCGCGCCAGCTCCTTGAAAGCATCCTTGCCGCCCAACGGATGGGCATGGGCGGCGCCGATGAAGCGTCCGGGATAGTCGCGCTCGGCCTGCTTGGCCTTGTCGTTGATGAATTTCGATTTTTCGAGTTCGGCGCACATGCCGGCCGCGCAGGTCAGGAAGGCGGCGTCGATGCCGGCCACATCCATCATGCGGATGTGCTCGTCGAGATCGTACAGCATCTTGTGCGAGGTGTAGCTCGGCGCGCCGGTTTCATCGAAGGTGACGATCAGTTTGTTGCCCAGGTCTTCCTTGAAAAATTCGCGCGGCGTGAAATGGTGCTGGAAGTCGACAATCATGGACGTTTCCCCTGGACGATGGCGCCGAAAGCTATTGCGGTTTGATGCCGGCGGCCTTCACGAGCGCCGCATTTTGCTCAAGCTCCTTGCGGACGTAGTCATTGAACTGGGCCGGCGTCATGGGCATCGGCTGCACGGCGAGTTTTGCCAGCTTCTCCCGCACGCCCGGGTCTTGCAAAGCCTTGGCAATCTCCTCATAAAGCCGCTGGATGATCTCCGGCGGCGTCTTGGCCGGCGCAAACACGCCGAACCAGAAATTATATTCGGAGTTGGGAAACCCGGCTTCGACGGTGGTCGGCACGTCCGGCAGGTTAGGCGCGCGCTGCGAGCTGCTGACTGCGAGCGCCGTCAACTTGCCGTCGCGAATCAGTCCAAGGGCGGGCAAGAGCGGACAGAAATAAAAGTCGACCCGTCCGGCCACGACCTCCGTCAGCCCGGCCGGCGATCCTTTGAAGGGAATTGGCTGCGCCTCGAAACGCGCGGCCAGTCGAAAACGTTCGGAATTGAGATGGGCCGCGCTGCCCGCGCCGATCGTGACATAATTCATCGATCCGCGCTGCGCGCGCGCCGCCGTGACGAACTCGCCGACGGTCTTGATCCCTTTCGCCGGCGAGATCACCAGCACGTTGGCCATGTTGGCCAGCGGGATCACGGCCGTGAGGTCGCGCACCGGATCATAAGGCAGGTTCGCGACCGTCAGCGGCACGGTGGTATAGGCGGAGGATGCGACCAGGAACGTGTATCCGTCAGGTTCGGATTTCGCCACCGCCGCGGTGCCGATCGTGCTGGCGCCGCCGTCGCGATTTTCGATGATGATCGGCTGGCCCAGCTGTTTTTCGACCTGGGCAAAAACCGTGCGCGGAATGATGTCGGTGGCGCTGCCCGGGCTGTAGGGCACGATCGCCCGGATCGGCTTCGTCGGCCAGGTCTCCGCCGATGATTGGGAGCACAAGCCCATCGACAACAGCGCAATCGCGCAAAGCCAGCGGTGCAACATATTAGCCTCCCAGCATGATGTTCCGCGATATTCTCGCGATTACCGGTGATAGTCCACGACTTAGCGTTCCCCCAAAAGCTTCGATCCAAAGAACATCGGGGAAAGCGAGCGAACCAGCGCGAGCGAGCTCTCGGCAGCAAAATCTTCCAGCCGGAGCTGCGGATTATGCGGCCGGATGCGCTCGAACATGGCGCGGGCTTCGGCGTCGGCGGGCGGCGGAATCGTCGCATCGATCAGCATCTTCGAGCCGAAGCGCTGCCAAAGCGGAGTGCCCGGCGCGCCGAGTTCCTGCAAGCTCGCATCCATGGCATGGTTATGCGTGCCGGAGATGATCGTCACATCCTTGTGCGGATCGACGCGCGTCGCCAGCGCCCACATCAACTCCGCCGGATTGAAGATGTCGACATCGGCGTCGACCGCCATGACGACTTTCGGATGCTGGTATTCCGAAGACAGCGCCGCCAACAGGAGATTCTTGGCCTCGCCATAGGCGCGTTGCGTCATTTGGATGACCAGTCCGAAGATGCCGGGCGTCACCATCACATTGTGCAGAATGGGCCCGCCGCCGACATCCTTGAGCCGCCGGAAAATGGCCGCGCTCATCGGGACCTTATGGAAGACGCAGCCCTCCATCTCCGAGCCGTTCTGCAGATTCTTGAAAATGGCGTCGTGCCGGCGCGTCATGTACTGGTACTCGACGATCGGATTCTTGCCGGTGCCGGTCACGTAGTAGTCCTGGAATTCGGAGAACGGTCCTTCCTCCTCGCGATAATGCGGCGGGATGTGGCCCTCGAGCACGATCTCGGCGTCGGCCGGAACCTCGAGATCCACCGTCTCGCATTTGACCAGGCGCACCGGCTCGCCGAGATAGCCGCCAGCGATCTCGAATTCATCGAGCCCATAGGCTCCCGTCGTCGCCGCCGCGGCGTAATAGAGCGGATAGTGGCCGATGAAGATCGCCACCGGCATCGGCTCGTTGCGCGCCTGGTATTTGAGGTAGTTCTTCCAGGTGTGGCGCGGGTAGAGCAAAATGCCGGATTTGTTCGGCCCTTTGATCTGCAGGCGATGGAAACTCACGTTGCGCCGCCCGGTGTCGGGGTCCTTCGTCACCACCAGGCCGGAGCCGCAGACCGGCCCGCCGTCGCGCTGGCCGGCGACGTGCACCGGAAGCTGCGTGAGATCGAACTCGTTTTTGCCGAGCTTGACCTCCTTAACCGGTCCATCCTCGACCATCACCGGCGCAATGCATTTGCCCATGCGCTCGGCGATCAACGGCACCATCGCTTCCTGGGTGGTGCCGAAGGCGATGGCCGCATGCCGGGTATTCGCCGGCGCTTGGCCGAGCGAACGCCAGCCGTGCGGCAGATTTTCGAAGAACAGCGCCTTCTCGCGCGATTGATAGAGCAGCGAACCCATTTGCGTGAGCGGGTCGACCGGTTTGGCGATGCGGATGAGTTCGCCGGCTTCCTCCAATTCTGCGATCCATGTCCGCATGTCTTTCGGATGCATATTGGAAGCCATGATCGAGGTGCTCCACGTTGAAACAGACGGCGCGCAAGGAGATATCGCCAGCAGCGAGTTTTGCTTAGAACACTAATTATAATGGTTCCGGGCCATCTTGGCGTCAAGTTGATCTGCCTTCGAATGAGAAAGCAGGCAAATGAATTTTTCGAAGCGGCCGATCGTGCGCGGGATTTGGCATATCGACCGCGATGCCGAACTGGAAATTATGCCCGCCATTGCTGACGCGGCCATCTGCATTGACTTAAGTCAAGATAACGGGCGTGAATTTTGACGCTTGGTTGGCGACAACGGAACGAGTCCTCCCGCCATAGACATTAGACAGACGTGACGCGGACGTGCCGTAAGCGCGCCGCACGGCAGATTGACATTGGTCAAAGCGCGCCGCCGCCATACGGGTGAACATACCAAGACGCATGGCGGGCCGCATATGTGGCCACGTGAACTGATGCATGGTGGCAACTCACGAGAGCGCTCGGAATGAAGTCGTTCGGATACGTCGCAGCCATGGATGCCAAACATGCCATCGAGTTGCTGGCCGAGCATGGCGCCGCGGCCAAGATTCTGGCCGGCGGCACCGACCTGCTGGTCGAACTGAAGGACACGCAGCGTCCGCCGGGCATCGTCGTCGATATCTCGCGCGCTCGGGACCTCAAGGACATCGTCCTGACCGACGAGGGGCTGCGCATCGGCGCGCTCGCGACCCACGGCGAGATCATGCGGTCCGCCCTGATCCGCGATCTGTGTCCCGCTTTGATTGAGGCCGCGCATTCCATCGGTGCCGTGCAGACACGCAACCTCGGGACCATCGGCGGCAACCTGATGACCTGCGTTCCGTCAATGGACAGCGGACCGGCGCTGATCGCGCTCGAAGCGCAGGTCACCGTGGCCGGCGCGGACGGGCAGCGGCGCATGCCGCTTGTGGATTTGTTCGTGGGTCCGCGCAAGACGAGCCTCACCCCCGGCCAGTTGCTGGTCGAGATCGTCATTCCCAAGCCGAACCTCGGCAAGCCGGCGGCATTTCAAAAATTCGGGCTGCGTAAAGGCCAAGCGCTCGCGCTGGTCAACGCCGCGGCCGCCTTCTGGATTGACGACGGCAAGGATGCCTTCAAGGCGCCGTGTATTGCGCTCGGCGCGGTCGCTCCGACCGTCATTCGCGCGCCGCAAGCGGAAGCCTATCTCGCCGGCCGCGCCATCACGCCTGAGGCCATGGCCGAGGCTGGCCGCATCGCCGCCACCGAGGCCAAACCGATCAGCGATTTCCGCGCCAGCGCCGACTACCGGCGCGATCTCATCGCCGTGTTGGTGAAGCGATGCTTGGCAGCGGCCTATGCCCGCGCGACCGCGAAAACCAAGGAGCGCGTTTCGTGACCGACGTAACGATCACCGTCAATGGCAGCGTGCGCAGCGCATCGGTGCCGCCGGAAACGACCTTGCTCAAGCTCTTGCGCGACGTTTTTCAATTGACTGGCACCAAGCTCGGCTGCGACGTCGGCGACTGCGGCGCCTGCACCGTCCTCGTCGACGGCATGGCGGTCAACGCCTGCCTGATGCTGGCGGCGCAGGCCGATGGCCGCCAGGTGCTCACCATCGAAGGGCTTGCCATGAAGGACAGACTGCATCCATTGCAGAAAGTCTTCGAGGAAAGCGGTGCGCTGCAATGCGGCTTCTGCGGGCCGGGCATGCTGCTCTCGGCCAAGGCTTTGCTCGACGACAATCCCGATCCATCGTCGCACGATATCCGGGACGCGCTCGCCGGCAATCTCTGCCGCTGCACCGGCTACAGCAAGATCGTCGAGGCGGTGCAGGACGCCGCCCGCGCGATGCGCGATCCGCGAACCGAAGACACGCGTCAGTTGGAGATGCACGGGCATGACTGACGAACCAAAAACCCTGACGCGCGAGCGCATCGCCGTCGGCGATATGTGGCGTTATGCCGACGATGCACGCTCGTTGCCGGCAGCCGTGCCGCCCAAGACCCTTCCCAGTGAGCCGCTGGTGCCGCAGCCCGGTCAGCAGACGCTTGCGGTCGGCCAGCGCGTGACGCGCCCGGACAGCCGCAATCACGGGCTCGGCCGGACCAAATATATCGACGACCTCGCGTTTCCCGGCATGCTTTTCGCCAAGTTCAAGCGTGCCGGTATCGCCTCGGCACGCATCATGCGTATCGATACCAGCGCCGCCGAAGCGATGCCCGGGGTCATGGCCGTCCTGACCGGCAACGAGATTCCCGTCAATTCCTTCGGGCCGACTTTTCAGGATCAGCCGGTGCTCGCCGATCCGATCGTGCGCCATGCCGGTGACGGTGTTGCCGCCGTCGCCGCCGTCACCGAGCAGATCGCCGCCGAGGCGGTGGAAAAGATCACCGTTGATTATGAGCCATTGCCGGCGGTGTTCGATCCGCTGGAAGCCATGCGGGACGACGCCTATAAAATACACGCCCCCAACAGCAACATCTATGCCTCCAAGGTGGTCCGCAGAGGCGACGTCGACAAGGGTTTCGCGCAGTCGGATCAAATCTTCGAGGGCCGCTTCACCACCCAGATGGTGGAACACGTTCCGCTCGAGCCGCATGCCGCGATCGCCGAATGGGACGCCAACGGCCGCTTGACGGTCTGGGCGACCATCGGACGCATTACGCTGGCGCGTGCCGACCTCGCGCGCACGCTCAAATTGCCGATGAACCGTGTGCGTCTGATCGGCACCTTTGTTGGCGGCAATTTCGGCGGCAAGAACGAGATCAGCCAGGAGCCGGCTTTGGCCTTGTTGTCGAAGAAGGCGGGCCGGCCGGTCAAGGGTGTGTTCACACGCAACGATGAGTTCATTTCGAGCACGACGCGCCACCCGTTCATCATGGAATACAAGACCGGCGTGACCAAGGACGGCCGCATCCTGGCCCGCAGCGTGCGGCTCATCCTCGATGGCGGCGCTTATTGCTCGTGGAGCGCGACGACGCTCGGCAAGGCCTGCATCCTCGCTTCCGGACCCTATAAAATAGACAATGTCCACTCGGAGGCACACGTCATTTACACCAACAAGACCATGACCGGAGCGATGCGCGGCTTCGGCGCGCCGCAGGTGTGCTTCGCCTATGAATCGCACATGGACGATATCGCCAAGGCGCTCGGCATCGACCCGCTCGAGATCCGGTTGCGCAACGTGTTCGATGAAGGCACGTCGAGCCCCACCGGCCAGGTGCTGCATAGCGTTGTGGTCAGGGAGTCGCTGCGCAACGCGGCCGACCGGTTCGGCTGGGAGACGCGGTCATGAAGCGGCGCGGGCGCGGCATTGCCTGCATGTGGTATCCGATCGGCTTCACCGTCGACGCCAACCCGAGCGCGGCCGTGGTGAAGGTGAACGAGGATGGCACCGCCACCGTGCTCACCGGCACGGTCGAGACCGGGCAGGGCTCGCTCACGGTGCTCGGCCAGATCGCCGCCGAGGCGCTCGGCATCGCCGCCGATGACGTGCATGTCGTCTCCGCCGATACCGACGTAACGCCGATGGATACCGGCGCCATCGCCAGTCGCACGACCTATGTGACCGGCAATGCCATTCGCCTGGCCGCGGAGAATGCCAAAGCCATATTGTTCGAGACCGCAGGGCCGATGCTGCAGGTCATGCCGAGTCAGCTGGAGGCCAGGGACCGCAAGATTCAGGTCAAGGGTTTTCCGCAGCGCAGCGTCTCGATCGGCGAGGTCGCCAAACGTGCCCAGGTCGGGCTTGGCCGGCCCCCGATCGGCAGCGCTTCGTGGAATCCGCCGACCGTCGCCATGGATCCGGAAACCGGCCAGGGCAAGCCGTTCAGCACCTATGTCTATGCCACGCAGATCGCCGAGGTGGAGGTCGACGACGAAACCGGCGAGGTCGACGTGCTGCGCATCGTCGCGTCGCATGACTGCGGTACGCCGATCAATCCGATGCTGGTGGAGGGCCAGGTCGAGGGCGGCATTTCCATGGGCATCGGTTTCGCGCTGCAGGAAGAGATGCTGTTCAACGCGCAA
Organism: Hyphomicrobiales bacterium; assembly: GCA_016185205.1. Classification (GTDB taxonomy): domain Bacteria; phylum Pseudomonadota; class Alphaproteobacteria; order Rhizobiales; family Xanthobacteraceae; genus Pseudolabrys. Next base: position 110,777 of record JACPOA010000034.1, on the reverse strand, counting down.
GGTTGCCAGATCAATCCCAACCTCACCAATTACATCATGCCGACATCGCTCGACATGCCGGAGATCGTGGTCGACATCGTCGAAAACTACGACCCGACCGGACCGTTCGGCGCCAAGGGTGTCGGCGAGCCGAGCCTGGTGCCGACCGCGGCGGCGATCTTGAACGCCATCCATGACGCGGTCGGGGTGCGCATCACCTCGCTGCCGGCGACATCGGAAAAGATCCTGACCGCCATCAAGGCGAAGCGCGCCGGCGAGCGGAAGCAGGTTCCAGCCTGAACGCGATAGAGCGCGTCCCGATTCGATTGAATCGGAAACGCGCTCTAGATTCTTATTTGATCGCATTTTCTACGGCGAACCGGTTCCCACTTCGCCGGAAAATGCTCTACCGCGGCGTTACTTCTTCAGCATCGGGCTGCCGAATAGCCCCGTCGGCCACACCAGCAGGATCAGCAGCATGATGGCGAAGGGCGCCATCTGCGCCAGCGGCGCATAGATCAGCGAGCCGATTGAAACGACCTGCCCGACCAGGAAACTCGACACCAGCGTGCCCTTGATGCTGCCCAGTCCGCCGATGATCACCACCATGAAGGCGAAGGCCAGCACTTCCAGCCCCATCTGCGGTTCGACCATGATCAGCGGTGCGTGCAAGCCCCCGGCCAATCCGGACAGCCCGCCGGCGATGATGAAGATGAGCGTGAACAGCCGCGACACGTTGATGCCAAGCCCCTCGACATGCTCGACATTCTCGATGCCGGCGCGGATCGCCTTGCCGACGATGGTCTTGTTGAGGAACAGCCAGATGCCGCCATAGACCAGTCCCGCGATGCCGACCACAACCAGCCGGTAGACCGGGATTTCGGTGCCGAGGACGAAGATCTGCGCGTCGATCGGCATCGCCACCGGCCGCGGCACCAGGCCCCAGAAATATTTCACCACTCCGACGCCGCCGATCAGGATGCCGAACGAGGTGATCATGCTGAAGGCGATCTCGCGCTCGTAGATGCGGCGGAACACCAGCCGCTCGACCGCCAGCGCGGCGAGGCCGCCGACCACGATGCCGCCCAGCACACCGATCCAGAGGTTGCCGATCGCCAGGCTCACCGTATAGGCGATGTAGGCGCCGACCGTGTAATAGAGCAGCTGGTCAAGACTGATCACGCGCATCACGCCGAAGCAGAGCGACAGGCCGATCGTCATCAGGAAGAAGATGCTGCCCATGCTCAGGCCGAACACGAAGCCGGAGACCAGCAGCTGGCTGTCGATCATTGTCCCACCTCATCGCTGCGCTTGCCGGTCATGCGGTCCATCAGTCGGTTCAAGCGCGGCTCGAGCGAGCCCCAGATGCCTTTCTCGCCGGCCAGCATGATGAACACCAGCGTGAAGCCGACGATCAGCTCCCAATTGCCGATCACCTTGCTGACGACATCCTTCATGCCGGTGTAGACGATGGCGCCGACGATCGGCCCGTACAGCGTGCCGGCGCCGCCCAGGATGGTCACCACCACCGGGTCGGCGGCGCGCGCCGGACTGGTGATTTCCGGGCTGACGAAGCCGAGATAGACCGCGTAGAGCGCGCCGGCCAGCGCGGTCGTGGTGTTGGCGATCACGAAGGCGGTGAGCCGCACCTTGAAATTGTCGTAGCCGAGGAAGCGCAGCTTATCCTCGTTGACCTTCACCGCCAGGCAGCAGGCGCCGTAGATCGAGTCGTCGAGATATTTGAAGAATACCCAGATCGCGAAGGCGACGATGAAGGCGAAGATGAAGAACTGGTCGGGCCGCGTCAGGTCGAGCACCGGCGTCGACGACATGTTGGTCAGGTACCACAGCCCGTTGTCGCCGTGCGTGATGTCGGCCAGCACCTTCTGCATCAGGTAATAGATGATCACCGCCAGCGCGAGATTGACCAGCGCGAAGTAGTCGCCGCGCAGCCGCACCAGCAGTGGCCCGACCAAAAGCGAGCCGACGATACCCGCCGCGATGCCGATCAGGATGCCGATGTAAGGGTTGTTGCCGAAGTAAAACAGATAGAACGCGGTGGCGTAGGCGCCTATTGCGAGATAAGCCGGCTGGCCGAACGAGATGAAGCCGACGCGGCCGAGCAGGAAGCTGCAGCCGAGCGTGTAGATCGAGAAGATGATGACCTCGATGGCGAAGGGCAGCGGCAGATAGATCCGCAGCACGGCGAGCAGGGCAAAGGCCAGCACCAGTCCCGACCACCATCTCACGAGGCTCATCGCGTTTGTCCTTCTAAGGTCCTCTAGAGATATTTCTCGCAGACTTCCGGCTTGATCTGGTCGCGATCGGTGATCTCGGCCATGATGTGACCTTCACTCACGGCATAGATCTTGTCGGCGATGGCGCAGATCATCGGCAGGTTCTGCTCGACGATGACCAGCGCGGTCTTCTTCTTGAGTTCGCCGAACACTTCCTTCAGATGCGACACGATGCTGGGTGCCAGCCCCTCGGTCGGCTCGTCGACCAACAAGAGCTTGGGGTGGCCGAGGATGGCGCGACCGACCATCAGCATCTGGCGCTCGCCGCCGGAGAGATAGCCGGCCTTGCGATCGAGCAGCGTCTTGAGCTTCGGGAAATAGTCGTAGACCTTGTCCCACCCGTAATCCTTGCTGGCATAGCTGCCGAGCTCGAGGTTTTCCTGCACCGTCAGGTCGGAAAACACCTTCTTGTCCTGCGGGATGTATTTGATGCCCATGCCGGCCACGACATAGGCGGTCAGCCCCACCAGGTTCGTGCCATTAGCGGTGACGGTGCCGGAGCTCGGCTTGATGAAGCCGGCGATGGTTTTGAGCAGCGTAGACTTGCCGGCGCCGTTGCGGCCGACGCAGGCGACCACCTGGCCGGGCTTAACCGTGATGCCGACGTCGAACAGCACCTTCGACTCGCCATAGGCGACGTTCAGCCCGCTCACCTCAAGGAGATTGCCCAAAGTACTGCCGTTGCCGCTCATGACGCCGTCGCTCCGCCCGCCTCGGCCGGCGTTTCGATCTGCCAATAACTTCTGCGCACTTCCGGATGGCGCAGCGTTTCCTCGCAGGGGCCGTCGGCGATCACGCGGCCGTCATGCATGACGGTGAGCCGCTGCAGGAACTCCTGCACATGCGAAATCTTGTGCTCGACGATCAGGATGGTCTGGCGGCCGACGCGCTGGCGCAGCACGTTTAGCACCGACTGGATTTCGGATTCGGACAAGCCGGCCAGCGGCTCGTCGAGCAGCAGCACCTTGGGCTCGGCCAGAACCGCCATGGCGATTTCCAGCCGGCGCTTCTCGCCCAGGCTCAGATTCTTGACCAGGCGGTCGCGCTTGTCGGCGAGATCGAAGGTCTCCAGCGTCTCGACGACTTTCGGCTTGTTGCGCTGGGCCCGGCAGGTGTTGAACAGCAGATGCAGCAGAGTCGGCTTCGCATGCGCGCGGAAATAAGACAGCACCAGATTGTCGACCACGCTGAGATTGTCGAAAGCGGCGGTGAGCTGGAAGGTGCGCATCAATCCGAGCGCCACGCGTTGCTGCGGCGTCAGGCGGGTGATGTCTTCGCCGCGATAAAATATGCGGCCTTCCTCGGGCGGAAAATAGCCGGTGAGCAGATTGAAGAAGGTGGTCTTGCCGGCGCCGTTGGAGCCGATGATGCCGGCGACCTCGTTCTCGCGCAGCAAATAGCTGACCTTGTCGACCGCCACCATCGGGCCGAACCGCTTGGTGACGCTTTCCGTCCTGATGATTTCGGCAGCCGCCGTGTTCACGGTGCGATCCTTCTCGAATTGTAACCCCCGGCGCATGCCGAAACGCGCGCCGGGGGCATCCGTCAAATCGTTCAAGCGGGCGAGGCGATAAGCTTTTGCCCGGCTTGCGCTCAGTAGCCGAGCTCCTTGAGCTTCGGCAGCACCGCGTCGCCGCCCACGGCACCCATCACCGTGAACAGATCCCACGGGTTCTTCTGTTCGCCAGGACCTTTACCCTTCACCAGCCAGGCGGCGTATTTGTAGACGGCCGAATGGTCTTCCCGCCAATTCGCCGGTCCCTTGACGCTGTCGAACTTGCCGCCATTGGCCATCAGCGCGGCCGACACGGCTTTCGCGTCGAACGACTTGGCCGCCTCGAAGCCGCGGAACATCTCCGAATAAGCGACGTAGGCGATGGTGGCATAGGCATCCGGCGGGTAGTTGTATTTTTCCTGGAACAGCGCGGTGAACTCCGCGGCGCTTTTGGCCACGGCTTTATCTTCGAAGCCGCTCAAGTCGTAATAGAAGTAGTGCATGGCGTAGACGCCCTGCAGCGCTTCCGGCGGCAAGCCTTTGGCCACCACGTTGGTGATGAAGGCATTGAAGATGGTCATCTCCTTGCCGAGACCCATCTGAGAGACCTGCTTGAGCAGCGCCACCGAGTCGGCCGCGAATTGCGCGGCGATGAAGACGTCGGGCTTGGCCGCTTTCACCTTCTGCAGAACGGTGGTGAAGTCGCTGGTGCCGAGCGACACCTCGTCGCGCCCGACCAGCTCGCCGCCGTATTCCTTGATCGCATCTTTCACGCCGGCTTCCATATCCCAGCCCCAGCTGTCGCTGCGGGCGAGGAAAAACACTTTCTTCTTGCCGAGCGTCTTGATGGCGGCCTGGCCGGCCATGTAGCCGACCGTCCACGGGCTGTAGGCGGCGGCGAAGGTCGAATCGGCGACCTTGCCTTTCTGGAAGGCTTCCTTTGCCATCACGCAGACCGGGAAGTAGGGCATCGGCTCTTTCGAGACGATGGCGTTGAGCGCGTAAGCGAGCGGGGCCCAGGTCTGGCCGCCGACGCCCTTGACGCCTTCCGACATCATGTAACGATAGCGGCGCACGCCGACGTCGAGCTTGGCTTCGTCGTCGTCGACCACGCCTTCCACCTGCACCTTGCCCCACGGCATGTTGAGGCCGCCGCGCTTGTTGACGACGTCGATCGCCAGCAGCGCGCCCTGCTTCTGGGTCTCCGCCACCGCGGCGAAGGTGCCGGTGAGCGGCAGCAGGATGCCGACTTTGATCTTGTTCGGTTGTTCGGCCGCGTTCGCGGGCCCTTGACCGAGGGCGCCCAACAGCACGGACGCTGCCAGTAAGCTCCACAATCTTTTCATCACTCTCTCCCTATTGAATGTGTCGGCATATGCGCGGACGAAGCGGCCGCTGCCGCCCCGGCCATTGACACGCGCAGTGGCGCGAGGCTCTCGCCTACGCGGCCCAGAAATGCCGGGTCGTGCGCGGGAGACCGGCCACCATCGCCCGAATCTTTCTGCAATAACCTTGATTTACATCAAGGCCGCGGAACGCTCCGGCGAAAACTGTCGTTCAATAGTGTCGCAGTTACACGCCGCACTATTAACGAAATTAATGAGGCCCATCATGCTCGCTCCCGCCGCCGTAACCACGGATCAGCGCTATGCAATCCCGGAGAGCATGCAGGCCTGGGTGCTCGGCGATCCCGGCCAGCTCATGCTCAAGCGCAAACCGGTGCCGGTGCCGAACAAGGCCGAGGTGCTGATCCGCATCGACGCGGTGGCGATCTGCGCCACCGACCTCGACAACATCTACTACGGCCCGCCGGCGCTGATCGAAGGCGGCTTGCCGTTCAACAAGAACTGGACGCCCGGTCATGAATACATGGGCACCGTGGTCGCGCTCGGTCCCGGCGTCGACGAATTCGCTATCGGCCAGCGCGTGGCCTGCGAGATCCACGCCGGTTGCGGGCAATGCAAGCGCTGCCGCCAGGGCATGTACACGTCATGCCACAACTACGGCATGAACTACGGCGCGCACGACAAGGGCCACCGCGCCAACGGTTTCACCACCGACGGCGGCTTCTGCGAATACCAGGTCAACCACATCAACACATTGGCGCGCATCGCCGACGACATGCCGGACGAAGTCGGCGCGCTGGTCGTCACCGCCGGCACCGCGATGTATGCCTTGACCGAGCTCGGCGGTCTCGTCGCCGGCGAGAGCGTGGCGGTGATCGGACTTGGGCCGATCGGCCTGCTGGTGGCGGCGGTGGCCAAGGCGCTCGGCGCCTCGCCGGTGATCGCCGCCGATATCGCCGACAATCGCCTTGAAATTGCGCGCAAGCTCGGCGCCGATCATGTGGTCAACGTCAGAAACATCGACGCGGTCGAGGCGGTGCACAAGCTCAATGGCGGCGAGGGCGTCGATTACGCGGTGGAATGCTCGGCCGCGCCGGACGCGGTCAACACGGCGGTGCACATGGTCAATCGCGGTGGCAAGGTCTGCCTGGCCGCCTTCCTGCACGAGAAGGTCGCGGTCGACATCGCGCATGTGGTGAAGAACAACATCTACCTGTACGGCATCCGCGGCGAGGGCAAGAGTTCGACCCACCGCGCCGAAGCCCTGATGCGGCAGAAGCGTTTCGACGCCGGCCTGATCCACACGCATACTTTCGCGCTCGAGGACCTGCCGACCGCCATCAGTTACGCGAAAAATCACACCGACAATGCGATCAAAGTGGTGGTCAAGGCGCGCGGGGTCGCCCGAATTGGCGTGGCCGCCGAGTAGCGGCTGGCGCTACACCTGCTCGGCGTTGAGATAGGCAAGCCGCGCGCCGCAGAAGGCGCAGATCAGGCCTAAGCCCAGCGCGGTCAGGCCGGCGATGACATCGACGGTGCCGCCGAGATTGCCGCTCTTGCTCATGACGCCGCCGGCGGTGGCGGCCGCGAACACCACCGCGATCAGAAAACGCTGCGCCAGCCGGTAGACGAATTCGCGCTCGCGCGCCGCCGCGATCAGATAGGCGCCGGTGGCCCAGCCGCCGACAAAGCCGGCACCGCCGATCGCCCACCAGGCCAGCGCGGAGACGAACTGCTGCGTATTGCCGGCGGTGCGCAGCACGGAGTCGAGCCCGCTGCCGAACACGGTGAGCACGATGTGGACGACAAGCGCCGCGAACACGCCGCAGGCGATGGCCGCGGCATAGTGCAATCGGCGGAGGACGTCGGTGTCCATCGTTCGGGTCCAGAACGGCAGCGGCGACGGTTTATCGCCGCCGCACAATAGAGCATGATCCCGAAAAGTGGGAACCGGTTTCCCGCCTTCGCGAAGCCCGCTTCGGCGGGCGAAGGAAGGTCGGATAAGATCATGCTCAAGCAAAAAGCATGATTCAGATTAGTGGGAACCGGTAAGCGCCGCTAGCGCGGCGGGGCGTTCAGCAATTCTTGGAATTCGCGCTCCAGCGCATCGAGCGCGGCGCGGCGCGCCGGCGTCAACAAGCTTTTCTGGTTGTTGTCGTCTGGAGACGTATGCTGTTCGGACTGGGATACTCGATAGTCGACCGCTTCTGCGCGCATCGCTTGCCCCCGGCCACCCCGAATCGATGACGGCTCAAGAGCTATCTGAGTCGTGGAAATAGCCGGCGGTTTGCGAAGGATTGGCCGCCCGAATTGGGCCCGCCTGTTGCATTTCTGTGACAGCGCAGCGGCCGTCAAATCCCCGCCAGCTCGCGCATGATGCGGTAAAGCGCGGCCTGGCCCTCGAAGCCGATGCCGGGGCGGTCGGACAAGGTGATGGGTGAAGCTTGAAGGCACGCCAAAGTGCGCCCCAAAAGGACGGCCGTGCGGCTACATCTTATAGTGGCATAACTTTAAATCTCGTCGACGGCGTGAAATTAGCCACTTAAGATCAACGGGTCGGATGGCGAGGATTCACAAATAGGGGGGTGTGGTGTGATGCCAAGCAGCGATGATGTGTATAGCCAGCTCAAGGACTGCGTTAGCGAGATCACAAAGATTCCGCGCGGCGAGATCACTCTGAACGACAGTCTCTCAGGCGACTATGGTTACAAAGATGGTCCCAGCCGTAGGTCATTCGCTATCAGCCTCGAGCGTTGCTTCAAAAAGCACGGAATGACGATTCCTAAGAAGCTCGATCGCGACAAGATGGAAGAGGCCAAGAAGTTGAAGAACGTTCGAGACATAGTTTTCACAGCCTTCGGAGTGTGAGATGTGGCAATATCGTGCAGTGCTTTCAATCGCTCTCGTGCTGACATCGACGTCTGCTTATTCCGCGCCGGATGATGTGATCGCGAAATGCAGCGAAACCAAGAACGGCCGAACCTACATTCCGAAAGAAAGATTCGCAGCGCTCGCCAAGAACCTCGCCCGGCCGCTGCTGGCTAAATTCGATGACGAATGCAAGGGCTATCTGACCAAAGAGCAGCAGCGGCGGGCAGACAAAGGCGCCCAGGACGACGAGAAAGGCTACCTACAAGATCTCAAGGATATGGCAAGCGCGGGCGGGAAGGAAATTCCGGCTGAGCAGGCCCGAACAAGACTCAAGCTTGAGGAAGACAACTTTGATCTGCCGTTCTTGATTCGGGACGCATATCACATTCAATCGCTGGCGGCACTTCCAAAGGCGCGGGATGACGCGGAGGGCGCGAGCATAAGCTATACCCGCGACAACAAGGGGAGCAACGACATCATCGCAGCGACTGGGGCGATTATTGGTTGGAATGTCTTATCAGTCGACTCCAAAAAGACTGCCATGTTCGTTCCGCCCGGATTCACACGATCGTTGATCGCGCCTGGAGTTGAATTTGATCAACAGCGGAACCGCGCGGACCCAACCAAGAACGTTGACTATCTCGGTTTCCGATTCATAGGAGAGTTGGAGAGGGAAGGCCCCATTTTCGATCTCAACTACCTGCGTTACTCCGGATATTTAAAAACTGACTCTCGAAGTGACTCGAAAATCTGGGGTGGCTACTTGGAATGGCAGCCGTATCGCGTCGATTGGGGTATTGGTGGCGGCCAGAACCTCTTCGGTCCAACGATGCTGAGCTTTACGCCTTTGTTGCACGCCGAATACGAGAGGGTCACCAATGCAGGTAATGTATCCGGTTTGACGACCGGAGACGAATATTTCCGCGCCGGCGCTATTCTTGGCGCCAATATGTGGTTCCGGTACGGACTGCTGCGGAACCTGACTCTGGCCGCGCAATATCGTTACCTGCCGAACTTGACGAATGCCGGCCACAACAAGGACGCGGAGTATTTCCAAGCAACTGTGGGATACAACCTGACAAGTTCTGGAAATGCTGCCATTTCTGTCAAATATCGCGACGGCCAGACACCCGGAAATGGCACGACGGTTCGCGATATCAAGACGGAGCTCGCCGTGAAGTTTTGAGAGCGAAACAAAATCGTTCAAGCTATGGCGCGAGCTCGCTATGGAACTATTGCACCAGTTCGCGCATGATGCGGTACAGCGCGGCCTGGCCTTCGAAGCCGATGCCGGGGCGGTCGGACAGCGCGATCGCGCCGTCCACGATGCGGGCGTCGTCGGCAAAGCCGCCGAAATCGCCGAACACGCCGGGATAGGACTCCGCGCCGCCCAGCCCGAAGCCGGCGGCGATGGCGAGCGACATCTGGTTGCCGCCATGCGGGAACAGCGAGCGGCGCGGCCAGCCGTGACGCGCCAGCATGTCGACCGTGCGAGCATATTGGCCGATGCCATAGGCCTGCGGCGGATCGATCTGGATGATGTCGCGGTCGGCGCGAAAGCCGCCGAAGCGCGCCAGATTCTCCACGTCCGGGGTCGAAAACAGGTTCTCGCCGGTCGCCAGCGGCGGCGCGTAGACGCTGGCCAATTCGGCCAGCAGTGCGAAGTCGAGCGGATCGCACGGCTCCTCGAACCAGCGCAGCTTGAAGGGAGCGAGCGCCTTGGCGTAGCGTAGCGCTTCCGCGCGATCGAACTTGCAATTGGCGTCGACCGCCAGATGCTCGCCAGAGCCGACAACCTTCAGCACAGCTTCCAGCCACCGCACGTCGTCCTCGAGCGGCAATCCGCCGACCTTCATCTTCACCAGGGTGTAACCGGCGTCGAGATGGCGGCGCATCTCGTCCTGCAAGTCCTTGATGGTCTGGCCCGGCCAGTACCAGCCGCCGCCGACATAGCAGAAGACTTTCGCGGGGACCTTGCCGTCGCTGTAGCGTTCGGCCAGCACGTGGTGCAGCGGTTTCTCGGCGATCTTGGCAATAGCATCCCACACCGCCACCTCGATGGTGCCGATCGCGATCGAGCGTTCGGAATGGCCGCCGGCTTTTTCCCGCCGCATCATGCAGGTGAAAATCTTCGCCGGATCGAGATTGTCGCCGCCGGCGTCGAGCAGCGTGCCGGGATCGGCGGCGAGAATGCGCGGGATGAAGCGCGCGCGCATTTGCGCGCCGCAGGCATAGCGGCCGGTGGAATTGAAGGCGAAGCCGCAGACCGGCTTGCCGCCCCGCACGACATCCGTGATCACGGCGACCACCGATGTCGTCATTTCGGAGAAATCGAAGCTCGAATTGGCCAGCTTCGACTTGAGCGGGATCGCCGTTTCGCGGATGTCGACGATGCGCATGTTACGCTCTTGTCCCGGGCGCAGCGCAGCGCGTCACGAAGTGAAGCGGTGCGCTGCAGACCCGGGACCGTTACGGGTTCGGAGTTTGGAACGGCCCCGGATCAGCGGCGCACCACTTCGCCATAGCGCGTCGAAGACGCGCGTAAACGCGCTTATGGCTCGTGCTGCGCCGCATCCGGGGAACGCCCGCTCACTTGATCTGCGGTATCTTGGCGTCCTTGATCACCTTGCCCCACTTCTCGACCTCCGACTTGATATAGGCGGCGAATTCCTCCGGCTTGTTCGCCACCACGTCGAAGCCGAGCTGGGCGCATTTCGCTTTCACGTCCGGCAGCGCCATCACCTTGACGATCTCGGCGTTGAGCAGGGCGACGATCTCCTTCGGCGTTCCGGCCGGCACGAACAGGCCCTGCATGGTCTCCGATTCCTGGCCCGCGAGGCCGGCTTCCGCCATGGTCGGCACGTCGGGCATGGCGGCCGAACGCTTGGCGCCGGTGACGGCGAGGCCTCGCAGCTTGCCGCCTTGGATCTGCGGCGCGGCCGGCGGAATGGCGCTGACCGCGATCGGGGTATGGCCGGCCACCGCCGACTGGATCGCGGGACCCGCGCCGCCGAACGGCACGCTGGTGAGGTCGAGTTTGGTCGAGAGCTTGAACAATTCGCCGGCGAGCTGCGGCGTCGTACCGACGCCGGGATTGGCCATGGAATATTTGGCCGGGTCGGCCTTCACCAGGTCGATCAACTCCTTCAACGTTTTCACCGGCAGATCGGGGTGCACGGCGATGACATTCGGCGAGGCGGCGGCGAGTGTGATCGGCACGAAATCCTTGAACGGATCGTACGGATTCTTGGCATAGAGGCTCGGATTGACCACGAAGCTCGATGAGGCAACCAGGATGGTGTAGCCGTCGGGCGCCGATTTCGCGACCTGGGTCATGCCGATATTACCGCCGGCGCCGGGATGGTTCTCGATGTAGAATTGCTGCTTCAGGTTTTCCGACAGCTTCTGCGCGATCAGCCGCGCCATCACGTCGGTGGGACCGGCCGGCGCGAACGGCACGACGACTTTCACCGGCTTGTCTGGGTACCCGGCGGCCGATGCCGGCGCGATGCCGACGATGGCCGCAAACAGCGCGACGCTGGCCAAGCTTTTCATAAACGAGCGCATGAATTCCTCCCGGTTTTCTGCATCGTAGCATTGCGCAAGGCCGTTGCCAGTGGGGCAATGTTAAGGGGACTTGCGTCGCGGCCTCCCGCAGGCTGTATTCCGGCCCGCCAAACGCCCCTCACGTCCATCAGAGAGAACATCAATGCCGGCTCGAAAGATCACCCGCCAGGACCTGCGCGACGCCGCCGAGAAGTACAAGAACTGGGGCAAATGGGGCCCCCATGACGAGATCGGCACGCTCAACTTCACGAGCCCGGAGGACATCGTCGCCGCCACAAAGCTGGTCAAGAAGGGCAAGGTCATTTCGCTTGCGCTCAATTTCGACCACACCGGTCCGCAGGGCGCCAAGAGCAAGTATCCCTCGATGGGCCGCACCAACCCGATCCACACCATGCTGCGCACCGGCACCGACGCCTATTCCGGTGTGCTCGATAAGCGCGGCATCCGCGCCGCCGACGACATGGTCACCATGCCGCTGCAATGCGGCACGCAATGGGACGGGCTCGGCCACGTGTTCTACGAAAACAATATGTGGAACGGCTACGACTGCCGCGAGGTAACGAGCGCCGGCGCGCAGAAGTGCGGCATCGAGAAGACCAAGAACAAGATGGTCGGCCGCGGCGTTCTTCTTGACGTTGCCCGTTACAAAGGCGTCGAGTCGCTCGACGACGGCTACGCCATCACCAATGACGATCTCTACGGCACCGCCAAGAAGCAGAACGTCGCGCTCAAGCGCGGCGACTACGTCATCGTGCGCACCGGCATGATGGAGCGCTGCCAGAAGGCCGGCAGCTGGGACGGCTATCCGGGTGGCGACGCGCCCGGCTTCGGCTTCGAGACGCTCGATTTCGTCAAGCAGACCGAATTGGCAGCGCTGGCCAGCGACACCTGGGGCTGCGAGGTGCGTCCGAACGAAAGCGAGGAGGGCATCAACCAGCCCTGGCACTGGATCACCATCCCGATCATGGGCATGACCATGGGCGAGATTTTCCAGTTGAAGGAGCTCGCCGACGACTGCGCCGCCGACAAGGTGTACGAATTCATGTTCGTGGCGCCGGCCATTCCGATCACCGGCGCGGTCGGCTCGCCGGTTAATCCACTGGCGATCAAGTGACGGCGCAAAAGAAATATCCCGTGACCCACAACGAGGCCGAGTGGCGCAAGCTGCTTAGCCCTGAGCAATACACGATCATGCGCGAGCACGGCACCGAAGCGCCCGGCAGCTGCGCGCTCAACTACGAGAAACGCCACGGCACCTTTTCCTGCGCAGGCTGTGGGCAGCCGCTGTTCATGTCGAAGAAGAAATTCGACAGCGGTACCGGCTGGCCGAGCTTCAACGATCCGGTCGCGGGATCGGTCGAGACGTCGACCGATGCCAGCCGCGGCATGATGCGCAACGAAGTACATTGCAGCCGCTGCGGCAGCCATCTCGGCCACGTGTTCGACGACGGGCCGCCGCCGACCCATCGGCGCTACTGCATCAATGGCGTGGCGATGAACTTCAAGCCGGAATGAAAAAGGAATTCTAAAATGCTCGGACACAACACCAAACGCACCGGCGCCGAAGTGCTCGCCGACATGCTGGCGGGCTACGGCGTCACCCACGTCTTCATGGTGCCGGCGGTGATCCGGCGCACCTTCGCCGAGATGGAGCGGCGCACCAAGATCGCGCGCGTGCACTGTCACGGCGAAAAATCCGCCGCCTATATGGCGGACGGCTATGCGCGCGCCTCCGGCAAGCCGGGCATCTGCATGGCGCAGGTGATCGGCGCGCTCAATCTTGCCGCCGGCCTGCGCGACGCCTATCTGGCGCATTCCCCGGTGATCGCGGTTAGCGGCGGGCGCGATCCGAAGACCAAGTTCCGCAAGGTCTATCAGGAAGTGGATGACATTCCGGCGTTCGAGCCGGTGACCAAGTTCAACGCCACCGTCGACGAGGTCACGCGTTTTCCCGACATGCTGCGGCAGGCGTTCCGTGTCGCCACCACCGGCGCGCCCGGGCCTGTTCATTTGCAATTCCGCGGCAACGAAGGCCAGGTTGATGTCGAGGAAGCCGTGATGGAGGCGCTGGTCGAGACCCAGTTCGCCAAGGTGCCGCCGTTCCGGCCCGAGCCGCAAGCGGAACATGTGAAGGCCGCGCTCGATCTGCTGCACAAGGCGGAGCGGCCGATTATCGTCGCCGGCGGCGGCGTGCGCGCCTCGGGCGCCGGCCGCGAGCTGGTCGCGCTCGCCGAAGCGCTGCAAATCCCGGTCGCCACCTCGCTCAACGGCAAGGACTGCATTGCCGGCACGCATCCGCTGTCGATCGGCGTGGTCGGCAGCTATTCGCGCGAGAGCGCCAACCGCGCCGTCAACCGCGCCGACCTCGTGTGCTTCATCGGCAGCGAGACCGGCGGCATGACCACGCATTTCTGGGCGGTGCCGAAGATCGGCACGCCGGCGATCCAGATCGACATCGAGCCGGAAGCGCTCGGCCGCAATTATCCGCTGCAAGCGAGCGTGCTGGGCGACGCCAAGGCGGTGCTCTCGGCGATGCTCGCGAAGGCCGACAAGACCAGCGCGTTGAAACGCGCGCCGTGGGTGACGGAAATCGCCGGCCTGCGCGACGAATGGTACGCGAAGTACAAGGCCGACCTTAACTCCGACGTGGTGCCGATCCATCCGGCGCGTATTTGTCAGGAACTCACCCAGCACGTGCCCGATAACGGCATCGTGGTGGTCGATACCGGTCATGCCGGCATGTGGATGGGCGGCATGTACGATTCTCGCGTCCCGACGCAAAGCTATATCCGCAGCGCCGGTCATCTCGGCTGGGCGTTCCCGGCCGCGCTCGGCGCCAAGGCCGCCTGTCCCGACCGCCCAGTGATCTGTTTCACCGGCGATGCCGGCTTCTGGTATCACATCGCGGAGATCGAAACGGCGGTGCGCTGGCACATCAACGCCGTGATCGTCGTCAACAACAATGGCGGCGGCAATCAGAGCAAGCGCGGCTTCGACCGCGCCTATGGCGGCGAGCAGACGGCGCAGGCGCGCGAATTGTGGACCTATAATCCGATGAATTTCGCGCGGCTGGCCGAGGACATGGGCGCGCTCGGCATTCGTGTCGAGAAGGCTGCCGACATCGCGCCGGCGCTGCAACGCGCCTTGGCCGCCAACCGTCCGGTGGTGATCGATGTCGCCAGCGACATCGAATTTCTGGCGCCGACCGCGGTTTCGTAACCGGCACTAGCGGCCTTCAACCGAGCGCCTCTTCGTGGCAGCATGCGTCAGCCGTTTTTTCGACGGGGGATGACATCATGCGACGCGCGATCGTTTTCGTGCTCGGCCTGCTGGCCGGCTTGGCTCTTGCTTTCACGGTGCCGCTTGGGCGGGCGCATGACGCCGACACGCTCGCCAACAGCGCGCCGCAGAAAAATCCGCTGTTCATCAACATGACGACGGGCGATTCCTGGCGCGGCTGGATGGGCCTGCACTTCGCGCATGCCACGTTGAAGATGGGGCATCCGGTGGCGGTGTTTCTCAATCTCGACGCGGTCAAGCTCGCGGTCATGAGCGGCGAGCAGGAGAAGAAACCCTCGATGCAGCGCGTGCCGCGCGACATCCTGGCGGATTTCATACGCGACGGTGGCGTGGTGCTGATGTGCGGGCCGTGCCTGGCCGAGTTCGGACTGAAGCTGGAAGACCTGGTGCCAGGCGTGCAGATGGGCAAGCCCGGCTATACGCAGAGCTTCATCTTCGCGGAGAACGCGCGCACGCTGAGTTGGTGAGGTAACTATCGGCGCCGCGTGCGGTCAAAAAACGCCGTAATAATGCGTATTTGCTCTCCACTTGTAGCGTAGACAACTCGCAGCACGCGGCCGTTGCGTTCCGGAATTGCGCGAAACGCACGGTAGATGTCGTCTCGCACCGGATCGGATTCTATGGTTTCAGGTTCGTTGACGGTGCGTTCGACCCAAGCGCGTTCGATGCCTCGCTCGGCAAGCATGAGTTCCGCGTGTCGCGTAAAAATAAGGCGATGTTCACTCATGCGTTGTTTCAGCTAACGAACCGTGGGGGAACGAATATTGTGATTTGAAATCTACATCCAACTCTCGTTATGGTCACGGCAATAATCGCCAACAAAGACGCCAACAAGCATGCGCGCATCAGTTCGAACTACAATCATCAGAGATTCGGCAGGGTATGAAGTCCGTGATTATGGAAATCCGACGCCTGCTCCCGGGGTTAGTTTGCTGGCTGGGCCGCCGTCAGGAATTCATATTGTTGGACGGTCCGGGACAAACGAAACCGTTTCAATTTCTACCGCGCAGAATCTCCGTCTATGGGAAAAGGCCCGCCGAATAAATTCACCCGATGAAATTGTAGAGTTTATGAATGGTTGGGGGCAAATTTCTCGATGGCTCGGCGACGATGGAAGCAAGCCGTACAGCGAGCCCTACATTTTAATAGAACCCCATTTGCAATCAATTAAGAAACTCGCAAATTACGTAGAAGTTGGCGACAAACAGAATTTTTATTTGAGCCTCACGGGGAACCGTCTGCTTGATCGAGCAATAATTGCAGTTGATATCAACGAGCCAGATTCTGCGTTCATCGTGGAAGCGCCTTCATTGTTGCGCTTTATGATAGTTGAAATGTGGAATGAGTTCGGCGGTGAAAGGCCAGCAGACTTTGGTTTCCGAATTTGTCCACATTGTGGGAGACAATTTCAAGTCGGTGGTCGCCGCGAGACAAAGACCCGACGTGTTGATGCGCGATTTTGTTCTGATAGCTGCCGAAATATGGCAAGCCGCGCCCGCGTTAAATTGCAGGGAAAAGCCGTACTCACTCGGCCGCAGTAGGAAGCGTTGCGCCAGCGGCGAGATGCTTGCGGGCATCCAGGAGTTCAAAGGCCACGATCCGGCCTTCAGCGTCAAAATCCAACACAACGCCGTCGGCAACCTCTTCGCTCTCAACCACAGGCGAATCGGCGAAGCGCACGTATAGTGCGTCTTCCTCTGGATTGTAGGTCGTCTTCATCGCATTGGCCTTCAAGGGTTATTGTTAATGTATAGCATAATCGCCGCTTAATGACGAATCACTCTAACCTTCCCCGATCTCGCGCAAAATCTCGGCGGTGTGCTGGCCGAGGCGGGGCGCCGGATGTTCGGAGGCCGCTTTCCAGCCGTCGATCACGATCGGCGTGCGCACGCCCGGAATCGTGCCGGCCTTGGCGGCGGTGCTCGGCAGCGCGAGCTTCATGCCGCGGTGGACCACCTGCGGGTCATTGAAGACTTGTTCGAGATCGTTGATCGGCCCGGCCGGTACCTGCTGCGCTTCCAGCTTGGCGAGCAGATCGTCGCGCTTCATGCGGGCGGTCAACGCCGACAACTTACCGATCAGCTCTTCGCGATGCTTGAGCCGGCCGACATTGTCCTTATACTCCGGATCATTGGCGAGCTCGGGCGCGCCCAGCACGTTGCAGAATTTGACGTATTGATTATCGTTGCCGGTGGCGATGATGACGTGGCCGTCGGCCACCGGGAACACCTGGTAGGGAACGATATTGGCATGCGCGTTGCCGATGCGCTTGGGCACCTTGCCGGACACCAGATAGTTCAGCGCCTGGTTCGACAGTACGCCGACGGTGGTATCGACCAGCGCGGTGTCGACGTATGCGCCTTTGCCGGTCTTCTCGCGCTCCGCCAGCGCGGCCAGGATGCCGACCACGGAATAGACGCCGGTGAAGATGTCGGACAGCGGAATGCCGACGCGGGTCGGCTCGCCGCCCGCCATGCCGGTCAGATCCATGATGCCGCCGATGCCCTGCGCCATCAGGTCGTAGCCGGCGCGCTTGGCGTCGGGGCCGTCCTGGCCGAAGCCGGTGACCGAGCAATAGATCAGCCGCGGGCATTCGTCCTTCAGGCTCTTGTAGTCGAGCCCGAACTTGGCGAGCCCGCCGACCTTGAAGTTCTCGATCAGGATGTCCGAGCGCGCCGCCAGCTTGCGCACGATACGGCGACCCTCGTCGCTCTCGAAGTCCATCTCGATCGAGCGCTTGCCGCGGTTGGCGGCATGGAAATAGGCCGAGCCGATATGCTTGCCGTCGGCGCCTTCCACGAAGGGCGGGCCCCAGCCGCGGGTATCGTCGCCGGCGCCGCTGCGCTCGACCTTGATGACGTCGGCGCCGAGGTCGGCCAGGATCTGCCCCGCCCAGGGTCCTGCCAGGATACGGGCAAGTTCGAGGACGCGCAGGCCGGCAAGCGGTTTCGACATGGAACGACCTTGATTTACCTAACGGTGCGGAAGGGGAGTTCGGGCGCCGTTATACCTTGAAGCGCGGATCGAGGTAGTCCCGCAGGCTGTCGCCGAACAGGTTGAAGCCGAATACCGCCAGGCTGATGGCGACGCCCGGAAACAGCACCATCCAGGGCGCCTGCCGGTAGAAGTCGGCGGCATTGCCAGACAGCATCAGCCCCCAGGCGGCGGTCGGCTCGGTTACGCCAAGGCCGAGGAACGACAGCGAGGCTTCCGCCAGGATCGCCTGGGCGATGAAGGCCGTCAGCATGATGAGGTAAGGCGCCACCACGTTCGGCGCCATGTGCCGGAAGATGATGCGGGTATGCGAATAGCCGGCGGCGCGGGCGGCATCGACATAAGGCATCACGCGCACCGACAGTGCGGCGGCGCGCACCACGCGGGCGACGCGCGGGATGATCGGGATAGCGATGGCGACGATCAGGTTCACGTCGACGCCGCCGACCGTGAACTTGCGGAACGCGGCAACCACGACCAGCGCCAGCACAATCAGCGGGAAGGCGAGCAGGATATCGACGAAGCGTTGAATCCAATCGTCGATCTTGCCGCCGAAATAGGCCGAGGCGATGCCGAGAATGGCGCCGATCGACGATCCGGCAAAGGACGAGGTAAAGCCGATGACCAGCGCCGTGCGCGAGCCGTAAATGAGGCGCGAGCAGATGTCGCGGCCGAAGGC
This sequence comes from Hyphomicrobiales bacterium, assembly GCA_016185205.1. Taxonomy (GTDB): domain Bacteria; phylum Pseudomonadota; class Alphaproteobacteria; order Rhizobiales; family Xanthobacteraceae; genus Pseudolabrys. The sequence goes on along the minus strand of JACPOA010000034.1, from coordinate 92,249 downwards.
GTCGGTGCCGCACCAGTGGTCCGCCGACGGTGCCGCCAGCAGCGAGGCGAAATCGATCGTCAACGGATCGTAAGGCGCGACCAGCGGCGAAAAGATGCCGGCGAACATCATCGCGCAGATGATGACGAAGCTCACGGCGCCGAGCGGCTGCTGTCGGCAGAAGTCGACATACACGTTCGGCGGGCGTGTCGCGACGGCGGGAAGCGTAGGGGCGGCTATCGTCATGCGTTGTACCGGATGCGCGGGTCGAATACGGCATAGAGCAGGTCAATCCCGAGATTGACGAACACGTAGAACGCCGCGATCAGCATCACCATGCCCTGGATCAGCGTGAAATCGTTGCGCGATATGCTTTGGACGAACAACTGGCCGATGCCGTTGAGATTGAACACCTGTTCGGTGACGACCAGGCCGCCGATCAGGAAGGTGAATTCAAGGCCGATCACGGTGATCGCCGGCAATAAGGCGTTGCGCAGGGCGTGGCGCGAGATCACCAGCTCTTCGGACACGCCCTTGGCGCGCGCGGTACGGATGTAGTCCTCGCTCAGCACCTCGAGCAGCGACGAGCGGATCATGCGTGCGGTTACGGCGCAGTAGCGGTAGCCGACCGCCAATGCCGGCCAGATCAATTGCGTAAGGTTGGCGATCGGATCGACGTAGATCGGCGTGAATGTGATCGGCGGCAGCCAGTTGAAGAACGCCAATAACGTCATCATGATCAGCATGCCGAACCAGAATGACGGTATCGACAACCCGCCGATGGTCAGAATCCGGACGGAGTAATCGATCCAGGTGTCGCGAAACAAAGCCGCCATGGTTCCCATCGGAATGGCGAGCAGTACCGCGATCAAAGTCGCCATGATGGCGACCTGCAGCGACAGCTCGAGGCGGCCCGCGATCTCGGTAACCACCGGCCGCTCGGTCCACATCGAATCGCCGAAGTCGAGCGTCGCCATGCCCACCATCCAGGAGCCGAACTGGTTCAGCAACGGCCGGTCGAGCCCGAGCCGCTTGCGCTCCATCTCAATGGTTTCTTGCGTGACGCTGCCGCCGTCGCCGCGCAGTTTGATTTCGACGATGTCGCCCGGCACCACCCGCAACAGGAAGAACACGAGCACGGCAACCCCGAGCAGGGTCGGAATTATCAGCAGGACGCGGTTGATGGTGTAACGAAGCATGGAATCCCTTTGCGGCCCCTCTCCCCGCCGAGGCGGGGAGAGGGGAAGTGAGCGGTTGTTTATGCGTTCAGCCAGACACCTTCGAGCTGGGCGCCGAGATTGTGACTCGGCGACATCGGCCACCCCATCAGCGTCTTGTGGGTCGGCACGATGCGGTGCCACCACAGCAGCGGCTGCTGATAGGCCTGCTCGAACACCCGCTTCTCGAATGCCCGAATCATCGCCTTGCGCTTCTCCGGATCGCGTTCGCGCAGATGATCGTCATAGAGCTTGTCGAGCACCTCGTCCTTTGAGCGCGACCGGTTTTCCGGGGCGCGCGTGACCGAGAGATATTTGGCAAGACCGAGGCTAGAGTCGTCCATGAACAGGTTGGAGAAGTCGATCGCCACGTCGTGATTGCCGGCGTTCATGGTGGCGAGATACGGCCCGGTGTCGGACTGCTTGTGCTCGACCTCGACGCCGATCTGCCGCCATTGGTCGACCAGAAAAATGCCGGCCGGGGTGTAGGGCATCGCGAGGTTGCGGTTCCACAGCACGAACTTCAGGTTTTCCTGCCCCGCTTCCTTCAGCAGCTTTTTGGCTTCCTCGCGGGACTTCTTGATGTCCTTCGAGAAGCCGGGGAGCTTGACCAGCTCCGCTTCCGGCGTCGCAAACGGCGAACCGGGACGGATCACGCCGCCGACCGAGCGCAGCGTCGAGATCTTCGACAGGCCCACGCTGCCGCCCCAGCGGTCGATCGCCAGCAGCAGCGCGCGGCGTACGCGCACATCGTCGAACGGCTTCTTGTCGACGTTGAAGCAAACCAGAAGGTTGAGCGTCCAGCTCGACTCCTGAATCCGGATCTTGTCGCCCATTGCAGCCACCAGCCGGTCGCGCTCCGCCGGCGAGATACCGCGGAACTCGCCGAGCACCTGCCCGCCCTGGACCGCGTTGAGCATGGCGGCGGCCTGCAGCGTGAAGATGCCCTTGAAGCCGTCGAGATGGGGCAAGCCCTTCTTGAAGTAGTTGTCGTTTTTCTTGCCGGAAACGTGGCTGCCCTTGATGTGCTCGACGAAGGTGAACGGGCCGGTGCCGTTGATTTTGGTGCGCGGGTTCGCCGGATTCTCAGCGAGGTCTTTGGCTGTGTAGATCACGTTCCAGGGCGACGCGAAATGCTCGAGCATCGACGCATTCACCGCCTTCATCTTGAAGATGACGGTGAGCGGGTCCGGCGTTTCGATCGTGCCGATGTCGGCGAACGTCGCCTTGCGGGTCGACACCACGCCCGTCGGCGGGTTGCGTAGGCGCTCGTAGGTCGCTTTCACGTCGGCCGAGCTCAGCGTCGAGCCGTCGGCGAACTTCACGTTCGGATGCAGCTTGAAAGTGTAAGTCATCAGATCCGGTGCGACCGTCCAGGACTGCGCCAGGTCGCCTTCGACCGCCGGGAATTTCGCGAGATTGAAACGCAACAACGTCGAATAGAACGGCCCCGCGAAATGCAGCGTGGCGTAGGTGTCGCTGCCGTGCGGATCGTAGTGCGGGGCCTCCGCGCTGATTGCGAAGTTCAAGGTGCCTCCGCGTTTCACCGCGGGCGCCTGGGCATAGGCCTTTGTGAAGTCGAAATTGAAGCCGCCCAAGCCAAGGGCGAAAGCGCCGGCCGTTCCTTGCAAGGCCGTCCTTCTGGATATTTTCATTGTGTCTCCTCCTGTGTGATCGTCTTTTTTTAAGCTTATGGTCGCCGGCTCTCAGACTTTGATGCACGCCACAAAATGTCCCGGTTTCACCTCCCGAAGCGGCGGCACAATCCCCCGGCATTCCTCGCTTGCCAGCGGGCAGCGCGTATTAAAGACGCATCCGGTTGGCGGCGCTAGATGGCTCGGCAACTCTCCTTTGATCAGGCGCGGTTCGCGCTCCTTCTCGATGGTCGGGTCGGGTACCGGGGCCGCGTCCAATAGGACTTTGGTATAGGGATGCAGGGATTCACCATAGATTACATCGCGATCCGCAACTTCCATGATCCGGCCGAAATACATCACGACCACGCGGGCGGAGATGTGGCGGACCACGGCGAGGTCGTGGGCGATAAAAAGATAGGCAAGCTGGAATTTGCGCTGCAGGTCCTCCAGCAGGTTGATAATCTGGCCCTGGATCGATACGTCGAGCGCCGACACCGCCTCGTCGCACACGATGAAGGACGGCTCCATCGACAATGCGCGCGCGATGCCGACGCGCTGGCGCTGGCCGCCGGACAGCTGATGCGGATAGCGCTCGGCCATTTCGCGGCGCAGCCCGACATTTTCCAAAAGCTCGGCCACACGCGTCTCGACCTGCTTGCGGCCATCGACGATCTTGTACACGTGCAGCGGTTCGCCGATGATCTGACCGACGGTCATGCGCGGGTTGAGCGAACTATAGGGGTCCTGGAAGATCACCTGCACCTTGCGTCGCATCGCCTTCAACTCGGCTGGCGAAGCGGTCGACAGGTTGACGCCCTCAAAATGAATTTCGCCGCCGGTCGGCTCTTCCAGCCGCAGGATCAGCCGGCCGACCGTGGTCTTGCCGCAGCCTGATTCGCCGACCAGTCCGAGCGTCTCGCCGGGAAAAATGTCGAACGAAACATCCTCGACCGCGCGCACGGTTCCGCTGGTGCCGCGCAGGCCGCCGGAGACTTCGAAATACTTGGTCAGGTTGCGGACCGAGAGCACCGGCGCCTCGGTATTGGCGGCGAAGTTCAGCCCGATACCGCCCGCCGCCGCCCAGGTGATCTTGCCGGCGGCGATCTCGGCGTGCCGGTGACAGCGTGACAGCCCGCCGGTGTCGGTCGGGAACAGCGGCGGCTCCTGGTCGCAGACCGCGATTCGATAGGGACAGCGCGGCGCGAAACGGCAGCCGGTCGAACCTTGCGCCAGATTCGGCGGCAGGCCCTCGATGGTTTCCAGCTTGCTGCCGCGCGGGCGGTCGAGCCGCGGTACCGAACGCAGCAGGCCGAGGGTGTAAGGATGCCGCGGGCGGTGAAACACCGCGTTGGCTGCGCCCTGCTCGGCGACGCGCGCGGCATACATGACGATGACGCGGTCGGCATAGCGGGCAACCACGCCGAGATTGTGGGTGATGATGATGAGCGCGATGTTGAGCTTGCGCGACAGATTCTTCATCAGTTCGAGAATCTGCGCCTGGATGGTGACGTCGAGCGCGGTGGTCGGCTCGTCGGCGATGATGAGCCTGGGATTGCAAGCAAGCCCGATCGCGATCATCACGCGTTGGCGCATGCCGCCGGAGAATTGATGTGGATACTGAGCGAGCCGCCGCTCGGGATCGGTGATGCCGACAAGTTGCAGCAGCTCGACCGCGCGCGCTTGCGCTTCCTTGTCGGTCATGCCGAGATGGATATGCAGCGGCTCCTTGATCTGAAGCCCGATCGTGAGGATCGGGTTGAGCGAGGTCATCGGCTCCTGGAAGATCATCGAAATGTCGCGGCCGCGGATTTTGCGCATCTCTTCGTCGTCGAGATCGAGCAGCGACTGGCCGTCGAAAATAATGCGGCCGCGCGCGTGTCCGGTGAGCCGCGGCAACAGCCGCATGATCGAAAGCGCGGTGACCGATTTGCCGGACCCGGACTCGCCGACGATGGCGACCGTTTCGCCGCGGTCGACGGTGAAGCTCACGCCCTCGACGGCGCGTACGATTCCGCGCGCGGTGGTAAACTGGGTGTGGAGGTCTTCGACTTCCAGCAGTGGGGCAGCCGTCTCCGGCTGCGTGTTTCGTCCACGCAAGTCTTCGCCAGTCTCAACGATACTCAATCCTTACCCCTCTCAAGTGTGCACTGCACGCGCCGCGCGTGGCGCCTGCCGTCCTCCCGACCGCAGAATGCGGTGCGGTTTCCAAACGCGCAAGTCTGGTATCTCGTCGCGGCCGGCCGCCGGACGGTCAAAATGACGATCGGGCGACCGTTCCTGGCATTGTATGATGTTGCAGGTCATGTTTTTGTGCATATTCCGTGCGAGCTTGACTTGGCTCGCCCATCGCCGGATGGGAGCCATTGGTGGACCAGGGACGTGATGAACACCTCATTTTTCGGGGAACTGCTGCAGACTATTTCCGAGCGCGGCCGCGCGCTGCTGGCGCGCGACCGGCGCGGCGAGGCCTCAGCCCGTTCCGAAAGCCTGGTCGAGCTCGCCGAGGACCTGCTGACGGGCCTCGGCGAGGCCTCCGGCGTGGCGCTGGCGCGCGAAATCCTCGGCCGCTACGGCAAGCTCACCACCGGACCGCGCATTGCCTTCTTCGAGGCGCTGAGCAGCCGTTTCGGCGTCGATCCGGCGCGCATGGAGCAGGCCATCGCCGCCTGGCGCGACAGGCCGGGTGACGACACCGCGGCGCAAGTGCACGCCGCCTCGGAGCCGCGCCGGCAGGAACTGTTTCGCCGGCTCAATCTGGCGCCCGGCGGCACCGCGGCGCTGGTGCGCATGCGCGAGCAGCTGATGGACACGCTCGACCATCGCGACGACCTGGAGGCCGTCGATAACGATTTCGTCCATCTGTTCTCGTCCTGGTTCAACCGCGGTTTCCTGGTGCTGCGCCGGATCGACTGGTCGACGCCGGCGAGCGTGCTGGAAAAGATCATCCGCTACGAGGCGGTGCACGAGATCAGCGACTGGGAAGACCTGCGCCGGCGCATCGATCCGCCCGACCGGCGTTGCTTCGCCTTCTTCCATCCGGCGCTGGTGGACGAGCCGTTGATCTTCGTCGAGGTGGCGCTCACGCGCGACATCCCGGGCGCGATCGCGCCGATCCTGGCCACCGGGCGCGAGGTGGTGGAGCCCGACAAGCGGCGCACTGCGGTGTTCTATTCGATCTCCAATTGCCAGCGCGGGCTTGCCGGTGTGTCGTTCGGCAACTTCCTGATCAAGCAGGTAGTCGAGGAGATCAGCCGCGAGCTGCCGAAATTGGCGACCTATGTCACGCTGTCGCCGGTTGCCAATTTTGCATCCTGGCTCGCGCGCGAACGCAGCGACGAGAGCTCCGCGGCTCTGGCGGAGACCGACAAGACCGCGCTGGCGGCGCTCGATACGCCGGGCTGGTGGCGCGATCCGGACACGGCGGCGCGGCTGCAGGATATCGTGATGCGGGCGGCGGCCTGGTACTTCCTGCGCGCGCGCACGCCGCGCGGGCTACCGGTCGACGCGGTGGCGCGCTTCCACCTCGGCAATGGCGCGCGGCTCGAGCGCATCAACTGGCTCGCCGACACCTCCGACAAGGCGATGGCGCAGTCGCACGGGCTGATGGTGAATTATCTCTATGACGTCGACGACATCGAGAAAAACCACGAGACCTATGCGGAAGGCCGCACCGTGGTCGCCTCCGGCGCCGTGCAGCGCCTGCTGCGCCCGCCGCTCGAACTGGTCCCGATCGCGGGGTGAGTCCCTCTCCCCGCAAGCGGGGCGAGGGAAGATCACGCCTTCCCGTACACCGGTACGACGGCGCCGCGGGTGACGCGGTTGTCCGGCGAGGCCAGGAAGACGATGGTGGCCGCCACCTCTTCGACCTTCGGCCATAGAGCGTGGTCGGCCTTCGGCATGGCTGAACGATTGGCCGGCGTGTCCATGATCGAGGGCGCCACGGCGTTCACGAGTATGCCGTCCTTGGCGACTTCCTCGGAGAGCGCCACAGTGAGCGCGGCGACGCCCGTCTTAGCAATCGTATAGGCCGTCATGCCGGCGCCGCTGCGCCATTCCAGCGCCGGCCGCGCCGCCACATTGACGATGCGGCCGCCGCCGGCCGTTATCATCGCGTTCACCGCCGCGCGGCAGCACAGGAAGCATGACACCAGATTGCCGTCGAGCTGCGCCATCAGCGCGGCCTTGTCGGTGTCGGCGACTTTGCCCATGGCGAAGCCGCCGGCGATGTGGATCGACGCCCATGGCGTGACGCCCGCGTAAACTTTCGCGACCGCGGCTTCGTCGGCCAGATCGGAAACGGCCATCAGCCTGACATTCGGATCGCCGCGATGCGCAAAGCGCTGCGCCTCCGCCTCGTGCCTATAGGGAACGGTGCAAGTCGCACCCATGCCAAGCAGGCTACCCACCACCGCGGTGCCGAGCGCGCCGGTGCCGCCGGTCACCACCACGTGCTTGCCGGAAAAGTCCATGAAATTCCCTCGCTGCGCTCATTCCGCCTCCTCACCATGAGGCCGAACGGCGGCTAACCTCGGCCCCGCTTGACCCGCATCGGCAGCACCTGGAACTCGACCCAGTTGGCGACCTCGCTGACGCGCAATTTCTTGTCGAGGATATTCTTGCTGATGCCGTGCCGCCAGGCCAGCCGCTTGCAGGCCGGATCGCGGTCGAGCGTCTCGAGATCGTCGGAGAACGTCTTGATGTCGGCTTCGTCGGCGAAGAAGCCTTCCTCGATCAGCCGCGTGCCGATACGGCGTGCGATCGCCGCGATCTCGCGCAGCGGATATTCCGGATGATACTGCACCGCCCAGGCGACCGAGCCGTTGGTGCGGATTTCCACGCTCTGCACGTCGGACACAGCATTGGTGGCGAGCACGGTGGCGCCCGCCGGCAGCGCTTCGACCTCGTCGAGATGCACGGTCGGCGCGTTGAACACGTCAAGCTTGCCGACATACATCGGGTGCTTGCGGCCGGCTTCCGTGAGTCTGATGCCGCGGCCGAAGCCGATCTCGCGGCCCTTGGGATTTTTGCGCACGCTGCCGCCGGTCGCCGCGGTGATCACCTGCAAGCCCCAGCACGAGCCGAACAGCGGGGTGCCGGTCGCCAGCGCCGCACGCACCAGCTCGACCTGCCGCATCACCTCCGCGCCGCCGTTATAGATGTGCAGGCTCGATCCGGTGATGGCGATGCCGTCATAGCCTTCCAGCGAGGCGCCCCCGGGCAGCAGCGCAGCCGGGTCGCCCGGATAGCAGATGTCCACCATGGCTCCCGGCAGCACCTCGCGCAGCAGGTCGGAATAGCCCTTGCTGGCCGGCAGGCCGCCGGCCGCTAGGTGTTCGGCCATGGTTTGCGGGGAATTGCCTTCGATGACGAGCAGGCGGGGGGAGGGCATAGACTGGATATGGTCAAACTGACGGTATTTTGCAATCGCGACCAAATCTTGTGGCTTTACGCCGGATTAACGGGGGGTGTTCTTGAGTACGCCGCGTAAGCCGCCCATTCTGCGGTGACTCACGCGAATCAGCAGGCAAATGGCCGACTTCGACCTCGCCATTATCGGCGGCGGCATCAACGGAACCGGGCTGGCCCGCGACGCCGCCGGCCGCGGCCTGCGCGTGCTGCTGGTCGAGATGAACGACCTTGCCTCCGGCACCTCCTCGGCCTCCAGCAAGCTGATCCACGGCGGCCTGCGCTATCTCGAACGCGGCGCCTTCCGCCTGGTGCGCGAGGCGCTGAGCGAGCGCGAGGTGCTGCTGCGCATGGCCCCGCATGTGATCCGGCCGATGCGCTTCATGCTGCCGCCGCTGTCCGGCCTGCGCATGCCGCTCAAGCTGCGGTTCGGACTGTTCCTTTACGACCTGCTGGGCGCGCGCAAGCTGCTGCCCGCTGCGCGCACCGTCGATCTCACCCATCATCCGGTCGGCCAGCCGCTCAAACGGTCGTTTCTTTACGGCTTCGAATATTCCGACTGCTGCGTGGACGATTCCCGGCTGGTGGTGCTCAACGCGCTCGATGCCGCCGAGCATGGCGCCGTCATCCGCACACGCACCCGCTGCATGCGGGTGGAGCGGCGCGACGAATGGGAACTGGTACTCAACAGCCGTGGCCGCCGCGAAGTCGCCACCGCGCATGTGCTGGTCAATGCCGCCGGGCCCTGGATCGGCGAGGTGGCCGACACCGTCATCCGCAAGCCGCTGAAGGCGCCGGTGCGCCTGATCAAGGGCAGTCACATCGTGGTGCGCCGCCGCTTCGAGCACGACAGCAGCTATATCTTGCAGGCGGCCGACGGGCGGGTGGTGTTCGCGCTACCGTTCGCCGACGAATTTACGCTGATCGGCACCACCGATGAGAACTTCGTCGGCGATCTCAATTCGCCGGCGCCCGATCTGGACGAGATCACCTATCTCTGCGACGTCGTGAACGAGTATTTCCGCGAAACGATCACGCCCGACGAGTTGGTGTGGTCGTTCTCGGGCGTGCGCGGGCTCTACGATGACGGCGCCGGCCGGCCGGAGGACGTGACGCGCGATTACGAACTGGTGCTCGACGAGCATCGCGGCGAGGCGCCGCTGCTCACGATCTATGGCGGCAAGATCACCACCCATCGCCGGCTGGCGGAGGCGGCGATGGCGAAGATCGGCAAGTTCTTCCAATCGCTGCCGCCGTGGACCGCCGGCTCCACGCTGCCCGGCGGCGACTTTCCGCCCGATGGATTCTATCCGCTGGTGGCCGAGGCGATCGGCCGCTGGCCGTTCCTGTCGGAGCCGCATGCGCGGCGCCTGGTGCGCGCCTACGGCCGGCGGATCGAGCGCATTCTGGGCGATACGCTGAGCATGCAGGATCTCGGGGCCTGCTTCACCGGCAATCTCACCGCTGCCGAGGTGCGCTACCTGGTCGAGAACGAATGGGCGCAGACCGCCGACGATGTGCTGTGGCGGCGCAGCAAACTCGGTCTCAAGGCGACGCCGGAGGAGTGCAGCGCGCTCGAGCAGTTCATTGCGACGTTGAGTAAAGAGACGGCGCCGCCGACAAAGCCTTGATCGCGACGGCATGGTTACCGCAACCTTACCCCGATTGGTGCAATTTCCGGGGTGCGATTTAAGGCACCGCTAGACCTTTGTGCTTTACTTATTTTGTATACCGCTCGTTTTCTTGAATGCCGGACTAGTTATGGTCGATACCAAAGCACTCGCCGCTATTTTCGCCACCACCAAGGTCCTGGTGGTGGACGACGAGCATTACATGCGCAAGGTCGTGCGCACTTTGCTCATGAGCATCGGCGTACGCACCATCTACGAGGCGGCGAACGGCCCGACCGGGCTCGAACTCATCCGCTCGGTGTCGCCCGACCTCGCTATTGTCGACTGGGAAATGCCCGGGATCGACGGCACCGAATTCGTGCGCATCGTGCGCTCGCCGGAGACCTTCCCGCTCCCGAACATACCGATCATCATGCTCACCGGCCACGGCGAACGCTCGCGCGTGATCGAATCCGTTCAGGTCGGCGTCAATGAATTCCTACTCAAGCCGGTGTCATCGAAGGCGTTGAAGGATCGCATGATCGCCGTGCTGACCAATCCTCGTCCGTTCGTGCGCAGCGGCGATTATTACGGCCCGGCGCCGCGCAAGATGATCGCCGGCGTGCACGCCGACGGCGACCAGGCAATGGCCAATCTGGTTCTGGTGAACTAGTCTCCCGAATCCGCGTCGCCTGACACGGATGTCCGGGGACAATCGTGCCGACCGCAATCATCGCCATTGACCAGGGCACTACCTCGACGCGCGCGATCGCGTTCGACGCAAGCCTGAAGCCGCTCGCCACTGCGCAGCAGGAGCTGCGCCAGATCTATCCGCAGCCCGGCTGGGTCGAGCACGACCCCGAGGAAATCTGGCAGGCCACGGTGGCCACCGTGCGCCAGGCGATTGTCCGGGCCGGGCTTGCCGCGCGCGACATCGCCGGTATCGGCATCGCCAATCAACGCGAAACCACGGTTCTATGGGACTGCGCGACGGGTAAGCCGATCCAACACGCCATCGTCTGGCAGGACCGTCGCACCGCGAACCTGTGCGATGCGTTGCGCGCCAGCGGCCACGAACCGGCGATCACCGCCAAGACTGGGCTGCTGCTCGATCCGTATTTTTCCGCCAGCAAGATCGCCTGGCTGCTCGAACACGTGGAGGGTGCGCGGGCGCAGGCCGAAGCCGGCCGGCTCGTCTTTGGCACCATCGACTGTTTTCTGTTGTGGCGGCTAACCGGCGGCAAGGTGCACGCCACCGACGCCAGCAATGCGGCGCGCACGGCTCTGCTCGATATCGGCAGCGCGGAGTGGGACGACGATCTGTGCCGGATGTTCGGCGTGCCGCGCAATCTGTTGCCGCGGGTGGCGGACTGCGCCGGCGAATTCGGCATCACCACCCCTGACTTGTTCGGCGCCCCCATCCGCATCCTCGGCATGGCCGGCGACCAGCAGGCGGCGACGATCGGGCAGGGCTGCTTTACGCCCGGCATGATGAAATCGACCTACGGCACCGGCTGCTTTGCCCTGCTCAACACCGGCAGCGAGCGGGTCGCCTCGCGCAACCGGCTGCTCACCACCATCGCCTATCAGCTCGCGGGCCAGCGAACTTATGCGCTGGAAGGCGCCATTTTCATTGCCGGCGCCACCGTGCAATGGCTGCGCGACGGCCTGAAAATCATCGCCAAGGCGTCGGATGTCGAACCGCTCGCCGCGCGCGCCGATCCGGCCGAGCAGGTCTATCTGGTGCCGGCCTTTGTCGGTCTGGGCGCGCCCTATTGGGACGCCGCGGCGCGCGCCGCGATCTTCGGGCTGACCCGCAATTGCGGCGGGCCTGAGATCGCCCGCGCCGCGCTCGAGGCGGTCGGCTACCAGACCCGCGATCTGCTCGAGGCCATGCGCGCCGACTGGCCGCGCGCCGCCGCTGCCGAAACCGTCCTGCGCGTCGATGGCGGCATGTCCGCGAGCGATGCCACCATGCAATTCCTGGCCGATATTCTGTCCGCTCCGGTCGACCGGCCGGTGGTGATGGAAACCACAGCCCTGGGTGCGGCTTATCTAGCCGGCCTTGCCGCCGGTCTCTGCCCCGGCCTCGATGGCTTTGCGGCGCAATGGCGGCTCGACCGCCGGTTTCAACCGCGCATGGATGCGGCAACGCAGGAGCGTAAATATTCCGGCTGGCAGGACGCCGTGCAGCGAACGTTAACGGCCCGGTGACGATTGCCGAACACTATCGGCGGATTCCTGGGCCTCGTTCATGACGATCAACGCCAAGCAAGCCGAATTCCTGATCCAGCAGCTCAACGTGCTGGTGGTCGACGACAATGCGTTCATGCGCAACATGGTGCGCGGCCTGCTCGGCAATATCGGCGTCAAGAAGACGCTGGAGGCCTGCGACGGCATCGCCGCGTTGGAGATGATCCGCCAAGCCACGCCCGACATCGTGGTGCTGGACTGGGAGATGCCGCTGCTCAACGGCCCCGAGCTGGTGCGCATCGTGCGCTCGCCCGGCGTGTTCCCGGTGCCGGACATACCCATCATCATGCTCACCGCGCATGGCGAGCGCTGGCGCATCCTCGAGTCGCTCAAGATCGGCGTCAACGAGTTCCTCTGCAAACCGGTATCGGCCAAGGCGCTGCTCGACCGCCTGATCTCGATCCTGCTCAAGCCGCGCGCCAGCGTGAAACTCGGCGATTATTACGGCCCGGCGCCGCGCCGTCCGACGCTGTCGCGCAAAGGCGGCGATATCTTCGGCGCGCCCCCCGCGGCCTGACGTTGTCCCTATTCGCCCACCGGCCTTCCTTCGCCCGCCGAAGCGGGCTTCGCGAAGGCGGGAATCCGGTTCCCACTTTTCGGCATCATGCGCTACCGTGCGCGCTCAGGGCGAGCGGGGACGAGGGATCGAATGGCGGACGCGGCCACGCAGGGGCAGACGGCAGGCGATACGCCGCTGTTGCGCTTCGAGGGCATCGGCAAGCGCTTCGGTCCGGTGGTCGCGGTCGAGGCGTTCACCCTCGACATCGGCCAGGGCGAATTCTTCGCGCTGCTCGGGCCCTCCGGCTGCGGCAAGACCACGCTGTTGCGCATGCTGGCCGGTTTCGAGACCCCGAGCGAAGGCCGCATCCTGCTCGACGGTGACGACATCGTGGCCGTGCCGCCGCACCGCCGGCCGGTCAACATGATGTTCCAGAGCTATGCGCTGTTCCCCCATCTCAGCGTGGCGGGAAATATCGCCTTCGGGCTGCGCCAGGAGAAGGCGGGCAAGGCCGAGATCGCCGAGCGGGTGACCGAGATGCTGGCGCTGGTGCGCATGCCGGATTTCGGCCGCCGCCGCGTCGACCAGCTGTCCGGCGGCCAGCGCCAGCGGGTGGCGCTGGCGCGCGCGCTCATCAAGCGGCCGCGCGTGCTGCTGCTCGACGAGCCGATGGCCGCGCTCGACAAGAAGCTGCGCGCCGAGACCCAGTTCGAACTCATGGAGCTGCAACGCAAGCTCGGCACCACATTCGTCATCGTCACCCACGATCAGGACGAGGCGATGATCGTCGCCGACCGCATCGCGGTGATGGAGCACGGCCGGCTGGCGCAAGTGGCGGCGCCGTCCGAGATTTACGAACGTCCGAATTCACGCTGGGTCGCCGATTTCATCGGCGAGGTGACCCTGATCGAAGGCATGCTCGCCGATGGCGCCATCGAAACCGGGCTGGGCCGCTTTCGCGCCGCCATACCCAGCGGCGGCAAGAAACGCGATACGGCCTGGCTCGCGCTGCGGCCGGAAAAGCTGCGCATCGACGCGCAGCGTCCCACGGGTGGCGAGCTCAACGCGGTCGCCGGCACCGTGTTCGAGATCGGCTATCGCGGCGACATGTCGATCTACAAGGTGCGGCTGGCCGACCGTTCGCTGATGAAGGTCGCGCTCGCCAACACCAGCGCGCGTGGACAGGCGTCGTTCGGCATCGACGATCTGGTGTGGCTGTCCTGGCCGCCGGAGGCAGGCTGGGTGCTGACGCGATGAGCATGGGCGCAAAAAAAGGCCGACGATTGGGGAGCACGCGCCTGGTGCTGCTCATTCCCTATCTCTGGCTGGCGCTGTTTTTCCTCGCGCCGTTCCTGATCGTGCTCAAGATCAGCCTGTCGCAGACGGCGATCGCGCAGCCGCCCTATGTGCCGGCGCTCGATTGGGTCGCCGGCTGGGCCGGCCTGAGGGACTTCGTTGCCGCGCTATCGACCGACAATTACGCGCTGCTCGGCTCCGACTGGCTCTATCTGGTCTCCTATCTGAAAAGCCTGCAAGTGGCCGCGGTGTCGACCGCGATCCTGCTCATGATCGGCTATCCGATCGCCTATGGCATCGCGCGATTGCCGCGCCGGCTGCAACCCATCCTGGTGATGCTGGTGATCCTGCCGTTCTGGACCTCGTTCCTGATCCGCGTCTATGCCTGGATCAACATCCTGCAGCGCGACGGGTTGCTCAACGATGTGCTGATGCGGCTTCGCGTCGTGGATCAGCCGGTGGCGTGGCTGTCGTCCGACGCCGCGATCTATATCGGCATGGTCTATTCCTATCTACCGTTCATGGTGCTGCCGCTCTACGCCACGCTGGAAAAGGTGGATGAGACGCTATTGGAAGCGGCGGCCGATCTCGGCTGTCCGCGCTGGAAGACGTTCTGGCTGGTGACGCTGCCGCTGTCGCTGCCGGGCCTCGCCGCCGGCGCGCTTCTGTGTTTCATCCCGATCACCGGCGAATTCGTCATTCCCGATCTGCTCGGCGGCTCGGATAGCATGATGATCGGGCAGACGCTGTGGATGGAATTCTTCGCCAACAAGGATTGGCCGGTGGCCTCCGCGATCGCGGTCGCCTTGCTCGGCCTGCTGCTGGTGCCGATGCTGTTCTACGAGCGGCTGCAGCAACGTTCTCTCGAAGGAGGACGCTGATGGGCCGCAAGACTTCAGCATTCAATGTCGTCTCGGTCGCGCTCGGCCTGGCCTTTCTCTATCTGCCGATCGTCATCCTGGTGATCTATTCGTTCAACGGTTCGCGCCTGGTCACGGTCTGGGGCGGCTGGTCGCTCACCTGGTATCGCGCGCTGCTCAGCGACCGCGCCATGATCGACGCTGCCTGGGCGAGCCTGCGCATCGCCGCGCTGTCGGCGAGCGCCGCCACCGTGCTCGGCACCTGCGCCGCCATCGCGCTCACGCGGATGGGACGGTTCCGCGGCCGCCTGCTGTTCTCCGGCATGGTCTATGCGCCGCTGGTGATGCCGGAAGTCATCACCGGGCTGTCGGTGCTGTTGTTGTTCGTCGCCCTCGATGTCGACCGCGGCTTCTGGACCATCTCGATCGCTCACACCACGCTGACGCTGTGCTTCGTCACCGTGATCGTGCAGTCGCGGTTGATCTCGTTCGACCGCAGCCTGGAGGAAGCCGCGATGGATCTCGGCTGCCCGCCGCTCAAGACGTTTCTGACCATCACGCTGCCGCTGATCGCGCCGGCCATCGCCGCCGGCTGGATGCTGGCTTTCTCGCTCTCGCTCGACGACCTGGTGATCGCGAGCTTCACCACCGGGCCGGGCGCCACCACTCTGCCGATCCGCATCTATTCGGAGGTGCGCCTCGGCGTGAAGCCGGAGATCAACGCGGTCTGCACCATCATGATCGCGATCGTCGCGCTCGGCACCGTCGCCTCGTCGCTGCTGGCCAAGCGCGGCGCAATGCGGCGCGAGCGCGCGGCATTGAGCGCGCAAATGTGAGTTAGTCGCTGCTGCTCTGTCCGGGCGGGCGGAACAGATAGGCCAGGAACCAGATCGGCACGATCACCAGCGAGCCGAGCAGCACGTTCGGCAAGGCCCAGGCGACGCCGCGCCGTGCGTAATCCTCCAGCCGGTCGGCCGACAGGCCGAATTCGCGCATCAACTGCTCGGCCGTGATGCCGAAATGAGCGAGGATGGTTCCCACCACCAGCGAGGCGACGGCAACCTTGACCAGCGTCCGAAGGATGGGATGCCACATCCGCCTATTCTCGATTCCCAGCCAGCCCAAATAAGCGCGCCAGGCTGCATGCCCTCGCGCGGCGGGCGCTACGATGGCAGGAAATCGTTAACCATTCGTACAGGGATTATGGCCGACGCCAGGCCGTTATTCCGGCTTAGCCGCCGCCGGCGCCTGCTCGGCCGCTGGAATGGCGCCGCCGCCGGTCAGCCGGTCGATCACCGAGCGCACGGCATCGCGCGCGCTGCGCTCGCGCACCGCGTTGAGCAGCGGGGCGGCCGCGCCCGAGCGCCGGATCAGCGCCTCCGGATCGGGCAGCATGATCGGATCGTCCCAGGAGCCCTGCACGATAAAGGGCAGTTCGAACGCCGGCGCGCCGGGCCGGCTCGGGGTCAGCGCGGCCGTGCCCTTGAGGTCGAGTTCGCGCTCGGGGATCGAGGCGGAGCCGGCCAGCGCCAGCTTGACCGCCGAGCCTTCGATCTTCACGTCCTCGACCGTGACCATGCCTTGGACGATCTTGAGCGCGACCGAAATCTTGTCATAGGGCGTGCGTCCGCTGCGGAATTCGCCGCCGCCCGACAGCGGCCGCCGCTCCAGGCGGCGCAGCAGCTGCTCGACATTGAGGCCGGCCAGCGCGCCGTTCGTTCCGATGAGCGTGGCGGTGCCGTTCAAGGTACGGGTGACCGCCAGCACGCTTTCGCCGGTGCCTTCGACATTGAGCGAGATGTTGCCCTTGCCTTCCAGCCGGTGCAGCCCGAACACCTGGCCGAGGCAGGTTTCCAGATCGACGTCGGTGAATTGCAGCTGCGATTTGACATCGACGCCTTTTTCGAAATTGGCGAGTGTCAGCGCGCCCTTGATCACGCCGCCATAGGCCTGCGCCTCGCCGATCGTCACCACCAGATGGCCGGCGCGCAGATTGGCGCCGATGGCGGTGCGGCCGATCTTGGCGTTCGACATGACCACGTTCGCCGCCGACAGCCGCAGATCGAAATCGATGCCGGCGAGGCCGTCGAGCGTGATCGGGCCGCTGTTCCACTCGCGCTGATTGGTGGTGAGCAGGCGGATGGTGGAAACATAGGGCGAAAGATCGAGCGTGCCGGTGGCGAGCGTGCCTTGCAGCGTCTGCCGCCCGTCGGTGGCAAAGGTCAGAACGCCCTCGGCGGAATTGCCGTCGAGTTCGACATTGACGTTCGACAGACCGATGGTGCCGCCCACCACATTGGTCTGCGCCTTGATCGCGAAGTGTCCGAAGCCGCCGCCGGGCAGCGGCCGCTGGCCGGCCCAGATCAGCGCCTCGCGCAGCGAGGCGGCGTCGGCGGCGAGCGTGCCTTCGATCTTGAGCGTCGGCTTGACGCTGATGGCGCCCTCGAACGCGGCCTTGAGCGGAGAGCCGGCGACGCGCAGCTTCAGGCCGCTGCGGTTGCCCGCGAGCGCGGCCGGGAAATCGGCGAGCGTGATGCTCGCGTCCACCGGCAAGTCACGCCAGGTGAAGCGGCCGGTGGCGCCGAAGCTCTTGGAGATCGACGGCCAGGCCAGCGAAAAATCCACGCCGCTCAGCGTCTCGACGGTCTTGCCGGCCTTGCGCACCACCACGGTGCCGCTGTCGATGCGCATCTCGGAGAACGCCGCGACGCGGGCCGGGCCGGCGATCTGGCTGCGCGCCAGGGCCTCGATCAGACCCGACCAGTTGGTCTGGCCGTTCGGCTCCAGATCGATCGCGATGGTCGGCCGCTCCAGCGCCACGTCGGCGATTTCGACACGGCCAATCAGCAGCGGGAAAAAGCGCAGGCGCGCGGTCAGCCGCTCGGCGGTGAGCGCCGGCCGCTTGGTATCGCCGAGCACCACGTCGGCGAAGCTCACGCTGCCGGAGGGAAACAGCGAGACCGTGGCCTCGCCGCGCAGGATCGGATCGAGGCCGGTGACGGCGCGGATTTCGCTCAACGCCTGCTGGCGCACGGTATCGGCCGAGTGCAGATAGGCCGCGGTCACGAAGACGCCGGCCACAGCCGCGAGCACGGCAAGCAGGGCAAATCCCAGGCGTTTGAAGCCGGCGGTGGCCGTCAAAGGGAGAGATTCCAGGTTTTTTGTATCGGCGCCGGCGGACTATACCATCGGCCCCGCTGCCGCCAACCATGGATGGGCTCTGTGACCCTTTCATGGCCGCGGCGTTTAGCGGTAAGCTTACCGCGCCGATGGCCCGCCCGGCGTTGTTTCCGCAAGCCGGACGATGCGGATCAGTGGTAGGATGCCGGCCGCGACGATCAGTAGGGCGGCCAGCGCGCCTTCCTCGAAACTGCCGCGCGTCGCAAACTGATAGATGTAGGTCGACAAGGTCTCGACGTTGAGCGGCCGCAGCAGCAACGTCATCGGCAGTTCCTTCAGGCAGTCGACGAAGACGAGCAGCGCCGCGCCCCACAGCGCCGGCCGCAGCAGCGGCAGATGCACGCTGCGCACCAGCGTCAGTGGCCCGGCGCCAAGCAGGCGGGCGACGTCGTCGAATTCGGTCGACACGCGCGCTAATCCGGCCTGCACGAAACCGATGGCAATGGATTGAAACCGCACAGCATAGGCGACGACCAGCGCCGCGCTCGATCCCGCCAGCACCAGCCCGACTTGCGACCCGGTCATAAGCTCACTCAGCCAGTTGATCGCCTCGTCGATGGCGACTAGCGGCGACAATAGGCCCAGGGCCAGCACGGTTCCGGGGATGGCGTAACCCATGCTGGCGACCGCCGCGCAGGCGCGCACGAAGGGCAGGCGCACCAGCCGCGGCGGGATCGCGGCGGCAAGCCCAAGGAGGAGAACGACCGCGGTAGCGCAGGCCGCCAAGGCCACGGTGGTCGCGGTGTGGCGCAGCAGCTCGGGATCGAAGCCGGTGAGCAGCCCGCGCAGAATCGTCTCGCGCAGCAGGAATCCCGCCGGGATGAAAAATCCCAGCACGACCGGCGTCAAGCATGCGAGCGTCGCCAGCCAGGCTATGCCGCCTTTGAGCGTGATACGCGTGGCAATGCGGCCGTCCTGCGCTGACAACTGATAACTCTGCCGCCGTCGGCCGTAGCGCTCGATCGCGATCAGCCCGGCAACGAGCGCCAGCATCACCAGCGCGATCTGCGCCGCGCCGGCGAGGCTGCCGCGGTTGAGCCATGTGGTGAAGATCGACAGTGTGAGCGTCTGCACGCCAAGATATTCGCTGGCGCCGATGTCGTTGAGCGTCTCCAGCAGAGCGAGCGCAATGCCGACCGCGAGCGCCGGCCGCGCCATCGGAAAGGTGATGTCGCGCATCAGCCGCCACGGACGCGCGCCGAGCGTGCGAGCCGCGTCGGCGAAGATTGCGCCTTGCGTCTGGAACATCGCGCGTGCGGCGAGATAGACGTAAGGATAAAGCACGAAGCCGAATACGAAGATCGCACCGCCAAGCGAGCGGATCGGCGGAAACCAGTAGTCGGCGCCGACGCGCCAGCCGAACAAGCCGCGTAACGCCGTCTGCAGCGGGCCGGCCGGGTCGAGGATGTCGACATAGACATAGGCCGCAATGTAGGTCGGGATCGCGAGCGGCAGCGGCAGCAGCCACAGCATTGTGTCGCGCCCGGGAAACTGGAACGTGGTCACCAGCCAGGCCGTGCCGGCGCCGGCGATAGCGGTGATGGTGGCGACGCCGACGAGCAGCAGCGCCGTCTGCACCGCCGCGACCGGCAGCACATAGGCCGCGAGGTGCGGCCAGAGCGCGGCATCGCCGGCTAAGGCGAAGCGCGCCAGGCTCGCCAGCGGCAGCGCCACCAGTGCCGCGACCAGCAGCGCGATCGCGCAGCCCAGCACCTTGACCGCCGGCCATGACGCAACGGCCCCGCGCAGGGCGGGGCCACCGGCGTTCGAACGCGACAGCGTCAAGGGTGGCGAATTCAATTGTCGAAGCCGACCTTATCCACCAGGTCCGCGGCCTTCTTCTTGTTATCGGCGATCTTGGCGAGCGGCAGCGGGTCCGGCTTCAGCGCGCCGTATCCGGCGATGGTCAGATTGACGGCGACGCCCGCGCGCATCGGATACTCGTAATTGATATCCGCATACATGTGCTGGGCCTGCTCGCCGGCCAGCCATTCGATCAGCTTCATGGCGTTGGCTTTGTTGGGCGCGTGCCTAGCGAGCACCACGCCGGAAACATTCACATGGGTGCCGCCGCCCTCGAAGGTCGGCAGGATCACGCGGGTGGCTTCCGCCCACGGCTTCTGGGCAGGACCGCCGTTGATCATCAGCGCCCAGTAATAGGTATTGCCGAGACCGAGATCGCACTTGCCGGCCGCCACGTCGCGCGCCGTCTCGCGGTCGCCGCCTGATGGATTCTGCGCCAGATTGGCTTTCAGCCCACGCAGCCATGCTTCCGCCTTGGCTTCGCCGTGTTTGGCGATATAGGCGGCGAACAGCGCGTTGTTGTAGATGTGCTGGCCGGAGCGGATGCAAATTTTGCCTTTCCATTTCGGATCGGCGAGTTCGTCATAGGTGATGGCGGTCTGCTTCACCCGCTCCTTCGAGGCATAAATCACGCGGGCGCGCATCGAGATGGCGTACCAGTGACCTTCCGGGTCGCGGTACTGCGGCGCCACCAGCTTGTCGAGCACGGGCGAGACGATCGGCTGGCTGATGCCAGCCCTTATTGCGTCTTCCAGCCGCCCGATGTCGACGGTGAGAAGAACGTCGGCCGGGCTGTGCTCGCCCTCGCTCTTGATGCGCTGCTCGAGCCCGGAGGAGGCCGAGATCGTGTTGACCTTGATGCCGGTATCCTTGCTGAAGGCGTCGAACAGCGGCTGGATCAGCTTGGTCTCGCGGTAGGTGTAGACATTGACTTCGCCCGACTGGGCGAAGGCGGCGCCTGCGATTGTCGTCGCGGCGAGGGCGGCGGCGATCCGGACGCCGACGCTGATCGAATTGAACATAGGCGGTCTCCTCGCGGGCAACTTCGAATTCCTGCCGAATGCGCAAGCCTTGGTGATGCTGCGCGGGGGCGGCGGCTGACCGTGATGTAAGGGTGGAACGACCCCTCGGTCAACAGAATTATGTAGTTAAATCAATAGTTTAGAATGGTTCTATTATACGAAGTCAGGCCCGCGGGCCGCCGAATCCCCTAGGTCATGCATGAGGATAACGGCGGCGCCGGCCGCGCCGACACCCCCGCCGGCATTTTGCGACAAAGTGTCCCAGCATCGGCGCGTGCGAGCGTCAGCGGCGCGTCGGCGCATCCGGCGGCGTAGCGTCGGCGATTTCGGCGATCATCTTTTTGATAATCGCCTGGCCGAACGAACTGAAATCCTTCGCCTCCAGCACGAAGGAGCCGGGCCCGCCGGTTACATTGACGCGATAGTAATTCGCCAGGCCCCCGGGCGGATTGGTGTGCTCGGGATTCCAGGGCAGTGGGCGCTCGCTCAGGATTACCAGCCCGTTGATGGTGATACCGAGCGCCAGCGCATCGTCGCGCGACTGCGTCACGTCGCGGCCGGCATTGTTGGTGCCGTCGCCGGAGACATCGATGGTCTGGCGCTTGGCGAAGTACGGCGCACGCGCGAACTGCGCCACGGCGAAATCGATGCCGCCGCTGATCGAGGTGCGGTCGGCGAAAGAGCGCGGCGATTCCAACAGCCTGTCGCCAAAGGCTTGCGCGGCCTTCGGTCCGTCGATCAGCGTCCAGTCGATCACGACCGCCTGATTGCCGATGCCCGACCATTCCAGGAAGAGAACCGCGATGCGGCCGTTGCGGCCGGAGCGGATGGCGTCGAGCACCCGGCGGTCGGCGATCGCGGCGGCGTAGCCCTCGCGCTGCAACTGGAATTTTGTGGGATCGACGCTCCGCGAAACATCCGCCGCCAGCACCAGCAGCAGATCGACCGGCTCGGCCGCGCGCGCGGGCGTGACCAGCGATAGGACAATCAAAGCGATTGCGCAGAGGTACCGCCTCATCGCGCCAGCTTAGCCGATCTAGTCTATTGCGCCAGCACGCGCGTGGCCGGAAAGGCCACCTCCACCAGCGTGCCGCTATCGACCTGGCTGGTGATGCGGAAGCGGGCATGGTTGGCCTCGGTGAGCGCCTTGGTGATCGGCAGCCCGAGGCCGGTGCCGCTCGAACCCCAGCGCACCGAAGTGGCGAGCTGGCGGAACGGCTCGAGCGCGGTCTGCAATTCCTTCTCGCTCATGCCGACGCCGGTGTCGCGCACGCGCAGGACCACCTCGTGCGCGTCGGTGATCGTGGTGGAGACGATCACCTGGCCGCCGGCGCCGGTGAACTTGATCGAATTCGACAGCAGATTGAGCGCGATCTGGCGCACCGAACGCGCATCGGCGACGATCTGCGGCAGGCTCGCCGGCAGCGAGGTGCGGATGATGACGCGCTCGCGGTTGGCCTGCTGCTGCATGATGGCGACGCACTGCTGCACCAGGTCGTTGAGGTTCACGCTCACGAAAGTGAGTTCGAGCTTGCCGGCCTCGATCTTCGACAGATCGAGCAGATCGTTGAGCAGCGAGATCAGATGCCCGCCGGAGGTGTGGATGTCCTTGAGATATTGCCGGTAGCGCTCGTTGCCGACCGGGCCGAAACGCTCGTCCATCATCACTTCGGAAAAGCCGATGATGGCGTTGAGCGGGGTGCGGATTTCGTGGCTGATCTTGGCGAGGAATTCCGATTTGGCGGTGGAGGCGCGCTCGGCCTGCTGGCGGGCATTGATCAGTTCTTCTTCGGTGCGCTTCCAGGCGGTGACGTCGCGCAGCACCGCGCAGACTTTCTCGCCGCCCTCGATCCGTCCCAGCGTGAGATAGAGCGGCACCAGGCCGCCGCGCCGTACGCGGCCGATCGCCTCGCGGCCGGCCTCCAGGATGCCGGCGGCGGCGCCGCCCGCGATACGGGCGAGATAATCGAGCACGGCGCGCCGGCTTTCGGGCGCGAACAGGTCGCCGAAGGTCGTGTCGGCGAAGTCGGCGGCTTCGTAGCCGAACAGCGCCTCGGCGCTGCGGTTGGCTGAGTGCACGCGGCCGGTGCGATCGAGCACCAGCACGCCGTCGGTGGCGGTGTCGAGGACCGCCCGCAGCTCTCTGTTTTCCTGCTCGACCCGGCGCAGCGAGCCTTCGGCGGTGTTGGCGCGCTCGTCGCCGATGGTGTGCGTGTCGATCATCAGCACCAGCGCGTTCTCGTTATTCCACGCCACGTTGAACAGGCGGCCTTCGACCGGCTTCTGCTTGCCGTTGACGGTGGTGATGGTGAGCGATTTGGTGCCTTTGGTGTCTTTGACGTCCTTGGTGGTCTCCTTGGTTTCGATGAACAGGCTGTCGAGCCCGCCGGCTTCGGCCAGCGCTTCGAGCGTCGGATAGCCGGTCCAATCGAGGAATGCGCGGTTGGCATAGATTAGATTGTTGAGCCGGTAGACCAGAAGGCCGATCGGCAGGCGGTCGAGAATGGGGCGGCCTTCATGGGTATCGCGCACGGCATCGCCGTTGCGGACGGCTTTCGGCGGTTCGGGCGGCGCCGGCGCGACAAAGGACTCAGCCGGTGCCTCGGATGCGCTGGATTTGACCGGATTTTTCAGCCGCGCGCTCAGCTCGCGCGCCAACTCCTGGAAGGCGCTATGCTCGCCCGCGCTCAGTGACGGCGTCGGTTCGGCCGGCGGCGGCGACGGGAACGCCAGCACCTTGGCCGCCGGCTGGTCCGCTTTGGCTGCAGTCTGCTTGCCGTCCAGGTCGGCCAGCCGGTCGACGTCGCGGCAGATGCCGAAGCCGCGGTAGCCGGCAAATTGCCGTTCGCTGTCGAACACCGGCAGCCCCGACATCTCGACGGCCACGCGCTCGGGCGTGTCATCGGCCGGCCAAAGCACGACGATACCGCTCCAGGTTTCGCGCGAGGCCAGCGCGCTGGCGATGCGGCCTTCGCGGTCGAGCTTGAGCGCGTCGGCGATCTCCGCCCAGGGGCGATCGAGCACGGCGGCGGTCTTGGGTCCGATCAGCTGGGCGAACTCTTGCACGCCGAGCGTGAAGCGGGTGGACGCATCCATCTGCCAGACGAAACGGAACGGCAGCTGGCGTGTGCTTGGCGCCGGCGCGGCGCGGCTGGGCGCGCTCGATGCCGCGATCGCGGCGGCGGCCTCGTTCGCGCGCGCGCCGGCATGCGATGAGCCGGCGGTAGCCTCGAAGGCAATGAGCAGCGTGACAGTCGCGCCGGCGCCAAGCCGCAGCATGGTGATCGGTCCGGCGGCGATGGCGCCTTCTGCCCTGCCGTTGCGGCTGGCCTCGCGCGCAAGCTTTTCGGCGCCGAGCGCGATCAGGTCGCGATTGCTTGCCAAGCGCGCGCGCGCCGACGGCGTCGCATCGATCAGCTCGCCGTCGGCGGTGAAGATCGCCGCCGGCCGTTCGAAATCGGCCAGCATGCGGCGCGCGCGTTCGGGCAGGCTCAAGTCCTTGGCCGAGCGCTCGGTCGACACCACCAGGATGCCGGCGTTGTTGTCGTTGAGCACGATGCGCGAGCAAAGGCAGATGAGCGTGCCGCCGAAGCTGGCGCCGAAACCGCGCAGCCGTTCCAGCCGCGGTGCGCCGCCTGGCGGCATCGTTCCGGCGAGGCGCAGGATCTGCGCGGCACTTGCATGCTGCGGATCGAATTGCAGCGGTGCGAGCGCGCCGGGCGAGGCGGCATCGAAGATCGCGGCGGCGGTTGGGTTGGTCCACAGGATGCGCGTGGCATCCACGCTCCATAGCCAAACCGGCGCCGGGCTCAGGGCATGTGCCGCGAGCCGCGCATCGCTCAGCCAGGCGAATTGGAACTCGGACCCACTCATCGCTCTCGTCGCACGGATTACGGCTAATAAAGCTTTAATACGGCTGCTTTGGCTTTGCGTCCACGACGCGGCGTCACATATGCGACGCCAAGCGGCGATATCCTTAATGCGCGAGTTCCAAGGCTGGCGCACTCCCGCTGGCGACCTACATGAAAGCTAAGGCCGGAACGGCCGGCGGTGCACAGGCAGGAGGTTGTCATGCCGAAGGAAGCCAGCGCGAATTTCGAGATCCCGGCGGAAATGCGCGCGTTCGCGGAGAAAAGCGTCGAACAGGCCAAACAGGCCTTCGATACCTTTATCTCGGCCGCGCAACACGCGGCCAATACTATGGAGAATCAGGCCACCAGCGCGCGGGCAGGCGCCAAGGAAGCGAGCGAACTCGCCATGCGCTTTGCCGAACGTAACGTCGCGGCCTCGTTCGAATTCGCCCAGCAGCTTCTGCACGCCAAGGATTTCAAGGAAGTAACGAGGCTGCAGGCCGAATACGTGAAAAGCCAGATCGCCGCCCTCACCGATCAGGCCAAGGAATTGAGCAAACAGACGTCCAAGATGGCCGGCACCCCTCACTGACGAGGGCTGCCCGGCATATTATTATTGGCGAACTGCCGCCGGTCGGTTCCGGCCACGTGAGATTTATCAATCATTTGTGCAATGCAATATTTTTGTTGCAATGCACCAAAAAAATGTTATATAGTTAATCAAGACACCCGCTCAGACGCCCTCAGGCGCCTTCCGACGGCGGGTGCTGGAATAGACACGCGAGCCGTTATGCCAAGCGCGGCGGCTCATTTTCGGCGGGAAACCGCCCTTCGAGCCAAGGATGACAATTATGGCTGAAACCATCTCCACCACGACCCCGAAAGCGAAAGCCAAACCGGTCGCCGTTACCAGCGAATCCACCTTCGCGATGCCGAAATTCGATATGCCCAAATTCGAAATACCGAAGTTCGACATGCCGAATGTCGAAATGCCGGCCGCTTTCCGCGAACTGGCCGAGAAGGGTATCGCGCAGGCCAAGGACAACTACGAGAAGATCAAGAGCGCGGCCGAGCAGGCCACCGCCGTGCTCGAGGATACCTACAGCAACGCCACCAAGGGGTCCTCGGACTACGGCCTCAAGCTGCTCGAGACCGCGCGCGCCAACAACAACGCCGCTTTCGACCTGTTCGGCGAGTTGTTGACCGCGAAGTCCTATGCCGAGGTGGTTGAAAAGACTACCGGCTATATGCGCGCGCAGTTCGACACCATGACCGCGCAGGCCAAGGAGTTGACCGAGCATGCGCAGAAGGTGGCGAGCAAGACGGTCGAGCCGATCAAGGAAACCATCACCACCAGCTTCAACAAGGCCGCCGCTTAACCAGCCACGGCATCGCCGCGGCGCGGTCAAGCGCCCGCGTCCTGATCAAAGCCCGGGCGGGCAACCGTCCGGGCTTTTTCGCGCGCGGCCGGCGCCGGCCGAACCCGCGGGCCAAGCCGCTTGCCAAAATGGCAGGCGGCACCTAGGTTCCGGCCGCTTGGATCGGGCATCAATCAATGCCGGTCCCGCGTGCAGGCGTAGCTCAGTTGGTTAGAGCGCTGGTCTGTGGAACCAGAGGTCGGTGGTTCAAGTCCACCCGCCTGTACCATCTCCCCAATTGCGATCCACCGCCACAAACGCAAAAACGCCGGCGAACTTGTCGCCGGCGTTTGCATTTCGAACCGGTGGTGCGATCAGCGCTGGCTGACGCGGCCGTTGACGTTGCGCGGCGGACGCGGCCGATACTGTGGCTGGGCGGTCGGCGACCCGCCTCCGCCGAACAGGAAGTCGAAGAAGTTCGACCCGCTATAACCGCCGCCACCGCCATACATGCCGACCGGCATGCGCACCGGCTTGGATGACGTGTTGGGCGCGCGTTCGACCGGGATTTCGGCGACCTTGCGCTCGCTGCCCTTGAGGATCGCGATCATTCGCGCGTCGCGACCATAGACGTCCTTGCGGAACTGCAGCTTGCCGTCTTCGTCCACGAAGGCGGTCTGGTAGGTCAGATGCACCCAGATGTTCTTAGGGAAGTTGATGTTGATCTCACTGCCGCCGAACATCGACTGCAGCTTGGCCTCGGTGTAGCGCTCATTGGGCAGCACCAGCGACAACAGCTTCTCGCCATAGGTGAGCGGGTTCTGCACCCGCATGCAGCCGTGGCTGAAGGCGCGCTCCTCGCGCGCGAACAGATGCTTGTCAGGCGTGTCGTGCTGGTAGACCAGGAACTTGTTAGGGAAGTTGAAGCGGATGCGGCCGAGCGCATTGCCGGCGCCCGGCGGCTGGAAGATACGTACATTGCCGTCCGCGTCCTGCTCAATCTTCAGGCCGATGCGCTCGAGCGCCTGCGGGTCTTGCTGCAACGCCGGAAGGTATTCGTTCTCGATGATCGACGGCGGCACGTTCCAAGTCGGGTTGACGGTGATGAACTTCATCTCCGCGCTGATCAATGGCGTCGGCAGGTTTGCTTTGCCGACCACGATCTTGGTGGTCCAGAAAACCTTGTCGTTGTTGTAGAGCGTCAAGCGGTAGTCCGGAATGTTGACGATCACATGCGGATTGCCGATATCGCGCGGCAGCCAGCGCCAGCGCTCCATATTGACGACGACAGTATCGATCGGATCGGCGCTCGGGCCCTTGGCGGCGACTTTCTTCTCGCCGTTCAGCGCCTTCACCGTATTGGGGCCGAGATTGCCGTCGGCGTGCAGATCGGCGGCGGTCTGGAACGCCTTCACCGCGTCGCGCACCGCATCGTCGTAAAGCTCGTTGTTCTTGTCGCCGGCAATGTTGAGACGTTTGCGCAGCGCGATCACGCGCTGGTCCTTCAGGCCAGGACGCAGGATCTTACCTTCGCCGACAAGCACCGGCGCCGGCTTGCTCTCTTCCTCGGGCTTGGCGATCACGCCGCCGGTCTTGCGCAATTCGGCGAGCTTGGCCCTGAGCGCCTTGAACTCGGCTTGCGGCGGATTGTAGCTGTCGAGCGTTTTGCCGGTATCGCCGGCGTCGGCAAGCTTGGCCAGCACTGCGGCCGGCTCGGGCGCATTGAGTTCGAACTGGATGTCGCTGCTGACGCGGCTGAAGTGGACGCGGCCGATCTGCGCCTGGCGCGCGAAGGTCAGCGCCGCGGCGGTGAGCTTGAGTTCGGCCTCGGCCTGGGCGTCGGAGGTGATCGCCGATTTGAAATCGGGCGTTGGATAGTCGCGCGGGTCGAGGCCGACGGCATCGGCCTGCGCGAGATAGGCGATCGCCGACTTGGCGCGCTCATTGGCGGCGCCGGCGGTGAGCCACAGCGGGGCGTAATTGCGTGCCTTGTAGAACGAATCGACGCCCTCGCGGTCGGCCTTGCGGCTGACGCTACGTTCGAATTGCTTGCTGGCGATCAGCTCGCGCAGTCTGTCGGAGACGGCGCTGTCGGCGGTGACGGCCGGCGCGGCGGTTTCAGTCTTGACGGCTTCGACCGGCGCCGCCTGGCCCGGCTTGGGCGCGACGTCCTGCGCGGTCAGCGGCGCGGGCAGGGAGGTGTCGGGTAGCGGGACCGTAGCCTCGATCTTCTCATCGGGCTGCTGGGCCATGCCCGCATGGCTGCCCAGGGTCAATACAAGACCGAGCGCGGTCGAGGCCAAAACACGGTCAAAACGAACGCTTATCACCGATAATCCTCCCAAATTCCGTCGAGGCGCAGCACCCCCCTTATATTACCGGGTTTGTCTAACCGATAGTCCTGCATTGGTTACACAATACGTAACAAGTCCAATCCCTTGCGGAGTGTGGCTATTTTGCAAGGGAAGCTATTTGGCAAGGGTAGCCAAACACCGCGTGGAAGCGAAGTTTCCGTCCCATTCCACGCGGAAGTCTAAAGCAACGGCAGGCCGGGCAGCCGGTTCCTGGACGCTTATTGTGGCTTTTCCCGGATTACTTTTTCGTGATGGCGCATTCAGGCCGCCGAGGATGGCGAGGCAGCGTGACCGAATCCTGATGCGTCGCCCACGCGCACCCCGAAAAAAACCGGGCCCGTGAGGGGCCCGGTTTCAACGTGCCGGCGTGGGGGCCGGCAACATCTTCCAGAGGGGAACATGCTGCGCACCGGTTGAGTCTGGGAGGATACATCCAGTGCTTCAGCTGACGGGAATTATGCGGGCGATGCCTGAGTCCGGCAACGCCCGGCACCGCATGTCTGCCATGTCGAAATCGTGAATTGGCGGTGGGCCGGCACCATCCGCCGAAGCGAAATGTAGGCGGCCTTTTGACGCAGCGAAAATCTAAAAATGCCAGCGTTGCGCGTTCGCCACCAGAAAATCGCGGAACACCTGGATGCGCGCCACCGATTTGAGCTCCTCCGGATAGACGAAGAAAGCATCGACCGCGACCGTGTCGGCTTCACCGAACAGCTGCACCAGTCCGCCGTTTTCCTCCACCAGATAATCCGGCAGCATCGCCACACCGAGGCCGCGCTGGCAGGCGCGCAGAACGCCGAGCACGTTGTTGATCGATAGCCGCGGCACGCGCGCATTCTTGACCTCGCGGCCGGCTTCCACAAGCCAGCGCCGGTTGGAGAAATGCGCGGGCACCTGCCCGCCGCCCAGCATAACGATGCGGTGCTTGTCGAGCTCGTCGTGGGTGCGCGGCGTGCCGAACCGTTTCAGGTAGTCGGGCGAGGCGTAGGCATGGAAATGCACCGAGAACAGCTTGCGCTGGATCAGGTCCGGCTGCGTCGGCTGGCGCAGACGGATGGCGACATCGGCCTCGCGCATGGCAAGGTCGAGTTCTTCGTCGGTGGTGATCAGCGTGATGTGAATATCGGGATAGAGATCGAGGAATTCGCCGAGCCGCGGGGTGAGCCAATGCACGCCGATGCCGGGCGTGGTCGAAACCTTGAGTTCGCCGTTCGGCCGCTCGCGGCTGTCGGTGAGCTTGGTGCGCGCCGCCTCCAGCTTCATGAAAACTTCATGCGCCGTGCGGTAGAGCATGTCGCCCTGTTCGGTGAGGATCAGGCCGCGGGCGTGGCGGTGAAACAGCGAGACCGAAAGCTCGGATTCGAGCGCCGAAACCTGGCGCGAGACCGCCGACTGCGACAGCCCGAGCCGTTCGCCGGCATGGGTGAAGGAGCCTGCCTCCGCGGCGGCGTGAAACACTTTTAGCTTGTCCCAGTCCATCGAGGTGTTGGCCATGATCTATTCCGCTGCGGCGCGTTGGTGTTCGTGCGCGGCCAGGAATTTTTCCGCTTCGAGCGCGGCCATGCAGCCGAGGCCGGCGGCGGTGACCGCTTGGCGATAGATGTCGTCGGTGACGTCGCCGGCCGCGAATACGCCGGGTACCGAGGTGGCGGTGGAATGGCCGGCGGTGACGATGTAGCCCGACGGCTTCATCTGCAATTGGCCGGCGAATAATTCGGACGCAGGCGAATGACCGATGGCGATGAACACGCCGTCGACCGAGCGCTCACTGACGGCGCCGGTCTTGACGTTCCTGATGCGCACGCGGTTCACCTTCATCGGGTTCTCGGCTCCCAGCACATCGTCGAGCGCCGAGTCCCAGATCACGTCGATCTTGGGGTTCTTGAACAGCCGGTCCTGCAGGATCTTCTCGGCGCGGAATGCATCGCGCCGGTGGACCACAGTGACCTTCGACGCGAAATTGGTGAGGAACAGCGCTTCCTCCACCGCGGTATTACCGCCGCCGACCACGATGACGGTCTTGTTGCGGTAGAAGAAGCCGTCACAGGTGGCGCAGGCCGACACGCCGTAGCCCTTGAACTTCTGCTCGGACGGCAGATCGAGCCAGCGCGCCTGCGCGCCGGTGGCGATGATCAGGCTGTCGGCGAGATAGCTGTTGCCGGAGTCGCAAGTCAGGCGGAACGGGCGTTGCGACAGCTCCACCTTTGAGACATGGTCGGTGACGATCTTGGTGCCGACATGCTCGGCCTGCTTCTGCATCTGCTCCATCAGCCAGGGGCCCTGGATGACGTCGGCGAAGCCGGGATAGTTCTCGACGTCGGTGGTGATGGTAAGCTGGCCGCCGGGCTGGATGCCCTGGATCAGGATCGGCTCCAGCATGGCGCGCGCGGCGTAGATCGCGGCGGTGTAGCCCGCCGGACCCGAGCCGATGATCACGATCTTGGCGTGGATCGTCTTTGGCATCGTATGCGCCCCCCTGGCGGGCGTCGTCGGGCGACCCAATCGCCCAGGCGGCCGGACTATCAGCCGGCACTTTTGCCCCGCACGATGTATGGCCTTCGGCCGAGCTATGCAAGATACGCAACCCCGCGAACGCACAACATTGGGTCTGTTGGCATAGATGTCGCGCTTGTCGGATCACTTGCCGGCGCAATAATCTTTCGCGAAACATTATTTCGCGGTATGGATGACCCGCTTGCCTCATCCCCTGCGCTCGCGCTGGAGTTGCCCTTGCCCGCCCGTCTCGACGCCATCGACCGCAAGATCCTGAAGGAACTGCAGGATGACGGCCGTATCACCAATGTGGAGTTGTCGCGCCGGGTCGGCATTTCGGCGCCGCCCTGCCTGCGGCGTGTGCGCGCGCTGGAGGAGGCCGGCTACATCAAGGGCTACCGCGCGCTGCTCGACGAGAAGAAGCTCGGCTACGAAGTGGCGGTGTTCGCCATGGTGCATCTGGCGAGCCAGGCCGAGGCCGATCTCACCGCCTTCGAGGATTTCGTGCGCGCGCAGCCGCTGGTGCGCGAATGTTGGATGCTCTCGGGCGAGATCGACTTCGTGCTCAAATGCGTGGCGCCAGACTTGAAGACCTTCCAGGCGTTCGTCGAGAAGCTCACCTCGGCGCCCAATGTGCGCAACGTGAAGACCTCGCTGACGCTGCGCAATTCCAAAGACGCGGCCATGGTGCCGATGGAGAATTGATCGGCCCCTGAAAAGCCAATGCCCGGCGCAAGGCCGGGCATTGTGCGAATGTCGCGGGCGTGAACGGCGCTACCGCCACTCCACCTTCTTGACCTCATAGGCGCGAGCGCCGCCGGGCGTGTTGACCTCGACGGTGGCGCCCTTGGTCTTGCCGATCAGCGCCTTAGCGAGCGGCGAGGTGACCGAGATGCGGCCCTTCTTGGCGTCGGCTTCCGGTTCGCCGACGATCTGCCACACCTTCTTCTCGTCGGTGTCCTCGTCGACCAGCGTCACGGTGGCGCCGAACTTGATGCTGTCGCCCGACAGCTTCGACACGTCGATCACGTCGGCGCGCGCGAGCTTGTCCTCAAGCTCGGCGATGGCGCCCTCGTTGAGCGACTGCTGCTCCTTGGCGGCGTGATACTCGGCATTCTCCGACAGATCGCCGTGCGTGCGCGCCTCGGTGATCTGCTGGATGATGCGCGGACGCTCCACCTGCTGGCGGTGCTTCAATTCGGTTTCCAGCGCCGTATAGCCGGCGGCCGTCATCGGAATCTTTTCCATCGTCCTTCTCCTCCTGGCGGGCGCTCGAACCAACTTGCACGCGCCTTCGCGCCGCCAAGCCCCTTCCACCTTCAAAACACCGTTCAACCACTCGTAATACGACTCCGGCCACGGCTGCCCGTGGAACCGGAGTCATGTGAACCGGGGGCCGGACGAAAAAACCCCGATCGCGTGCAGCTTCACCTGCATCGCGACCGTTGAATTCCCGGCCTAACTCGCGCCGCCGCGCTTTGGGTTCGGACTGTCGAGGGCTTGAGCCCTCAAGTCCGGCCGCTGAAGTAGCTCTGCAACGTACGCACCTCGAGGTCGCCCCCGAGATAGGCTTTGATGCCTTGTGCCGCGGCGACGGCACCCGAAAGAGTGGTGTAGTACGGCACTTTATGCAAGAGGGCGGCGTGGCGCATGGAGCGGCTGTCGGCCAGGGCGGCGGCCCCCTCGGTGGTATTGAAAACCAGCTGAACCCCGCCGTTTTTGATGGCATCGACGATATGGGGCCGGCCTTCCAGCACCTTGTTGATCTTGGCCGCCTCGACCCCCTGTTCCGCCAGGTAGCGCTGGGTGCCCGAGGTGGCAATGGTCTTGAAGCCGAGCGAAGCCAGCAGCCTGACCGCATCGAGAATGCGCGGCTTGTCGGCGTCCTTGACCGAGACGAACACGGTTCCATCGCGCGGCAGGCTGGTACCGCCGCCGATTTGGCTCTTGGCGAAGGCGATCTCGAACGAGCCATCGATCCCCATCACTTCGCCGGTGGATTTCATCTCCGGCCCCAGCACGGTATCGACGCCGGGGAAGCGCGCGAACGGGAATACGGCTTCCTTCACCGCGCGGTGCCTGAAGGTAGCGGGCTTGAGATGGAAGCTCGCCAGGCTTTCGCCGGCCATGATGCGGGACGCAATCTTGGCGACCGGCAGGCCGATCACCTTGGCGACGAACGGCACCGTGCGCGAGGCGCGCGGATTGACTTCGAGCACATAAATCTCGCCGTCCTTGATGGCGTATTGCACGTTCATCAGCCCGCCGACATTGAGCGCAAGCGCAAGTTCGCGCGTCTGCCGCTCGAGTTCGACGATCGTCTTGGCGTCGAGCGAATACGGCGGTAGCGCGCAGGCGGAATCGCCGGAATGGATGCCGGCTTCCTCGATGTGCTCCATGATGCCGGCGATGAAGGTGTCCTTGCCGTCGCACAGGCAGTCGACGTCCACTTCGGTGGCGTCGGACAGATAGCGGTCGATCAGCAGCGGACTTTTCTTCGACACCACCAGCTCGGACGGCTTGTCGAGCGTGGCGGCCAGCCGCGTGACGTAGCGTTCGAGCTGCGCCGAGTCGCGCACGATCTCCATGCCGCGGCCGCCTAGCACGTAGGACGGCCGGATTACGACCGGATAGCCGATCTGGTCGGCGATGGCGCGCGCGGCGCCTGGCGAGGTGGCGATGCCGTTCTGCGGCTGGCGCACTTTCAACTTGTCGAGCAGTGTCTTGAAGCGGTCGCGATCCTCGGCGAGGTCGATCATGTCCGGCGAAGTGCCGAGGATCGGCACCTTCGCCTTGGCCAGGTGCTCGGCGAGCTTGAGCGGCGTCTGGCCGCCGAACTGCACGATGACGCCGTGCAGCGTGCCGTTGCTGCGCTCGGTGTCGATGATCTCCAGCACGTCCTCGGGCGTGAGCGGCTCGAAATACAATCGGTCGGAGGTGTCGTAGTCGGTCGACACCGTCTCCGGATTGCAGTTGACCATGATGGTCTCGTAGCCGACTTCCTTGAGCGCGAAGGCGGCGTGGCAGCAGCAGTAGTCGAACTCGATGCCCTGGCCGATGCGGTTGGGGCCGCCGCCGAGGATGATGATCTTTTTCTTGTCGGACGGCCGCGCTTCGTTGGCGACTTGTTTTCCGTCTTGGCCGGCGAATGGCGTTTCGTAGGTCGAATACATGTAGGCGGTGGGCGAGGCGAATTCGGCGGCGCAGGTGTCGATGCGTTTGAACACCGGCCGCACGCCGAGCGCGCGGCGTTTTTCCATCACCGCCTCGGCGGAATTGCCGGTGAGCTTGCCGAGGCGGCTGTCGGAAAATCCTTGTGCCTTGAGCCGGCGGAAAGCGCCGGCGGACGTGGGCAGACCCTTGGCTCTGATCTCGGTTTCCGTGTCCACCAGCGCGCGGATCTCGGCCAGGAACCAGGGGTCGACGCGGCAGGCATTGTGGATCAGTTCGTCGCTGGCGCCGACCCGCATCGCCTGCGCGATCTTGAGCAGGCGGTCCGGTGTCGGCGTGCCGAGCGCGGCGCGAATGGCGTTCTTGTTGTCGGCGTCGTCGATGCCTTTGGCCGCATCGAAGCCCTCGATGGCTATTTCGTCGAGGCCGGTGAGGCCGGTCTCCAGCGAGCGCAGCGCCTTCTGCAGGCTCTCCTGGAAGCTGCGGCCGATCGCCATGGCCTCGCCCACCGATTTCATCGAGGTGGTGAGCACATTCGAGGCGCCGGGGAATTTCTCGAAGGCAAAGCGGGGAATCTTGGTGACCACGTAGTCGATGGTCGGCTCGAACGAGGCGGGCGTGGCGCCGCCGGTGATGTCGTTGGCGATCTCATCCAGCGTGTAGCCGACCGCCAGCTTGGCGGCGACCTTGGCGATCGGGAAGCCGGTGGCTTTGGAAGCGAGCGCGGAGGAGCGCGACACGCGCGGATTCATCTCGATCACCACCAGCCGCCCGTCGGCCGGGTTGATGGCGAACTGCACGTTGGAGCCGCCGGTCTCCACCCCGATCTCGCGCAGCACGGCGATCGAGGCGTCGCGCAGGATCTGGTATTCTTTGTCGGTGAGCGTGAGTGCCGGCGCGATGGTGATCGAGTCGCCGGTATGCACGCCCATCGGATCGACGTTCTCGATCGAGCAGATGATGATGCAGTTATCTTTCTTGTCGCGCACCACCTCCATCTCGAATTCCTTCCAGCCCAGCACCGATTCTTCGATCAGCACTTCACTGGTGGGCGAGGCGTCGATGCCGCCCTCGACGATGTCGATGAACTCCGCCTTGTTGTAGGCGATGCCGCCGCCGGTGCCGCCGAGCGTGAACGACGGGCGGATGATGGCCGGCAGCCCGATGTCGTCGAGCGCTTCCAGCGCCTGGATCAGCGTCTTGACCTGATGCGAGCGCGGCGTCGGCAGGCCGATGCGGGTCATCGCCTCGCGGAACAGCTCGCGGTCCTCGGCCTTGTCGATGGCGTCGGCGGTAGCGCCGATCATCTTGACGTTGAACTTCTCCAGCGTGCCCATCTTGCGCAACGACAGCGCGCAATTGAGCGCGGTCTGCCCGCCCATGGTGGGGAGCAGCGCGTCGGGCCTCTCCTTCTCGATGATCTTGGCGACGATCTCGGGCGTGATCGGCTCGATATAGGTGGCGTCGGCGAGATCGGGATCGGTCATGATCGTCGCCGGATTGGAGTTCACCAGGATGACCCGGTAGCCTTCTTCCTTGAGCGCCTTGCAGGCCTGCGTGCCGGAATAGTCGAACTCGCAGGCCTGGCCGATGACGATCGGGCCGGCGCCTATGATCAGGATCGACTTGATGTCGGTGCGTTTGGGCATCGGTCTTCCGGACAATCGGCACAAAAAAAGGGCGCGCTTACGCGCGCTCCCCGGACCGCGCTGAGGTTTTAGCCCCGCGCGCGAGCGGGTCTTAGACCAGAATCGGCGGGCAGGGAAGGGCGGCGGGCGGATTAGCGGTGGAGACTGAAAGTGGCCGAAAATAGCCCATCCGCCTTCGGAGGTGGGAGCCGGTTCTCGGGCTAGATCATGCGCCCGAAGCAGGCCGCGCCAAAAACGTCATGCGCCACTGATTGTGGCCGACATTGCGCGCCGCGCGCTCGGCCCGATATCCGGCACGCGTCAGCTTTTCCAGCATGGCGGCCTCGTCGTAATGCGACAGGCCGACTTTGCTCTTGAGCCGCAGATAATCCGACACCGCGATGCGGATCAGACCGCGCACCGCGGCGATGAAGAAGCCGTTCTCGGCGCCACAGCGCAACAGCGACAGCGCCGCCGCGGGGGCCGCGAAGCGCGGCGGCACGATGTCGCCCACCACCAGATGGCCGTCGGGCTTGAGCAGTTCACGGAACGTTGCCAGCAGGCCGTCAAGTTCGGCGCCGCTCAGATACTGCGCCACCGAATGCAGCACGATCAGATCGAACGAGGCCGCCGGCTTCGCCGCCGCCTCCGCCGGTCCGATCACGGAAATCTTGCCGTTGCCGCCATAGCGCGCTTTCAGCGCGGCCATCACATTGGGCGCGGCCTCCACCATGGTGAGATGGCCGCAAGACTCAGCCAGATAATCGGCCGAGGTCGCCTCGCCGCAGCCATAGTCGAGCACGGCCGCGGTGGGTGAAGGCGCCAGCGCGCGCAGGTCGTCGGCGATCTTGCGGTAATGCACGTCGCGATGGCGCGCATTCACATAGATCAGCGAATGCCGCAGGTCGTAGAAACTGATCCAGTCGGCCATCGCTCAGGCGATCTTGCGCTTTTTGGCGTCTTTGGCCTGCCGCATCATGTCGACAAAGCGGGTGAACAGATAATGGCTGTCGCGGGGCCCAGGCGATGCCTCCGGGTGGTACTGCACCGAGAACACCGGCTTGTCTTTCAGCGCGATGCCGCAATTGGAGCCGTCGAACAGCGAGACATGCGTCTGCTCGACATTCTTCGGCAGCGAGTCCTTGTCGACCGCGAAGCCGTGGTTCATCGAGGTGATCTCGACCTTGCCGGTGGTGAGATCCTTGACCGGATGATTGGCGCCGTGGTGGCCCTGATGCATCTTCATGGTCTTGCCGCCGACCGCGATGCCGAGCATCTGATGGCCGAGGCAGATGCCGAAGGTCGGCGTGCCGGTGTCAATCAGCTTCCTGATCACCGGCACCGCGTATTGCCCGGTCGCCGCCGGATCGCCTGGGCCATTGGATAAGAACACCCCGTCCGGTTTGAGCGCCATGATGTCCTCGGCCGAGGTCTTGGCCGGCACCACCGTCACCTTGCAGCCGGAGCCGGCGAGCAGGCGCAGGATGTTGCGCTTGATGCCGTAGTCGAGCGCGACCACGTGGAATTCCGGATTGGTCTGGCGGCCGAAGCCCTGGCCCCAGGCCCACGGCGTCTCGTCCCAGGAAAATCTCTGAGCCGACGTCACCATCGGCACCAGGTCCATGCCGACCAGGCCCGGCCAGCTTGCTGCTTCTTTCTTCAGCGCAACGAGATCGAACGTGCCGTCGGGCGCATGCGCGATCACGGCATTGGGCATGCCCTTCTCGCGGATCAGCGCGGTTAGCGCGCGGGTGTCGATGCCGGCGAGCCCGACGATGCCGCGCGCCTTCAGCCAGTCGTTGAGATGGCGGGTAGCGCGGTAGTTCGACGGCGGCGTGATGGCGGAATGCAGGATGACGCCGCGCGCCCCCGGCGTTGCCGCCAGGTTGACGGTCTCGATGTCGTCCTCGTTGGTGCCGACGTTGCCGATATGGGGGAAGGTGAAGGTGATGATCTGCCCGGCATAGGAGGGGTCGGTGAGGATCTCCTCATAGCCGGTCATGGCGGTATTGAAGCACACCTCGCCGACCGCGCTGCCGGTGGCGCCCAGGCCGAAGCCCTCCAGCACGGTGCCGTCCGCCAGCACCAGCAGGGCCGTCGGCTTGGGCTCGGCCCAAACGGCCGGAGAAGTTCCGGTGGAAGGCGCTGGTGTCTGGGTCATGGCCTCTTAGTTGCGTATTATAACAACAGAGGCAAGGGGCCGCCGGCTGCCGCCCCCAGGCTACATTAGTTCAACGAAAGGGGCTCCCCGTGCTGCGCGACGACATCAATAGCGCCTTGAAAGAGGCGATGAAGGCCAAGAACGAGCGAGCGGTGTCCACCCTGCGCATGATCAATTCCACGCTCAAGAACGCCGATATCGAGGCGCGCGGGCAGGGCAAGCCGCCGCTTACCGACGCCGAGCTGCTCGGCCTGCTGCAGAAGATGATCAAGCAGCGCCAGGAATCGGTCGAGCTCTACCAGAAGGGCGGCCGCGCGGATCTCGTGAAGCAGGAGCAGGAGGAGATCGCCATCATTCAGGGCTATCTGCCCAAGCAGATGTCGGAGGCCGAAATGGCGGCGGCGATCGAGGCGGCCATCAAGGAGACGGGCGCCGCCGGCATGAAGGACATGGGCAAGGTGATCGGCAGCCTGCGTGGCAAATATGCCGGCCAGATGGACTTCGGTAAAGCCAGCGCGCTGGTGAAGGCGAAGCTGCAGTAACGAAACTTAAGAACAAGCATTGGGGGAGGATTCATGAAACGCATTTTGGCGGGGGCCGCGCTCATTGCGGCATTGTTCGCCACGCCGGTCGCCGCCGACGACTACCCGACGCGGCCGATCCGCGTGTTCACGACCAGCAGCGCCGGCGGCATCAGCGACATCTTCATGCGCGTGCTGGGCGAGGCGATGCGGGCGCGGCTCGGCCAGCCGCTGATCGTCGAGAACCACCCCGGCGGCGCCGGCAATATCGGCGCGCGCAGCTGCGCTGAGGCGCAGCCGGACGGCTACACCATCTGCATCATCAATGCCGATCCGATGATCTACAACCAGTTCCTGTTCAAGAAGCTGCCGTTCGATCCGGACAAGGGCCTCACCCCGATCGTCAATTTGTTCCACCTGATCCAGGTGCTGGTGGTGAATGCCGATCTCAAGGTGAAGACCGTCGATGACCTGATCGCCGTCTCCAAGCAGAAGCCGGGCACGCTCAGCTACCTCACCGCCTCGCTGCCGCTCGCGGTCTATATGGAGAGCCTCAAGCGCGACAAGGGCGCCGACTGGGTGCGCGTGCCGTTCAAGGGCGGCGGCGAGGCGACCAACGCCATCCTCGGCGGCTCGACGCCGATCGGCCTGATCGGGCTCGGCAACGTGATCTCGCAGATCAATGCCGGCAAGATGACGGCGCTGGCGCTGGTCAACAACCGGCGCACACCGCTGTTGCCGAACGTGCCGACGCTCGCCGATATCGGCTACCAGGGTGCGCCATCGCAGACCTGGTACGGGCTGTTCGCGCCGGCCGGCACGCCGAAGCCGGTCATCGACAAGCTCAATGCCGAAGTGACGCGGGTGTTCGCCGACAAGGAGTTCGTCGACAAATATGTGATCAACCGCGGCCAGGTGCCGGCGATCGACACGCCGGAGCAATTCGCCAAGGAGATCGTGGCCGACCGCGCCGCCGCCAAGGATGTGGTGAAGCAGTCGGGGCTCGAGCCGCAGTAAATGCTCAACCTCGTCCCCGTCGACAAACTCGAGATCCTGATCTTGGTCGACAACGCGACCGACGGACTGTCGTCGACGCCAGCCAATGTCGAAAACGAATTCGCTTTCGCGACGCGCCGGGGCTTACGCGCCTCGTCCGGCCGCTGCCTGTGCTGCGCGGTACACGGCTTCTCCGGCCTGCTCACCGCCACGCGTGGCGCGACGCGGCATACGGTGCTGTTCGACAGCGGCCCGGAGGACTTCGCGTTCGAGCGCAACTGCGCGCGGCTCGGCGCTGACCTGGGCCAGGTCGAAGCAATCGTACTCTCGCACGGCCATTGGGATCATTCCGGCGCGATGTTTGCGGCGCTCGGCGCCATCCGCGCCCGCAACGGCGCGCGCACCGTGCCGTATTACGCGCATCCCGGCATGTTCCGCGCGCGCGCCATGCGGCTGCCCAGCGGCGGTCTGCGCTATATGGACGACGTGCCGGGCATCGCCGATCTCACCGCGCTCGGCGCCGAGGTCGTCTGCACCGCCGAGCCGCGCGCGTTCCTCGACGACATGTTCTACGTCAGCGGCGAAATCCCGCGCGTCACGCCATTCGAGCGCGGGCTGCCCGGTCAGGTGCGCAAGACCGAAGATGGCACTTGGGAGCCGGACTAGTTGCTGATGGACGAGCGCTGGCTGGCGGTGAACGTCAAGGGCAAGGGCCTGGTGGTCTTAAGCGCCTGCTCGCATGCGGGCATCGTCAACGTGCTCAAGCATGCGCGCTTAAGCTTCGCCGATGTGCCGCTGCACGCCGTGATGGGCGGCCTGCATCTGTCCGGTGCCAACGAGGCGATCATTCCGCAGACGGTTGAGGCGATGGGCGAGTTCAAGCTCGCGCAGATCGCCGCCGGCCATTGCACCGGCTGGCGCGCCATCGCGGCGCTGGCCACGGCCTTCGGCGACAAGGTGCTGGCGCCCTCGGCGGTGGGCAAGCGGTATATGTTTTGAGCTTTCTCTCTCCCCGCGCGGGGAGAGGTGAAGAAAGCATCTACGCCCGCTTCCTCTTCTTGCTCTTCTTCTGCTGCATGTAGGAGCGCAGCACCGCGTTGATGCGGCGCTGATAGCCGGCGCCCTCGGTCTTGAAATAATCCAGCACGTCCTCGTCGACTCGAATCGAGATTGCCTTCTTCTTCGGCGGGATCACGAGAACGGCGTCGCCCCAATTCCAGTCGTCGCTCCAGTCAGGATCGTTGGCGATCTGCGCTTCGATCTCTTCGTCGGTCGTATTGTGCAGCTTTTCCCAATCAGTTTCACTTTTCTGGCGTTCGAGCTTGCCATCAGGATGCTCGATAATATGCGTCCCGTCCGGTAGCGAAGCCACCAGCGTGACGATATGTTCCCGATGCTTGCTCTTAGCGGTCATATTGCGCTCGTTCGTTTTGTCGCACGGGTCGGGCCGAAATAATTCGAAGCTTGTCGCCGCGTTGCGTGAACACGACCGCGATCAGTCTTCCGCGCACGCT
Source organism: Hyphomicrobiales bacterium (assembly GCA_016185205.1). Taxonomy (GTDB): domain Bacteria; phylum Pseudomonadota; class Alphaproteobacteria; order Rhizobiales; family Xanthobacteraceae; genus Pseudolabrys. The sequence continues at coordinate 51,440 of JACPOA010000034.1, read as the reverse complement.
TCCGATCGACACAAAACGCTCTTCGCCGGACCGATGTGGCGATCGGTAAGTATGCTGTCTGGGATCGGCGAATACCTCTGTCGCGTCGACAAAATCGAGACCATGTTTTGCAACATTCGCGCGGCGCTTGTTATCGTCCCATTCGAAACCCGAAAACGACCTCATCGCCGATCATCCAATTAGCATGTATATACAAACGTATGATAAAATGGTCAAGAGCACCGTCGGACTTTACGCCCTGTGAATAACGAGCAAAACGCCCCGATTCACGGTCCTTGATGCAGGTTCCCGCCCGCGCCCCGGAAACTCTGCATTTGCCGGCCTATGATGGCGCGACCGATTCGGCCAATCCGCGAGACCAGAACGCCGCGCGACGAAAAGCGCGGCGCATGACCCATGCGCTTCACGCCCCAGTTCCTCGATGAGCTGAAAGCCCGGCTTCCGGTCTCGGAAGTCGTGGGCAGGCGCGTCAAGCTCACGCGCGCCGGCCGCGAGTTCAAGGGCTTGTCGCCGTTCAACAAGGAAAAGACGCCGTCCTTCTTCGTGAACGACCAGAAGCAGGCCTGGTTCGATTTCTCCTCCGGCAAGAACGGCAGCATCTTCGATTTCGTTATGGAATCAGAAGGCGTCTCCTTCCCTGAAGCGGTGGAGCGGCTGGCCTCGATGGCCGGCGTGCCGCTGCCGAAAGTCTCGCACGAGGATGAGGCGCGCGACGCGCGGCGCAAGACGCTGCATGACGTCATGGAGTTGGCGGCGAAATTCTTCGAGGCGACGCTGGCCTCGCGCACGGGTGCCAAGGCGCGCGGCTATCTCGCCGATCGCGGTCTCGATCCGGCGACGCAGCTCAAGTTTCGCCTTGGCTTTGCGCCGGGCGAGCGCTTCGCGCTCAAGGAGCATCTCGGCTCACACGGCATTCCGGTTGAGGACATGGTGGAGGCCGGCCTGCTGATCGCCGGCGGCGACATCCCGGTACCGTTCGACCGTTTCCGCGATCGCGTGATGTTCCCGATCACCGACTTGCGTGGCCGCGTCATCGCCTTCGGCGGTCGCGCCATGGAGAAAGACGCACAGGCGAAATATCTCAATTCGCCGGAGACACCGCTCTTCCATAAGGGCGCCACGCTCTACAACATCGCTACCGCCCGCCAGGCGGCGCATGACGGCGCGCAAAAGGGCGTGCCGGTGATCGCGGTTGAAGGCTATGTCGACGTCATTGCCATGGTGACGGCCGGCTTCCCGGCCACGGTGGCGCCGCTCGGCACGGCGCTCACCGAGGACCAGCTCGGCCTGCTGTGGAAGATGGCGGACGAGCCGGTGCTCTGCTTCGACGGCGACAATGCCGGCCTGCGCGCGGCCTATCGCGCGGTCGAGCTGGCGATGCCGCGGCTGAAACCCGGCAAGAGCCTGAAATTCGCGCTGCTGCCGCAAGGCCAGGACCCCGACGATCTGGTGCGCTCGGCCGGCCGCGAGGCGGTGGCGGAGGTGATCGCCGCGGCCCGCCCGCTCGCCGCCATGCTGTGGACACGCGAGACGGAAGGGCATTCGTTCGACACGCCGGAACGGCGCGCCGCGCTGGAGGCGCGCATCCACGAGGTCACCGCCGGCATCGGCGACGACGCCGTGCGCAAATATTACCGGCAGGATTTCCAGACCCGCCTGCAACAGTTTTTCGCCCCGGCGCGAGCAGCGCGGGGAACTTTTCCGCCGCGCGGACAAGGGCAGCAGAACTGGCGCGAGCGCCCGAAAGGCCCATGGCAGCCGCGCACGGGCGGGGCGCAGCGGCCGGAGGTCGGCTCGCACAACACCCCCTATGTGGTGGTCAGCCGGCAGCTCGCCGCAAGTCCGCTGCATCGTGGGGCTCGCACCATGGTGCCCAAGCGCGAGGCGCTGATCCTGCAGGCCGCGCTCAACTATCCCTGGCTGCTGCACGACCATCTGGAGGAACTGGCCTCGCTCGAGTTCCGCCATGCCGACGCCGAGCGGCTCAAATGCGCCCTGATCGACATCGCCGCCCATGCCGCGGCGGCAGATAGCACGGCCCTCAAGACGGAACTGGCCGCCCGCCATCTCACCGAGGCGATGGAGCGCATAGCCGCCTCGATCACCACCTCCTCGGTCTGGGGGGCAAGGCCCGACGCCGCGCCGGAGGACGTTTTGGTGACCTGGCAGCAGCTCGTCGCCTTGCATCGGCAGTGGCATTCACTAACTAAGGAGCTCAAGGACGCCGAGCAGGCGCTGGGCCAGGACAACAGCGAGGCCAACTATTTGCGGCTGCGCGACGTCAAGGCGCGCCTGGCCCGGATGGACGGCACCGAGGCCCTGATCGAGGGTTTTGGCGCCTCTTCCGGTCGGGGCGCGCGTAGCCTGTGAGCTTGGCTTTTGCGCTTGACCGACGGCTTTGAAGCCGGCACGGAATTGCCTGACCGGCTGGGAATAAAGGTCGATTCCCGCGGGTTTTTTCAGGGTTAATCGGAGCTTAAGCGGGTTCCGAGGACACTGACGACCTGATTCGGGGCGGCGCCTTTGCGGGCGCGGCCCTTTTTGGCCATCCGCTTGGATAAAGAGGACGCGGGCACCCCGCGGGCGCTGAGATGGCCAAAAAGGTCCAGGAGAAGCAGATGGCGGGCAAGGCGATGGCGACGAAGGCGAAGGCGGCGGTAGCCAAGGAAGAAGCCCCCGAGAAGGACGCCGAGGGCGCCCCCGAATCGCCGCTGCCGCTGCTCGACCTCTCGGACGCCGGCGTCAAGAAGATGATCAAGGCCGCCAAGAAGCGCGGCTATGTCACCCACGAACAGATCAACGCCGTGCTGCCGTCGGAGGAAGTGACCTCCGACCAGATCGAAGACGTTTTTGCCATGATCAGCGAAATGGGCATCAACGTCGTCGAGACCGAGGATGCCGACAGCGAAGAGGGCGAGACCGAGAAGGCGGCCGACGAGCACGACGACGACGATGACGATGAATCCGGCCGCGAAGTTGTCGAGACCAAGACCAAGTCGCTGGCCGTCGCCGAGAAGAAAGAGCCGTCCGAGCGCACCGACGATCCGGTGCGCATGTATCTGCGCGAGATGGGCTCGGTCGAATTGCTGTCGCGCGAGGGCGAAATCGCCATCGCCAAGCGCATCGAAGCCGGCCGCGAGGCGATGATCGCCGGACTGTGCGAAAGCCCGCTCACCTTCCAGGCCGTCATCATCTGGCGCGACGAATTGAACGAGGGCAAAGTCTTCCTGCGCGACATCATCGACCTGGAAGCGACATACGCCGGGCCCGACGCCAAGCAGATGCAGGTGCCGGTGATCATCGGTCCGGACGGCAAGCCGGTGCCGCAGGCCGTCGGCACGCCGGTGCCGGGCGCGCCGCATCTGCAGGTCGTGCAGCCGGTGGCGCCGCCGGCCGCGCCGCCGTCGGCGACGCCGTTCAAGGCGCCGGGCGAGGCGGCGGACGGCGAGGAGCCGAAGGACCCGGCCGAAGCCGCCGCCGAAAGCGATTACGACGAAGACGACATGGAGAATTCGCTGTCGCTCGCGGCGATCGAGGCCGAGCTCAAGCCGAAGGTGGTGGAGACCTTCGACAACATCGCCGACGCCTTCAAGCGGCTGCGCCGGTTGCAGGAGCAGGACATCGATTTCCGCCTGCACAATACGTCGCTGTCGCCGGCACAGGAGCGCAAATACAAGAAGCTGAAGGAAGAAATCATCACCGAGGTGAAGTCGCTGCGGCTCAACCAGGCGCGCATCGATTCGCTGGTCGAGCAGCTCTACGACATCAACAAGCGGCTCGTGTCGAACGAAGGCCGGCTGATGCGGCTGTCGGAAAGCTACGGCGTCTCGCGCGAGGACTTCCTCAAGAACTACATGGGCAACGAGCTCGATCCGCGCTGGCTCAACCGCATCTCCAAGCTCGCCGCCAAGGGCTGGAAGAATCTGGTGGCCAAGGAGAAGGACCGCATCAAGGAGATCCGCTCCATGGTGCATGAGCTCGCCGGGCAGACCGGCGTCGGGATCGACGAATTCCGCAAGATCGTGCAGATGGTGCAGAAGGGCGAGCGCGAGGCGCGCCAGGCTAAGAAGGAAATGGTCGAGGCCAACCTGCGTCTCGTCATCTCGATCGCCAAGAAATACACCAACCGCGGCCTGCAGTTCCTCGACCTGATCCAGGAAGGCAATATCGGCCTGATGAAGGCGGTCGACAAATTCGAATACCGCCGCGGCTACAAGTTCTCGACCTACGCCACCTGGTGGATCCGCCAGGCGATCACCCGTTCGATCGCCGATCAGGCGCGCACCATCCGCATTCCGGTGCACATGATCGAGACCATCAACAAGATCGTGCGAACTTCTCGTCAGATGTTGAATGAGATCGGCCGCGAGCCGACGCCGGAAGAATTGGCCGAGAAGCTCGGCATGCCGCTGGAGAAGGTGCGCAAGGTTCTCAAGATCGCCAAGGAGCCGCTCTCGCTCGAAACGCCAATCGGCGACGAGGAGGATTCGCACCTCGGCGATTTCATCGAGGACAAGAACGCCATCCTGCCGATCGACGCGGCGATCCAGTCGAATCTGCGCGAAACGACTACCCGGGTCTTGGCTTCCTTGACGCCCAGAGAAGAGCGCGTGCTGCGCATGCGCTTCGGCATCGGCATGAACACCGACCACACGCTGGAGGAAGTCGGCCAGCAGTTCTCGGTCACGCGCGAGCGCATCAGGCAGATCGAGGCCAAAGCGCTGAGGAAGTTGAAGCATCCGAGCCGGAGCCGTAAACTTCGGAGCTTCCTGGATAACTGACTCGCTCGTGTCCCGGGCGCGGCGCAGCACGAAGTGGTGCGTCGCAGAACCGGGACCCAGCTTTTTTCCAAATCGAAACGGCGGGTTTGAAGCCCGCCGCTTTCTTTTCAACCTCTCTCCGCCTCAGCCTGAGGCCGGGTTGGCTCGCTTCCCCGCAAGCAGGCGAATTTGGTAAAGTCCTGGGTGGTGCTTAGGCAAGCCGAGTTGATGGAGAATTGGCATCATGCGCAAACGGACGGCCGCTGCTTCCGGGTCGCAGGCCCCCATGATTGATGTTGTCTCCGTGAAGGCCATGGGCGGTTACCGGCTGCGCGTCGGCTTTTCCGATGGCTCTGTCGGCATCCATGATTTTTCGTCGACGGCCGCGCGCGATGGCGAGATGGTGCGGCCGCTCAAGGACCCGGCGTTTTTCGCGCGCGTCTTTGTCGAGCTTGGCGCGCTCACCTGGCCGAACGGCTTCGACCTCGACCCCATCGCGCTGCACGAGCGCATGGCGGCGGCGGGTGAATTGACCCGGGTGGCGGCGGAATAAGGTGGCCGGTAGTTTTCGGTCACGCGCGGTGAGCCTTCAGCCCGCCGACTTGACCGGCGGGGCATCCGCCAGATCGAGGCCAAGGCGCTGAGGAAGCTGAAGCATCCGAGCCGGTCGTGCAAATTGCGCAGCTTCCTGGACAACTGAGGTCAATCCGCCCTCATTCTGAGCGTCTGATTGCCTTAACCGGCGGTTGTGCTAATATATTTAGAATATAATAAGAGGTAATACTACCCTACTCGTAGACGTCGGGGAGGGATGACATGCACGGCCTCGTCAAAGTGTTGTCTTGCGCCGTTCTCGCGCTGCCTGGGTCGGTTCAAGCGGCGCATGCCCAAACCCCATTCGAACAGCTCTTCAATCCCCGCACTGCCTTGTCGATCATCCTAGAGATGCCGCAGGCGACATGGGCCGCGATGGCGGCCGAACAGCCGGCGAGTGGCGTTTGCATTTTCGCGTGGCCCCCTTCCAGCCCCCGCTACCCTTGGCACTCGACCAATGCGACCGTGATCACCGAGGGGGAGACAAGGACGGAGCAACTCTACCAGCAGATCGGCATCAAGAAGAAATCGTTCTGCGGTTCATTTCACACCACCAAACCGTCGCTCACGCTCACCCTCGACAGAAACCTCCCCGCGAACGAGGCTGTGGCCGAGAGTCACCTCGGGACCACACATCTCTCGCTCGAGAATTCCAGACAAGACAGCGATCTGTTCCGCCAGTGCGCCGGCTACTACGTGTTCCGGATCATGGGTCTCCCGGCACCCATGTGCAGCTTCGCCGCGCTGTACCGGCGCGACGCAGCATCGGCTCCCCTCGTATTCCTCGGGCTCTATGTGCTCACCGAGCCAGTGAAAAAGGATTTCTTCCGCCGCCGCGCCGATCTCACGAACGTGCCTTCCGGCAGCCTGTACGAATTCGAGTTTCCGGACGACTTCACCCAGATCATCATTGCCAACAACCAATTGCAGGTCGAGTGGTCGGCAACGGCGAATCAGGACTTCCTGTTCGCGGTCAACCAGGTGCAGAACTTTCCCGCAACGGCGCTGGCGAAAACACTTGATCTGCCGCCCTTCATCGACTTCTGGGCGACGGAGATCTTCCTGAAGAGCGGGGATGGTTTTCTGTCCAATCGAAACAACGCCTTTGTGTTCGATGATCCGCCCGCGCAGACGCCGATCCAGCGCACGCGATTCCGGTTCATTCCGCACGGCCTCGACCAAATCCTCAACGTCGGAGCAAAGCCATCGGTTTCACAGACGTCGATTCTTGCCCAAATGGCCCATCTGGACAACGGCCTGCGCTATCAGCTGATTCGCACCCTCGCCTCGATGGGGGATCAGATCGAGATCGCGGACGTGCCGGCCCACATCGATTCTTTCGTCCCCTTGGTTGTTCGGCTTTGGCGCAGTGCGGACATTCTGTTCGGATCCGATCCCAACCGGGCGATGCAGATGGCGGAAAACGTCCGGCGAGCGGCGCAGCAGGCGGTCTTGGACCTGCGGACGGTGTTCGGTCACGGGGTGGTCACGCCACTGACAAACACACCGATCCGTCTGGTGGGCCCGCACCACGTGCAGTGCGTGACACGGGTGCCGACGGCTGTCAGCTTTGAAGTGGGTCGGGCCGCGTGTACGAACCTGCCGGTCCAGCAATGGACGTTCGAGCCAGCCGCGACGACCATGACGAATCTCGGGTTCCAGCAGTCCCTGAAACTCTACCGAGTGCGCAACCAAGCCTCACCCCGCTGCTTGACGGTGGGCGCCCCGTTCACCGATGGGAGCGGACGTCACAAGCTTGAGATAGCGACCTGCAACCCACAGGCCGACGAGCAGAGGTTCCTTCTGGTCCAGCGCGAAGGGCGCAGCTTCGAGCTCCGTGCCTTCACCGAAAACCGCTGCGCCCATTTCAGCGACAGCGCGGTCACCAACGATGGCCGCCCAGCCATTTACCTCGGTACCTGCGATGGCAGTTCCAAGAACCTAATCGTGACTGAATAGCAACCTTAGTCCGGATGAAGCGGCAGCGATCCGGAGGCACTTCATCAATGATCCGGTATCGGGCGAACTCCGCTCACAGCGGAACATTCTTCAGCTGTTAGCGAGACGATCGGCTGAACCCGGATTTCGCTGGCGCTTCATCCGGGCTACACGCCCAATCCGGCCGACAGCTCAAATTCCGACATCGGCCTGATGAGGGCGGTCGACAAATTCGAATACCGCCGCGGCTACAAGTTCTCGACCTATGCGACCTGGTGGATCCGCCAGGCGCTTACCGGCGTCGCACTCGACCCGTCGGCGCTCTTTCCCCACGCCGGCACTATGACCGGCTGCCCTTAAAGGGCTGGACGCGGCGGGCGACGAAGGGCGGCGGGAGCCGCCTGGATGGGACGGCCTTCAAGCCGCGCCCGGTTGCCCTCCCGGAAGCACGGCCACGGGGACAGAAAAGCCGCGAGAGCGGGCGCCGCCGCCAGACAAGGACGCCTTCCGCTACCAGCTCGCGCGCCGGATCGCCATGTTCATCAACAGCTGGCGCGGCTGCAAGGAGCCGCTCTGCCGGCGCAATCGCGGCTGCATGGCGCCGAACTACAATTGCGCCAATGCCCCGCGGTCGTCGCCCGAGCAGAGGGCGCGCGACTGGCCGCGGGTGCAGGCGCAGATCAGCAAGGCGCTACGAGCGCGCCTCGCCGCGCTGGGCGGGGAGGACGCGGAGAAATCCTTGTCATTCCGGGACGGCGCCAACGGGTCCGCGCGAAGCGCGGCCCGATGACAGGCTCCGCGCCGGATCCGGAATCCAGAGCCATGAAAATGACGTCGACGCGTAACCCTGGATTCCGGGTTCGCTCGCCACAGCGCGTCGAAGACGCGCGTAAACGCGCTTATGGCTCGCGCCCCGGAATGACAACAAAAGGCGCTTGCGCGGGAATGAGCGGTTGGGCAATGCTTCCACCATGATCACACGCATTCTCGCAGCCCTGCTCCTCACCCTCCTGCTCGCCACGCCGGCCAACGCCGCGCGCTGCGGCGGCGATTTCAACACCTTCATTGCCGCGATGGCGGGCGAGGCCCAGGCCGCCGGCATCTCGCGCGGCGTCATCGATGCCGCCTTTGCCGGCATCACGCTCGATCCGGCGGTTATGGCGTTCGACCGCCGCCAGCGCGGCATGTTCCACGCCAAGAGTTTCGAGCAATACGCCGCCACCCGCGTCATCCCGGCGCGCATCAAGCGCGCCAAGTCGCTGATGGTCCGCCACGCGCAACTGCTGTCGCGCATCGAGCGGCAGTTCGGCGTGCCGGCGAGTCTGCTGATGGCGATCTGGACGCTCGAAAGCGACAACGGCACCGGCGACATGGGCAAGCTGCCGGTGGTCCGCACGATCGCCACTCTGGCGCATGATTGCCGCCGCACCGAGCTGTTCCAGCGCGAGCTGATCGCCGCCTTGCAGATTGTGCAGCGCGGCGACCTGCCGCTGCGCGACCTGATCGGCGCCTATGCCGGCGAGATCGGCCAGACCCAGTTCCTGCCGTCGTCCTACATCAAGTACGGCGTCGACTACGACGGCAACGGCCACGTCGATCTGCGCCACAGCGTGCCGGACGTGCTGGCCTCGACCGCCAATCTCCTGAAGGTCAGCGGCTGGCAGGCGGGCGCGCCGTTTGGCGAAGGCACGGCGAATTTCCAGGCGATGCGCGAGTGGAACCGCTCCGAGGTCTATCGCAAGACCATGGTCCTAATGGCCGAGCGAATCGCGGGGCCGTGAGGCGCGGCCTACTCCAGCCCTTCGACGATGCGGATGTCGCGCACCGCGCCGTCGCCGAGCGCCTTCAACGCCTCCTGATAGGCCGGGCCGTTATGCGCGGCGACCGCCTGTTCGACGCTCGGCCATTCCGACACCACGACGCGCTCCTTCAGGCCCTGCTCGAAGGTGGCGTTGGCGGTGCCGCGGCAGAGATAGCGCGCGCCGAACGGCGCCAGCGCCGGCCCCGCCAGCTTGGCGTAGGCGGCGACCTTGGCGGGGTCCTTGATCTCGCGATAGCAGGTGATCCAATAGGCCTTGGGCATGACGGCTCCGTGGGGGCAAGGATGGGGCAGATCGTCTGGACGGCCATCGTAGCGGCGCCGGGGCGCGGGGCAACAGGGCGATTGCGCGCGCGCGGCTCGCGCATACGCCGCGGCATGAACACCGACCCACACGCTGGAAGAAGTCGGCCAGCAGTTTTTGGTCACCCGCGAGCGTATCCGCCGGATTGAGGCGAGGGCGCTCGCGTAAGCTGAAGCACCCGAGCCGGTCAAGGAAGCTGCGGAGCTTCCTCGACAACCGATCGCTGTCGCGCGCATCGCCGCAAATACGAACGTCATCGCCGGGCTCGTTCCGGCGAGATCGTAGTTAAGACGGGCCGAACAGTGCGCTGATCGCGGCTCCCGGTGCGCGCGACGCGGTGCTGGCGCCCGACGTGGCGATGCCGGTCGATCCGACCGCGCGCGATCGGAATAAACTCCTTCAAATCCAATGCATTTGTTAATTATTTCTTGAACAATCGATGGCAAGAGTCCAAACAGGAGGAGAATATGCTTTCGATTAGGCACTGGCCGTTGCTGCAGTTTGTTATGCGCAACCGTGCGATCGTTGCGGGTTCGGTTTTTGTGATAGCTATTGTAGCCGTCGGCGCCTTCATAGCTCTTGACTTCAACATTTTACATGACTCCCATGGCACTCATTCTAGCCCCCATGGCACTCATTCTAGCCCCCATGGCACTCATTCGTTATTTGGCGAATTCAAATTCCACGATGAGATACTGGCGCTCACTATAGTGTTGAGCACAGGCCTCCTCGTTATTCTTGCACGGGTCCTGATCGCACAGCGGCGTGAAGTCCGTAGACGTATCAAGGCGGAACAGCATGCGCGGGAGCTTGCCCATCAGGATGTTTTGACGGGTCTTGCCAATCGGCGTCAATTCGATGAAAAATTGAATGCCGCGATCGCAGCGCCGCCTCGCGCGGGTAGTGCGCATGCTGTTTTGATGCTCGACCTCAATGGGTTCAAAAAGGTTAATGACGTCTATGGGCATTCAGCCGGCGATGAGCTGCTCGTCAAAGTGGCCAATTGCATTGTCGAGGCGGTTCGCGATGCAGACGTCGTGGCGCGTATTGGAGGCGATGAGTTTGCCGTGTTGGGCACGCAACTAATTGGCCCGGACGATGCAGCAAATATCGCTCTCCGAATCATTAAAGCATTAGACGCGCCGATCCTGGCAGGTAACGCCGTCCATCATATCGGAGCAGGAATTGGTATCGCGCTGTTTCCGCAGGATGGTGTGACATCCGAGGAACTTTTGAGGCGCGCCGATATTGCCTTGTACCGCGCCAAAGCCGAACTTCGATCGACACTGTGTTTCTTCGAAGAGGAAATGGATGTGGCCGTTCGTGCGCGTGACTTGCTGCAGCGCGACCTGGAGGGGGCCATACAGTCCGGAACGATTGTTCCATTCTATCAACCCATTGTAGACCTGCGCACGAACAAAATCATTGAGTTCGAGGCTCTCGCCCGGTGGACGCACCCGACGTTGGGCGAAGTGCCCCCCAACCGGTTCATCCCGATTGCTGAAGATTGCGGCCTGATTGGTGCATTGACCAATCATCTGCTACGGCGTGCATGTACAGATGCTCTGCAATGGCCTTCGCACATTAGCTTGTCGTTCAACGTGTCGCCGGTTCAACTGAAGGACCGCACGCTGGGTTTGCGGGTGCTGTCCATTCTCGACCAGACTGGATTTCCGCCAGCCCGTCTCGAGCTTGAACTGACAGAGAGCGCGCTCGTTCGCGATCTTGTAGCTGCACAGGACGTACTTGCAGTCCTGCGATCTGCCGGCGTGCGCATTGCGCTGGATGATTTCGGTACCGGATATTCCAGCCTTTACCATCTTCGAAATTTCAAGGTCGACAAGATCAAGATTGACCGAAGCTTCATTGCAAACATGCAGACTGAACCCGAGTCCGCCGCTCTCGTTCGCGCGCTCTTGGGTCTGGGACATGGCTTGGGATTGTCGGTAACAGCAGAGGGTATCGAGGAGCGACATCAAAGTGTCGCTCTTCTCTCCGCAGGATGCGAACTTGGCCAGGGCTTCCTGTTCGGTCGTGCTGTATCGGCCGAGGAAGCCCTGACTCTCTTGCCCCATCGGCATACGGTCATGGCTTTGAAAGCTTCGGCAGGTTGATGTGGCCCTACGCGGGGTGGCGGCGGCGGCCTGCTGCCGGCGCTTGTAACCCCGGCACCGGGAGGCCTCGGAGCCGATCGGGGGGCACTACGACCGCTCTGCGAGGAGGCATGTCTGGAGATAGATCGCGGGGAGCGGAAAGCGGGGACGTGATGGCGCTATCGCACTTTCATCATTTTTTCCGGCTTGGCGCCGACGCGCATGATGCTCTTGATCGCCAGCGGCGTGCGGCCGGATTTCTCGGCGATCTCGCGGTCCTGCTCGATGATGAAGCCGCGCGCGGGCGCGTCCTTGTCGAGGCCGCCCAAGAGCTCGGCCGGCACGCGCCGGTTGGAGCGCTGCGAGCCGTCCTCATAGACGACGTCGAAGAACACGAATTCGCCTTTGGGGTTGGTGCCCGGTTTCTTGGCCATGCGCGCGACCCTATAGAAAAAAGAAAAACCCCGCGCAAGCGCGGGGTTTTCCGGAGTGACCGTTATTTAAACGGTCTGCAGATTGGCGGCAGCGGACTTGCCGCTGCGCGGGTCGGCCTGCACATCGAATGAAAGCTTCTGGCCTTCGTTGAGATTGCTCATGCCGGCGCGCTCGACTGCCGAGATGTGAACGAACACATCGGGGCCGCCGCCGTCCTGCACGATAAAGCCGAAGCCCTTTTGGGCGTTGAAGAACTTAACGGTACCTGTGGCCAATGTGGCCTCCTTTTGAAAAACGCAACGTGTGCGTCTATGCCCCATGCGAACCATTCGCATGGGCCTCATATCCGGATTTTTGCGTGTTCTTGGGAAAGGCCCGTTCGGGCTAAACAGCAAGTCAGGCTAAATCACGAATGCCGTCTATATAGGTCTGCATTGCGCTTTTTGCAATGGTCGCGGCGGCGGGCGTCGCGGTCTGCGCGCGCATTAACGTTGCGTTCGCATCTATGGCGGAAAAGCGGCGGGCGCTTGCCGGCGCATTTTTCATCGGCTGCGCAATTTTGCGACAGATCAGCGCATGAGTCCGCGCATGGTCAGCCATGCTTACCTGTCACTACTGTGCACTGCAACATAAGCGTATATTATTTTCAATAACAAAAAGACTTCGGAAACGCCTTTGGAATCGTCGGGCCCGCAACGGGAGATGATGTCCATGGCCTTTGCTTCCACCGCGCCGCGCACGTTTTCGTTCACCGCTCTTCCCAAATTCAGCGCCAAGTTCAGCCTGTGGCGGCTGTTGCGCGATACCCTATCCGAGGCGCGCCGGCACCAGGCCGATTACGAGGTCGCGCGCTATCTCGAGAGCACCGGCGGCAAGTTCACCGACGAGGCCGAGCGCGAGATCGAGCGCCGCCTCATGTCCAATTCCTCGCGCTGGTAAGTCGTCTTCGCCGCCAGTCATTCAATAAGGGGGTTATAATATGTCCACGTTCTCGTTACACGCCGCGCATGTGCCGACGTTTCCAGGGCTGGTGCGTTTTATCGCCGCGCTTGCCATAGTGTTGGACGTATTTGTGGAAGCGCAGGACGCGGCGCGCGCCGCGCACAAGCGCCTTCCCTTCGTCGACTGGTGAGGTTTTACGCCGGGTCTCTTGCAACACGCGCATGTCGCATCGATGCGCGCTAAAACTATTCTGCCACCGCCTGCGGCGGTGCGAGGTGGTGGCGGCTATTTTCTGGAATCCGGCGTATCGAAATAGGTTGCGCCCGGCGTGCGGACATTGCGCGTGTAGAACGCGGCCCAGCCCAGTGCGATTGCGAACGCGGCGAACACCAATACAATTCCGATAATGACGATCGCGGTTTCTGTCGGCATGGCTCCCCCTTATTCCGAACGTAAAAAAGGTTAAGGCGGCCGCCGCATCCTGTTTTGATTTGCATCAACGCGCCCGCCGCCAAAATTTCGCATCCGAGCCCGACTCGCGTAACAGCTTGAATCAAATCGTGATGGAACTAGGCGCGGCGACCGTCGTTGCGTCACAAAGTTGCCGGAGTTCCACGCGACAAACCGAACACCCCCCAAAACCCGGAGCTGTCATGATTCGCAAACTTTGCCTTGCCTCGATTTTGGTCGCGCTCGTCTCCGCGCCGGTCGCTTACGCCCAAAACCAGCGGTTGGCCAGTCTTGACGCCAACGGCAATCTCAACGTGCTGATCGCGCGCCATGCCGCCGCCAACAATGTGCCAGAGGACCTGGTCCGCCGCGTCATCAAGCGCGAAAGCGGCGGCCGTGCGCACGTCATCAGCAAGGGCAATTACGGCCTGATGCAGATCCGCCTCGGCACCGCGCGCGCCATGGGCTACCGGGGCAGCGCCGCCGGCCTGCTCGATGCCGACACCAACATGACCTATGCCGTGAAATATCTCGCCGGCGCCTATCACGCCGCGGGCGGCAACCCGGACCGCACCGTGCATTACTATGCCGCCGGTTATTACTACGCCGCCAAGAGCAAGGGCCTGCTGGACAAGACCAGCGACAATCCGATCGATGCGTTTGCTTCGGCGGCGGCGGGCGGCACGACGGGAAGTATCGCGCCAGCCAAGCCGACCGAGAAGTTGCGGCAGGCGCAGGCCACCGGTGCAAGCGTGTCATCCGCGTCGAGTCTTTACGACGGCCGCCTCGATTATCATTGAGCGCGATTCTAATACTGCTCGGCGCGGATCGTTGACGCGGTGCCGCTCTGGGCGGCTGGCTGCGATGTGCGCTGGCCGCCGAATAGCGTTTCAAGCAAATTGGGCTGCGTCGCCGGTTGCGTTTGCGCCGGCGTCTTGGCTTGGCGCGCGCGCTGCGAAGTTTTCCTCCGGCTTTCGCTCGGTGCCTTGCGCTCCGGCGTCTTGAGCATTGGCGGTTTTTCCTCCGGCATTATCACCGTCAATTCCGTCGACGAGGTCTCGCCGATATCGAGCGGGAAGGTCAATCTCGGCATTTCTTTGATCGTTCCGGTCTCGTCGTCGGGACCGCTGTCGTTGCGGCTAATAGGCAAGCCTGCGACGTTGCTGGCGGTTGGCGCGCTGCCGCCGCGGACCGGCGTGTCGGGCAGCTCAAGCAGCCGGCTCAATTCATCGGCGCGGCGGACGGCGGCCAGTATGAGGAATTGCCGCCACTCCGGGTGCTCGTTCATCCGCATCAGCGCGCCGCGCGCCGGCATTTCCGCGGGGGTCAGTGCCGCGGGTGAGCCGCCCGGCGGCTCGAGCGCCAGGACCACGATCATGATGGCGAGGAGTACGCCGCCAACTGGGATGATCCGAAAAAACGGCAGCATCCTCTGTGCATAACTGAGTCGGTCAAAACGCCAAAGCAAACTCCGCACCCATTTCGCAGGATTGTCGGCGCCGCCACACGTGTCGCGAGTCCATGACGTGAACGGCACGGACAGGCCGTGACAGCGGACGCCCTGATTGCTAGGACGAGGGTTCTGAAAAAAAACGTCGCGGGGGAGTAGCCATGTTCAAGAAGCCGAATTGTCCGGTCATCGCCATCGAAGAGCATTATTGGGACCCGGAGCTGTCCAAGCATTTCACCGGGCCGGAAGCTGGGCGCGGCAACGAGACCGATCAGCGGCTTTACGACCTGGGCAGCCTGCGGCTCAAGGAAATGGACGAGGCCGGCATCGACATCCAGGTGCTGTCGCACGGCGCGCCCTCGAGCCAGAAGCTGCCGATCGAGATCGCGGCCACGCTGACACGCGAGGTCAACGACCGGCTGGCCAAGGTGTGCGCGGCCAACCCCAAGCGGTTCGCGGCCTTCGCGGCCCTCCCCACCGTCGATCCGAAGGCCGCCGCCGACGAGCTCGAGCGCACGGTGACCAAGCTCGGCTTCAAGGGCGCCATGCTGCACGGCATGACCAACGGCGAATTCCTCGACCACAAGAAATACTGGCCGATCTACGAGCGCGCCGAAAAACTCGACGTGCCGATCTATTTCCATCCCTCGCTGCCGCACCCGGCGGTGACCGAAATCTACTACCAGGACTATGCCAAGGACTTTCCGCTGGTGGTGCGCCCGGGCTGGGGCTACACGGTGGAAACGGCGACGCAGGCGATCCGGCTGGTGCTGTCCGGCGTGTTCGACGCGCATCCCAAGCTGAAGATCATCCTCGGCCATTTCGGCGAGACGCTGCCGTTCCTGGTCTGGCGCATCGATGCCTCGCTCAAGCGGCCGGGCCAGAAGCCGATGAGCTTCCGCGACATCTTCTGCAAGAACTTCTACGTCACCACCAGCGGCTTCTTCTCCAATCCGGCACTGTTGTGCTGCGTGATGGAGATGGGTATCGACCACATCCTGTTCGCGGTCGACTGGCCGTTCGTAATGAACCCGCCGGGCGTGGAATGGATGAAGGACATTCCGCTGTCGGACGAGGATAAGGTGAAAATACTGAGCGGCAACGCCAAGCGGCTGCTGCGGATGTGATCAGTCGATCGGGTGGCGCCGGTAATAATCGGCGTCGTCCGGCGACTGCGTCCAGTCCGGATTGCCGCGCCAGGCGCAGTGGCGCGCCAGCATGTCGGAGCCGTAGCGCACGCGGAATAGCAGGGTGCGCTCCGCCCCGTTCTCGTATTCGTGCACTTCGCCGGGCGGATGCACCACGAATGAACCGGACGTGACGGCGACGGCTTGCTGCGGCGTGCGCATAGTGCCGCCGCCGGAAAAGCAGAGATAGATTTCGGTGGCGAACGGGTGGCAATGATAGGGGCTGATCTGCCCGGGTTCCCAGCAGGCCACGGTGACGTCGCCGTCCGACACCGTGCCGAGGATCTTCTCGACATGATGCTTGGGATTCCACTGCTGCTCGCGCTCGAGGCTGAAGACGTGCATTGAGGAATTCTCCGCAGGATGGGCGAAATCTAGCGCATTCCATCGTTCAACAGGAGAGGGCGATTGCGCATCGCCCACGCGCATTGATAAAAGGTGGCGTCACTGCGTGCCGGGCCCGTAGCTCAATGGTTAGAGCCGACCGCTCATAACGGTCTGGTTGGAGGTTCGAGTCCTCCCGGGCCCACCACGCAGTCCGTTTATTATATGCGGACACTTTATGAACGGATACCGGTGCAATAATTTCCCGCCGCCGTATCTCTTGCCGTTTTTGCGGGTGTGGCTCGGCGCGGCACGATCTGATCTCGATTTTTGGTCAGGGATTTTCCCAGAAAAACAGTTCCATCTTCGATTGTCACGGCCGCACCGCCGGCGTTTCGACCGGCAGGCCGCGGGCGCGCCACATGAGATAAAGCTCCAACGAGACATACTCCGGCGCGCCGTATTCATACGGCTCCGCGCGCAAGCCGATCATGCAGTTGCGCAGCCGGCGTTGCAGCGAGCCGATGCTCTGCCACTCCAGCCGGTAGAGCGGATAGCCGTTCGGATGGGCTTGCGGGATGATGTTGCCGACGAGCCGCTTGCCCCAATTGTCGTCGTGGCATTGGCCGCACGACAAATTGAGCTGGCCCAGGCGACGGTTGAACGTCTCGCGGCCGGCGTCGAGAAACGGCCGCAGCCGCGCGTCGGCCGGCGGTGCAATCGGCAGTCCGCGCGACTGCAGGCCGACAAAGGCGGTGAGCGCGAGCAGGTCCTTGCTTTCGTAGGCGAACGGCTGAGCCTGCTGACGTTCCGTCCGGCAGATGTTGATACGCTGTTCGAGATTGACCGGGCGGCTCAACGCGGGCTCGAAGGCCGGATAGCGCGCGGCGACGCCTTTCATGCTCACGCGGGCGTCGGCGTGACAGTCGGCGCAGGCGCGGCCGGCATTGCCGGCCTTCGTTTTCCATAGCGCTTCGCCGTCGAGCACCGCCAACATGCCCGGGTTGCTGGTGTCGTCGTCCTGCATCGCCTTGGTTTCAGGGGCTAGGTCCGCGTAGCTGGAGCGGCGTTCCGCAAGTGGAATCTCGGCGTGTGCTGAAACCACCGCTGCCAGGACCAATAGCACGGCAGCCGCTGCGAGCCATCGCGTGCGCTTGCGGTTGGCACTCATTCGATGGTGATATTGACCGACTCGGCCACCGAGAACCCGTTGTCTCCCCGCCACGTAAACGCGATCGTGCCGCTTTCGGTTGCAATCGTGGTGAAAGCGATGAATGGATTGGCGGTGATGGCCGGATAGAGATCGGCCTGGAATATTTCCTCGCCATTGTAGGTGCAAGCGAACGAGGTAATGATATCACGCGGGATTTTGACGCCGATCTGGTTGTGGCGGAATCCTGTCTCCATGACGTGCGAGATCAGCGTCTTGATGGTGATGATTTCGCCGCGCTTGGCTTTGGCTGGAACATTGATCAGGGCGCGTGCCATCAGATGAGATCCTCCAGGCAGGCGCCGAGTGTGACGATGACCGTTCTGGTATCCGACCAGAACGAGCCATCGCTCATTTCAGCGATCGCGACCACGATTTGTGTATCGGAAAGCCGCATGCGGGTCGAGATATTGGCTTGTCCGGCGCGGGGCCCCAGCCGGACGCTGATCACATAGGGCTGCGGATTCTTTTCTGTGACGACGTGGATGGCCTTCACATGGTTCGCCGGCGTCATCGGGCTGTCGACCGAGACGGTCAACGACACCGAATTGCCATTCTCGCTCAGCGGCGGCAGGTCGAGCTTGACCTTGCCCGGCGTCACCGTCGCCTCGCCGGCGATCTTGCGGATCGCGAGCGCCATGGCCGCAGGTGTCGATTGCACCTGTGCTTGCGCCACCGAGATGGTCGCCAAGCCCAAACCGCTGACCAGGCCGCCACCGACGAGGCTTCCGGCGCTCGCCAGGATGTCGCGACGGGTTGCAAGGTTTTCGGTGCGCTTGTCAGTCATGGCTCTGGTCTATTCACGTAACGTTGCGAGATAGGCTACCACATCCTCGATCTGTTCGGCCGATAGGATCGGCTTGCCGCGCCAAGCCGGCGCGACGCGATTAAGGCCCTCGACCCGATAATAGGACGGCATGATCGTTGCCGGATTGAGGCGGCTCGCATCGACCAGCCGTAGTCGCAACTGCCCCTGCGTCCAGCGCGCGCCGGTTCCCTTCAGATCGGGCGAAAGATCGCCCTGAAACCGCTCCTCCGGAAACGGTCCGGAATGACAAAGCAGGCAGGTGTTTTCACGCTTCACCACGATGGCCCGGCCGCGAACGGGATCGCCGGCTACGCCGGTCAGCGAAGCCGGAATGGCGTCGCCAACGATTTGAAAGGGACGCTGCAATTGCTGCGCAGACGCCTGCTCAAGTGCAGCCGTTATGCCGATTGCACCTGCCAGCACCGTGTAAGCAACGGTCGCGCGCACGTCAGCCAAAAACCTCGCTTGTAATCGTCCGGAACCAGGCTTCGGCATAGGTCGCTTCGGTGACGCGGACGTCCCGCGGCGCGTCCAACGGACTGACGCCTCCTGAACCTTGCACTTCCGCCAACATTCCATTCGCCGGAACATAAACACCCGCCACGCTGATGCCGTAGTCGGGGGCGACAAGGCTGTAACAGGTATTGATCAGCTTCGGTTCCGGCGGCTTGGCGCCGGTAAGCAGCTTCGCCACGGCGGCGGCGCACGCTTTGCCTTGCGAATTGGCGGCGAACGCCGATTTCGGCATTGCACCGGCAATCGTCGCATCGCCGATAACGTGGATGCCTGGAATCTGCCGAGATTCGAACGTCATCGGGTCGATAGGAACCCAGCCGGTTTGGTTGGTGACGCCCGCGAGATCGGCGATGCGGCCGGCCTTTTGCGGCGGGATTACGTTTGCAACCTTGGCCACGTGTTTGCCGAATTCGGTTGTGAGCGTGTTGGTCGCAGGATCGACCGAGGTCACTTTGCCCCCGCTAGAGAGCGAAACCCATTCAAGGTGGTCTGGATAGAGTTCCTTCCAGGCGTTCTGGAACAGACGCTGCTTGGAGAACTGGTCCTTGGCGTCGAGCACGATGAGCTTCGATTTCGGCTTCTTGGTCTTGAGATAGTGTGCAATCAGGCTTGCGCGCTCGTATGGGCCCGGCGGGCAGCGGAACGGATTGGCTGGCGCCGACATGACCACCAGACCGCCGTCCTCCATCGCCTCAAGCTGGCTGCGCAGCAGCGTGGTCTGGTCGCCGGCCCGCCAGGCATGCGGCATTTTCGCGGACGCGGCTTCGTTGTAACCAGGCAGGCCGTCCCAGCGAATGTCGATGCCGGGCGCAAGCACCAGCCGGTCATAGGGCAACGTCGCGTCCGTAAGTCGGACCGTGCGGCTCCCTGTGTTCACGCCGATCGCTGTGCCAATGACGACGTTGACGCCGGCGGCACGAACCTTGTCGTAACCGAATTGCTGCGCCTTCAGATCGCGCAAGCCGCCGATGACGGCATTGCTGAGTGGGCAGGCGGTGAATGTCGCGCTGGATTCGACCAGCGTGACGTGGAATTTCGGATCGATCGCCTTGATCTGGCGGGCGACGGTCGCGCCGCCAAATCCGCCGCCGACGACGATCACCCGAGGCGCCGCCTGTGCGAGGGCCGGAAGCGGGAACAGCGTCGCGGAGGCAATTGCGGCTGAACTGCGAAGGAAGTTCCGTCGTGTCGGGTGCAACGTCACAACGTCCTCCTACTTCTGCGCCGCGAGCCAGGCTGCGATCGGATGCATTTCCTCGTCCGTGAAGCCTTTGGCAATGCGTCCCATCACCGTTGATGGCAGTGCTCCTGTCCGGAACGCCGCCATGGCCGTCACGATTTCGTTGGCGTTGCGCCCATGAATTCTCGGCACCGGCGATTCCACGGCCGCATTGGTGGCGTGGCAGCCGGAGCAAGAGGCCGCTCCCGGTGGCGCATCTGAAGCCGCAAGGACGACGCCCGGATAAATCACGAGCGCCGCCACGGCGATGGCGGACAGCGCTTTCATCGCTACTCCCCGAATGGCGAAGCGGCGGCCCGCAGGCCGCCGCTTCCCGATTGGTCAGGCCATCTCCAGGTTATGGTTCTTGAGCGGGAATGACCGGATGCGCTTGCCGGTCGCGGCGGCGTACGCATTGAGCACCGCCGGCGCCGCGACGCAGATCGTCGGCTCGCCGACACCGCCCCATGGGCCGCTGCCGCCGCTTGGCATAATGATCGACTCGACCTTCGGCATCTGAGCAATCCGCATCGAATTGTAACTGTCGAAGTTTTTCTCAACGATGCGGCCGTCCTTGACCGTGCACTCCTGGTAGAACAGCGCCGACAGGCCATACACGAACGAGCCGGCGACCTGCCGGTCGATCTGCGACGGATTGACGGCGTAAGTCGGGTCGGTCGCCGCCACGATGCGGTGGACCTTGATCTTGTTGCCGGTCACGGAGACTTCCGCCGCCGCGGCGACATAGGCGTTGAAGGCCTTCATGTGCGCGAGCCCGCGGAAGACACCCTGCGGCGCCGGCTTGCCCCAATCGATCTTTTCGGCCACGGCGTTGAGCACGGCGAGGTTGCGCGGGTGCTTGCCCAGCAGCTTGCGGCGGAACGCGAGTGCGTCCTGACCGGCCGCCAAAGCGAGTTCGTCCATGAAGCATTCGAGGAAGATGCAGTTCTGGTTGATGTTCACGCCGCGCCAGAACCCCGGGGGAACGTGCGGGTTCCGCATGGCGTGGTCGATGAGCAGGTTCGGGATCGTGTAGCCGAACGCGTGTTCGCCTGCGTCGGCGACACCCTGGAAGCTCAGCGGGTCGCGCCCCTTCTGCTGTTCCACGATGGCCGGACGCACGCTGGCAAGGATCGATTGCCCGGAGAGCCGCATGTGCAGCCCCGTCAGGTTGTTGTCCTTGTCGAACGCGCCCACCAGCTTGCACTGCATGACCGGGTGATAGCGGCCCTGTGCCATGTCCTCTTCACGCGACCAAAGCAGCTTGATCGGCGTGCCCGGCATCTCCTTGGCGATGCGGACAGCCTGATGCACGTAATCCTGGAACGCACCACGCCGGCCGAAGCCGCCGCCGAGATCGAGCTTGTAGACTTCGCACTTTTCAGCCGGCAGGCCCGAGGCAGCGAGCACCGCCGCGAACGAGGCTTCGCCGTCTTGCGTCGGGACCCACACCTCGCACTTGTCGGCGGTGTAGCGCGCAGTGGCGTTCATCGGCTCCATGCAGACATGGTTCTGGTAGGGATAGGCGTACACCGCCTCGACCTTCTTGGCGGCGCCGTCGAGCGCCGCTTTGATGTCCCCGTTCTGATTGCCGACGAAAGCCTGCTCGGCGTCGAGCCCGGCCTTGAGAGTCTCGGCGATGGTGGCGCTTGAGATCTTGCCGTTCGGGCCGTCGTCCCAGACGATCGGCAACGCTTCGAGCGCGGTCTTGGCGTGCCACCAGGTATCGGCAACCACCGCAACCGCGGTATCGCCAACCTGCAGCACCTTCTTCACGCCCTTCATGCCCGAAACCTTGGCGGCGTCGAAGCTCTTCACTTTGCCGCCGAAGACGGGGCTTTCCTTGATCGCCGCGTTGAGCATTCCGGGCAGCTTCATGTCGAAGCCGTAGACCTGCTTGCCGGTCACTTTGGCCTCGATGCCGAACCGCTTGATTGGCTTGCCGGCGATCTTCCAATCCTTCGGATCCTTGAGCGTGGGCTTTTCCGGCACCGGAAGCTTGGAAGCAGCGGCGGCAACCTTGCCGAAGGTCGTCTTGCGATTGCCTGGGCCGGTGATGATGCTTTTCTCGGCCTTGCATTGTTCGACCGGGACCTTCCACTCGTTGGCCGCGGCCTGCAACAGCATCATGCGGGCCGATGCGCCACCCTGGCGGACGTATTCGTGCGACTCGCGGATGCCGCGGCTGCCGCCGGTGGAGTATGACTGCCACACGCGCTTGCGCGCGACATTCTGGCCGGGCGTCGGATATTCGTAGGTGACCTTCGCCCAGTCGCATTCCAGTTCCTCGGCGACGAGCTGCGCGAGGCCGGTGATGGTGCCCTGGCCCATTTCGGAACGGGCGATGCGGATGACCACGGTGTCGTCGGGCTTGACCACGACCCAGACGC
The DNA here is from genome assembly GCA_016185205.1 of Hyphomicrobiales bacterium. Classification (GTDB taxonomy): domain Bacteria; phylum Pseudomonadota; class Alphaproteobacteria; order Rhizobiales; family Xanthobacteraceae; genus Pseudolabrys. The sequence goes on along the minus strand of JACPOA010000034.1, from coordinate 29,001 downwards.
CGAGTTCAGGCGTGGCGGCCTGGGCGCCGGAGACTTGCGGGCCGAATGGGATGTCGAGGCCGAGTGCGAGCCCGCCACCGAAGGCGGCACTGCCGACCACGAAAGCGCGGCGGTTCATTTTCGGGACAAAATTCATGATTGCCTCCCTGTTCCACCGTTCGCCGCGGCATGGATCGCCGCGCGCACTTGTTGGAAAGTGCCGCACCGGCAGATGTTCGTGATCTCACGGTCGATGTCGGCGTCGGTCGGCTTCGGTTTTTTCTTGAGCAGATCCGCGACCGCCATGATCATGCCGCTCTGGCAATAGCCACATTGCGGCACTTCGTTGGCGATCCAGGCCTGTTGCACCTTGTGCAGCTTGCCGTTCTGCGCGAGGCCCTCGATGGTGGTTATCTTTTTGCCGACCGCGGCGCTCACCGGAAGCGAGCAGGAGCGGGTGGCAACGCCATCGACATGAACGGTGCAGGCGCCGCATTGCGCGATACCGCATCCGTATTTGGTTCCGGTGAGGCCGACATTCTCCCTGATCGCCCACAATAGCGGGGTGCTCGGGTCGACATCGACGTCGACATTTTTTCCATTGATGTTAAGACGCGCCATGCTCTACCTCCCTTACCGGCGTGCAGCCATTTCTGTGCGGGCCGCTCGATCTCGGTTGAACTAAAGTCTAGTGCGATCATTGCTCATCAACAATCGCCTGAAGGGATATTCCGTCCCTCATCACGGATATTTCAGGTGTCCGCGGTACGGCTGCGTGGGCAGACGCGAGCATCCCCACCTGGTGCAGTGTCGGCTCCAAGCCGTTTTTTGTCAGTGATTTGGACTTGGATTTATACCGCACTGCAAAAACGCCCAACGCCGGGTAAGGCGATGGACGCGCTTGACGGGAATGCAAGACGCGCGAGTCGCTCGCCGGTCCTTTTCGATGCGATGCGCCTAGAGGCAACCCACTTCCTGATGAAGACGCTGCCACGGGTAGCGGCCGAGATAACGCTGCACGTGCTGGCCTACAATCTCACGCGCGTCATGAACATCATGGGTGTCCAACCGCTCATGGCGGCGATGAGGGCGTAATCGCCGCCGACACGCAGCCGTCTGCCATTGCAGAACCGCCCAGGACGGCTGGAACCCGATTCAGGAACACTTCCAGACAGAAAGCGCGCCAAACTCGGCAAAAAGATCAAACACGGTCACCTCGCCGTCGTCACCGCGCGTCAATGCTACTGACAGGGCGTTTTCACACGACCAAGTTCTTCTTCGGACCTAAAGAAGCGTCTGCGCCAGTTTGTTGTAAGGAACAATTTCCCACTTCAGCCGTTGTCCCTCCAACCCCTGAATTGGAGTGCAACGTTATGACTAAATTGAGCGCCATTGCTTTCATCGTCACGATCATGGCTCCGCTCCCCGCAATCGCCTATACGCAAGAGGATGCAAATGCCTGCACGCCGGATGCGATGCGGCTTTGCCAGAACGCTATTCCGGATGCGAGTCGCGTAACTCTCTGCCTTATCCAAAACAAACGGCAACTCAGCCCCGCCTGCACCATCGTATTCAATCGTCTACGTGGGGCAAATGCCGACCGCGAGCGTCCGGGAAATATTCAAAAGACTAATTACTGATCGAGTTGGCGCAATGTCGGCTTGCCGCACACGTGTAAGCGTGCCTCACGGCCGCACGCGGCACTTAGTCGACGTGCTGGTAAGGCTGAGCTATATCCGTTTTCGGGAAGAACGGACGTACCGCAACAGGCCTGCCAACTCATAGCCGCTACGGAACAATTTTTTGAAAAAAGTCGTTTCGTTTAATGGCTAGGCCACCGCATGCCATTCAAAAAATTCCACACCGCTATCGGCCTTGCGCCGGGACGCGGGACTTCGCATTGCGTTGTTGCGGCATTAGTGGCTGCTGTGGGAGCAGGTCCGGCAAGTATTTCGCCAGCACGCTAGGATCTAGGTCCGCCTTCGCCTCATCCGCCAACTTGGTCCATACCTCATCCATTCCTAGCAGGGGTATACCGAGATAGCCGCGTAGAGTAAGCACTTGCCCGTCCGGACTCAGTGTCATCATCGCGCGATAGACGGTGCCGTCGCGCGGGTCGAGAACATTGCCATCCTGGTAAGACAGTCCGCGCCGCTGCATGCCGCGGATGAAGGACAGGCCGAGCACAGGCGCGTTGCGACGATCGTCGGCGCAGCGGTCGCAAATCGGATTGGGTGGATCGCCGGGTCTCGGAAACAGCTTGGCGATTGCTCCCTCGTAGGTCCCGTCCACGGCCTGCACGAAGAGGAACCAGCTCACCGGCTGGCCGCTGTTAGTGCGCTTCTCCCAGAGGCCGGCGACGCTCGGCTGCGGTCCATAGCCGAAATTGCCCGGCGGGGCATTGTATGGCTGCATTGGTTGCGCCTGCGATGCCGGCCCGCCGAGCGCCGCCAAAGCGATGACCGTGAGCGTCGCCAAACCTGTCTTCATTGCGTGTCCCAACACCGCTCTCGCCCGTGCGCCTTCACTCCCTTGAAAATATGGCGGTTTCACGGATCGGCGATGGAACTTTAGCGCCTATTTGCCAGTTACGACTCGGAAGTTCCATAGTGCCGGGATCAACCCCATGAGCAAGTCGAGCATTGCCCTCAGCAACCTCCGGGCTGTCGTGATCGTCATCGTGCTCGCGTTCCATGCATCGCTCGCCTATCTCGCTTCGACTCCCGCAGCGAGCTCGGCTTTCGACCAGGCACCCTACACGTGGCAGGCCTTCCCGATCGTTGATGCACAACGGTGGCTTGGCTTGGACCTGTTCTGCGCCTGGCAGGACGTGAGCCTCATGTCGTTGATGTTCTTGCTGTCCGGACTGTTCGTCGCGGGCAGTCTGTTGCGCAAGGGCAGCGGGACTTATGTCTCGGACCGCCTCTGGCGGATCGGCCTGCCGTTCCTGCTGGCGATCGTCTTTCTCAGTCCGCTTTCCTATTATACCGCCTATCTCGTGCGCACCGCCGACCCGAGCCTGGCCGGATTTTGGAAACAGTGGATTTCGCTGCCGTCCTGGCCCAGCGGGCCGCAATGGTTCCTGTGGCAGCTTCTGGCTGCGAACGCACTGGGCGCTTCCCTTTACGCCGTCGCGCCCGGATTCGTTGTGCGGCTTGGCCGCCTCGCGGCCTGGGCCGGCGAACGGCCGCTGAGATTTTTCGCGCTGTTGACCGCAGCTTCCGCTCTCGCCTATGTGCCGCTTGCGCTGGCCTTTTCGCCATGGAGCTGGAGCGCGCTGGGACCGTTCTCGTTGCAGCTCAGTCGGCCGGCGCATTATCTGGTGTACTTTTTCGCGGGCTGCGCTCTGGGCTGCCATGGTGTCGACCGCGGCGTGCTCGCCTATGACGGTCCGCTGGCGCGGAATTGGCTGGCCTGGTTGGCCGCTGCGCTGGCAAGCTTCATGGTCTGGGCTGGCTTTACTTCGATGACGATGCCGAGCTGGAGCAACGCGGCGATAATCGCCCAGTTGGCTGCCAGTCTTGCATTCCCCGTTGCCTGCGCCGCCGGCGGCCTGTTCATGTTGTCTTTGTGTCTGCGCTTTGCGGCCAGCTTGCGCCTGTGGATTCTCGACAGCCTGTCGGCGAATGCCTACAGCATGTATCTGGTGCACTACGTGTTCGTGGTGTGGCTGCAATATGCGCTGCTGGACAGTGGCCTCTTTGCGTTCACCAAGGCCGCCATCGTGTTCACCGGCGCGCTGACCATGAGCTGGGCGATCAGCGCGACGTTCCGCTTCACGACCGTCCCGCATGTGCTTGCCGCCAAACGCGCGATTTCGTCGGCGGCTTAGTGAAGCGCGTCATGTAAGGGGAAAGGACGACATGCCGCTCAATCTGATACTCGCCACACGCAACCTCTTTTACGACCGGCTTCGTTTCGTCGCCACTATGATTGGAATTGTGTTTTCCGTCGTGCTGGTGATGGTGCAGATGGGTCTCTATCTCGGCTTTGGGCAGATGGTAACCACTGTGATCGATCACACGTCCACCGATCTGTGGGTCATGCGCCACGGAACTAAATGTTTCGAGGATCCGTCGCTGCTGAGCGCCAACAAGCAGACCCGTGTCGCCGCGATCGCCGGTGTTGCCGAGACCATTCCGCTGGTCATTGGATTTTCGGGCTGGATCCTGCCGAGCGGCGAGATAACGCCGGTATTTGTCGTCGGCTCGGACTTGCAGACCTTGCAGCCGTGGAACGTCACCGAAGGCACGGTTCAGGCGCTCTCAGCACCCGGCGCGGTTGCCGTTGACCGCTCTTATTTCGAACGGCTCGGCGTGTCGGGAATAGGCTCGAAGGCCAATATTCGCGGCCATAACGTCAGTGTGGCTGCAGTGACTGACGGCATTCGATCGTTCACGACGACTCCTTATATCTTCAGCGACCTGAGTCATGCGCGCACCTATATCGGCATTCCATCGACCATGGCGAGCTACTTGCTCGTCAAGCTACGACCGGGCGCGAACCTCGACGATGTCCGCCACGAGCTCCAAGCTAGCCTGCCTGACTCCGAAGTTCTTACGTCAGCGGAGTTTCGCGAGCGCAGTCGCTTATATTGGCTTTTTGGGACCGGGGCTGGTGCCGCGCTTTTCGCGGGCGCAATCCTGGGGATAATCGTCGGCACGGTGATTGTCGGGCAGACGCTTTATTCGAGTACCAAAGACCATCTCGATGAGTTTGCCACGCTGCGCGCGATGGGCTCCTCGCGCGGCTATATCTACAGTGTCATCATCTACCAGGCGCTGCTCAACGCAGTCATCGGCTTTGGCCTTGCGACCCTCATCGGATTTGCCGTCGTCCGATTGACGATGAACGGCGCGCTGCCGGTGTTGATCACGCCAACGCTTATTCTCGCGATGCTGGTCCTAACCATGATCATGTGCGTTGTTTCAGCGCTCGCCGCCATCTTTCGGGTCCTTCGCGTCGACCCTGTCATGGTCTTCACGCGATGAACGATCCCATCATCATAGCCAAGGACATCAACAAGGTGCTGGGCAGCGGCGCGGGGCAGGTGCACGCGCTCAAGAACGTCAACCTGTCGCTGCGCGGAGGCGAGGTCACCATGCTGATGGGGCCGTCCGGCAGCGGCAAGACGACGCTGCTCTCGGTGCTGGGATGCATGCTGGCGCCCACGTCGGGAACCGTGCAGGTGTGCGGCGTGGCGAGCGAGGGCGCCAATGCCGAACAGCTCGCCAAGCTGCGGCGCGAGCATATCGGATTCGTATTCCAGACGTATCATCTGTTTCCGACGATGTCGGCGGTCGAAAATGTCCAGCTTGCGCTCGACGTGCGCGGCCTGTGCGGCAGGATAGCGCGCGCCAAGGCGCATGATGCCTTGGAGAAAGTCGGTCTCGCTCACAAGCTTTGCTCCTATCCTTTGGAGCTGAGTGGCGGCGAGCAGCAACGTGTCGCCATCGCGCGCGCCATCGTCTCCGACCCCTCCGCAATTCTCGCCGACGAGCCGACCGGGGCCTTGGACGGCTGCAACGGTCAAGCCATCATGAGCATCTTGGCGACGATCGCCGCCGATTCAGATCGCAGCGTGCTGGTGGTAACTCACGATTCGCGGCTGACCTCTTTTGCGGACCGCATCATCTTCATCGAGGACGGCCGGCTCGTCGACGAGCAGGTCGGCAACGCCAGAGCGCCAAAGCGGCGGACGGCCGCCCTCGCCGGGCATTGACCGTGCGGGTCGGGCACCGCCCCAGTCTGCGGGCCGAACTGGTGCGGCTCGGATTTCGCTGGTTCATCAAGCGGCGCGCCCATCACCAGACGATCGAGGAGGCGAGGCGGGCGTTTCGCGGCATGGAAGTCCTCATTCCGCACCCACCGCGCAGCACGCGGACGACCCCGGTCGATGCCGGCGGCGTTCCGGCGGATTTCATCACCACGCCCGCCTCGCGCGCGGACCGACATGTTTTCTATTTGCACGGCGGCGGCTACCGCCTCGGCGCGCCGTCGACCTATCGTCATTTCACGTGGCGCGTCGCCGACGCGGCGCGGGCGCACCTGCTGGCGATCGATTATCGCCTGGCGCCTGAGCATCCTTTCCCGGCCGCGCTCGACGATGCGGTTGCCTCCTATCGCTGGCTGCTCGCCAGTTGCGGCGCGGCGAACCACATCGCGGTCGTCGGCGACTCCGCCGGCGGCGGCCTTGCGCTCGCTTTGCTGCTGAAGCTGCGCGACAGCGGCCTGCCGCTGCCCGCTGTCGCCGCTGTTATGTCGCCATGGACCGACCTTGCCTTGACCGGCGCCTCGCTAAAGCTTAACGCGACGAACGATCCCATACTGAACGCCGACGACGTTCCGATCTTCGCCGCCGATTATCTGGCGGGCACAGACCCGCGTAACCCTTACGCGTCGCCGCTGTACGGCGATCCAACCGGATTGCCGCCGACCTTGATCCAAGTCGCCGAGGACGAGATCCTGCGCGACGATGCCGTTCGCATGGCGGACAAGATGCGGCTCGCGAAATGCCATGTTGAATTGCAGATTTGGCCGCGCGTCCCGCATGTGTGGCACCTGTTGGCGCCGGTTCTGCCGGAAGCAAAAGCCGCGATTGCGTCCATGGGAGCCTTTGTCGACCGCATGGTGCAAGCGTGAGAAAGCACCGGCCCATAGACCCAACAGACGCCGGCGTGAGCCGGACAGGGAACTCGGATCACCACCGCCGCGTTGGTGCCGGGGAGAACCTCGCAATGAAAGCCTATCTTGCCATTCCTGCCGCCATGATAGCGGCGTTCTTCTTCACGACCGCGATCGCACAGGAGCAGGACGAACAGATGGCCTGCCAGAACGACGTCTTCGCCCTGTGCGGGGAAGCGATTCCGGACCGCGATCGCATTACAACGTGCTTGAGGAAGCGCTGGAGCGAGGTCAGCCACGAATGTCGCTCGGTCTTGGCCAATTATGGGCGGCGCCATGGAGGCGACCGCAAGGACCGCAGGCGCGGTGATCTGGATCAGCGCTGAGATCGCGGCCTACGAGGTGAACGAATAGCGATATTATTTGCTCCGGTGCATCGGTCGCGATCGGCACTTCGCGGACAATCCAACCGCGCCCGTATTTGTCGGCTGGAGCAACAACGGACAAAAGTCAGCCCTGAGCTGACTAGCTCCACAGCGAATGACCCATTGCGACGGGAATAATGGCGCCATCCGCGCTTTGATAGCCCGCAGCGATGACGCCCAAAGCTCCAGCGTCGGCTCAATCGAAATACCCGTCATCCACGATCTCCGAATCATGGTGACCGATGGATTCAGACGATCGTAGAAAACGCAACTGTAGTGCTAGTATCCCGCTTTTGCACCACCACCCCAGACCCCCTATATCTCCTCCCTCACGGAGCCATCTGCTGCACCGTGCGCGGCGACCTGGTGCGCATCATCGACGGGCTGATGCGGCGCAAGGGCAAGTTCGACGCCATCATCGTCGAGACCACGGGCCTGGCCGATCCCGCGCCGGTGGCGCAGACCTTCTTCATGGACGAGGCGATCGGCGCCAAGACCAAGCTCGACGCCGTGGTCACGGTGGCCGACGCCAAGTGGCTCAAGGACGCGCCCGAGGCCAAGAACCAAATCGCCAAGGCGACCGACGCGCCCGCCAAGAGCCTGATCCGCATGTTCGGCCCGCGCGGCAATCCGCAGGCGAAAAATCTCTTCAGCGTCATCAGCTATCTGCAAAAGAAGGCCGGCCTGCACCTGCGTGTGGCGGCTTAGCGCCACGGCGCTGGGCGCCTTAGCCGACTTGTCCGCCCAACGGGACCGGCCAAGAGGCCGGCCCGATGGTAAACTCCGCCCGCAAGGGCGAAGGCGGAAGGCGTAACCCGCCGTGTCACGCCGAATGGCGGATTACGCGGCGCTAATCCACCATTCTCTAGGAGCTACGAGCTGGCGTTGTCCGGCGCAGAAATCCTCTTAATGCCTCTACTACCTTACTGACCATTTCGTCGTGCGACATGTTTGTCGATTCGATTGTCAAATCAGCCATACCGTATATTGGATAACGTTCGTCCATTAGCCGCTTTAGCTTTTCAGCAGGATCGCTACCTCGCAACATTGGACGCGCGGATATACCTCGACGATTTATCCGTTCTAATAGAACCCCAAATTCTGCCTTGAGCCAAATCGATACACTCAACATTCGTACTGCGGCCCGTGTACTGGCATCCATGAACGCTCCGCCGCCTGTTGCAAGCAATAGCGGTCCAGAATTAAGCAGGCGTGCGATTACCTTTCTTTCTAATAGTCGAAAATGGCCTTCCCCATATTTTTCGAACATTTCTGGAATTGACATGCCGTTGGCAGTGGCAACGATTTCTGTGTCCGCATCTGCAAACGCCATCTCAAGTCTAGTGGCCAAGCGTTGTCCGACAGCAGACTTGCCAGAGCCCATGATTCCAACAAGCACAACCGATCGCGACCCCAATTCAGAGCGGATTTCAAGATCCGATGTCATCGGCTGTTTGAATGATGACTTCGTCGGCTGCTCGGATGATATTGAGGCGTGCATACGACATCTCCTAGAGCAAATAAAAATCGCTAATCGACTTTCCAAAAAGAAGGCAGAGGTTTTTCCCCTGCCTTCTTAATTACAAAGTCAGACATCCGACAGAATTAAAAGATATTCACTCCAGTCGGATGACCATCTTTGTCTACTATCTGAACTTTGTTCCCCTTTTCGTACTCCATCACCATCGCTTCATATAGACGAATGGCATTGCGTATGACCTCTGTATAAGAACTGGCTTCCGTCAGCTCTTTCAGTTTCTCAAGTCGGCTAGCCGATTTATCCGGAAGAACCAGATTAAGTCGGAGAGACTTGTGGCGAATCGACGAAACCTTATTTGCCGACCGAGACAAAATAAGTTCGTCGTCCTGCAGCTTCTCCTTCTGCATCGCGACACCGACTGCCATTACGTCCTCCATAGGTGTTGCCCCGCTTTGCGATAGACATTTTCACCCCTTGATCCACCCCCTCGACGTGAAACCAAAGAAGGGTGGGGGGCAGGTACCCTTCTTTGGTTCTGGTTACTGAGTGAAGTTCACCTCGACCCTCACCACGTAAAACGCCGTTTGGTATTCGATTACTCCTTTCTCGTTGAACCTCAAATGTTCGCCCTTGATCGGGCCTCCGCTATCCTCAATTTCGATCGTCGTTGCTTCGAACTCGAAGTGCTCTCCAATCAGGGGGGTAAATCGCATGTGTTACTCCCCTGAGCTCGAAGCGACCTCGAAGTAATCCATGGTATATTCACCGCAACCTCCTCGCCGTTTCACCCGTGGATTGCTCAGCTGCTACTTGCAGTTGCCGCTAAGTCGGCCACCTCCTTTTGTCTGCATGGTTCCTTCTAGGTCCCCTTCATTAGTAAGCTCAGGATTGAGTGTTATTTACACGTTGAATGTGTATAGGTCAACCATTAAAAGAGCAAAAAATACATGTTTTTAACATATCTGATATGTGTTTTTTGCATACATTAGACGCCCATTAGGATAGTGGATTTCATGCTGCAACTTTAGAGAGGGCGGGGATGAGAAAAAAATATGAGCTAAAAATCGGCAAACCGGTCGACGTAACCACACGGCACCAGCACCGTATCGAATACTTTACGCTCGGATTCGGAGCGCTATGTGTGATCCTGGTCGTTGCAATAATCGCATTAGGAATTCACATCGATAGTCGAGGCGAGACGTGGCTCTCAGCGATTTTGGCATTTGGTCTCGCCGCCGCGAGCCTCGGTATCGCGGGCGCTTTGAGCGTGGAATTTACTCAGTATGGTTTGGTGACAAAAGGAACATTGGGATTTGGAATATTCATATTGGTCTTTGTCGTTAGCACGGTAATGAATTGCCGCTGTTGAGGTGCGGAACGCGCCGAGGCCACGCGGTTATATGCTCTGCTTTTGCTCTGCTTTGCCCGACCTAATGCCGGCTCTGGAGGGCCAGCGTAGCAAGCTTTTGTAGTGAGCCGAAAGATTGCCTATATCTCCCCCCTCACGGAGCCCCATTCATCTGCTGCACCGTGCGCGGCGACCTGGTGCGCATCATCGACGGGCTGATGCGGCGCAAGGGCAAGTTCGACGCCATCATCGTCGAGACCACGGGCCTGGCCGATCCCGCGCCGGTGGCGCAGACCTTCTTCATGGACGATGGCGTAGGCGCCAAGACCAAGCTCGACGCCGTGGTCACGGTCGCCGACGCCCTCTGGCTGAAGGACCGGCTCAGGGACGCGCCCGAGGCCAAGAACCAGATCGCCTTCGCCGACGTGATCCTGATCAACAAGACCGACCTGGTGAGCCCGGGCGACCTGGACGAGATCGAGGCGCGAATCCGCGCCATCAACCCATACGCCAAGGTGCACCGCACCGAACGCGCCAGTATCGATATCGCCGAGGTGCTCGGCCGCAACGCCTTCGACCTCGACCGCATCCTCGACCTCGAACCGGCCTTCCTCACGGCCGAGGAAACGCACGTTCACGAGCATGACCACGGGCAAGAACACGGCCATGAGCATGGCGAGCATCATCACCACAGCCACGGCAACGGCCTCAAGCACTACCACGACGAGGACATGCAATCGGTCGCGCTGCGCACCGACAAGCCGCTCGATCCGGACAAGTTTTTCCCCTGGGTGCAGGATCTGGTGGCGACCGAGGGCAAGGATATCCTGCGCTGCAAGGGCATTCTGTCGTTCAAGGACGACCCCGAGCGTTTTGTGTTCCAGGGCGTACACATGATCCTCGACGGCGACCATCAGCGAGCATGGCGCGAGGATGAGAAGCGCGAAAGCCGCGCCGTGTTTATCGGGCGCAAGCTGCCGGAAGACAAAATCCGCGCCGGCTTCGAAAGCTGCATCGCGTAAGTCACGTGAGCGACACCAGCGCGCCAATCCCCTCGCTCGCCGACCGCGCCCGTCCTATCGAGGCCGGCGCGCCGGTCGTCGGCGTGCATTTCTTCGGCGCCACCCCGGTATTCGTCCTGGGCGAGGAGGCCCTGCTGTTCGCGCCCGCGGACGGCGAGCGCCGAGTGACGATCCACGGCGGCGCTATCCTCGCCAGCAAATCCGACGGCACGCGCATCGTCACCGGCGGCGACGACGGCAAGCTGGTGGCGACGGACGCCGACGGCAGCCATCAGGTCATCGCCACCGACGACAAGAAACGCTGGATCGATCAGGTCGCGCTCGGCCCCGATGGCGCCGTCGCCTGGTCGGAGGGCAAGGTCGCGCATGTGCGTACCAAAAAGGGCGAGTTGCGCAGCTTCGAGGCGCCTTCGACGGTGGCCGGTCTCGCTTTCGCGCCGAAAGGCTTGCGCGCGGCAATCGCGCACTACAACGGCGCGACGCTCTGGTTTCCCAATGCGGCCGGCGCGGCCCCGCAAAAATTCGAATGGAAGGGCTCGCATCTCGGCGTCACCTTCAGCCCGGACGGCAAATTCCTGATCACCACCATGCAGGAGTCCGCGCTGCACGGCTGGCGCATCGCCGATGGCCAGCACATGCGCATGACCGGTTATTCCGCGCGCGTGCGCTCGCTCGGCTGGACCGCGGGCGGGGCGTTTCTCGCCACCTCGGGCTCCGAGCAGCTCATCCTCTGGCCGTTCGACGGCAAGGACGGCCCGATGCGCCGGCAGCCGAAAATGCTGGCCGCCTCAAAAGCGCGCGTCACCATGATGGCCTGCCATCCGCGCCAGCCGGTGGTGGCGGTCGGTTATGCGGACGGCGCGGTTCTGCTGGTGCGCATCGATGACGGCGCCCTGATCAAGGCGCGTCAGGCAGATAGCCAGCCGATCAGCGCACTTGGCTGGGATACCAGCGGACAAATGCTCGCCTTCGGCACCGAGTTGGGCGCCGCCGGCGTGCTGACGCTTTAGGCTTGATGCCGACTAGGCCGCCACCGCCACCGCGACCGGCTCCGTCAGTCCGATCACATAAGACTTCAAGGGCGGATAGCCGTTGAAGCCGACCGAGGAATAGGTCGAGGTATAGGCGCCGGCCGCTTCGATCAGCACCTTGTCGCCAATGGCGAGGGTGACCGGCAGCGGGTAGGGCGTCTTCTCGTACAGCACGTCGACCGAATCGCAGGTGGGTCCGGCCACGATGCAGGGCCCGGTCTCGTCGCGGTCACGGCGGGTGCGGATCGGATAGCGAATCGATTCGCCGATCGTCTCCGCCAGCCCATGGAACTTGCCGATATCGAGATAGACCCAGCGGGTGTCGTCCTCCGGGCTGCGCTTGGCGATCAGCACCACCTCGGCCTCAATCACGCCGGCATTGCCGACCATGCCGCGGCCGGGCTCGACGAAGGTCTCCGGGATGCGGTTACCGAAATGGCGGCGCAGCGAGCGGAAGATCGCCTTGCCGTAGGATTCAAGCTTCGGCGTCTTGCGCACATATTTGGCCGGGAAACCGCCGCCGAGATTGACCGTGGAGAGGGCCATGCCGCGCTCGGCGCAGCCGCGGAAGATCGCGGCGGCCGAAGCCAGCGCGCGGTCCCAGGCTTCCACATTGTGCTGCTGCGAGCCGACATGGAACGAAATGCCGTGGGCAATCAGGCCCTGCTTATGGGCGCGCTCCAGGATGTCGACGGCGAATTCCGGTTCGCAGCCGAACTTGCGCGACAGCGGCCATTCGGCGCCGGTGCCGTCGCAGGTGATTCGGCAGATCACGCGGGCGCCGGGGGCAGCGCGGGCGACCTTGTCGACCTCGGCCTCGCAGTCGACCGCGAACAGGCTGACGCCCAGCTTGAAGGCGGTGGCGATCTCGCTCTCTTTCTTGATGGTGTTGCCGTAGGAGATGCGGTCCGGCGTAGCACCGGCGGCGAGCACGGCTAACGTCTCCTGCACCGAGGCGACGTCGAAGCACGAGCCGAGCCGGTTCAGCAGGCTCAGGATTTCCGGATGCGGGTTGGCCTTGACCGCGTAATAGACCTTGGTGTCGGGCAGCACCTTGGCGAAGCCAGCGTAGTTGTCGCGCACGACGTCGAGATCGAGCACCAGGCAGGGCCCATCTTCTTTGCGGTTCTTAAGGAACTCGCGGATGCGATCGGTCATCGCTCATTTTTCCCCTCGGTCGGCGGCCTTAAAGCCGCTGAGTCAAAGCATCAATGGTTGCAGCCAAGCGGGACAGCGAATGACGCCGCCGTTTGCCGCCGACTGTAACCGTCTGCTGCCATGGTCTGGATTGGGGAAGCCCCGCTCCGCGCCTCGGCAAGAAGGACAAGCCTCTTCGGACATCCGGCATAACGCGCCGGTAACCCAAAAAAGCCCGATCCGTCGTTGCTTTAAGCCGCGTCCTCTGCGGAGAGCAGAGTGCGCCGGTTTCGCCTCCGGCTGCCGGTCAGATTTCTTGAGGAGGCTTTCGCTTCCTCAGGCGGCTGTCCGGCCTCTTGTCCGGATACCTACCGACCGACACACGGCCACAGGCACGTGCGAAAAAGGGCACTGACCGGAATAATCCAACTGCGACGAGAGTCAATAATTTTTCGCAAGCGTGCGCACTCTCATCCACCGCGTGGTGAATGCGCAACGCGTTAACTTTTCTCTTTCGGAGATTCGATTCTGTATTTTGCAGAGCCGAGCGGCTTCTTATTTGCGCATGATCTTATCCGACCTTCCTTCGCCCGCCAAAGCGGGCTTCGCGAAGGCGGGAAACCGGCTCCCACTTTTCGGGATCATGCGCTAGCGCACCAGCACATTGCGGAACTGCCAGGGGTCGCGCTTGTCGATGTCTTCCGGGAACAGGCCGGGGCGGTCGGTCAGCGGCGTCCAGTCGGTGTAGGCGCCGATCACCGGGCCGAGATAAGGCGTCTGCACCTCGAGGCAGCGGCGGAAATCCATTTCGTCAGCCTCGACGATGCCGGCCTTGGGGTTCTCCAGCGCCCACACCATGCCGGCCAGCACCGCGGAGGTGACCTGCAGGCCGGTGGCGTTCTGGTAGGGCGCGATCTCGCGGGTTTCGTCGACCGAGAGCTGCGAGCCGTACCAGTAGGCGTTCTTTTTGTGGCCGTAGAGCAGCACGCCGAGTTCGTCGATGCCGTCGGCGATCTCGTGTTCATCCAAGATGTGGATGGCGGGCTGGCGCTTGCCGGCCTGGCCGAACATCTCGTGCAGCGATAGCACCGCGTCGTTGCAGGGGTGATAGGCATAGTGGCAGGTCGGCCGGTACACGGCCGTGCGGCCGCTGCGCAGCGTGAAGTAGTCGGCAATCGAGATCGATTCGTTGTGGGTGACCAGGAAGCCGTATTGCGCTTTCGCGGTCGGCGTCCATGACCGCACGCGGGTATTGGCGCCCGGCTGGTTCAGATAGATCGCCGCCTGGCAGCCCTTCTTGTGCTTGTGGCCGTTCTTCGGAATCCATTTCTCATGGGTGCCCCAGCCGAGTTCCGCCGGCTGCATGCCTTCCGACACGAAGCCCTCGACCGACCAGGTGTTGACGAACGTTTCCAATGGCTTTGGCTGCTTGGCGCGCTGGGTGTCGCGCTCGGCGATATGGATGCCCTTGATGCCGGCCTTCTTGGCAAGCCGGCCCCAATCCTCGCGCGTCTTCGGCTCCTTGAACTTGAGCCCGACGCCGCCGGCGACATTGAGCAGCGCCTGCTTGACGAACCAGGATACCAGGCCCGGATTGGCGCCGCAGCACGACACCGAAGTGGTGCTGCCCGGCTTGCGCTTGCGCTTGGCCGCCATGGTCGCCTCGCGCAGGGCATAATTCGAGCGCGCCTCCGGACCGAGCTTGGCGTCGAAATAGAAGCCGGCCCAGGGCTCGTTGACGGTGTCGATGTAGAGCGCTCCGATCTCGCTGCACAGCTCCATGATGTCGAGCGAGGAGGTGTCGACCGACAGGTTCACGCAGAAGCCCTGTCCACCGCCCTCGGAGAGCAGCGGGGCCAGCAGGTGGCGGTAGTTATTCTTGGTGACGGCCTGATGGATGAAACGGATGCCGCGCTCGTCCAGGAGCTTGCGGTCCTTGTCCTCGGGGTCGATGACCACGAACCGGCTCTTGTCGTAGGTGAAATGGCGTTCGATCAGCGGCAGGGTGCCTTTGCCGATCGAGCCGAAGCCGATCATCACGATGGGCCCGTCGATACGGGCGTGAACGGGCCAAGTGGTCATTTTATTACGCAGCCTCCAGGAGCCATCGGGTGATATCCGCCATGGCGGGCGAACGGAAGGGCGGCCGCCGCGATTCGTTCGCGGCGTCCACGACATTCTTGGGCGGAGCTATGCGGCGCGGATCGCCGACGCGGTGCGATTCGGCTTCGGCGTCGGAAGTCCGGTCGCGCTGACCAGCCCGCGGGCGCCGTCGAGTGCGCCGGGGACGAGCTCGAGCGCGAGCAGGCGATGGCGCTCGAACGGACCGGGCAGCCGCACAGCCGCGGTCTTCTCGGCCGTGAAACCGAAGCGGCTGTAGTACGGCGCATCGCCAACTAGGATGACGGCGCCATGCCCAAGCCGTCGTGCC
The DNA here is from genome assembly GCA_016185205.1 of Hyphomicrobiales bacterium. Taxonomy (GTDB): domain Bacteria; phylum Pseudomonadota; class Alphaproteobacteria; order Rhizobiales; family Xanthobacteraceae; genus Pseudolabrys. The sequence goes on along the minus strand of JACPOA010000034.1, from coordinate 13,524 downwards.
TCGGCAACCGCGCGGCGCACCAGAGCGCTGCCGATACCGCGGTTGCGGCTTGAGGCCACAACCGCCACCGGGCCGAGCAGCAGTGCCGGCTGGCCGCTGCCGACCGCGATGTTCCACAGCCGGGCGGTGCCGACCAGGCGTTTGCCGTCGGCGGCGACGAAGGCGAGGCCGTCGGCCGGCAGGCGGCCTTGGCGCAGCCGTTCCGAGGTCTTGCGCCGGCGGCTGTCGCCGAAGGCTTCGCCGAGCAGCGCCTCGCGCGCTGGGATGTCGGAATGTCGTTCGCTGCGAATGGTGATCATGTCAGGCCGATCCCCGCCCGGCGCGCGCGCAAGTGCGCCCGCTCGGGCTATTCCGTTCGAATGAAGGGATGGGGGAGGCGGTTACCCGCCTCCCGTCGTTATCAGATGTGGTAGGTCTTCAGCGGCGAGAAGCCGTTGAAGGCCACCGACGAGTAGGTCGCCGTATAGGCGCCGGTGCCCTCGATCAGCACCTTGTCGCCGATCTCCAGGCTGACCGGGAGCATGTAGGGCTCCTTCTCGTACAGCACGTCCATCGAATCGCAGGTCGGGCCCGCCAGCACGCAAGGCGCCATGGCATCGCCGTCCCGCGGGGTGCGAACGGGATAGCGGATCGACTCGTCCATGGTCTCGGCCAGGCCGCCGAACTTGCCGATGTCGAGATAGACCCAGCGCACGTCGTCCTCTTCGCTCTTCTTGGAGACGAGCACGACCTCGGCCTCGATGGTGCCGGCATTGCCGACCATGCCGCGGCCCGGTTCGATGATGGTTTCCGGGATGCGGTTGCCGAAGTGCTTGCGCAGCGCCTTGAAGATCGCCGAGCCGTAGGTCTTCACCGACGGCACGTTCTTCAGGTACTTGGTCGGGAACCCGCCGCCCAGGTTGACCATCGCGAGGTTCATGCCGCGCTCGCCGCATTCCTTGAACACGGCGGCCGCCGAGGCGAGCGCGCGGTCCCAGGCATGCTGGTTACGCTGCTGGGAGCCGACATGGAACGAGACCCCATGCGGTTCCAGCCCGAGCTTGAGGGCATGTTCCAGCACGTCCACGGCCATGCCCGGCTCGCAGCCGAACTTGCGCGACAGCGGCCATTCCGCCCCGACGCAGTCGGACAGGATGCGGCAGAACACCTTGGAGCCGGGCGCCGCGCGGGCGACCTTCTCCACCTCGGGCTTGCAGTCGACCGCGTAGAGGCGGACGCCGAGCGCGAAGGCGCGCGCGATGTCGCGTTCCTTCTTGATCGTGTTGCCATAGGAGATGCGGTCGGGCGGGCTGCCGGCGGCGAGCACCATCTCGATCTCAGGCACCGAGGCGGTATCGAAGCAGGAGCCGAGCTTGGCCAGAAGCGCAAGCACCTCCGGCGCCGGGTTGGCCTTCACGGCGTAGAACACGCGCGTGTCGGGCAAGGTCTTGGCGAAGGCATTGTAGTTGTCGCGCACGACGTCGAGGTCGACGACCAGGCAAGGCCCGTCTTCGGTCCGGTTGCGCAAGAATTCGCGGATGCGCGTGGTCATTGGCGCACACTCCCAGCTCAAGGGACGGCTGTAGCCGTCCGATTTCGCGATTTAGGAGCCTGCTTCCGGTGCGCGATGGGGACGCAGCCGGATGCGTGAACTCTTAACCGCTATAGCTGCCTTGGCTTGGAGGGGGAGACCCCGCCGCACTGTTGGCAAGATGGACAAGCCTCGTCGGTGACCCGTCGCTGGCGGTGGAATGCCAGCAGAGACCAAAGAAGCCCGCTCCGTCGTTGCTTTAAGCCGCGTCCCCTGCTGAGAGCAGAGTGCGCCGGTTTCGCCTCCGGCTGCCGATCAGATGTCTTGAAGAAGCTCTCGCTCCCTCAGGCGGCTGGCCGGCCTCTTGTCCGGCTACCTACCGATCGACACACGGCCACAGGCACGTGCGAAATTGGGCAAACTCGAAATAACATTTTTTTCGCGCGATGCAAGCGAATTAGTTCGCTGCACGAAAAAACTTCCTTAACTTTTTTGCAAACGGTCGGTTCGCGCGCCGCACTCGGCGCTCACTCGCGCGCGGTGAACGGCTCGATGCGGTGAGCGTTGCGCACGAACTGCACCATGATGGCGATGCCGCAGAGCACGAACAGGCCGTCGAGGATGCGCTGTCCGATGCCGCCGAGGTCGAACAAAGTGGCGAGCGCCCATGAGCCGGCGAAGGCGGCGCCGAACACCTCGGCGCCGATCAAAATGGCGGCGCTGATCACGGTGATGACGTTGAGCCAGACGATGCGGCGGCCGCTGATGGTCATGGCGATCTCCCTTAACAAGGGTCGCAATCAACCTGAATTCGGCCGCCGGATCAAGTCCATAGCGGGCCGACGGCGGTGGCTTGGAGTTGCCGGTTCAACGCCTTGATCTTGGTCATGGCGACGAGGACGCCAAGCGCCGAGCTTGCGCGCATGACCCTGCCGGTCGCCCTCAAATATGCCCGTCCGCTGCTTGCCGTCCTGGTGGCGGCGGGCCTGGCGGCGGGTCTTGCCGCCAAGCTCGCCGGCTTCGGCGGCTGGTCGGGCGCCATCTGGGCCGCGGTGACCGTGCCGGTGCTGCTGGTGCTGGTGACCGAGATCGCCAGCAGCCTGTGGCGCGGCGATGTCGGGCTCGACATCGTGGCGGCTTTGTCGATGACGGCGGCACTGCTGGTCGGGGAAGAGCTCGCCGCCGCCATCGTCGCCCTGATGTATGCCGGCGGCCAGTATCTCGAGGCCTACGCCGAGCGGCAGGCGCGGCGCGAGATGACCGCGCTGTTGTCGCGGGTGCCGCGCACCGCGGTGCGGCACCGGAACTCCCGGCTCGAGGAGGTCGCGCTCGACCTCGTGCTGGCCGGCGACCGGCTGCTGATTCGCCGCGGCGACATGGTTCCGGTCGACGGCACGGTGGTCGAGGGCGTGGCGGTGCTCGACCAGTCGGCGCTCACCGGCGAGGCCATGCCGGTCACGTTCATGACCGGGGGTCAGGTGTTGAGCGGCTCGACCAATGTCGGCGATGCCTTCGATCTGGTAGCGACGCGGCGGGCGGCCGAGAGCACCTATGCCGGCGTCGTCCGCATGGTCGAGGCCGCCCAGCGCTCGCGCGCGCCGATGTCGCGGCTGGCCGACCGTTACGCGATCCTGTTTTTGGGCGTCACGGCGGTGATGGCCGCCGCAGCCTGGTGGCTGACCTCCGATCCGATCCGCGCGGTGGCTGTGCTGGTGGTGGCGACGCCCTGTCCGCTCATTCTGGCGGTGCCGGTGGCCATCGTCGCTGGCTTGTCGCGCGCGGCCAAGCTCGGCATCCTGATCAAGGGCGGCAAAGCGATCGAGACGCTGGCCCGGGTGCGCGCGCTGGTCATCGACAAGACCGGAACCCTGACCATCGGTCATGCACGGATCGTCGAGATCAGGACTGTCGACGGCATGACGGCGGACGAGCTGCTGGCGATCGCCGCCTCGCTCGATCAGGCCTCCAAGCACATCATCGCGCAGACCATCGTCGCCGAGGCGCGCAGCAAAGGGCTGGCGCTGACAATCCCGACCGAGGTGGTGGAGACGCCGGGCGAGGGCATTGTCGGCCGGGTCGATGGCCGTCGCGTATTAGTAGGTGGCCTGCACTTCATCGCCGGCCAGGTCGCCGGCTCGGCCGGTGCGCTGCTCGGGCGCGAGCGCCCGCCCGGCGCGCTGGCGGCGGCGGTGGCGGTCGACGGCAAGCTTGCCGGCCTGCTGATCCTGTCCGATGAGCTGCGCGCCGGCACCGAGCAACTGCTGCGGGCGCTGCGGGCGCTCGGCATCGAGCGCATCGTGCTGGCGACCGGCGACCGGCACGAGGTGGCGAGGTTCTTCAGCGCCGGGCTGTCCCTGGATATGGTGCGCTCGGACCTCACGCCCGACCAGAAGGTGCTGGTGGTGCTGTCGGAGCGCAAGAACGGCCCGGTGATGATGATCGGTGACGGTATCAACGACGCGCCGGCACTCGCCGCCGCCGATCTCGGAATGGCGATGGGCGCCAAGGGCGCCGCCGCGTCGGCCGAAGCCGCCGACGTCGTGCTGCTGGTCGATCAGCTCGACCGCGTGCTGCCAGCGATCAAGATCGCACGCCGCTCGCGCTATATCGCCCTGCAAAGCGTGATCGTCGGCATGGGGCTGTCGTTCGTGGCCATGATCGCGGCGGCGCTCGGCTACATCGCGCCGGTCGAGGGCGCGCTGCTGCAGGAGGTGATCGACGTGGCGGTCATATTCAACGCGCTGCGGGCGTTGCGCGGGTGAGGGGACGCCCGTAGATAGGGCGTATGACCGAACCGCAATCCGCTGCCGATAATCAAAATCCACTGCTCGCCGAATGGGCCGGCGACTTCGGTCTGCCGCCGTTTGGCAAGATTGGGCCGGAGCATTTCCGTCCCGCCTTCGACCGCGCGCTCGCCCGCCACCGCGTCGAAATCGACAGGATTTCGGCAAATGCGGCAGCCCCGAGTTTCGACAACACCATCGTGGCGCTGGAGAAGAGCGGGCGTGAGCTCGAGCGCGTCGCCAATGTGTTCTTCCTGCTGGCCGGCGCCGACACCGGCGACGCCATCGAGGCGGTCGAGCGCGAGGTCTCGCCGCTGCTCGCCCGCCACGGTAACGCGCTCTATCTCGACCGCGCGCTCTATGCCCGCATCGCCGAGCTTTACCGGAACCGCGAATCGCTCGGCCTGTCCGCGGAACAAGCGCGCGTGCTCGAGCGCTATCACACGAGGTTTGTGCGGGCCGGCGGCGCGCTCGACAAGCCGGCGCAGGATCGGCTCGCCGCCATCAATGAGCGGCTGGCAAGCCTAGGCACGGCGTTCGGGCAGAACGTATTGGCGGATGAGAAAGCTTACGTGCTGGTGCTGGAGGAGGGCGACCTCGCCGGCCTGCCGGATTTCGCCCGCGCTGCCGCCCGCGCCGCCGCCGACGAGCGCGGTCACCCGGGCCAATACGCCATCACGCTGGCGCGCTCGTCTTGCGAGGGTTTCCTGCAATTCTCGGCCCGCCGCGACCTGCGCGAGAAGGTGTTCCAGGCCTGGATCAAACGCGGCGAGAACGGCGGGGCCACCGACAACCGCGCGCTGATCGCCGAGATGGTCTCACTTCGCGCCGAGCGCGCCAAGCTGTTGGGTTTTGCGAGCTTCGCCGATTACCGGCTCGCCGATCAGATGGCGAAGACCCCGCAGGCGGCGCGCGACCTGCTCGACGAAGTCTGGGGCCGGGCGCGCGCCAAGGCCAATGTCGAGCGCGACGCGCTGCAGGCGATGATCGCGCAGGAAGGCGGCAACTTCGCGCTCGCTCCTCACGACTGGCGCTACTACGCCGAGAAGCTGCGCAAGGCGCGCTACGATCTCGACGAGGCCGAGATCAAGCCCTACTTCCAGCTCGACAAGATGATCGAGGCCGCGTTCGAAACCGCGCGCCGGCTGTTCGGCTTGCGCTTCACGCCGGTCAGCCTGCCGCTCTATCACCCCGACGCCCGCGCCTTCGAGGTGACGGACGAGGCCGGCCGTCACGTCGGCCTGTTCATCGGCGACTATTTTGCGCGCGGCTCCAAGCACAGCGGCGCCTGGATGACCTCGCTGCGCGACCAGGAGAAGTTGGTTGGCGACATCCACCCGGTCATCCTCAACGTTTGCAATTTCTCCAAGCCGGCGGCGGGCGAGAAGGCACTGCTGTCGTTCGACGACGCGCGCACGCTGTTCCACGAGTTCGGCCACGGCCTGCATGGCTTGCTGTCGAACGTGACCTATCCGCTGCTCGCCGGCACGTCCGTGTCGAGCGATTTCGTCGAACTGCCCTCGCAGCTCTATGAGCACTGGCTGGAAGTGCCGGAGATTTTGCAGAAATACGCGCGGCACGCGCGCACGGGCAAGCCGATGCCGAAAGCGCTGCTCGATCGCCTGCTGGCAACGCGCACCTTCAACCAGGGCTTCGCCACGGTCGAATACACCGCCTGTGCGTTGGTCGATCTCGACGTGCATTCGCTGCCGGAGCCCGGTGCGCTCGACGTCAGCGCATTCGAGCGCACGAGCCTCGACCGCATCGCCATGCCGGCGGAAATCGTCATGCGCCACCGCCTGCCGCATTTCCAGCATCTGTTCTCCGGCGGCGGTTACGCGGCGGGCTACTACTCTTACATGTGGTCGGAGGTGCTCGACGCCGACGCCTTCGAGGCGTTCGAGGAAACCGGCAATTCCTTCGATCCGGCGACCGCGCAGCGGCTGCGCGATTTCATCTATGGCGCCGGCAATCTGCGCGATCCGGCCGAGGCCTACAAAGCCTTCCGCGGCCGGCTGCCGGCGGTCGATGCGCTCTTGAAGAAGCGCGGGCTCGATAATGCCGCGGTGTAACGCGCGCGCGATTCCCCTCCCCCCGCGAAGCGGTGGGGAGGGGTTAGGGGTGGGGGGCTATGTGCGCTGCTGTGCAAGCGTTCCCCCCACCCCCGACCCCTCCCCACCACGACGCTGCGCGTCGCGGGGGGAGGGGAGATGACCACCCTGCACACCGCCGGGCACCGCCGCGGCGTCGTCTGCGCGCCGCATGCGGCGGCGGTCGCGGACGGCCGTGCCATCCTCGCCGAGGGCGGCAACGCCATCGAAGCGATGATCGCGATGGCGGCCTCGATCGCGGCGGTCTATCCGCACATGAACCATGTCGGCGGCGACGGCTTCTGGCTGATCCGCGAGCCGTCGGGCCGCGTGCGCGCCATTATGGGCGCCGGCCGCGCCGGGGCGAAGGCGACGCGCCAGCTTTATCGCGATGCCGGCCATTACGAGATTCCGTCGCGCGGGCCGCTGGCCGCGCTCACTCTGCCGGGCGCGGTGGCCGGCTGGATGCTCGCGCTCGAAGCGGCGAAAGCGCATCGTGGCAGGCTGCCGGTCCATGTGCTGTTTGAAGCCGCCATCAAACATGCCCGCGAGGGCTACACCGTCACGCCCAGCCAGGCGCGGCTCACGGTCGAGAAATACGCCGAACTGGAAACCGCGCCGGGCTTCATCATGGCCTTCCTCGCCGACGGCAAGCCGCCCGAGGTGGGCAGCAAGCTCAAGCAGAGCGCCTTCGCCGCCACGCTCGACCAGCTGGCGCAGGCCGGGCTCGACGATTTCTATCGCGGCGATGTCGGCCGCGAGATCGCCGCTGATTTGGAACGCATCGGCAGTCCGGTGACGCGCGCCGATCTGGAGAAATTCGAGGCAAAAATTGCCGAACCGCTGAGCGTCGCCACCGCCGCCGGTACGCTGTTCAATACGCCGCCGCCGACGCAGGGCTTGGCCTCGCTGATGATTCTGGCGCTGTTCGAACGTCTGCGCGTCGTACAGGCCGAAAGTTACGAGCACGTCCACGGCCTGGTGGAAGCGACCAAGCGCGCTTTCCGCGTGCGCGACCGCTTTGTCACCGATCCGGACAAGATCGACGGCAATCTCACGCATTTTCTGGCGCCGGAATTTCTCGACGCCGAGGCTACCAAGATCGACGCCCGCAAGGCCGCGCGCTGGCCGGCGCCCGAGGCGCGCGGCGACACGATCTGGATGGGCGCGGCCGATGCGAGTGGCCTGGTCGTCTCCTACATCCAGTCGCTGTACTGGGAATTCGGCTCCGGCTGCGTGCTGCCGTCGACCGGCATCCTGATGCAGAACCGCGGTTCGAGCTTCTCGCTCGACCCCAAGGCGCCGAACGCGCTGGAGCCTGGCCGCCGCCCGTTCCACACGCTCAATCCGGCGCTGGCCGCGCTCAAGGACGGCCGCGTCATCGCCTACGGCACCATGGGCGGCGACGGCCAGCCGCAGACGCAGGCCGCCGTGTTCACGCGCCACATCCTCTTCCGCCAGCCGCTCGACAAGGCGCTCGACGCGCCGCGCTGGCTGCTGGGGCGCACCTGGGGCTCGAGCCATACCAATCTGCGGCTGGAATCCCGCTTCGACGATGGACTGGTCGACCGGCTGATGTCGGCCGGCCACGATGTCGAGATGCTTAACGAGCCATATTCCGACACCATGGGGCACGCCGGCGCCGTCATCCTGCATGCCGACGGCACATTGGAAGGCGGCCACGATCCGCGCGCCGACGGCGGCGCGGCCGGGGTTTGATAAATGACAATTAATTGCAAACAGAGCCCGCCACCATTACGCCGCACTCCGTGATATTGTGCGCCGCATGACAGTTCGCATCCTCCTGCTCGCCCTTTTAACCTTGGCCTTCGCTCAACCCGCGCGCGCGCATCCGCATGTCTGGGTGACGATGAAGACCGAACTCATCTATGCCGGCGACGGCACCGTCACCGGCGTGCGCCATCACTGGGCCTTCGACGACATGTTCTCGGCCTTTGCCACGCAGGGGCTGGAGAGCAAGGAGAAGGGCAAGTTCACCCGCGAGGAACTCAGCGAGCTCGCCAAGGTCAATGTCGAGTCGCTGAAGGAATATGACTACTTCACCTACGCCACCGCCGACGGCAAAAAAGCGCCGCTGACCGATCCGCAGCCGGACTACTGGCTCGACTACAACGATTCGGTGCTGACGCTGAATTTCACGCTGCCGTTCAAGACGCCGGTGAAGGCGAAGGAGCTGAAGATCGACATCTACGATCCGACCATTTTTGTCGATTTTTCCTTCGACAAGAAGACGCCGGTGCAAATCGTCGGTGCCCCGCAATGCAAGCTCGATGTGCAGTTGCCGCGCGAGATGACCTTCGCCGAAGGCAAGAAGCTCTCCGAGATTCCCGCCGACCAGCCCAACACGACGATGGCCTGGGGCGCGCAGTTCGCCAACAAGATTCTGGTGAAGTGTCCTTGAGCCGCATGCGCTCCTCTTTGGCGCAATGCGCGCTGCTCATGCTTGCCGTGCTTCTCGTATTCGGCGCGGTCGATATCGCGCTGGCGCAGCCCTTCGGCATGACGCGCCCGCAGGCGCCGCCGGAGTTCGGCGGCCTCACCGGCTGGATCCTGGCCAAGCAGGCCGAATTCTACCGCATGATGTCGGGCACCATCCGCGCCGCCAAGGCCGACGGCAGCGCCGCCTGGACGCTGATGGGCATCTCGTTCCTCTACGGTGTCTTCCACGCCGCCGGCCCCGGTCACGGCAAGGCGGTGATCTCGTCCTATCTGGTCGCCAATGACGAGACCTGGCGGCGCGGCATCGTGCTGTCGTTCGCCTCGGCCATCCTGCAGGCCGTTACCGCCATCGCCCTCGTCGGCATCGCCGCCGTGCTGCTCGGCGCCACCGCCAAAGTGATGGGCGACACCGTGCGCGTCATCGAGATCGTGAGCTATGCGCTGATCATTCTGATCGGGCTGCGGCTGCTCTGGGTGAAAGGCCGCGCCCTTCTGGCTTTGCTGTGGCCGAAGGCGCACGCGCACGACCACGATCATCATCACGGCCATGATCATGGCCATGCGCATCACGACCATCAGCACGATCACGCCGAGGAGGCATCGGCTTGGGGCCACGCGCACGCGCCGGAGCCGCAGGAGCTTGGCGGCCGTCATTGGCTGCGGCGCGGCTTGGCTGCCATCGTCGCAGTCGGATTGCGGCCGTGCTCCGGCGCCATCATTGTGCTGGTGTTCTCGCTGGCGCAGGGGCTGTTCTGGATCGGCGTTGCCTCCACCTTCGTGATGGGGCTGGGCACCGCGATCACGGTGGCGACCATCGCGACGATTGCCGTCGGGGCGCGCGGACTGGCCGGGCGGCTGGCCAAGGCCAAGCCCGGCGCCGGCATGATCCTGGTGCGCGGCATGGAAACCGCCGCGGCACTCGTAATTGTGGCGTTCGGCGCGCTGCTGCTTACCGGCTACATGGTGAGCGAGCGGCTGCTGGCGGGCTAACCGAAATCTTCCGGCCGCAATTCGATCGGCTTGCCGTGCGGGGTGCGGTCGCAGGCATGGTCCCAGGCGTCGCGGTAGCGATGCAAAGTTTCCGACGTGGTCACGCCCTTGTCCGCGACCAGTCTTTCCAGCGCATTGAGCCAGTGCGAATAATAGGTCTCGCCGGTGTCGGGATCGCCGGCCGCTTGCGCGCGCTTGATCTCGGTTGCGAGCGCCGCCGCCCATTCGCTCCAGGTGAACACGCCGCGTTCGTGCAGCGCCAGCGTCATGGCGAAGGCCTGCGCCTCCCACGGCTCGCGGAACACCGGTCCGTCGGCATCGCGCGGGATGCTAGGGACTTCTTGCGTGGCGCGGCGCGCCGCGGCCTGGTCGATCATGCCGGCTCCAGATACGGTTCCCAGGCCTCGATGCAGACGCGCAGGGTCGGGTCGGAATCCGCGCCCCACAATTCGCGGCCGTTAAAGCGCACGGTGTAAAGCCAGTGCGGGTCCTCGCCGGCATTGCTGGCATTGCTGTCGGGGAACACATGGCAGCCGACGATGCGTACGACCTCGCCGACATGCCCGCGCGCGTAGCGCGGCAGCCGCGTATGGGTCTGCGGATGCATGTTCTTGGCGCGCACCGTATCGCCGACCTTGAACAAGGCCGGCGCGGTCCACAGCCCGTAATAGCTGAGATTGAGATATTGCGGCGGCGGAAGACTCTCGCGCTTGAAACGGAAGGCGTCGAGATTCCACAGCTTGGCGACGCCGGTCACCATGTTGAGCGCGAAGGAATGCCCCTCCCACTCGGCGTGGAACACCGGCTCGTTCTCTTCCGGCTGTACCTGCCCGAAGCCATGCATGCCGCCCATGTCGGCCGCGCCGTTCATTTCAAATCCTTCGGCGACTTCGCCAGACCGGTGCCGATCATGCTGTCGCGGGTGACGAGGTCCGCGAGATTGTCTTCGCTCCAGCCCTCGGTGCCGGCCGGGCGCATCGGCACCACCAGGTAACGCAGCTCGGCGGTTGAATCCCACACGCGGATTTCCATGTCCTTCGGCAGTTCGACGCCGAAGTCGGCCAGCACGCCGCGCGGATCGGCGACCGTGCGCGAGCGGTAGGGCGCCGACTTGTACCATAGCGGCGGCAGGCCGAGCACCGCCCACGGATAACACGAGCACAGCGTGCACACGACCATGTTGTGCACCGACGGCGTGTTCTCCAGCGCCACCAGATGATTGGCGGAGCGCCCGCTGAAGCCGAGCGACTCGACCGCCGCGGTGCCGTCCGCAAACAGCCATTGGCGAAATTTGGGATCGACCCAGGCCTTCGCCACCACCTGCGCGCCGTTGCGCGGGCCGATCTTCTTTTCATAGGTTTCGATCAGCAGGTCGATCGCGGCCGGTTCGATATAGCCCTTCTCAAGCAGGATCGTTTCCAGCGCGCGCGTGCGCAGCTGCATCTCGGACAGGTCCGAGCCGTGCTCATGGTGATGGTGGTCGTGATCGTGCGACATGGTGTCAGTATAAGCGCAGGCGCGGCCGTTAGGCTACCGGCTCCAGATACGGCTCCCAGGCATCAACCGACACCGCCACCGTCGGGTCGGCATTGCCGCCCCATAATTCGCGGCCCTCGAAGCGCACGGTGTAGAGCCATTGTGGATTTTCGCCGGCGCCCAGCGCATTGCTGTCGGGAAACACGTGGCAGCCGATCACGCGCTCAATGGTGCCGGTGCGTCCCCGCACATAGCGCGGCAGTCGCGTGTGGGTGACCGGGTTGATGGTCTTGGCGCGCACCTTGTCGCCGGCCTTGAATTTCGCCGCGCGCTTGGTCTCGCGTTCGGTCGGCGCGCCGCGATGAAGCACCTGCGCGACGTCGCCGGGCGAGAGCGTGCGCGCGACCGGTTTCGGCGGGTGCAGCGAATGGCCGGTGTCGATCTCGTCGTCCGCCACCAAGCCGCGCTCCTTCAGCATCGCTTCCAGCGCGGCGAACCAAACCTGGTAGTAGCTCATCGCCAAATATTCGGCAGGCGGCCGGTTCTCGCGCGCGAAGCGTGTCATGTCGAGGTTCCAGTCACCCGGCATGGCCGCGGCGAGCGTGAGTGCAAAGGCGCGGCGCTCCCATTCGGCGTGGAACACCGGCTCGTTCGGCTCGGGTACGACCGGGCCGAAGCCGTGCATGCCACCGAGGTCCTGCGCGCCGTTCATTTTGCGAGGTCCTTCGGCGACTTCGGCAAGCCGGTGCCGATCATGGAATCGCGCGTGACCAGCTCGCCGAGTTTCTCCTCGCTCCAGCCGTCGGTGCCGGCTGGCCGCATCGGGATCACCAGGTAGCGGATCTCGGCGGTGGAATCCCACACGCGAATTTTGGTGCCCTGCGGCAGCGTCACGCCGAAATCGGCCAGCACGCCGCGCGGGTCGGCGACCACGCGCGAGCGGTAGGGTGCCGATTTGTACCAGAGCGGCGGCAGGCCGAGCACCGGCCACGGATAGCAGGAGCACAGCGTGCACACGACCATGTTGTGCTGCGCCGGCGTGTTCTCCAGCGCGACGATGTGTTCGCCCTGGCGCCCGGCATAGCCGAACTCGGCGATCGCCGACGTGGCCTCCTTGAACAGGCGCGTGCGGTAGGCCGGATCGGCCCAGGCCTTGGCCACCACGCGGGCGCCGTTGCGCGGGCCGACCTTCTTCTCATAGGTCTCGATCAGCAGGTCGAGCGCGGCCGGGTCGACATAGCCCTTCTCGGTCAGCACGGTTTCCAGCGCGCGCACCCGCAACTGGGTTTCCGTGAGCTCGGAATGGTCGTGATCGTGGTGGTGGTCGTCGTGCCCGGACATGGGCCGCACTATAAGCAAAACGCCCGCCTTTGTGCCATCATCGGGTCATGACTTTTGCGCCTATGAACACATTGGCCGACCGCATCGACCGCCTCACCACGGCCATCGGGCGTGCGGTGGCGTGGCTGGCGCTGGTGGTCGTGCTGCTGCAGTTCGCGCTGGTGGTGGCGCGTTATCTGTTCGGGCTGGGCTCGATCTGGCTGTCGGAGGCGGTGATCTACGGCCACGCCACTTTGTTCATGCTGGCGGCGGCCTGGACGCTGAAGGCCGGCGGCCATGTGCGGGTCGATATTTTCTATGCCGAGGCCTCGCCCCGCACCAAGGCCACGGTCGATCTGGTCGGGGCGTTGCTGCTGTTGCTGCCGTTTGCGCTGACGCTGGTCTGGCTGTCGCTGCCCTATGCCGCGCGTTCCTGGGCGATCCTGGAGCGCTCGCAGGAATCGAGCGGGTTGCCGGTGGTGTTCGCGCTCAAGACACTGATCCCGCTGTTTGCCCTGCTGATGGCACTGCAAGGCGTGGCGCAGGCGATCAGGGCGCTCAATCTTCTTATCCCTCCCCCGCTTGCGGGGGAGGGTGGTCGACGAAGTCGACCGGGTGGGGGTACTTGATGGTTGCGTTACCCCACCCCGGCTCGCTTCGCTCGCCGACCCACCCCTTTCAGGCAGGGCTATAGCATGTTCAGGAGCAAATAGACGAGGAAGCTGTCGTCCCAGGCAGCCCGGTTGAGTTTGCCACGCAAAGAGATCTTTGTGTCGGGATGAGCGCGAGCGATATTGAGTGCAAGTCGCCGCAGAACGGCGAGGTTTGCGGGAGCGTGGTCTTTGCGACTTCGCGCCTGATCCTCGTCGAGAACGACGTCGAGCGTCCAATGCAG
>JACPOA010000047.1 GCA_016185205.1 Hyphomicrobiales bacterium | reverse complement strand
GACTTGCACTCAATATCGCTCGCGCTCATCCCGACACAAAGATCTCTTTGCGAGGCAAACTCAAACGGGCTGCCTGGGACGACAGCTTCCTCGTCGATATGCTCCTGAACATGCGATAGCCCTGCCTTTCAGGGGAGGGATGGGAGATCGTGCCGCCGCCCGTCACTTCCCCAGCATCACCGTCTCAAACTCGGCCGGCAACACGATCTCCAGCACTTCGCAGTCGTCGGAATAGCCGAGCACGCTGTGCTTGATCTTCGGCGGCTGGATCCAGCATGAGCCGGCGCTGAATATATGTGTACCCTGGCCTTCGAATTCGCTTTTGATCCAGCCCTTCAGCACATAGATCATCTGGAAGTCGACGTCGTGGTAATGCGGAATCGACACTTCCTCCGGCCGGCACGGCGGAATGAAGCGGATCACATGCGCCTGCACCATGCCGCCGGTGGCCGGCGCGGTGCCGAGGTCGCGGTATTTGGCATAAGTGCGCAAGCCCTGATCAAAATCGGCCTCGCGGTGATGACTGAAGGTGAATTTGTGTTTCGGGCGTTTCTTCGCCGGCGGTTTAGTTTTCGGTTTGCGCCGCGGCGGGATTTTCCTGCTTGCCTTCTTCTTGACCTTGGCCATTGATGCCTCCCTTGAGTCTTCGCCATTCGAGCACGCTCGTCGCAGCCATGGAAGAGCCGGAAAAGCCCGCCATTCGCATCTTCGTCGATGCCGATGCCTGCCCGGTGAAGCCGGAAGTCTATCGGGTGGCGGAGCGCTACGGCCTCAAGGTCTATGTCGTGGCCAATGCCTTCATGGCGGTCCCGCGCAGCGACCTGATCAAGCGCGTGATCGTGCGCGAAGGCCCCGATATCGCCGACGACTGGATCGCCGAGCGCGCCGGCTCAAGCGACATCGTCATCACCGCCGACATTCCGCTCGCCGGCCGTTGCGTTCGCAATGGCGCGACGGTGATAGGCCCGACCGGCAAGCCGTTCAGCGAGGATTCGATCGGCATGGCCTTGGCCACGCGCAACCTGCTGACCGATCTGCGCAGCGCCGGCGCCACCACGCGCGGCCCGCCGCCGCTCAGCCGGCAGGATATTTCGCGCTTTCTCTCGGCGCTCGATCTGGCGGTGACGCGCCTGAAGAGAAAGTAATCCGACCGTCATGGCCGGGCTTGACCCGGCCATCCACGTCTTGCTTGCAGCGATCTAAGGAAGAAAGGCGTGGATGCCCGGCACAAGGCCGGGCATGACGGGATTAATCACTCCGCCGCGGTCGCCACGCCGCCATGCGCCTTCGACCAGCCGGCGGGGTCGTTGATGAACTTCTCCACCTCGGCCAGCATCTTGCCTTCGAATTTTCCGCTCGCCTTGGCGACGCTGAGCACGTCGCGCCAGGTGGTGAGCGCATGCAGCGTGACGCCCAGGTCGGCCAGGATTTTCTTGCCCTCGGGATAGATGTCGTAGAAGAAGATCACGAAGCAGTGCTCGCATATGCCGTCGGCTTCGCGCAGCGCCTTGACAAAGTTGACCTTGCTGCGGCCGTCGGTGGCGAGGTCCTCGACGAGGAGCACGCGCTGGCCCGGAATGAGCTGACCCTCGATCTGCGCGCCGCGCCCGAAGCCCTTGGCTTTCTTGCGCACATATTGCATCGGCAGATTGAGCCGGTCGGCCACCCAGGCGGCAAACGGAATACCGGCGGTCTCGCCGCCGGCCACGGCGTCGATCTTATCGCGGCCGATGTCGCGCGTGATGGCGGCGACCGCGAAATCCATCAGCGTCGAGCGCACGTCGGGAAACGAGATCAGCCAGCGCGAGTCGTTGTAGACCGGGCTGGCCCAGCCGGAGGTGAAGATGAACGGCTTGTCGGTCATGAAGCGGACCGCGCCGGTGTCGAGATACATCCGCGCGGCCAGCTCGGCGATGGTCTTCTTGTCGAGAAATTCAAATCCTGGCGTCATGCTGCCTTCGTCCGTCGCGCGGATGACGCCCGTTCAAAGCACAAAATGCCTTACGCCGCTATCCCGCAATGGCGGGATAATGCACAGGCCAGATCGAGCAGCGCCTCGTCGCCGCCCGCCCAGCCGATGAACGAAAGGCCTATTGGACAGCCGTTCAGCGTTCCGGCCGGGATGTTCATCTGCGGCAGTCCGGCGATCCCGGCGGTGCAGGTCAGTCGCATCGTGCGCACGCGGAAATCCTCGAGTTCGCCGGCCGGCGTGTCGACCGGCGGCGCGATCGTGGGCGACGTCGGCAAAGCGAGAATGGTGCCGGGCGCCGCGATCTGCCGGATGTGCTCGCGCGCTTTGACGTGCACGACTCGCGCGGCGTCGGCCTGCGCCTTGGTCACGGTGGCGGCGAATTCCATGCGCTCGCGAATTCCCGGGCCGATCTTGGGCTTATGCTTGCTGACAAAGCCGCCAAAGCTCTGCCAGGTCTCGTAGGCTTGGATGATGCGGAACGCCTCGCGCCAGGGATCGAAACCATCCGGCGCGATCTTGCCGTGCGCCATCGCCGGCAGGTCGTCGCTCATGAATTCAAGCAGCGTGTGCAGCAGATCGGCTATTTCCGGATCCGCCTGCGCGAACGCGTCTTCGAGCACGACAACGCGATCGATTTTCGCCGGGACACGGCGGCTGTCGAGCAGCACCGCGCCGACGTTACGGAACACGCCCGGCGTCGACGCAAACCAGCCCGGCACATCGAAGCTCGGCGCCATATCCGCCACGCCGCTATGCTCGACGCGTTCGTGGGTCGGACGCAGACCGTAGATTCCGTTGAACGATGCGGGGATTCGCACGGAGCCGCCGGTGTCGCTGCCCAGCGCGAAATCGCAGAGGCCGGAGCCGACCGCGGAAGCCGAGCCGGCCGATGAGCCGCCCGGCAAGCGACCCCGTGCGCGCGCATTGACCGGCGTGCCGTAGTGGGCATTGGCACCGGTCACGCTGTAGAAAAATTCGTCG
Organism: Hyphomicrobiales bacterium; assembly: GCA_016185205.1. Lineage (GTDB taxonomy): Bacteria > Pseudomonadota > Alphaproteobacteria > Rhizobiales > Xanthobacteraceae > Pseudolabrys. Next base: position 81,747 of record JACPOA010000047.1, on the reverse strand, counting down.
CAGATCGTCTTGCCGATGACAGTCGCGCCGGCATCCAGGATTTTCTGCACCGGCGGACAATGGCGCGCGGCCGGCGCATGGCTGGCGAGCCAGTCCGGATTGCCGCATCCCATGCGTTCGCCGGCGATGTCATACATGTCCTTGACGACGGCGCTTAAACCCGCGAGCGGGCCGGTCTTGGCGCCGGCGATCGGCTTCGACAGGTCGTGCGGCACGAAGGCCGAGCGGTATGCTTGCGACGGCATGGTGCTTTCGATCTATCGTTTTTGTGTGAGGTACCAGTCGAGAATCTTGGCGCCATCCCAGGTCACGACGCCGTCATGCGCGAGAATCTCCTCGAAGGTACGATGCACATGGCCGATCCGGTGCGGTGCGCCGGAGAGATAGGGGTGGCAGGCGATCGCCATGATCTTCGGCCGCTCCGCGGCTTCGGCATAGAGCGTCTCGAAGTGATCGAGGGCGCGGGAATGCCATACCTCGGAGGCATGGTGCTGCAGCGCCATCATGACGATGTCGTGGATTTCGAAATTATAGGGCAGCGCCACCACCGGTTTGTGCGTCGTCTTCAGCGTCACCGGCTCATCATCGAGCACCCAGTCGCCGATGTATTCGACGCCGGCCTCCGACAGATAGTCGAGCGTATCGAAAGTCTGCGTCAGCCCCGGTCCGAACCAGCCGCGCGGGCGCTGGCCTGAGAATTTTTCGATCACGTCCATGGATTTCATGATGACCGCGCGCTGGTCGTCGAGCTTGTGCATCGGTATTTGATCATAGCTGTGCGCATTGAGCTCCCAGCCGCTGTCCATGCAAGCCTTGATCACGGCCGGATAGGTCTCGCAAACCTTGGCGTTGAGCGTGACGGTCGGCGTGATGCCGAGCTTGAGCATCGCTTTGCGCAGGCGCCAGAAGCCGACGCGCATGCCGTATTCGTGCCAGCTCCAGTTCGGGTGATCGGGCAGCATCGGTTGGCCCTGCGGCGGCGAGATCACCATGCGCGCCATCGGGCGCGCGATGTCCCACTCCTCGAGCGCCAGCACAGGCCAGATCACCAGTCGCACGCCGCTTGGAAATTTCAGCGGCGGGCGGCCCTCGATGGGCGAAAAAGGCAGACGTTCACGCGGATGCATGGCCATTGAAAATCACTCCGCCTTCGGCCCGGCCTTCTTGTACCAATCCACGATCTGCGCGCCGGTCCAGAACAGCACGTCCTTCTTCTTGCGGATCTTCTGGAAAATCTGGCGGAAATATTTGGCCCGGTGCGGCGCGCCCATGATGTAGGGATGCGCCACGATCGCCATCACCCGCGCGCCGTCCTTGGCGTCCTTGTAGATCTGCTCGAACTGGTCCATCGCCCGCTCGTAGTACTCGCTCGCCTTGTGATGCTGGATCAGCATCATGGCGACGTCGTTGCATTCCTGCGTGTAGGGGATGTTGAGGATCGGCTTGCCGCGCGTCTTCATCCACACCGGCTGGTCGTCGAGCACCCAGTCGGCGACATAGTCGTAGCCTTCCTCGGCCAGGATGTCGGGCGTTTCCCAGGTCTCGGTCAGGCCCGGCCCAACCCAGCCGCGCGGGCGCTTGCCGGTTACCTGCTGCAGCACCTCGGCGCTCTTGCGGATGTCGGCGCGTTCGTTCTCCACCTTCTGCATGTTGCGCTGGGTGTAGCCGTGACCGATGAACTCCCAGTTGCGCTCGACGCAAGCCTTGATGATGTCCGGGTAGGCGAGCGCGGCGACGCCATTGATGTTCATCACGCCCGGGATCTTGAATTCGTCGTAGACCTGCAACAGCCGCCAGAAACCGACGCGGTTGCCGTATTCGTGCCAGCACCAGTTCGGAATATCGGGCATCGGCGAACCGCCGGCCGGCGGCGTCAACACCGTGCGCGGCATGGTCTGCGTCGGGTCCCATTCCTCGACATTGGTGTTGACCCACACCACCATGCGCGCGCCCTTCGGCAGCTTGAGCGGCTTGCGCTTGATGATCGCGGAATAGTCGAGGCGATCGTTCGGCAGCATGCCGACGGCGGGCTTGGGGAAGTTCATGAAAGACGTTCCTCGTTCGAATGATTTTTTTTGCGCGGACGAGCGGATGATGCTCAGCTCCCGTTCGCGTCGTGAATCTCCGGGAAGAAATAATCCTTCCACGACGCCGGCCTCGCTTTCAGCGTGCCGACGCCGCTCATGAAGTCGGCATATTTCATGGTGTTCTCGGGAACCAGCGTCCATTTCACCTGCGGTCCGGTGACGATCTTGGCGACCATGTCGAGCGACAGCTTGGATTTGGAATTCTCGATCCACAGTGCCGCGGCGGCGCGCTTGTCTTTGTTGACGATCTCGGTGGCCTCCTTGAGCGCCGCGACAAAAGCCTTGTACAGCACCGGATTTTGATTGCGGAACTTGGCCGGCGCCCACACCGCGGTGAAGGTGTGCGAGCCGCCCATCACGTCGAACGAATTGAGCACGGTGTGCACGCCGGGGTCTTCAAGCTGCTGATACTGGAAAGGCGGCACGCTGAAGGCGGCGCTGATCTGCGCGCCGCCCTTGAGCAGCGCGATGGTGGCGTCCGGCGGCGTCATCGACACGGTGAGCGGATCGAGCTTGGCGAAATCCTTGACGCCGTAGGCCTTGGCCGCCGCCATCTGCAAGGTGATGGCCTGCACCGAGGAACGCACCGCCGGCACCGCGATGCGATCGCTGTCCTTGAAATCCGTGATGCTCTTGATGGCGGGATCGCGGCTGTTGAGCAGGAACGGCTGCGATGAGAGCGCGGAAATGCCGCGCACCTCCTGCGGCGTGCCCTTCGAGCGCGCCCACAGCGAGAGCAGGCCCGGCACGCCGCCGGAGCCGATGTCGATATTGCCCGAGATCAGCGCTTCGTTGACGGCGGTCGGCCCGTTGAAGGTGAACCACGACACCTTGACGTCCGGCAGCCCAAGCGCCTTGGCGTGCTTTTCGATGAGCTTGTCATGCTCCATCACGTTGAGCTGCAGGTAGCCCATGGAAAATTGCCGGGCCAGGCGGATTTCCGAGGTCTCGGCGAAAGCTGGCGAGAACAGGCCGAGCAAAGCGACGCCTGCGACAATCGCGCGCACTATCCCCTTGCTTGGCATATCGGTTCCTCCGGTGTCGGCCGCGTTTTTTATTGTGGTCGGCCGCTCACGCTAAGCCGCGGCTCAAATCTTGGCAACGCCGCGATACCAGTCGAGAATCTGCTCGCCGTTCCAGTGCAGCACGCCCTCGTGCTTGTTCACGTAGTCGTAGATCTGCTCGAGATATTTGATGCGGTGCGGCTGCCCGCTGATGTAGGGGTGGATCGCCAGCGCCACGAACTTGGCGCGGGTTGCGCTCTCGGCGTAAAGCCGGTCGAACTGATCGGTCACCAGCTTGAGCAGATAGTCGCTGTTGTGGTGCTGGACGATCATCACCGGAATGTCGTTGCACTCGATGGTGTAAGGCAGCGTCACCAGCGGGCCGTTGGCGGTCTTGATCACCGTCGGTTCGTCGTCATAGACCCAGTCGCCGATATATTTCACGCCGGCCTTGGCGAGCAGGTCGGGCGTCTCCAGTGTCTGCGTCAAGCCCGGCCCGAGCCAGCCGACCGGCCGCTTGCCGCAGAACTTTTCCATGGTGTCCATGGTGCGGTTGATCATGCTGGCCTGGTCGGGCTCCTTGTGGATAGGCCCCTGCTCGTAGGCGTGGCCCATGAACTCCCAGCCGGCGTCGCGCGCTTCCTCGGCGACGCGCGGGTAGTCCTCGCAGATGCGGGCGTTGGCGGCGAGCGTCGGCTTGATGCCGAGCTTCTTGTACAGATCGAAGAAGCGCCAGCAGCCGACCCGCATGCCGTATTCGTGGAAGCCCCAGTGCACCACATCCGGCATCAGCGGCACGCCGGTCGGCGCCGGCAGCAACTGGCGGGCCATCGGCTTATGGATGTCCCAGACTTCGTAATTGACGATCGACCAGAACACGATGCGTGCCTTGCCCGGCAGCTTGAGCGGCGGGCGATCCACGATCGCCGAATAGTCGGAGCGTTCGCGCGGTATCATCGGATTGGCCATGGGGGTAACCTCGTACTGGCGGGACGCTTTGTTTGCGCATGATCTTATCCGAAAACCGCTTCGCACTTTTCGGGATCATGCGCGCACAATGTCATGGCGGCGCGTCGCCGCGCAACCGGGCAACATTTACCGCTCTCGAAAGCGAGACCATACGCCGCAGCCTCTCTCGGCCTCATCCTTCGATACCGCGCTTCGCGCCTCTCAGGATGAGGGCGGATAAAATGCGGCCCGGCGCCAAAGGAGAACGCCGCGATGGCGCGCCGAGAGGCGCCACGCACTGGCAACCGTGCGCGCACATCAACTCAATGACGCGCAGCTTGGCGCGCCATCCCCTCAGCTTTTGAGGGTGAGGAAAAGACGACGGCCTTCCCGGGCCCGCAAATAATACGGGCAGCCGAGCGTTGGCTTTCCTACTTATCCCTCCCCGAAGACGGGAAGGGATAAGAAATTCAATTCGCCGGCACATGCGCCTCTTTGATCACGTTGCCCCACACCACGGTTTCCTTCTTGATGAAGGCCTTGGCTTCGGCCGGGCTGCCACCGGCGGCGTGCAGGTTGATCTTGCCGAAGTGCGCCAGCGTTTCCGGGCTCTTGAGCACTTCGTTGACCGCCTTGTTGAGCTTGGCGACGATCGCGGCCGGCGTCTTGGGCGGCGCGGCGATGGCGTTCCAGGTGCCCGACTCGAAGCCCTTCACGCCGGCTTCGTCGAGCGTTGGAATGTCCGGCAGATTGGGTATGCGCTGGGCGGTCGCCACCGCCAGGATGCGGGCGCGGCCGCTCTCGTGCAATTTGATCGCCGAGGCCAGCTCCATGAAGATCATGTCGACGTGGCCCGCCACGATGTCATTGAGCGCCGGCGCGGTGCCTTTGTAGGGCACGTGCACGAGCTTGGTATTGGTCACGCGTTCGAACAGCGCCGCGGTGAGATGCGAAGTGGTGCCGATGCCCTGCGAGGCGTAATTGATCTTGCCCGGACTGGCCTTGGCATAGGTGATGAATTCCTGCGCGCTCTTGGCCGGGAAATCCGGCCGCACCAGCAGCACATTGGCGATCGATGTCATGATCGCCACCGGCTCGAACTGCGTCGGGTCGAAATTCATCTTCTTGTAGAGCAGCGGATTGATCGTGAGCGGAGCCGGTTGCGCGGCGAGCAGCGTGTAGCCGTCCGGATCGGAGGTGGCAACGAATTCGGCCGCGATATTGCCGGCGGCGCCGGCGCGGTTCTCGATCACCACCGGTTGGCCGAGCCGCTGATGCAGTCCTTCGGCCACGATGCGCGTGACGGTGTCGACGCCGCCGCCGGCCGGCACGCTGACGATGATCTTGATCGGCTTGTTGGGAAAATCGGCCGCCGGGTCCTGCGCCCAGGCGATCGAGCCGAAAATCAGCGCCGACGAAATCAGAGACAGAATCGTGCGCATGTTTTCCTCCTTCGCCGTCAGCACTCACGCGACGCGCGCCAGCTTTTGCGCCGGCAGTTTACCAGTCGCGGCCGCGCAACCGGCTGTCAAAAGTATGGCATTGAATCAGGTGGCGCGGCAACGAAGCTGCGGGGCGCCGTGGCCCTTCGCAAATATCATAGCCAGAGTTGCGGTCTTCCATATTGCGGAGGCGCGCGGCGTCGAGCAAGGTCGCCTGCTTCAGGAAAGGACTTGCCGGTTGGACTCATTGCCAATTCTCAGCGCCACCGCCGGCGCCTTCATGCTCGCGGGCTTCGTCAAGGGCGTGATCGGGCTCGGGCTGCCGACGGTGGCGATCGGCCTGCTTGGGCTGCTGATGAGCCCGGCGCAGGCGGCGGCGATTCTGCTGGTGCCGTCGTTTGCCACCAATATCTGGCAGTTCGTGCTGGGCGGCGAGTGGCTCGCGCTGGTGCGGCGGATGTGGCCGATGCTGGCCGGCATCTGCATCGGCACCTTCATTGGCGCGGCCGTACTGCCGAACGGCAACAGCGGCAAGGCGACGATCTGGCTGGGCTTGGCGCTCGTGCTGTATGCCGCGCTCGGCCTGATCAAGATTCAGTTCAAGGTCCCGCTCCGCGCGGAAGTCTGGCTGGGCTTGCTGATGGGCACGGCAACCGGCGCCATCACGGTGGCGACCGGCATCTTCGTGCTGCCGGGAACGCCCTATGTGCAAGCCCTGCAATTTGAGCGCGACCGCATGGTGCAGGCGCTCGGCCTGTCGTTCACCGTCTCCACCGTGACGCTGGCGGCCGCGCTCGGCTATGCCGGCGAAATCCACGTGACGCTGCTCGGCCCGGCGCTGGTGGCGCTCGCCGCCGCGCTCATCGGCATGTGGCTCGGCCAGCTCGTGCGCGGCCGCATTCGCGCCGAGACGTTCCGGCTATGCTTTTTCATTGGCCTTTTGCTGCTCGGCGCGCATCTGGCGCTGCGCGGCGTGTTGTGATCGAGTATATCAAAACTTCATCAGGAACAGTGCGATGAAAATAGTCGATCTATCCCATGTCATGAACGTGCACACGCCCGGATGGGTCGGCTACGCCGGCAACAAGATGTATTATGCGCAGAATTTGCAGACCCAGATGATCGTGGCGCAGCGCATCGACACCGCGCTGCATGTCGGCACCCATTTCGACGGCGCCATGCACGCCACCGACAATCGTAAGGGCGACATGGCCTCGCTGCCGCTCGATTATCTTGTCAACCGCGGCGTAGTGGTCGACATCTCGAAGCACATGCACGACTGGGCGGTGATCACGCCCGAAATGATCGAGAGTAGCGGCGCCGACATCCGCGAGGGCGACATCCTCATCCTGCACACCGGCTGGCATCGCCATTACGAAGGCCAGCCGCAGCAGGATCTGGTGAAATATTTTTGCTACCACCCCGGTCCCAATCTCGACACGCTGCATTGGATGCTCAAGCGCAAGATCCGCTGGTGGGGCATGGACACCGGCTCCTGCGACCACGCCATGAACACCTCGATCCGCCGCATGCGGCCCGATCTCGCCGACGAGTTCACCAAGAAGAACGGCAAGACACCGGCGGAATTCTTCGGCACCTTCGAATACACCCACAAGAAATCCGGCCGCCGCGTCAGCCAGGACATGTTTCCGTTCCACAGCTGGGCGTTCCAGGAGGGCCTGCTGCACGCGGAAAATCTCGGCGGCGATATCGAACTCATGCTGGGCCAGCGCTGCCTGATCGGCGCCTTCCCCTGGCGCTACGAGGGCCTGGAAGGCTGCCCGTGCCGCATCGTTTGTTTCCTGGATACGGATATGTCGGTGGAGGCGGTCGGCGACGCCGCGAAGGCTATTTTCGCGCGCTAGTTTTTTTCTTGCGTGCCGGCGCAGTTTGCTTCAGCCGCGGATCGGGCTTGTTGCTCTGCAGGGTCGACTGGATCGCTTCGCGCAGCAATCCATATTTCGACTTCGGCCAGCCCGCAACGCGGATGTCGGCGAGCAGCTTGGCCGAATTGCCCAGCACGACGATGCGGTCGCCGACGCCGATCGCCTCCTCGAGCTGATGCGTGATCAGGATCGCGGTCGAGCCGCATTCGCGCGCCAGTGCCAGGAAGGTTTCGCGCAGCTCGGCCGCCGTCACCTCGTCGAGATGGCCAAAGGCCTCGTCCGCCAGCAGGATGTCGGGCTGCACCACGAAGGCGCGCGCGATCGCCACGCGCTGGCGCATGCCGCCGGACAGCTCGTGCGGATAGGCATTGGTGAAAGCGCCGAGCCCCAGACGCTTGAGCCAAGTGAGCGCGCGCTCGCGCTGCTCGCTCTCCGGCAAGCCGATCAATTCGAGCGGCAGCTTGGCGTTGTCGAGCGCCGAGCGCCACGGCAGCAGGCGGTCCTGCTGGAACACGGTGGCGATCTTGCCGCGGAAATGATCGAAGTCGGTATGCGGACTTTTGTCGCCGATGCGGATCGTGCCGACGGTCGGCACGTCGAGCCCGATCATCAGGTCGAAGAAGGTGGATTTTCCGCAACCGGTCTGGCCGACAATCGCCACCACTTCGCGCGGCGAAATGGTGAGATCGAGCCGGTCGATGGCGATCACCGACTGCCCGGTGGTGGTCTGCCGGAACACCTTGCGCAAGCCACGCACTTCAATAGGCGGAGGACCGTTCATGGGCGCCACCGCAGAACGCGGGCCTCGATCCTCGCAACGATCGCTTCGAGCAGGAACAGCAGCGCGACCAGCACAATCGTCCAGGCGAACACGTCGGCGACCGAGAATAATTCCTGCGCTATCGACAATTGATGACCGATGCCGGTGACCGCGCCGACCAGTTCGGCGATGGTGACCACGCGGATCGCCAGGCTGATATTGACCTTCCAGCTCGTGAAGATGGTCGGCACGATCGCCGGCAGCATCAGCTTGCGAAAGAATTGCCAAGTGGTCGGCCGGAACGACTGCATCATGTGGCGGAGTTCTCTGGGAACACTCCTCATGGCGTCGAGCGTGTCGACCAGGAACACCGGGCCGCACACCACCACCAGCACGAAGCCGATGCGGAATTCGACGCCGGGAAACCACAGCACCGCGAACAGGATCCAGGACACCACCGGCACCGCCATCAGGATGCGGAATATCGGGTGCAGGTACTTCTCCAGCGGCTCCGAGCGGTACATCGCCATTGCCATCGCGACGCCCAGCACGAACGAGACCACCAGCGCGCCGATCACGCGCGCCAGCGTGACGACGATATCGATCGGCGTAATGGTGGCGATGCTTTTGGCGATCCGCACCAGGCTCGGGATGGCGAACGGCGGAATCCCGAGCACCGGCGCCAGATGCGACATGACCTCCCAGACGACGGCGAAGACCAGCAGCGAGACGAGAGTCTGACGCGGAAACGTCAGCGAGGGGTAGGAAGCCGGGATAGACCCGTGCAGCTCCTCATGGGGCATAGAAGATCTTCTCGTCCGGCATTTTCTCGTAGAACCCGGCCTTCACCGCGCGCTCCATCATATCGCTGATCGACTTCTTGGTGGCCGGCTCCCAAGCCGGCTTGATGATCATCTGCAGGCGCTTGCTCTCCAGCGCGGCGGTCAGGATGCCGGGCGGCAGCTTGAGCGTCTCGTTGGCGATCTTGTCGGCCTCGGCGGTGCTCGACTGCATGAACGCGGCGACGTCCTGCAGGGCCGCGACCAGCATCTTCGGCGCGTTGGGAGTTTTCGCGATTGCGTCGGCGCGCATGGCGGTCACGATTTCCCAGCCGTCGGCGCCGGTGATTTCCTTCCAGCCCTGCGCGCCGTTGAAGATGACATGCCAGCCGGGATTCTGCTTAACGATGATGCTGGCCAGCGGTTCAATCACCAGCGCGGCATCGACGCGGTCGGCCTCGAGTTGCGCGCGGGCGACGGCGAAATTGGCGTTGACGACGGTGATGTCCTTGCCGAGATCGATACCCTTGGCGGCCAGGTACATCTTGGTGACCTGGAATTGCGAGCCGCCCATATCGACGGCGAGTTGCTTGCCCTTGAGATCGACTAGCGACTTGATGGCCGCGTTCTTGGTGAAGATGACGAGATCGGCGAGGGTAAAGCCGGTGCCGACGATGCGCACCGGCACGCCTTCCTGGTAGAGCTTCTGCAGGATGGTCGGGCCGCCGATCAGCACCTCGGTCTCGCCGGTGGCGAAGCCGGCATAGAACGCCGAGATCGACGGATAGGCGTGGATGTCGAGCTCGAAGCCGTGCTTGGCGTCGAAGCCCTTGGCCTTCATGATATTCCACACCAGCGGATTGAACACCGGCAGCGTGAGGCTGGAAACCTTGATGATCGGCTTGTTCTGCGCCTGCGCCGGGGCTGCAAAGAATCCGGCAAGCGCAAAGGCGAACGCCGCGGCAAGCGCGGCAAGGCCGCGTCGAGAGTGTTTCGGCATGGCTGGTTCTCCCTGATGGCTTATGCAGACGTGGTCTTGATCGCCACGACTTGAGATTGGCGTCGACGACTTTACTCGGGTTTCATTTGCGTGCAAATAATCAATCTTCACCGGCCGGAGCACGAGATGCCGCATATTACAGCGCGGGACGGCACGCAGCTCTACTACGAAGAGGCGGGCAGCGGCTCAGCCGTGGTCTTCGTGCACGAATATGCCGGCGACTATCGCACCTGGGAGCCGCAGCTGCGGTTCTTTTCGCGGTCGCATCGCGGCGTCACCTATAGCCAGCGCGGCTATCCGCCCTCCGACGTGCCGTCCGACGGCGCGCGCTACAGCCAGGATATCGCGCGCGACGACGTGCTCGCGCTGATGGACGCGCTCGCAATCGACAAGGCGCATGTGGTCGGGCATTCGATGGGCGCCTATACCGCGCTGCATGTCGGCATGCTGCGGCCTGAGCGCTGCCTGTCGGTGACGGCCGCCGGTTGCGGCTGGGGCTCGACCCCCGACGCCAGCAAGCGCGAGGCGATGAAGGCGCTCGCGGCCGAGACCGGCAAGATGTTCGCCGACGAGGGCATCGCGGCGGCTGCGGCGAAATATGCCGATGCGCCGATGCGCCAGGCGCTCAAGCACAAGGACCCGCGCGGCTATGCTGAATTTGCCCGCATGCTGGCCGAGCATTCGGCGCAGGGCCACGCCCACACCATGCTCAATCTCCAGCTCAAGCGTCCGACGCTGTGGGAGATGGAGGACGCGCTCAAGCGCTTCGCGGTGCCGCTGCTGATCGTGGTCGGCGACGAGGACGAACCCTGCATCGACGGCAGCGTGTTTCTCAAGCGCACGGTGCCGAGTGCCGGCCTGCTGATGATCCCGCGCACCGGCCATAATGTCCCGTCGGAGGAGCCGGCCGCTTTCAACGCCGCGCTCGTCGACCTGTTTGCCGCCGCCGAGGCCGGCCGCTGGTTGGCGCACAAGGGTGCATAGAAAAACGTAAGGGAGGATTTGCCGTGGACCTCAAGCTCAAAGGCAAGACCGCGCTGGTTACCGGCGGCAGCGAAGGCATCGGCAAAGGCATTGCCCGCGCGCTGGCCAAGGAAGGCGTCGACGTGGCGATCTGCGCGCGCCGCAAGGCGCCGCTCGAAAAGACGGCAAATGAGATCGCCAAGGAGACCAACCGTAAGATCGTCGCCATCACTGCCGATCTGCGCAAAGACGCCGACGCCAAGAATTTCATCGAGCAGGCGCACAAAGCCTTGGGTCGCGTCGACATCATGGTCAACAATGCCGGCTCGGCGGCCGGCGGCGTCATCGAGCATCTGACCGAGGACGACTGGGAGAAGGGCCTGCAGCTCAAATTCATGGGCTATGTGCGCTGCCTGCGCTACGTGCTGCCGATCATGGTCAAGCAGGGCGGCGGTCGCGTGGTGAACCTGATCGGCAATGACGGCGTGAAGCCGTCCTATTGGGAAATCTGCCCGGGCGCCGCCAATGCGGCGGGGCAGAACCTCACGATGTCGCTCGCCGGCCAATATGGCCGCCAGAACATCAGCTTCGTCGCGGTCAATCCGGGGCCGGTGCGCACCGAGCGCTGGGCCGGGCTGGTCGACGCCATGGCGCGCGACATGAAAATCCCGCGGGAAGAAGCCGACAAACTGGCGCCGGCCTCGATCCCGATGGGCCGCATCGCCGAGGTGGACGAGGTGGCGAACCTGGTCGTGATGCTGGCCTCGCCATTGATGGAAATGGTCAACGGCACCATGATCGAGATCGACGGCGGCCAGGACAAGCCGCTGATGGACCGTTTCCGCGACAAGCCAAGGGGTTAGGCTCGCTTGACAAGCTTAGCCCGCTGGTCGGACTATTTGCGCACAAACAAGTTCGCCGGCCAGAGGCGACGGGAATCTCAACACGCAGGGAGCTTTCGTCATGAGACCGACGCGTCACGTGTTCACTCTCGCGCTCGCCAGCGTCCTCGCTGCCGGCCTCGCTGCGCCGGCATCGGCGCAGCAGACCATCAAGATCGGCGAGCTCAACAGCTACAAGGCGCAGCCCGCCTTCCTCGATCCCTATAAAAAGGGTTGGGAAATGGCGATCGAGGAGATCAACGCCAAGGGCGGCGTGCTCGGCAAGAAGCTGGAAGTAATCTCGCGCGACGACGGCGCCAATCCCGGCGAAGCCGTGCGCGTGGCCGAGGAACTGGTGACGCGCGAAGGCGTCGCCATGATCGCCGGCACGTTCCTGTCGCATATCGGCCTGGCGGTGACCAATTTCGCCGGCCAGAAGAAAGTGTTCTTCCTCGCCGCCGAGCCGCTCACCGACAAGATCACCTGGCAGAACGGCAACAAATATACCTTCCGTCTGCGCGCCACGACCTACATGCAGGTGGCGATGCTGCTGCCGGCGGCGACCGCCGCCAAGAAAAAGCGCTGGGCGTTGGTCTATCCGAACTTCGAATACGGCCAGTCGGCGGCGGAGAATTTCAAAACGCTGATGAAGAAGGCGCAGCCCGACGTCGAATTCGTCACCGAACAGGCGCCGCCGCTCGGCAAGATCGACGCCGGCGCAGTCGCGCAGGCGATCGACGACGCCAAGCCGGATGCTATCTTCAACGTGCTGTTCGGCGGCGATCTCGCCAAGTTCGTGCGCGAGGGCAATACTCGCGGCGTGTTCAAGAACCGCACGGTGGTGAGCCTGCTGTCGGGCGAGCCGGAATATCTCGATCCGCTCAAGGACGAGACCCCGGTCGGCTGGGTGGTCACCGGCTATCCTTGGGACAAGATCAAGACCAAGGAGCACTTGGCCTTCGTCACCGCCTATCAGAAGAAATACAACGACTATCCGCGGCTCGGCTCGATCGTCGGCTACGTGACCATGAAGTCGCTGGCCGCCGGCATCGCCAAGGCGAAGTCCACCGAGACCGAGAAGCTGGTGGAGGCGTTCAAGGACCTCAAGGTCGACAGCCCGTTTGGCCCCTTCGTCTACCGGGCGAGCGACCATCAGGCCACCATGGGCGCCTATGTCGGCAAGCTCGCGCTCGAAGGCGGCAAGGGCACCATGGTCGACTTCAAATATGTCGACGGTGCCTCGGTGCTGCCGTCCGATGCCGAGGTCAAGAAGCTGCGGCCGGCGGAATCGAATTGATGAATTGCAACGGGCTCGCTTGACCCTCTCCCCTTGTGGGAGAGGGTGCCGAGCGAGCGGAGCGAGCGAGGCGGGTGAGGGGTCAGTGGATTTCCCAAACCCCGACCCCTCACCCGGCTCGCGCTCGGATTCCCTCCGCGCGAGCCACCCTCTCCCACAAGGGGAGAGGGTAAGACAGTGCGCGGCGACGCCCTTATGACTCTCAGCGCATTCCTTTTTCAGGCGCTCAACGGGCTGTCGACCGCCTCCGGCCTGTTCTTTATCGCCGTCGGGCTGTCGCTGATCTTCGGCGTCACGCGCATCATCAATATCGCGCACGGGTCCCTCTATATGCTGGGGACCTACATCGCCTATTCCTTCGCCACGCATATCGGCGGCGCGCTCGGCTTCTGGGGCGGCATTCTTGCCACAGCGCTGGTGGTCGGCATCATCGGCGCGTTTATAGAAATCGTGCTGCTGCGGCGAATCTATCGCGCGCCCGAGCTGTTCCAACTGCTCGCCACCTTCGCGCTGGTGCTGGTGATCAACGACGCCACGCTCTGGCTGTGGGGCCCGGAGGACTTGTTGGGCCCGCGCGCGCCCGGCCTGCGCGGTGCGATCGAAGTGCTCGGCCGCCAATTGCCGAGCTATGACCTGTTCCTGGCCTTGCTCGGCCCGCTGGTGCTGCTGATCCTGCATTTCGCGCTGGCGCGCACGCGCTTCGGCCGGCTGGTGCGCGCGGCGACGCAGGATCGCGAAATGGTCGGCGCGCTCGGCGTCAATCAGTCGCTGCTGTTCACCAGCGTGTTCGCGCTCGGCGCGGCGCTCGCCGGCCTCGGCGGCGCGTTGCAGGTGGCGCGCGAGCCGGCCAACCTTGCCACCGACCTGGTGGCGATCGGCGATGCCTTCGTGGTGGTGGTGGTCGGCGGCATGGGCTCGATCACCGGGGCCTATCTCGCCGCCGTCATCATCGCCGAGGTCAAGGCGCTCTGCATCGGCATCGGCGTGGTCGATTTCGGCTTTATCAGCGTGAATTTTTCCAAGCTGACACTGGTCGCCGAATTCCTGGTGATGGCGGTGGTGCTGATCGCGCGGCCTTATGGCCTGCTCGGCCGCCCGCAAGCCGCGGTGCGCTCGATCGCCGAGCCGGAAGAGCCGATGCGGCCGGCAACGCCGATGCTGAAAGCGCTCGGCGCCGTGGTGCTGGCGCTGTTGCTGTGCCTGCCGCTGCTGGCGCAGAGCTCGCCCTATCTCCTCATTCTCGGTATCGACGTGCTGATCGCGGTGCTGTTCGCCACCTCGCTGCATTTCATCATGGGGCCGGGCGGTATGCATTCGTTCGGGCACGCGGCCTATTTCGGTTTAGGGGCCTATGGCGCGGCGCTGCTGGTGAAATGGCTCAGCCTGCCGATGGGCTTTGCGCTGGCGCTGGCGCCGCTGGCGGCCTTGGCCGGCGCGCTGTTGTTCGGCTGGTTTGCGGTGCGGCTGTCCGGCGTCTATCTCGCGATGCTCACGCTGGCCTTCGCGCAGATCGTCTGGGCCGCGGTGTTCCAGTGGGAAGCTTTCACCGGCGGCTCCAACGGCGTGATCGGCGTGTGGCCGAAGCCGCCGTTCGACCGGGCCTGGGTGTACTTCCTGCTCACGCTCACGCTCGCGCTGATCGGCGCGCTGCTACTGCGGCGCTTTCTGTTTGCGCCGTTCGGCTATGCCATGCGCGCCGGCCGCGATTCCGCGCTGCGTGCCGAAGCCATCGGCATCGACGTCAAGCGCGTGCATTGGCTCGGCTTCGCCATTGCCGGCGGCGTCTGCGGCGTGGCCGGCGGGCTATTCGCCTTCGCCAAGGGCTCGATTTCGCCGGAAACGATCCATGTCGGTCGTTCGATCGACGGTCTGGTGATGGTGTTGCTCGGCGGCATTCAGACGCTGACCGGCCCGATCGTCGGCGCCTCGGTCTATGCCACGTTGCAGGACACCGTGATGCGGCAGACCGAATATTGGCGCGCACTGTTGGGCTGCATCATCCTCCTGCTGGTGCTGGCCTTCCCGCAGGGCATCGTCGGCGCTTTCGCGTCGCTGTGGCGCAAGGGCAAGGGGGCGTCATGAGCGTGCTCGCCGTCCGCGCGCTGACCAAGGCCTTCGGCGGCGTGCACGCGGTCAATGCGGTCAGCTTCGACGTTCAGCCTGCCGAGTTTCTCGCCATGATCGGGCCGAACGGCGCCGGCAAGTCGACCTGCTTTAACATGATCAATGGCCAGCTCGCGCCGGATTCCGGTGAAGTGCTGCTCGCGGGCCGGAATATCGCCGGGTTTGCGCCGCGCGAGATCTGGCGGCTCGGCGTCGGGCGCACGTTCCAGGTCGCCGCGACGTTCGCGTCGATGACGGTCATCGAGAACGTGCAGATGGCTTTGATTTCGCACTGTGGCGAAACCTACCGGCTGTGGCGGCCGGCGGCCGAATTGCATCGCGCGCGCGCGCTTGATCTGCTCGAGCAGGTCGGCATGGCCGCCGCCGCCGACCGGCCGAGCCGCGAGCTCGCCTATGGCGACGTCAAACGCGTCGAGCTTGCGATCGCGCTCGCCAATGAGCCGCGCTTGTTGCTGATGGACGAGCCGACCGCCGGCATGGGCGCGGGGGAGCGCCACGGACTTATCGAATTGGTCAAGCGGCTGGTCACGGAACGCGGCACCTCGGTGCTGTTCACCGAGCATTCGATGGACGTGGTGTTCGCCTTCGCCGACCGCATCATCGTGCTGGCGCGCGGTCGCGTGATCGCCGACGGCGATGCCGAATCCATCCGCGACAATGCCCAGGTGCGCGAAGTTTATTTCGGCACCGGAAAAACATTCGCGGGGGTGGCGCCATGAGCGAGCCCATGCTCACGGTCGAATCTCTAAGCGCCTGGTACGGCGCCGCCCGTATCCTCTACGATCTTAGCTTCACGGTCGGCCGTGGCGAGGTGGTGGCGCTGATGGGGCGCAATGGCGCCGGCAAGTCCACCACCATAAAGGCGATCATGGGCCTCATCGCCCAGCGCGCAGGCGTTGTGCGCTTCAACGGCGAGGATATCTCGCGCCTCAAGCCTTTCGAGATCGCGCGGCGCGGACTGGGCTTCACGCCGGAGGACCGCCGCATCTTCGTCGATCTCACCGTCATGGAAAATCTCGATATCGGCCGCCAGCCGGAGCGTAGCTTTTCCGACGGCAACGCGGCGCCCTCCTGGACGCCGGAAAAACTATTCACGCTGTTTCCTAATCTCGCCGACATGCCGGACCGCCTGGGCAGCCGCATGAGCGGCGGCGAACAGCAGATGCTCACCGTGGCGCGTACGCTGATGGGCAATCCGCTGCTGGTGCTGCTCGACGAGCCGTCGGAAGGCGTCGCCCCGCTGATCGTCGAGCAGATGGCCAACACCATCGTCGAATTGAAAAAGGAGGGGCTGTCGATCCTGTTGTCGGAGCAGAACATCCACTTCGCGCGCATGGTGTCGGACCGGGTCTATGTCCTGGAAAAGGGCCAGATCCACTGGCAGGGCGCGATGGCAGAGCTTGCCGACAATCAGGACGTGCAGAGGACCTATTTGACGGTGTAGGATCGGGATAGCCAAAAACCCTCGTATGACGACCAAGAGAAACGGGCGATGCGGCGTGAAAAATTGCAGATCGTGGTGCCCGCGGCGGAGCCGGCCGCCGACGGACGCTATGTGCTCGACGAGCAGGTCGGCTTCCTGCTGCGGGTCGCCATGCAGCGGCACACCGCGATCTTCACCTCGCGCATGGTCGAGGCGCTGACGCAGACCCAGTTCGCCGCGCTCGCCAAGCTCTACGAGGTCGGGCCCTGCTCGCAGAATCATCTCGGCCGGCTGATCTATCTCGACGCCGCCACCATCAAGGGCGTGGTCGACCGGCTGGGTGCGCGCGGCTTCGTCAGCGCGCTCGGCGATCCGAAGGACCGCCGCCGCCGCGCGGTGGCGCTCACCGAGCGCGGCCGCCAGGTGACCGAGGAGGCGATGAAGGTCGCCGCCGAGATCACCGCCGCCACACTGGCGCCGCTGACGGCGGAAGAGCAGCGGCTGGTGGCGAGGCTGCTGAAGAAGCTTGGCTAGCGCGCCGCGGCCATGATTGCCTTCAGCCGCTGCGGAGTGACCGGCAGTTGCGTCACCGCGCCGGGGCGCTCAAGCGCGTCGTCGATGGCCGAGGCGATCGCCGCGCCGACCGGATTGACGCCGCCTTCGCCGGCGCCCTTAAGGCCGAGCAGGTTGAGCGGGCTCGGCGCGTCCTCCAACACGAGGATGGCAAGCTCCGGCACCTCGCGCGCGGTCGGCATCAGGTAGTCGGCGAACGTCACCGACAGCGGCTCGCCGTTCTCGTCGTAGAGAAATTCTTCCAGCAGCGCACCGCCGATGCCCTGCGCCAGACCGCCGGCGATCTGGCCTTCCACCAGTTTCGGGTTGACCGCCTTGCCGATGTCATAGGCTACACAATAGCGCTCGATGGTCACGCCGCCGGTCTCGGCATCGACACGCACCACGGCCACGTGCACGCCGTAGGGATAGACCATGTGGCCGGATTCGAAGGTATCCTCGGCGCTCAATCCACCGGGCAGGCTGCGCGCCAGCTCGGCCAAAGGCATCGACGGGCCGGCGCTGCCGGAGGTAGCGACGATCGCGCCGTTGACGATGTCGAGCTTTGCCGCGTCGGTCTGCATCAATTCGGCGGCGGCGCGCAGCGCCTTGTCTCGCAGCTTGACGGCCGCCAGCCGCGTGGCTTCGCCGCACATCACGGTGACGCGCGAGGCAAACGCGCCCATGCCCTTGTCGATGCGGTCGGTCTGGCCGTGGATGACGCGAATGCCTGCGTAGTCGACGCCGAGCGCGTCGGCGCAGATCTGCGCGATCACCGTCTCGACGCCCTGACCGATGGAGGCCACGCCGGTGATCACTTCGACAATGCCGGCGGGCGTCACCTCAATGCGCACGGTGTCGAATGGCCCCAACCCACTTTTTTCAACGAACATCGCCACGCCGGCGCCGACCTTTTCGCCGGCATGGCGGCGTTGACGAAGTTGCTCTTGCAGATTTTTCCAGTCGGCGGCGGCAAGCGCCTTGTTGAGCAATAGCGCGTAGTCGCCGGAGTCGTAGACGATGTGGGTGCCGAGCGTTTCCAGCCCGAGTGTATAGGGCATCGCGCTTTTTGCGATCAGATTGCGGCGGCGGATTTCGACTTTATCGACGCCGACTTTCGCGGCGATCGCGTCCAGTAACCGCTCGCGAACAAAGGTGGATTCGTAACGGCCGGGCGCGCGATAGGTGCCGCAGGGCGTCTTGTTGGTGAGGCGGATGCGGCCGGTGGCGCGATAGGCCGGCACGCGATAGGGCCCCGGCAGCATGGCGGCGGCGAGATCGGGAACGGTGGCGGCATGCGTGCGCATGTAGGCGCCGTTGTCGTGGAAAAATTCGTCTTCGATTGCAAGGATTTGGCCTTGCGCGTCGATGGCCGCACGCACGCGGTGATGCTGATCGCGCGAATGATTGGCCGCGATCAGGTGTTCACGACGATCTTCTATCCATTTGATCGGTTTGCGGAATTTCAGCGCGGCGGCGCAGACCAGCACGTCCTCCGGATACAGTTCGCCGCGGATGCCGAAGCCGCCGCCGACGTGACCCTCGAACAGCTGGACGGATTCTCTTTTGCGGCCAAGCATTTGTGCAAGCGAATCGCGGTTCCAGTGGGGAACTTTGGCGGCGCCGTGCATCTCCAATATGTCGCGGCTTTCGTCGTAGCGTGCCAGCGCGCCGCGCGTCTCGAGCGGTACGCCGGAATGTCGCCCGACGGAAAGCTCAAGCGCGACAACGGCATGCGCGGCGCGGAAGGCGGCCTCGACATCGCCATAGGCCTTGCGCACCACACCCGCCTCGGTGGTGAGTTCATGCTCGAACACGCCCGGTTGCTCGGTCGCGAGCAGCGTTGCTCGCAGCGGTTCGATCGAGACTTCGACCAGCTCGGCGGCATCCTCGGCGACGTAAGGATCGATGGCGAACACCACCGCCACCGGCTCGCCGACATAGCGCACGACGCCTTCGGCCAGCACCGGCTGCTGGTAGGGCATCAGCCCCTCGATGCGGGTGAGACGGAACGGGATGCGCGGAATATGAGCGACGTGGGCGTGAGTCCACACCGCGTGCACGCCCGGCAGCTTGAGCGCGGCTGTGGCGTCGATCGATGTTATTTTCCCATGCGCCACGGCTGAGCGCACCACGCGCATGTGCCATTGTCCGGGAAACGAAATGTCGGCGGCGAAGCGGCCTTGCCCCAACAGCAGCGGCCGGTCTTCCAGACGCGGGACGGAGCGGCCGACGAATTTCGCCGGGGCCGTCATTTCCCGCGCATCTCTTTCGCCGCCGCGCGCACGGCCTTGATGATGTTCTGGTAGCCGGTGCAGCGGCACAGGTTCGACGACAGCACGTCAAGCAGCGCCTCGTCGCCGATGTCGGGTTCGCGTTCGAGCACGCCGACCGCCAGCATCAGGAAGCCCGGCGTGCAGAAGCCGCATTGCAGGCCGTGATGATCCATGAAGGCCTGCTGCATCGGATGCAGGCGCTCGCCATCGGCGAGGCCCTCGATGGTGCGGATCGGTTTGCCCGCCGCCTGCACGGCGAACATCAGGCATGAGCGCACCGGCTCGCCGTCGACGATCACGGTGCAGGCGCCGCAGACGCCATGCTCGCAGCCGATATGGGTGCCGGTCTGTCCGCAGTCCTCGCGGATGGCGTCGGCCAAAGTGCGGCGCGGCTCGACGGCGATGGCGTGATCTCGGCCGTTGATCGTCAATGTGATGTCGGTCTTGTCGGTCATGCGGTGCCTTTCTCCCCTCCCCACAAGGGGGAGGGTAAAGAAGAAGCTCGCAACGCCGCGCGGATGCGCTGCGGCGTCGCCGGCATCTCATCGATCTGCACGCCATATTCCGACAGCGCGTCGTTGATGGCGTTGATGATCGCCGCCGGCGCGCCGATGCAGCCGCCTTCGCCCAGGCCCTTGGCCTTGGTGATCGACGTGGTGCTCGGCGTCTCGATGTGGTGCAGTTCGATCGGCGGGATCTCGCGCGCGGTCGGCGGCATGTAGTCGGCGAGATTGGCGGTGAGAATGCCGCCGCTCTCGTCGTAGATGATTTCCTCCAGCAGCGCGTTGCCGATACCCTGCGCGATGCCGCCATGCACCTGGCCGTCGGCGATCATCGGATTGATGATGCGGCCGGCGTCCTCCGCCACCAGGAATTTCTCGACCGTGACGCGGCCGGTCTCCACGTCGACTTCGACAATGGCGACATGGCAGGCGTTGGAAAAGGTGCCGGGCGGATCGTATGAGCCGGTCTCGGTCAGCCCCGGCTCGATCTCGCCCTTGAAGCGATGGGTCTGGTGGTAAGCCTCGCGTGCCATTTTCGCGATGCTGACGAAGCGGTCGGTGCCGGCGACCTTGGCGGTGCCGTTTTCCAGCATAATATCGTGCGGCGCCGCTTCCAGCATGTGGCTGGCGATCTTGATCAGCTTGGCGCGCACTTTCTGCGCCGCGATCAGCGAGGCGCCGCCGGAAATCACCAGCGAGCGGCTGGCGAAAGTGCCCCAGCCGTACGGCGCAATATCGGTGTCGCCATGCACGACCTTGATCACGTCGGGCGTGACGCCGATCTCGTCGGCGATGATCTGCGCCAGCGTGGTGCGCAGCCCTTGCCCGTGCGGCGAGGAGCCGATGCGCGCTTCCACGAAGCCGGACGGATCGACGGTGAGGATGACGGTCTCCCAGCCGGGCGTGATCTCCATGCCGCGTGCGGCGAAGGCGGGACTGCCATAGCCGGTGCGCTCGGAAAACGTCGCAAAGCCGATGCCGAGATGACGGCCCTGCGCGCGTGCCGCCTTTTGCCGCGCGCGGAAGGCCGGCACATCGATGGCCTTCACCGCCATCTCCAGCGTCTGCTTGTAGGTGGCCTCGTCGTACACCAGGCCCATCGCCGAGGTGTAGGGGAGTTTGTCGATCAGGTTGCGGCGGCGGATGTCGATCGGGTCGATGGCGAACGCCGACGCCGCCTTGTCCATCAATCGTTCTAACGTGAAGGTGATCACCGGCCGCGACACGCCGCGATAGGGCGCCATGGTGCAGGTATTGGTGATGACGCCGCGCGCCAGACATTCGTAGTGCCGCACGTCATAGGGACCCGGCATTTCCGCCATCGCCATCAGCGGCTCGACGCCGCAGGTGGTGGGGAAACACGAGTAGGCGCCGATATTGGAGACAATGTCGGTCTTGAGCGCCAGCAACTTGGCGTTTTTGTCGAAGGCGCCTGCGAGCGTGATGTATTGGTCGCGGGCGTGGAAGCCGGCGATCAGGTTCTCGCGCCGGTCCTCGGTCCATGCCACCGAGCTTTTCAGTTTGCGCGCCAACCACACCAGCACGACATACTCGGCGGCGAGCGACATCTTCTGCCCGAAGCCGCCGCCGACATCGGGCGCGATCACGCGCAGGTCGGATTCCGCAAAGCCGAGCACGTCGGCGATCGCCGTGCGCATCAGATGCGGCATCTGCGTGGTGCAGGTGAGCGTGACGCGGCCGGTAGAGGCGTCATAGGCCGCATGGCCGCCGCGCGCTTCCATCGGCGTGGCGTTCTGCCGGCGCGAGCGCGCCTCGACCGTGATGATTTTGTACGAACCTTTCCAGGTGGCGTCGAAATCTGGCGTCTTGAACTTGCCTTCGAGGATGACGTTGCCGGGCGCTTCCGCGTGCACCTGTGGCGCGCCGCTTTGCAGGGCCGCGCGCGCGTCGATCATCGGCGTGGTCTCGTCAATTGTCACCTCGACCAGATCGGCGATGTCCTCGGCGGCTTCCTCGCTGGCGGCAACGACAACCGCGACCGGCTCGCCGACAAAACGCACGACGCCGTCCGCCAGCACCGGCTGGCCGACCGGCTTGTAATTGAACTTGTGCAGCATCGGCGTGATTTTTTTCACGCCCTTGAGATCGGCGGCGGTGATCACCGTCGCGCCGTTCGGAGCGTCGATCTTCGCGATTTTTCCCGACGCGTTCGGGCTGCGCACGAAGCGCACCCAGTGCATCGCCGGCAGATCGGCGGTGAAGCGGCCTTGCCCGGTCACCAGCGCCGGGTCTTCCAGCCGGCGGATGGCGCGGCCGACCCATTTCAGCCCGGAGCCTTTGGTGTGCGCGGTCATGTTATTGACTGCTCTAAGGCGCGGCGCACCACGGCGCGCACCAGGTCGCGCCGGTATTCGCCCGTGGTCTGATGATCCTCCAGCGGCTCGACTGCGGAGGCGGCAGCCTCAGCAGCGGCGCGGAAGACGGCATCTCCGGGCGCTTTGCCGTTGAGCGCTGCTTCGGCCTCAGCAATGCGGCGCGGGCAGGGCTCAGCGCCGCCGACGCCGACGCGCGGCTCCACGATCTTGCCGCCTTGCAAGCGATAGCAGACGAGTGAAGCCGCCATGGCGAAATCGCCGGCGCGGCGGTTGAATTCGTTGAAGCCGAACTTGGCGTCGCTCGCCAGCAGCGGCAGCCGCGCCTCGGCCAGCAATTCGTCCTCGGCCAGCGCGGTCGACATGATGCCCTGGAAGTAATCCTTCGCCGCGATCGGCCGCTCGCCGCGTGTGTTCTTGGCGACCATCGTTGCGTCGAGCGTGGCCGCGACCAGGCACCATTCCGAGGCGGGATCGGCATGCGCCAGGCTGCCGCAGAACGTGCCGCGCACGCGGATCGGATAATGCGCGATGTGGCGCGCCACCTCGGTGAGCAGTAGCCCAAGCGGATTTTCGACCACAGATTTGTGGAACGCGGCGTGGCGCACGCGCGCGCCGATGCTGAGCAACTTGCCGTCGTTCGAAATCCGGTCGAGCCCCTCGACCTCGTTGATGTCCACCAGATGCGCCGGCTTGGCCAGCCGGAACGCCATGATCGGCACCAGGCTCTGCCCGCCGGCCAGCACGCGGCCGTCCTGCGGCGCGACCTGCGCCAAAATCTTCAGCGCTTCGTCGAGCGTGCGCGGCACGTGGCGGACAAAGGCGGCGGGTTTCATGCGACAAACCTTTTGGCGGCCCAAGGCTAACGACAAGCCTAGCGAAAAGCCAAATTATATGTGTGCAAACGATAAACCCGGCGCGCGGATTGTCAAACGGCGTCTGTGCCGCCGCCGCGGACGCAAGGCGTCAGAGCGTCATGAATTCAATTGAGCGCCGCCGGATCGTGCAGCACAACGCGCCACCGGGACGGCAATGAAATCGCCCCCTCTGTTTCCAGAAGCTTGAGCGTGCGCGACACCGTCTCGATGGTGAGGCCGAGATAATCCGCGATATCGCGGCGGGTCATGGGCAGCTCGATTTCGCCCTGACGATGTTCACGTTGCGCCATTTCCTGCAGGAAGCCGACCACGCGCTCCTGCGCGCCCTTGAGCAGCAGCAGATTATGGTTCTGGCTGCGGCGCAGCTCCGCGGCCGTCAGATCCAGCAGATGCTTGATCGTCGCCATATCGCCACCACGCGCCATCAGCGCCTTCCGCTTGATGACGCGCACCTTGCTGGGCGTGGTCGCTTCGGTGGAAATGGTGTGCAGGTCGTGCGCATCCAGTCCGAACAAATTGCCGGGGAGATAGAACGCGACCAGCTGCCGGTGGCCGTTATCGTGTGTGCGGGTGGCGCGGATGCAGCCGGACTCGATCTTGTAGAGATAGTCGACCGGCTCGCCCTCGCCGAAGATTTCTTCGTTGCGGGCATAGGCTGTCGGCACGACCATCAGATCGATGGTACTGGCAGGCGACGACGACGAAGCTGCCGGCCGGCGCGTTCGTGCGCGAGTCCGCGATTTCGAATTTCCCTCTGAGACCGTTCGCAAGAGCATGCATTCCTCTTGGAACCGGGACCATCACTATATGTCGGATAGTGGACATATAGGAAGGACTATTTCGCGAGCTAAAACCGCGCCAAAGGGCTACAGTGGCGGCCGGCGCGCGGACCGGTAATCGTTCCGGCGACTTGCAACTTTATTCCGGGCGCGGGGCTGGCGAGGGTGGAACCGCCGGGCAATCGCGATAAGATCGCGCCCTGCCCTTTGGGGGAGGACGAGATGGGAATAGAAATATTGCTCCTCGCGTTCGGCGTTTACGCGGCCCTCTGGCTGGCCGTGATCGTAGGGTCGCAATTCTTCGGTCCTCGATAGCGCCAAGGGGACCGTGGGCGGCGGTTCGCTCGTTTTCCGCTTGAGGCTCACGACCGGCGTTAGAATTCCGCAATGGCCAACAGCGACACCGAAGTCGTCATCATCGGCGGCGGCGCGGCCGGCATTGCCGCCGGCTGGCGGCTGGCCAAGGCCGCGGTCGAATGCCTGCTGGTCGAGGCGCGCCCGCGGCTGGGCGGCCGCGCCTGGACCGTCACCGACCGCTCCGGCTGCGCGCTCGATCTCGGCTGCGGCTGGCTGCATTCGGCCGACCGCAATCCGTGGGTGAAGATCGCCAAGAGCCAAGGCCGCACCATCGACAAGACTCCGCCGCCCTGGCAGAAGCCGGCGCTGCCGAACGACTTTCCGCTTGCCAAGCAGCAGGACTTCACCCAGGCGCAGCACGCGTTCTATGCGCGCATGGAAGCGGCGGCGCAGGGCGCCTCCGATTTGCCGGCCGCCGCATTCCTCGAGCCGGGCTGCCGCTGGAACAGGCTGATCGACGCGGTCGGCAGTTACATCACCGGCGCCGACCTCGAGCGCGTGTCGGCGCGCGATTTCGACAATTACGCCGACACCAACGTGAACTGGCGCGTGCGCGAAGGCTATGGCGCGGCGATTGCCGCTCACGGCGACGGCCTGCCGGTCGTGCTCGACTGCCCGGTGTTGCAGATCGACCATCACGCGCGGCGTTTGAAGATCGAAACCGCCAAGGGCGCCATCACCGCCGACCAGGCGATCGTGACGCTGCCGAGCGCGCTCATCGCCGACAAGGAATTCCTGTTCGCGCCGGCGCTGCCGGAAAAGACCGAAGCCGCGCGCGGGCTGCCGCTCGGGTTCAACGACAAGCTGTTCCTGTCGCTCGAAAAGCCTGAGGAGTTCGAGCCGGACAGCCGGCTGTTCGGCCACAAGGATCGCAGCGCCACCGCCACCTATCACTTGCGCCCGTTCGGGCGGCCGCAGATCGAGGCCTATTTCGGCGGCAGTTTCGCAGCCGAGCTGGAAGCCGGCGGCGAGCGCGCGTTCTTCGATTTCGCGCTGACGGAGCTCAAGCGCCTGCTCGGCGGCGATTTCATCCGCCGCGTGAAGCCGCTGCCTATGCATCGCTGGGGCGCCGATCCGTTTGCGCGCGGCTCTTATTCATATGCGCTGCCGGGCAAGGCCGGCTGCCGCGCCAAATTGGCGGCGGCGGTCGACGAGCGGCTGTTCTTTGCCGGTGAAGCCTGTTCGATCCACGATTTCTCGACCGCGCATGGCGGCTTCCACACGGGCGTGGCGGCCGCCGAACAGGTCCTCGCGGTGCGCAGGAAGAAGCGCGTCTAACTCCCCACTTTCAGCTCCGACACCAATGCGCGCAGCGCGGCGATGGTCGACGGCGCCACGCTTTTGCCGGTGCGCGGATTTTCCGACGGCACGTTCTCGATCGTCATGGTGAAGCGCGCGGTGTCGGCGTCGACCGTGATGGTGTGAGTGTTGCGTGTGACGCCCGGGTCGGCCCAGATTTCCAGCTGCGTGCGGTCGGGCCCGATGCCGGCCAGGCTGAGCGCCGCCGCCACATTGACGTTGGTGGGAAATCCGCGGGCGCCCTCGCGCGCGCTGCCGTCGAACACTTTCAGCGGCGCCTTCAAGCCGGCGACTGAGATGTTGTGCGCGCGCAGATAGGGCGCGCCTTCGAGGCCGGCCGGCGGCTTGCGCGTCACCATGCGGATCGAGTGGATGGTGCCTTCGGCGGCGGCGCGCACGGCATCCAGCCCGATCAGCGCGCCGGTCGGCACCAGGATGCGCGCGCCGGCCTGTTTCGCGCGCGCGATTAGATCCTCGTTCTCCAGCAATTGCGCGACCGACAGCGGCATGAACAGCCGGCCCTTGTCGATCGCGGAAATGGCGACCTCGCGAAACAGCGCGGGCGGCAGGCACTCCACCACCACGTCGCAATCGTTTGCGAGTTCGGTCGCCTTGCGCATAGCGATGCCTTCGAGTTGCGGCAGCGCGCGGCGCGCTTTGTCGAGGTCGCGCACCGCGACGGCGGTGAGCGTGAGACCCGGCACGCCGGCGATCAGCCGCCGCGCCACGTCCAGCCCGACCGCGCCGAGCCCGGCCAGTCCGACACGCAAGGGTGGTTTGTTTGGCACGCGATGTTCCTACTTGGCGTCCGCTACGATGCTGCCGGCGATGGCGCGGGCATGGCCGCGGAATTCGGCGATCGCGGTTCCGTCTTCGCGCGTGACCGCCACGTCATAGATTCCCGAGCGCCCTTGCAACTGGCGCTCGACCGCATGCGCGGTGAGCCGCTCGCCGCGCTGCGCCGGGTTGAGATAACTGATGCTGCAATACTGCGCCACCATGCGCTGATTGCGCGAATTGCAGGCATAGCCGAAGGCGGTGTCGGCCAGGAGATAGATGAAGCCGCCGTGGCAGGTGTCGTGCCAGTTGACCATTGGCCCGCTCACCGCCATGCCCAGCACGGCGTGGCCGGGCTCGACCGATATGAGCTGCAGGCCGAGTTCGCGGCTGGTGGCGTCGTCGGCCCACATGGCGTCGGCACAGGTGCGGGCGAGCGTGGCGGCATCCATCGTTTCAAGACCCTTTGCGTCCGGTGAAGTTCGGTTTGCGCTTTTCCATGAAGGCGCGCACGCCCTCGGCATAATCGGGAGTCAGACTGGCGGCGCGCTGCAGGTCGCGCTCGAGATCGAGCTGGGCATCGAGCGTGTTGCCGGCCGAGGCGTTGAGCGCGCGCTTGATCAGCGCCAGCCCCTGCGTCGGCGAGGCGGCGAAATGCTCGCAAATCCGGCCGGCCTCGAACATCAGCACATCGTCTTCCACGCATTTCCAGATCAGGCCCCAACTCGCGGCCTTGTCCGCGTCCAGGTCTTGCGCCAGCAGCGCCAGCCCGCGCGCACGGGCATCGCCCACCAGGCGTGGCAAAATCCAGGTGCCGCCGGTATCCGGCACCAGGCCGATGCGGGCGAAGGATTGCACGAATTTCGCCGACTGGCCGGCAATGACGATGTCGCAGGCGAGCGCGAGGTTGCAGCCGGCGCCGGCGGCGACGCCGTTGACGGCGGCGACCACCGGGAACGGCAGGCTGCGCAATGTGCGCACCAGCGGGTTGTAATAGGCTTCCTGCGTGGCGCCGAGCACGACGGTTTCGCCCGGCTTGGCGAGGCGGTCGCTGAGATCCTGCCCGGCGCAGAAACCGCGCCCGCTGCCGGTGATCATGAGCGCGCGGCAGCTCTCGTCGGCCTGCGCGTCGTCGAGCGCGGCGCGCAGCGCGACGTGCATGGCCTTGTTGAAGGCGTTGAGCCGGTCCGGCCGGTTGAGCGTGATGACGCGATAGCCTTTGCGCGCTTCGACGAGGATGGGTTGCTCACTCATGTTGCACAACATGAAACGCCGCGACGTGAATGACAATCACTTCGTAAGAAACTTATCCAGCTCGTCGACTTCCTTCTTCTCGCCGTCGACATCCTCCGCGATCCGCTCATAGAAGCGCGCCGCGGCGATGAGCATGGCATGCTCGTCACGGGCCTCGCCGACAAAACCGGCAATTTCCTCCAACTCGGCCACCCAGCGATAGGCTTTGCCATACATGCTCGGCACCTGCCGGTTCAGATAGCCGAGCAGCGCCGGCTGGCTTTCGGCCAGCTCGGCCTTCAACGCCTCGGCCGAACCGCCGCGCGTGGCGGTCAGCATCATGGCGGCGCCGAGCGCGGTAAAGCCCTTGGTGATGCCGGCATAGGACATTTTCAGCGCCGAGGCGGCGGTGAGCGCGCCCGCCAGCACGCGCACGTCAAGCCCATAGTCGTTGAGCTTGGCGAAGGCGCCGGCGGCCGGCCCGGAGGCGTAGAATTTGGTGTTGCTGCTGCCGGGCTTGGGCGGCGGGCCGATAATGGCAGCGCCGACGAACGGGCAGCCGGTGGCGGCGATGACTTCGGCAATGTGGTTCATGGTCTGCGGGTTGACCGCATTGCATTCGACATAAATTGGCTTCTTGTTGGCGGCGCTGAGCACGCCCGCCAGCCGCCTGGCCAGCGCCAGCGCCTCGCCCGGCGGCACGATCGAGAGCAGGAAATCGGCCTCCGCCAGCGTCCGATCGTCGCCGGAACTCATGCCGGCCTCGCGCGCGCGCTTGGCGCTGGCCTCAGTGCGGCCAGCAAGCGAGGTGAGCACCGTCACCTTGTGCTCGTTCAGGCGCCTGGCCGCCGCGGAACCCATGTTGCCGGGGGCGATAATCGCGACTATGGGTGTCATATCAGGCCCTCCATGGCCGCATTATCCGACAGCCATCCTTGATAGCAATGTCGGCTAGCGGACATCAAAAAACCGCGCTAGTCTGCCAAGCAGTCGTTTCCAAGACATACGAAAGTGCGTGAGCGCGACGGCCCTTCGGCTGGTCGACCTGAACCGCACCCATAGACATAAAGGACATCAGCGTGAGCAACGGACAAGCCCCGGCCGATACGGCCGGGACCAGCGAAGCGCGCGCATGGACCCAGAAGCTGCTGCGTTTCCGCGAACCCAGCCGGTTGCGCAGCATCGTCGAACTCGTCATCACCTTCGGCCCGCTGGCAGCCTTGTGGGCGCTGATGTGGCTGTCCTATTCGTTCGGATTTTGGTGGATCACTTTGCTGCTGGCGGTGCCGGCCGCCGGCTTCCTGGTGCGCCTGTTCATGATCCAGCACGATTGCGGGCATGGCGCCTTCTTCCGTCATCGCCTGGCCAATGACTGGACCGGCCGCGCGCTCGGCGTGCTCACGCTCACGCCCTACGATTTCTGGCGGCGCACGCACGCCATCCATCATGCCAGCGCCGGCAATCTCGAGCGCCGCGGCATCGGCGATATCGACACGCTGACGGTGCAGGAATATCTGGCGCTGTCGCGCTGGGGCCGCCTGAAATATCGGCTCTATCGTCATCCGGCGGTGATGTTCGGCTTCGGGCCGGCCTATCTCTTCATCGTGCAGCACCGGCTGCCGGTCGGTCTCATGCGCAGCGGCTGGACCCCGTGGCTGAGCACGCTGGGAACCAATGCGGCGATCGCGCTCATCGCCGGCGTACTGATCTGGCTGATCGGCATCGGCGCCTTCACGCTGGTGCATCTGCCGATCATGCTGCTGGCGGCCACCATGGGTGTCTGGCTGTTCTACGTGCAGCACCAGTTCGAGCACACCATGTGGGCGCACAGCGCGAGCTGGGATCTGCACGAGGTCGCGCTGCACGGCAGTTCGTATTATGTGCTGCCCGGCATCCTGCGCTGGTTCACCGCCAATATCGGCATGCATCACGTGCATCATCTGTGCAGCCGCATTCCGTATTATCGCCTGCCGCGCGTGCTGCGCGAGCATCCCGAGCTCGACGCGATCAGCCGGCTGACGCTGTGGGACAGCATCAAATGCGTGCGTCTGGTGCTGTGGGACGAGAGCCGCAACAAGCTGATTTCGTTCCGCGAACTGCGGCAGCTCGCCGCCGCGCAACCGGCGTAATTATTCCGGCGTAATTATTATTGTTACGGATGCGTCGCGCCGGCCGAGCCGCCGAGGGGCAACCTATGGTGGCCGGCGCCGATCGCTATGGCGTCGTAGGTCTTTTCCCGGGCCTTCGACAAAGCCCTTGTCTCTTGTCAAGTCGTTGGGTTTGTTCCGCCTATAGACTGCAAGGCACGTCCGGTGGGGGTCAATAGTCGCCACGAATGGCCAAATCGCCTCTTTCTGCGGCCATTTTACCATATGCATAATATTTCCTGCTGTGGACCTCTTGGCTCGAATGCCGGTACATTAGTGCATCTTATGGGAGGGCCGATAACGGCCCCGGGAGGAAACACATGCGTAAAACTCTATTGGTGGCGAGCACCGCACTGATGCTCGCAGCCGGGCCGGCCATGGCCCAGCAAAAGACGATCAAGATCGGATTTGTCAGCACGTTCAGTGGCCCGACCGCGGTGATCGGCAACAATATGCGTGACAGCTTCGAGCTGGCGCTCGACCATCTGGGCCGCAAAATGGGTGGCCTGCCGGTCGAGGTGATCTACGAGGACGACCAGCAGAAGCCTGACGTCGGCAAGCAGAAGACCGAGAAGCTGATCGAGTTCGACAAGGTCGACTTCATCTCCGGCTATATCTGGTCGAACGTGCTGCTGGCTTCGCTCAAGCCGGTGGTCGATTCGAAAACCTTCCTGATTATCGCCAACGCGGGCCCATCGCAGATCGCCGGCGAATTGTGCTCGCCCTATGTGTTCTCGACCTCATGGCAGAACGACCAGACGCCGCAGGCGATGGGTCTGTACATGAACCAGAAGGGCGTGAAGTCGGTGTTCTTGATCGGCCCGAATTATGCCGCCGGCAAGGACATGCTGGCGGGTGTCGCCTCCACCTTCAAAGGCAAGGTGGTCGGCCAGGAG
Source organism: Hyphomicrobiales bacterium (assembly GCA_016185205.1). Classification (GTDB taxonomy): domain Bacteria; phylum Pseudomonadota; class Alphaproteobacteria; order Rhizobiales; family Xanthobacteraceae; genus Pseudolabrys. The sequence goes on along the minus strand of JACPOA010000047.1, from coordinate 51,123 downwards.
CTGACCACTTGGCCGTCGCAGCTCGACTTCTCCGCCGAGCTGTCGAAAGCCAAGGCCGCCAATCCTGATTCGATCTTCGTGTTCTATCCGGGTGCCGCCGGTGTGCAGTTCCTCAATCAATATGCCCAGGCCGGCCTGAAGGGGACGATCCCGCTCTACACCGCTTACACCATCGACGAACTGTCGCTGCCGCGTCAGAAGGAACTCGCGCTCGGCGTGCCAGGCGCGCAGGAGTGGGTGAACGATCTGCCCAACGACGCCAACAAGAAGTTCGTGGCCGATTTCATCAAGAAATATAACGGCTCCAGGCCGTCGTTCTACGGCGCCCAGTCGTACGATGCCGTCAATCTCATCAACTCGGCGGTGGTCGCCACCAAGGGCAACCTGAGCGACAAGGAAGCCTTGCGCAAGGCGATGGAGAAGGCCGACTTCAAGTCGGTGCGCGGCAAATTCAAGTTCGGCAACAATCACATGCCGATCCAGAACTTCTATCTGCAGGAGGCGGTCAAGGACGCCAGCGGCGACTTCGTGCTGAAAACCGTCGCCACCATTGTCGAAGACAACCAGGATATGTTCCACGACAAGTGCCCGATGAAGTGAGTTAAGGGCAAGACACGGCGGCGGCGGCTCCGCGCTGCCGCCGCTTGCGTATCGGGGGCACCGAAAATTTCCACGATCAGCGCGTCATGACGCTATTCATCGAGCAATGCCTGAACGGATTGCAGTTCGGTTTGCTGCTGTTTTTGCTGGCGGCGGGACTGACGCTCGTCTTCGGCATCATGGACCTGGTCAATCTGGCGCACGGCTCGCTCTACATGATCGGCGCCTATTTCGCCGCCACCTTCGCAGTCTGGACCGGAAACTTCGTGCTCGGCGCGGTGCTAGCGCTGGCCGCCACGCTCGTCGTCGGCATGGCGGTGGAAGTGATCGCCATGCGCAGGCTGTACGGCCGCGACCATCTCGACCACGTGCTCGGCACCTACGGCCTCATCCTGTTTTTCGATGAGCTGGTGCGGGTGATCTGGGGCCCCGAGGGCTTGAGCCTGTCGTTGCCGTCCTGGCTCAACACCTCGGTGCAAATACTGCCGGGCGTGAATTATTCCGCCTATCGGCTGGCCATCATCGCCGTCACGATGGTGGTGGCGGGCTTCCTTTACGTACTGGTGATGCGCACGCGTATCGGCATGCTGATCCGCGCCGGCGCCTCGAACCGCGAAATGGTCGGTGCGCTCGGCGTCAACATCAAGCTGCTCTACACGCTGGTGTTCGGGCTGGGCGCCGCGCTCGCCGGGCTGGCCGGGCTGATGCAGGCGCCGATCCTGACCGTGCAGATCGGCATGGGCGAGAACATCCTCATTCTGGCCTTCGTCATCACCGTGATCGGCGGCATCGGCTCGATCCGCGGCGCGCTGGTGGCGGCGATCTTCGTCGGTTTCGTCGATACGCTCGGTCGCGCGTTCTTTCCCGATCTGCTGCGCCTGATGCTGAGCAAGGACGCGGCTTCGACCGCGGCGCCGGCGCTGTCGTCCATGCTGATCTATCTGCTGATGGCGATCGTGCTGGTGGTCAAGCCCGAGGGCCTGTTTTCTACGGGCCAGAAATGACCGGCGGCTTTACCATCAGGAACATCGTGACGGTCGCGCTGCTGGTGGCGCTGGTGCTATTGCCGCTTTATGCCGAACTTGCCGGCCAACGCTTCCTGCTCACGCTGTTCACCCGCATCATCATCCTGGCGCTGGCGGCGGTCAGCCTCAATTTGATCCTCGGTTATGGCGGCATGATGAGCTTCGGCCATGCCGCCTATATCGGCATCGGCGGCTACGCGGTCGGCATGCTGGCGCACGAGGGGATTTTCTCCGGCTTTGTGCAATGGCCGGTGGCGCTCTTAGCCTCCGCGCTGTTCGCGCTGGTGATCGGCGCGCTCTCGCTGCGCACGCGCGGCGTCTACTTCATCATGATCACCTTGGCGTTTGCGCAGATGGCCTATTACATCGTCGCCGGACTGGCGCGTTACGGCGGCGACGACGGGCTCACCATCTACAAGCGCAGCCAATTCGTGGCACCGCTCGATCTGTCGAACAAGGTGCAGTTCTATTATGTTTGTCTGGCGCTGCTCTATGGCTCGATCTATCTGGTCTGGCGGCTGGTGAATTCGCGCTTCGGCATGGTCATCCAGGGCTCGCGCTCGAACGACATGCGCATGCGCGCCATCGGCTTCCCGACCTATCGCTATAAACTGGTGTGCTTCGTCATCGCCGGCACGCTGTGCGGTCTGGCGGGCGCGCTGCTTGCCAATCACACCGACTTCGTCAGCCCCGGAATCTTGTATTGGACCCGCTCGGGCGACCTCATCATCATGGTCGTGCTCGGCGGCATGGCCTCGGCGGTGGGCCCGTTGTTCGGCGCCGTGGCGCTGCTGGTGCTGGAAGAGGCGCTGCCGTTTGTCATCAAATTGCTCGGCACGCCGTTCTTTGGCGAGGCGGCGGCCCGCGCCTCGGAATATTGGCAGATTATCATGGGCCCGTTGCTGCTCCTCGTCGTGCTGTTCGCGCGCGGCGGAATCATGGGCCTGCTCGCCAAGGTGCGCGCAAAGGAGCGGGCATGAGCGAGCCCAAGAATAATCCAATGCTGCAGGTCAGCCACCTGGCCAAGCGTTTCGAGGGCATCGTCGCCACCGACGATCTCGTGCTCAACGTCGAGGCCGGCGAGCTGCATGCGGTGATCGGACCCAACGGCGCCGGCAAGACCACGCTGATCGCCCAGCTCAGCGGGCAGCTTGCGCCCGATTCCGGCCACATCGTGTTCGCCGGCCAAGACATCACCCAGCTGCCGATGTACCGCCGCAGCGCGCTCGGGCTGGCGCGTTCGTTCCAGATCACGTCGCTGTTTCTCGATCTCAGCGTGCTCGACAATGTCGCGCTGGCGGTACAGGCGCATGCCGGGCATTCGTTCCGCTTTTGGCGCGATGCCAGGAGCGAGCCGCAATTGCGCGAGCCGGCGCGGGCCTTGCTTGCACGGGTCGGCCTGGGCGCGCGCGCCGACCAGCCGGCATCCTTGCTCAGCCATGGCGAGCATCGCCAACTCGAGCTGGCCATGGCGCTCGCCGGCCAGCCGTGCATGCTGCTGCTCGACGAGCCGATGGCGGGGCTGGGGCCCGAGGAATCCGCCCGCATGGTCGAGATGCTGCGCGCCTTGAAGCGCGATCTCACGATCCTGCTGGTCGAACACGACATGGAGGCGGTGTTCGCGCTCGCCGACCGTATCACGGTGCTGGTCTACGGACGCGTGGTGGCGACCGGCGTGCCCGAGGACATCCGCGCCAACGCGCAAGTGCGCGAGGCCTATCTCGGCGAGCAGGAGGCGGGCCATGTCTGACGCCATCCTCGAGGTCGCCGAGGTCGAGACCTGCTACGGCCTTAGCCAGGTGCTGTTTGGCGTATCGCTGCGCATCTTGCCCGGCGAGATGGTGACGCTGATGGGGCGCAACGGCATGGGCAAGACCACCACCGTGCGCTCGATCATGGGGCTGACGCCGGCGCGCGGCGGACGCATTCAATTCATGGGCAAGGAGATCCGCGGCCTGCCGTCCTACAAGATCGCCAAGCTCGGCGTCGGGCTGGTGCCGGAAGGCCGCCAGATATTCCCCAATCTGAGCGTGCGCGAAAATCTGGTGGCGACGTCGGCGGAGCGCGAGGGCGGCACCTGGACGCTTGAGAAAGTCTACGAGCTGTTCCCGCGGCTCTTCGAGCGCGCCACCAGCATGGGCAATCAGCTGTCGGGCGGCGAGCAGCAGATGCTGGCGGTCGGCCGCGCCTTGATGACCAATCCGCGCCTGCTCATCCTGGACGAGGCGACGGAAGGCCTGGCGCCGCTGATCCGCACCGAGATCTGGCGCTGCCTTGTCCGCCTGAAGGAGCTTGGCCTCGCCATCCTGGTGATCGACAAGAATGTCGGCGTGCTCACCCGCGTCGCCGACCGCCATTTCCTGATCGAGCGCGGGCGCGTGGTGTGGAGCGGGCTGTCGCGCGAACTCGCCGCCGCGCCGGATGTGCAGCACCGCTATCTGGGGATTTAGCCTACTTCGCCATCGCCTTCCGGCACGCGGCCCACACCTTGGCGGGCGTTGCCGGCATTTCCATGTGATCGGCGGCGCCGTTCGGGATCGCATCCGAAATCGCGTTCATCACCGCGGCGATTGCCGCCGTGGTGCCGGCCTCGCCGGTGCCCTTGACGCCGAGCGCGTTGCTCTTGGCCGGGACCGAATGCACCGCCTCGCGCAGCTCGACTGGCATGTCGTGGGCGCGCGGCATGCCGTAATCCATGAACGAGCCGGTCACCAGTTGTCCGCTGGTCGGATCATAGACTGCGTTTTCCGTCAGCGCCTGGCCGAGCCCGTTGGCGATGGAGCCTTGCACCTGGCCTTCCACGATCATCGAATCGAGCATGTTGCCGCAGTCGTCCACCGCCGTGTAAGTGACGAGATCGACACGGCCGGTGTCGGGGTCGATCTCGACCTCGGCGATGTGGCAGCCGTTGGGGAAGGTCAGCGGCGTATCGAGCTTGTCCTTGGTGTCGAGGTTCTCGCCGAACTCCTTGGCGCGCTTGGCGGTCTCGAACAGCGAAATCTTGCGGTCGGTTCCGACCACCACGAAGCTGCCATTGCGATACTGAATGTCCGACTCGGAAGCCTCCAGCGCGGTGGAGGCGACTTTCTTGCCCTTCGTCAGCATCAGATCGGCGACATGGATGATGACATTGCCGGCGCACATGGCCGAGCGCGAGCCGACCGAGGCAAAGCCGGTGAGGCCCTGCGCGGTGTCGCCGTGCTTGTGCTGGATCTTGGTGGCATCGATGCCGAGATGCTGCGCGAGCAGGCGGGGGAACACCGTAGCGTGGCCCTGGCCGGTCGACTGCACGTTGCAGCCGAGGATCAGCCGGTCGTCGCCGGGAAACTCGATCGCCGCCGTTTCCATCGGTAGCGCGCCGGAATGCTCCAGCATGCAGGACACGCCGATGCCGCGCAGCTTCTTACGCTTGGCCGACAAGCGCTTTCGCTTGTTGAAATTGGCGAAGTCGGCGAGCGTGAGCGCCTTGTCGACGATGGCCGGGAAATCGCCGCTGTCGTAGGTGTTGATCGGAGTCTTGAACGGCATGGCCGAGGGCGGGATCAGGTTCTTCTTGCGCAGCCGCACGCGGTCGATGCCGGTGATGCGGGCGGCTTCCTCCACTACACGCTCGAGCGCGTAATTGGCTTCCGGCCGTCCGGCGCCGCGATAGGGCCCGATCGGGATGGTGTTGCTGAAGTAGCAGGCGACCGAGGCGTCGACTTTCGGAATCCGGTACATGCCGGGCAGGCAGCGCGCGAAATTATTGGTGTTGATGCCGACGCCGGCGGTGCTCACATAGGCGCCCTGGTTGCACAAATGGCGCATGCGCAGCGCCAGGAATTTGCCCTTGTCGTCGAGCGCGAGCTCGACTTGCGTCAGCGTGTCGCGCGCCTGCGTGTCGGTGACGAAGGCCTCCGAACGCGACGACATCCAGTGCACCGGGCGGCCGAGCTTCTTGGCCGCCACCAGCAGCGCCGGGTATTCCGGATAGACCGGCGTCTTCATGCCGAAGGCGCCGCCGACGTCCTCGGTGATCACGCGCAGCTTCTCGTTCGGCACGCCCATGATGGCGGCGCCCTGGCCGCGCAATGAATCGGCGCCCTGCGAGCAGGCGTAGAGCGTGTAGCTCTCGCTCTTGGGATCGTAGACGCCGGTGGCGCCGCGTGTTTCCATCGAGGCCACCACCATGCGTTGGTTGGTGACGCTCACGCGCGCGACATGCGGCGCCTTGGCGATGATATCGGCCACGTCCTTGGCGTTCTGCTCATCGGCCACCGGGCCCGGCCAGTCGACGCAGAGATTGCCGGGCGCTTCCGGATAAAGCTGCGTCTTGCCGTTCATCGCCGTTTCCAGGTCGACCACCGCCGGCAATTCCTCGTAGTCGACCAGCACCAGGTCGACGGCGTCGAGCGCTGCCGCCGCGGTCTCCGCCACCACCATCGCCACCGGGTCGCCGCCATGCATCACCTTGTCGCCGGCGAGCGAGGGGCGGAACGGCATGATCATCTTGGCGCCGCCGCGCCCGGGCACCGGCGGATGGCGCGACACGCTGCCGACGCCGGCGGCTTTCATGTCCGCGGCGGTGAGCACGGCCAGCACCTTTTTGGCCTTGCGCGCGGCCTCGGCATCGACCTTCAGCACGCGGGCATGGGCGTGCGGCGAGCGCACGAAGGCGGCATAGGCCTGGTTCGGCAGCCGGGGGTCGTCCATGAAGCGGCCTTGGCCGCGCACCAGGGCGTCGTCCTCGACGCGCGGTTCGTGTTTGCTGCGGGCGGGGCTGGTCGCGGTCATGGGATGGTCCGAAGAATGTGGCCTGTGGGACCTCATTTATAGCGGAACTATCGGGGCGGGACAGGGGCTTGCGTCCGCTGCAAGGCTGCGGCACTCAGGCGCTGCACTTCGCGGGCGGCAATAAGAATTTAAGGGACGAAATGACCAAGCTGCGGACCATCGACACCCACACCCATATCCTGACCCAGGAAACCGCCGCGCTGCTGAGCAAAGCGGGCGCCAAGGTGACGATCACGCCGGCCGACGGTGAGGCCGCCGCATTCGACGTCATGGGCACCGTCTACCGGCCGTTCCCGACCGGCGGCTTCGACATCGCGCGCCGCCTGCGCGACATGGATGCGGCGGGCGTCGACGTGCACGTGCTGTCGGCCACGCCGCAGACCTATCTGTACAATCTCGACCCCGCGCTGTCGGCCACGCTCGCCGCGATCCAGAACGACCAGATGGCGAAACACATCGCCGTCCATCCCGACCGCTTCTGGGGCATCGCCACGCTGCCGCTGGCGCAGCCGGCGGCTGCCGCCGACGAGCTGCGGCGCGCCATGACCAAGCTGAACTTACGCGGCGCGATGTTTGCCTCCAACGTCAAGGGCATGAACCTGGACGATGCGAGCTTCGAGCCGCTATGGGCGACCGCAGAAGAGCTCGGCGCCTTCATATTCATCCACCCCAACAACGTGGCCGGCGCCGACCGCCTGAAGTCCTATTATCTCGCTAACCTGATCGGCAATCCGCTCGACACCACCATCGCGGCGGCCAGCCTGGTGTTCGGCGGCGTGCTCGAACGCTATCCGAAATTGAAGGTCATGCTGGCGCATGGCGGCGGCTTCACGCCCTATCAGGCGGCACGCTGGGAGCACGGCTGGGCGGTGCGGCCGGAGCCGAAGAAGAATTTAGCCCAGCAGCCGAAAAACATCGCCGGCCGCTTCTTCTACGACACCATCCTGCATTCCGCACCGGTGCTGGAGTTCCTCATCAAGCAGGCCGGTCCTGGTCACGTGCTGCTCGGCAGCGACTATCCCTACGACATGGGCATGCCGGACTGCGTGAGTCATGTCCGCGGCTTGCAGATTTCCGATGCCGACAAAGCCAGCATCCTCGGGGGCCGCGCCGAAACACTGTTGTCAGGCAAGCCGTCATGATGGCCGACAGCAAAGCCGGCCGCATCCCGATCGCCGCCGTCAAAGCGCTGATCGTTGATGCCATGATCAAGTCCGGCGTGCCGGCGGCCGATGCGGGCAAGATCGCCGAGCTGATGGTGGAGGCCGACCTCACCGGCGCCGATGCGCATGGCGTGTTCCGCCTGCCGCAATACGTCAACCGGCTGAAGCTCGGCTCGACCAACGCCAAGCCGAACATCAAGGTCAACCGCACCGCGCCGGCGACCGCGCTGGTCGACGGCGACAACGGCATGGGCCACCTGGTGGTGGCGCGCACGGCCGAGACCGCCATCGAGCTGGCGCGCGAGTGCGGCGTCGCCTGGGTCGGCTGCTTCATGTCGGGTCACGCGGGGGCTGCCGGCGTCTATGCCGCGCTGCCGCTGAAGGCTGACATGATCGGCATCTATTCGGCGGTGGCCAATGCCAATCACATGCCGCTCGCCGGTGGTGCCGAGCCGCTGCTAGGCACCAATCCGCTGGCGATCGCGATCCCGGCCGGCGAGGAGCCGCCGCTGGTGCTCGACATCGCCACCTCGATCGTGTCCTACGGCACCATCAAGAACCACCGCCTGCAGAACCGCCCGTTGCAGCCGGACTGGATGGTCGACCCGAAAACCGGCGCCGCCATCACCGATCCGCACAAGAGCGCCGAGGCGCTGCTGCTGCCGATGGCGGGCTACAAGGGCGCCGGGCTAGCGCTGATGCTGGGCCTGCTCGGCGGCACGCTCAACGGCGCGCTGTTCGGCCGCGACTGCGTCGACTTCAACCTGGAGCCCGGCAAGGTCACCAATACCGGGCAGTTCGTACTGGCGCTCGACCCCAGCAAGTTTCAGAAGATCGAACACTTCAAGGCCGAGGTCGATCGCCACGCGCGCAGTCTGCGCGATTCACAACCGCTGCCCGGCGGCGACGTCGTGCGGCTGCCGGGCGATGCGCGCGCCAAGCGCCGCGCCGATCGGCTGGCCAACGGCCTGGCGCTGCCGGTGGAATTGCTGGTGCAGCTCGACAAGCTCGCCGGCGAACTGGCGATCAAGCCGCTGCGCGAGCGTTAAACTTCTTCTGTCGTCCCCGCGAAAGCGAGTACCCATAATCCCGCCGACCAAGAAACATCAACAGTCTATCGTGGAAAACCTGTTCGCCCTGGCCGACGCCAACGGCAACTGCGCGGGCGTGGCGGCGTGTTAGGTTAGGCGTCGCCGCGAAGCGCGACCGCCTCGCAGCTGCGAACAGGTGCGAGGCATACCGCAACTAATGGTTGCCTCGCCGACTTTGCTGGACAATCGCCGCCTGCTAACTTCCTTGCCGATATTTGCGAGCAGCCGGGGGGCATCGCATGCAAGGCATACGATCCCGCCACCGCTTTGGGCGGGCGGGCGATTTCCGTCCATCGACCATCGCTGTTCTGTTCGTGGTGCTGATGGCGGCGGCTTCGATACCGATTGCGACGCATCCGTTGCCGCCGCTCGCCGACTACGCCAATCACCTGGCACGCGCGCATGTCATCGACGCGATCGGTTCGGATCCCAATCTTGCCCGCTTCTATACGGTCGAATGGCAGATCATCCCCAATTTGATCATCGACCTTGTCGTTCCGATGCTGCACCGGTTCATGGACGTTTATCTCGCCGGACAGATCTTCACGATCCTGGCGTTCGTCCTGATCGGCTCCGGCACGCTCGCGTTCAATCGCGTGCTGACCGGCCGCTGGTCGGCGCTGCCGCTGATCGCTCTGCCGCTGCTTTATAACGGCGTGCTGCTGGTCGGCGTGATGAATTACGTATTCGGCGTGGGTCTAGCGTTGTGGGCACTCGCGGTCTGGCTGGCGTTGCGCGAGCGCCCTTGGCCTTGGCGCTTGGCAGCGTCGACCCTTTTCGCGCTGGCACTGTTCATTTGTCATTTATTCACGGCGGGAGTCTACGGGCTCGGTCTGCTTGCGATCGAATCGCATCGGCTCTGGTCGCACCGCGCCGAGCCCATGCCGCGGCGGCTCGCCGATTTCCTGGCAACAGGGCTCCCGTTCATTCCCATCGCCGTGCTCCTGATCGCGGGTCCGACGTGGCATGTGGCGGGCGCCCCGGCCTATTGGGAGCTGGATGGCAAGCTCGACGGGCTGCTGACGGTCATCAATGTCTATTATCCGGTCGTCGCCGTCGTGCTGATCGGCATCGCCGGCATCGCAGCGGCCTATGCGCGGTGGCGTGGCGCGCTGCGCTTCCATCCGGTTGGCTGGGTCATTCTTGCCGTCGGGGCGGTCGTCTATCTTGCCATGCCGCGCGCATTATTCGGCGCCTATCTCGCCGATCAGCGGTTGCCGATTGCGCTCGCTTTCATGCTCATTGCCTGCGTCGAGATCGATCTGCAGCGGCGTTTCGCCCGTTACGGCTTGCTGGCGCTGGTCGCCTTGTTGCTCGTGACGCGGGTCATCGAGGTGCAAACCGTCTGGAACCATCTCGACCGCGGCACGCAGGAGTTTCTACAATCGATCAAGGCGATCGAACGCGGCGCCCGTGTTCTCGTGGTTCAGGACGACCGGTCGTCGTGCAAGGAAATCAGCGACTTCAACCTGGTTCACGCCGCCTCGCTGGCCACCATCGAACGCTCGGCGCTGGTGACGACCGTCTTCACCGTCAATGGCAAGCAGATCCTGCACGCGCAAAAGAAATTCAGGGAATTCGTCGAAACCGAGGATCGGCTGCCGCCGGCGCTGCCCTATGTCCTGCAGGTCGCCGATAGCGTCCCTGCCGGCGTCAAATATTTCTGGAATCTTTGGCCGCGCCACTACGACTATGTCTACATCCTGTTCACGACGCCGAAGTCGCTGAACCCCGCCAAAAAACACCTGGAGCTCGTCTACGACGGAGACGCGTTCGATCTTTACCGCGTGCGTCGGCCCGCCGGCAGTCTGGAATCCTCAGCGCTCCACTGAGGCGGCGTCAGCCTTACGCCACCTCTTTCAACGCATCCGGATCGAGCGGCAGTTTCACCGGCTGCTTGCGCTTGGCCGACAAATCCAAGGCCTTGGTCAGCATCAGATCGCGGTGCGCCTCTTCCACCGTCGCCGCCGCGGTCGGCAGGCCGAGCGCGACGCGGTTGAGCCAGCTATCGGTCTCCAACGCCATCGGTCCGCGCAATTCGCCGAGCGCCATGTCGCCGGGCGGATAGCTGCCCATGAAATCGACCAGCCGCGAGGTATCGGGGTTGTAACCCTCTGACTGCGGCTTGGCGACCGCCAGCACGATGTCGCGGTGGGTGTCGTCGATGGTGAGCACGCCGGTGGTGCCGACGATGCCGACTTCGAGCGAATAGACCGCGGCCGGCCAGTTGACCGGCAGCGCCCAGGAAATATTGAGGTGATAGACGGTGCCGTCGCTGAACATGATCATGCCGGCGGTGGCGTCGATGCCCTTGTAGAGCGGGCCGAGCACCTTGTCGATCGAGCGGGCGTAGACCTCGACCGGCGTCTTGCCCTCCAGGCACCACATGCAGATGTCGAGCGCGTGCGTGCCGGAGATCACCATCGGCGAGATGGTCGAGGGATCGTCGGTGCGCTTGTAGTTGTCGATCGCCACCAGCCGGTTCATGAAGGCGCGCGAGGTGACCAGCGTGACGTCGCCGAGCGCACCGGTGCGGCATTTCTCCTTGGCCCCCAGCCAGCGGCGGCGGAAGCGCTGGGTGTAGCCGACCACGGCGTCGACCTTGGCTTCCTGGATTGCCTTCAGCACGCGCGCCGATTCATCGAGGCGGGTGGCGAGCGGCTTCTCGATCAGCAGCGGAATGCCGCGCTCGAGCGCCACCATGATCGGATCGACGTGCAGGTGCTCGTCGGTGGCGATGATGGCGCAAGTCACTTCCGGCCGCTTGAGCAGTTCGACGTGGCTCTGCGTGACGAAATCGGCACTTATTTTCGAGCCGACTTCGCCGGCGCGGTTCGGATTTTTCTCAGCCAGCCCGATCCACTCGACCGACGGGTGACGTGCCGCCACCTCGCCGCGGAACAGGCCGACGCGGCCGCCGCCGATGATGGCGAGGCCGATGCCCTTGGCATTTTTTTTCATTGTGGATTGGCTCCCGACCGGTTCTTTTCCTTGAACTCCGCGATTCCAGAAATCGTCTCGTTGGTGAGCGGCAGGTCGACCGGCTCGTTGCGGTAGGCCGACAGGTCGGCGGCGCTGTAGGTTTCCATCACCCGGCGCGCGCTCTCCGGCGTCACCATGACGGGCGTATCGCGGATGCAGGCTTCCAGGAAGTGGATGGTCTCCGGCCCCATGCCGCCGGCGAACACTTCGCCGACCTGCTCGCCCGGCATGGTCGACATCGGAAACACCTGGCCGCTGCTCATGGTGTTGAGCCAGTTGTCGCGCTGGGTGTCGTCGAGCACCAGCGCGCCTTCGGTGCCGGTGATCTCGATCCAGGTCGAGCAGTAGTTCGGATAGCTCGGCGGGAAATTCCAGCCGCCGCCGATCATCACCACCACGCCGTTGTCCATGGTGACGGTGGTGAACATCACGTCATGCGAGCCGTTCACCGGCTTCATATAGCCGTAGGCGCCTTGCGAATAAACGCGCACGGGCTTGGCCGGCTCCAGCAGCCAGAACACGAAGTCGAGGTCGTGCGTCGACTCCATCACCACCGGCGACAGCCGCACGCGGCCGGCGATCTTCTTGCCCAGGCTGCGCGACAGGTTGCGGCTGACCAGCACCGAGACCACATTGCCGAGCGTGCCGTCGGTGATCTTCTTCTTGGCGTAGGCGATTTTCGGATTGAAGCGCTGCGAATAGCCGATGGTGAATTTCAGGCCGCCGCGCTTGGCGAGCTGGATCAGTTCGTCGGCTTCCCACAATTCGAGCGAGATCGGCTTTTCCAGCATCACGTTCTTGCCGGATTTCAGGCAGTCGCGGCAGATCGGATAATGGTTGGTTTCCGGCGTGGTCGAGATATAGACCACCGAGATGTTCGGGTTGTTGATGATGTCGTTGTAATCGAGCGTCGTCGTCGCCGGCTTGTAGAGCGCCTTCACCTCGGCCAGCCGGTCGGGCCGGATCTCGCACAGGTGCAATTTGTCGACCAGCGCCGTGCGCGCCAGCGTTTCCGCGCGCGTGCCGCCGACCCAGCCAACCCCAATCACCGCGACTTCAACTCGTTTCACCGGACGTATTCCTTGGCTCTAATGCTGATTTTCAGCGGCCGGGCGGCCGCGCGGGCGGCACACTAGCCGCTCATACCTCCCCCTGAAAGGGGGAGGTCGGCGAGGGACGCTCGCCGGGTGGGGGTCAAATCAATACCGCCAAGCGACCCCCACCCTGACCCTCCCCCTTTCAGGGGAGGGAACGGAGATCCCGAATACCTGCGCCGCGAACTGCGGATAGACCTCGGCGAGCTGCGGCGCCACCGTCTCGCGCAGCAGCTTGAGCGTCTTCGGGGAGGGCGCCGGCGTTTCCGGCACCGTCTCTGGCCGCTCGAACTCGAAGCCGGTGTGCTCGATCACCTCGGCGACCGTATGGCCGGGATGCACGCTGGCCAAGGTGAAACGGCCGGCGGCGAAACTAAACAGGCAGCGGTTGGTGACCAGCGCGATCGGCCCGCCCGGGCGATAGACTTCTGGCGAGCTTGTGCCCGGCGCGCTGATGAAGTCGACCTGGGGCACCAGCGTGCGGCGCGAATGCTCGACCCGGAACAGGATCACTTTCGGCACCACGTAATAGAGATAGGCCGAGCCGAATGAGCCGGGAAAGCGCACCTTGGGATGCGCGTAGTCGCCGGTCGAAACCAGATTGACGTTGCCTTGGCCGTCGATCTGTCCGCCCGACAGGAAGAAAACGTCGATGCGGCCCTGGCCGGCGCAGTCGAACAATTCGCGCGCGCCGTCGGTGAAGAAATTGTGCTTGCGGCTCTGCAGCAGCGATACGTAGGGGCGGCCGTGCCCGCGCTCGCGCGCCAGCAGCGCGGCGGTGGCCGGGATCGGCGAGGCGTTGCCGACGGCGACGTGCCGGACGTCGCCGATCAGCCGCGCGATCACGTCGGCGAGCAGTTCTTCGGAGCGGAATTCACGCGGCGCGGCGTTCATACACATACCGTTCGAGATACTCGGCAAACCCCTCCGCCGTCGCCGCCATGCGCGCATATTCGGCGAGGTGCTCGGCGTCGACGCCATAGTGGTCGGGCAGCCCGAGCGGCCAGGCGCCGCGCTCGGCGACCGCGATGCTCTCGACATAGAAGCCGGGCAGCGTGCCGGCGGCGAGTACCGGATCGTCGAGCAGATTGCCGTCGTGGATCTTCTCCACGGTCGCGACGGCGCGCACGGCGGCATGCGCCATGGTGGCGAGTTCGCGCTGGCGCCCGATCCAGATATTGCCGAAGCGGTCGGCCATCGGCGCATGGATCAGCGCCACGTCCGGCCTGATCGCCGGCAGCAAAACGATCGGATCGGAATTGCCGAACGGGCTGTCGATCACCTTCCAGTCGTCGCGATAGGCCAGCACGTCCGATCCGATCAGCCCGCGCAGCGGCATGAACGGCACGCCCTTCTCGGCCGCCTGCAAAGCGGCGTGCAAGGCCGGGCAGGTGGCGTCCTTCATCTTGATTGCGCCCGACGTGATTGCAGCGGTGAAACGCGGCGCCGGTCCGAACTCGCCCAGGCTGACAGCCGATGTTTCAAGCGTCTCGACACAGCCGGCGCCGATCAGCAGATCGGCCTGCAGGCTCGAGGTTGGCAGCGCCACCAGATGCAGGCGCTTGACGCCGCGGCGGATCAGCGCGCGCGTGGCCGCCATCGGCACGCCCGACACCTCGCGCGGCACCACCAGCAGGCAGCCGTCGGTGATAAGCGTGAGCGCGTCGTCGAGGGATTGCAGGGGAGCGGACATGGAAAGGTTTTACGTCATTCCGCGTCGGCGCGAAATGGCGACGCCCGCCCCCGCTTCCCGCCTTCGCTTACGCTTCGGCGGGCTCATGCATCGGCCCGTCGAAGCAACTTTGCGGAGACGGGTCGCGGGGACGAGCGGGTAGTTCTTTCAGCTCAGCGCTGCCTTCACCCGGTCGGGCGAGAATGGCACCCGGCGGATGCGCACGCCGGTGGCGTCGAAGATGGCGTTGGCGATCGCGGCCGCCACCGGGCGGATCGACGGTTCGCCGGCGCCGGTCGGCGGCAGCTCGGGGTGATTGATCAGCACCACGTTGACCTCGGCCGGCGTCTCGGTGATGTCGAGGATCGGATAGCTGATCCAGTCCACGCTGGTGACCGATTTGCGGTCGAAGGTCACTTCCTCCCACAGCGTGCGGCTGATGCCCTGCACGATGTTGCCCTCGATACATTTCACCAGCCCGTCGGGATTGATGATCTGCCCGCAATCGTGCGCCACCGTGAACTTGCGCGCGAAGATCTTGCCGCTGGCACGGTCGATATCGACTTCCGCCACGATGGCGACACGGGTGCCGTTGCGTTGCGAATAGGCGATGCCGCGGCCGGACACCTTGGCGCCGGTCTGGTCCTTGCGCGGCGAGGGCCGCGTGTCCCACTTGGCCTTCTCGGCCGCCGCCTTGATGACGGCGACGTCGCGCGGCTCCTTGATGTGACGCAGGCGGAACTCGATCGGATCGGCATTCACTGCCGCCGCCACCTCGTCGATGAAGCTCTCACTGGCGAAGTGGATCTGCGGTCCAACCGGATCGCGCAGATGCGCGCTGCGCAGCGGCGAGGAACGGTCGAGCAGCGGCGGGATGGTCTCCCAGCCCATGCGCTTATGGTCGAAGGCGTAGGATTCCGCCGGCACGCCGAAGCCGTCGCCGGATTTCAACGCCACGCCCTGGGTATGGCCGGCCAGCGTATCGAGCGGCTTGCTGCCATTAGTGCCGACGTCCACCCGCGAGAAGCCCTTGCTGATGAACTCGTAAGCCACGACCTTGCCGGAAGCATCTACGCCTGCGCGCGCCTTGTGGATCGAGGCCGGGCCTTTCGGGTCCCAGCCGGTACCCTCCTCGCGCGTGTATTGCAGGCGCACCGGCTTGCCGACCGCCTTGGCCAGCACGCCGGCATCCATGGCGCAGTCATCGGCGTCGTTGCGGCCATAAGAGCCGGGGCTGGTCTTGAAGATGACGCGCACCTTGTCGAGCGGCATGCCAAGCGTGGCGGCAAGGCCTTGCTGCACGAAGTGGGATTTCTGCGTGCCGCTCCAGCAGGTGACATTGCCGTCCTTGATCTCGACCAGTGCGCAGGCTGGACCCATGCTGGCATGCGACTGGAACGGCCATTCGTATTCGGCCTCGATCACCTTGGCCGCCGACTTGAACGCCTCGTCGACGTTGCCGTTCTCCTTATCGACCTGGCTCTTGCGCGCCGTCGCTTTACGAATGTGATCGTAGAGCGTTGCCTGTTCCGGGAACGGCGGCTGTGCCTGCGACCATTCCACTTTCAGCTTGGCGGCCGCCTGGATGGCGCCCCACTCCTTGTCGGCGACCACGCCGAGGAAGCCCTTGTCCCAGACCACTCTGGCGCCCGGGATATCCTTGATCGAGGCCTCATCCACCTTCACCGGCACGCTGCCGGCGACGTCGGGACGGATCATGCGGCCGTGCACCATGCCCGGCACTTTCACGTCGGTGCAGTAATCCTCCTGGCAGAACACCTTGGGCGCCACGTCCTCGCGCTTGATCGGCTGACCGACGATCTTGTGGTCCTTGGGATTCTTCGGCTGCGCCTTGCCAGGCGCGTAGAGCGGGTTGCCGTATTGCTTGTTCCAGTCGAGCTGGACGTTGAAATATTTGCCGCCGATCATCTGCGCGTAGGATATGCGTTTCGATTTGTCCTCGGTCGCGCTCACCATGCCGTCATTGACGGTGAGCTTGTCGGCGGGCACGGACAGTAAGCCTGCCGCCATTTCGACCAGCACGCGGCGCGCTTCCGCTGCCGCCATGCGCATCTGCTTGCCGCCGAACTGGATGCCGGTGGAGCCGGAGGCGCCGCCCTGGTTCACCGAGGTGGCGGTGTCGCCCATGATGACCTTAACGGCCTTGAACGGCACGTCGAGTTCTTCCGCCACCATCTGGCCGATGGCGACATGCAGGCCGTGGCCCATGTCCATCTTGCCGAAATAGGCCGACACGCTGCCGTCGGCATTGACCGCGATATAGGACGACAACTGATCGGGCGTGAGCGGCGGCTTGGCGCCTTGCGCGTAAGCCTGCCCAATGGAGAGTACGGTTTCCAGCGAGATGGCGGCGCCGATCGAGACGACCAGCGCGCCACCGCCGAGCAGCAGCGAGCGGCGCGAGAAGGACGAAGTCTTTTCAAATTTTGTCATGGCGCTCTCCCTCAACCCATCATCGTGGCGGCGCGCTTGACCGCCTTGAGAATGCTGATGTGCGTGCCGCAGCGGCACTTCACGCCGGACAGCGCGTCCTTGATCTCGGCTTCGCTCGGCTTTTTCTTGTCCGAAAGGAAAGCGGCGGCGGTCATGATCCAGCCGTTGATGCAGTAGCCGCATTGCGGCACCTGCTCCTCGATATAGGCGGTCTGCAGCGGATGCGGTTTTTCCGGCGTGCCGAGGCCGGCCAGCGTCGTGATCTTGGCCTTGCCCACCGCCGACAGCGGTGTCGCGCAGGAGCGCGTCGGCTGGCCGTCGAGATGTACGGTGCAAGCGCCGCATTGCGCCAGCCCGCAGCCGAACTTGGGATTGTTGAGGCCGATATCGTCGCGCAAGGCATAGAGCAACGGCATATCGGGATCGGCCTCGATCGTATGGGCCTGGCCGTTGACGGTGAGAGTGAACTTCTGGCTCATGGCGTGAAACTCCCTGGGATCGGCACGCATAGACGACGCGGCGCGGGAACTTCCCGCGCGCGCGTCTTGCCGACGCTTGCGGGCCGAAGGCTAGTCCCGCAAAGTGTGATTGGGAACGGCCCCGCGCGTAAAAATGATGTTATAATCGCGGGAATAGACGCCATAAGGCGCGAAGACGGAAGACGGAGGAGGAACCGCACCATGCCGATCGCGACGCTTAAGTGCACTGCACTCGGCGCCATCGTTGCCGCTGCATTTAGCGCGCTGGCCGGCTCTGCTGCAGCGCAAGAGAAAGTTTGGCATCACGGCCTGATCAACGCCAAGGCCGACGCCGGCATCCTGCTGATGGTGTCGTCGCGCGACTTCGCCGCCAAGCAGGGCCTCACGCTGAAAATCTCGCAATTCAAGGACGACCAGCTCGCGCTCAAGGCGATGATCGCCGGCGAACTCGACAGTTTCGAGGGTGGGCCGCAGGGCGTGTTCGCCGCCAACGCCAAGGGCGGCGATGCGAAAATCCTCGGCTGCCATTGGATCGTGGTGCCGCACGGCATCTACACCACCGACGCGATCAAGAAGGTCGAGGACCTCAAGGGCAAGCAAATCGCGGTGTCGGCGCCCAATTCGATGCCCAACATGCTGGCGATCGAGGCGCTGGCGAAATACGGCATCTCCGACAAGGACGTGAAGCTGGCGGCGGTCGGCGGCGACCGCGAGCGCTATCAGGCGCTCGCCGGCGGCGTGGTCGAGGCCGCTGTGGTGTCGAACGAATATGAGCCGATTGCGCCCAAGAATATCCATCTGCTGGTCGCCGGCCGCGACGCGGTGCCGAACTTCCTGCGCGTGTGCATCGTCTCCAGCGCCAAGAAGCTGGCGGAACGCGGCGACGACGCGATCAAGTTCCTGGCCGCCGAGATGAACGCGCTGCGTTTCGCGCTCTCGCACCGCGACGAAACCATCGCACTGACGCGCGAGCTCATCCACGCCAAGCCCGACGATCCGCGCCCGGCTTTCGTGTATGACGACGCGGTCAAGCATAAGGCGGTCGATCCGACGCTGCCGATCCCGGCGGAGAAGATTCAGTGGATCCAGGAGCAGATGGCAAAGGCCGGCAAGCTCGCCAAGCCGCTCGATCTGCTCGCCGTCAGCGCGCCGGAGTATCGCGCAAGGGCGCTCAAGCTGGTGGGGCCGTGAATTTAGTTCGGAGTGTTTTGAATGGGTGAGGTAAGTTTCCACGACGTGTCCAAGCGCTTTTCACTGCGCGTGGACGGCGAGCTGCATCACGTGCAGGCGCTCGACCGCGTCAGCTTCACGGTGAGCGACGGCGAGATCGTGGCGCTGATCGGGCCATCCGGCTGCGGCAAGACCACGGCGCTGCGCGTCGCCATGGGGCTTGATCCGTCGAGCTCCGGCCGCGTCACCGTCGACGGCCGCGAGATCAACGGCTGCGGCCATGATCGCGGCATGGTGTTCCAGCACGCCGAGCTGCTGCCCTGGTTCACCGCCATGCAGAACGTCATGTTCGGCCTGGAGATGAAGGGCATGCGCGGGCAGCCGTTGCGCGCGACGGCGGAAAAATATCTCGAGCTGGTCGGTCTCACCGATTCGAAGAACCGCCGCCCGCATCAGCTTTCCGGCGGCATGAAGCAGCGCGGCGGCATCGCCCGAGCGCTCGCCATCGATCCTTCCGTGCTGCTGATGGACGAGCCGTTCGGTGCGCTCGACGCGCAGACGCGCGAGTCGCTGCAGGCGGAGCTGCTGGATATCCACGCCCGCACCAAGAAGACGATCCTGTTCGTCACCCACGATCTCGACGAGGCGGTGCTGATCGCCGACCGCATCATCGTGATGAAGGACGGCCGCGTGGCCGACATCATGACGGTGCCGCTCGCCCGCCCGCGCCCGGATCTGAGCATCGTGCGCGGCCTGCCGGAATTCAACGACACCCGCTACAAGGTCTGGCGCGCACTGCACGACGAAGTGACGGTGCATTAGCGCATGATTCCGAAAAGCATGTCCCAGACTTGATCGGGGATGGGAACCGGGTTTCGGATAAAATCATGCGCCAGGAAAAAATATGATGGTCGACATCGCCGACAAACAGAGCAAAACCGCCGCGCTGCCCGAGGCCGAGCCGGCCGAGCGGCGGGCGCTACCGCGCTGGCTGATCACCTTCGCCTCGATCACCGGCATGTTGATCTTCTGGGAAATCTTCGGCCGCCAGATCAATCCGGTGTTCGGCTCCTATCCGAGCGCGATCGCGGTGGCGTTCTGGGACCTGCTGGTGAGCGGGCAATTGTGGTCGGCGCTGTACGACTCCTTAAGGCCGTTCCTGCTCGGCTATGGCCTGGCGATCGTGATCGGCGTGCCGCTAGGCCTGCTGATCGGCGGCTTCCGTACGGCGGAGGCGGCGCTCGGCATCTATGTCACCGCCGGCTACGCCATGCCGCTGGTAGCTCTAGTGCCGCTGCTGATCCTGTGGCTGGGCCTCGGCTTCACCGTGAAGGTGGCGGTGGTCTTCCTGATGGCGCTGTTCCCGATCTGCATCAACACTTGGCTCGGCGTGGTGGCGGTGCCCAAGACGCTGATCGAGGTCGGCAAGTCGTTCGTGGCGCCCGATCTGGTGATCCTGCGCCGCATCGTGCTGCCGGCGACGCTGCCCTACATCATGGCCGGCGTGCGGCTCGCCGTCGGCCGCGCGGTGGTGGCGATGGTGATCGCGGAATTCTTCACCACCATTTCCGGGCTGGGCGCGGTGATCATCAACTCCGCCAATAATTTCGACACCGCCACCATGTTCGTGCCGATCATCATCCTGATGCTGATGGCGGTCGGCTTGAATAGCCTGATCGGCTTCGTCGAGCGCACCGTGGCGCCCTGGCAGGCCGAGATCGCGGGACGGGAGCGGGAGTAGCCGCCTAAACCAGCGCCCTGACCGCCTTGATGAGCCCGCGCACCTGGGCTTCCGAAATATTGCGGGTGATGAACACCACGCGGCTTTGCCGGTTATTATCCGGCCACGTCTCCAGCTCGACCGGCGGATGCGCCAGGTGCTGCACGAACTGCACCACCGCCGGCCCCTTGCAGCCCTCGACGTCGAGGAAGCCCTTCACGCGCAGCAGGTCGGGCCCGCGCAGCTGCATCAGCGTGTCCATGGCTTTCGCGAATACCGGCCACGGCATCGGCCTGTCGTCGGTCAGCACGAAGCTGCCGATGCCGTCGCTGTGCGCGCTCTCGGCCACGAAGGCGTTGCGCACGTCGGTTGCCGGCTCGATCAGCCGGCTGGGAGCGAGTTCGCCGTTCACCGCCTCGTCGATATCGGCGCCCGGATTGAGCGCGCGCAGTTGCGCGGACAACGCGTCGGCCGCGCCTTCGCCGGCGATGTCGGTCTTGCTGATCGCTAGCCGGTCGGCCAGGATCACCTGCTTGCGCGCCTCCGACGACCAGGCGAGCGTGTTGAGCCCGGTTTCGGCGTCGACCACGGTCAGCACCACCTCGACATGGAATACCTCGCCGAGCGCGCGGTCGGTGGCGAAGGTCTGCAGGATCGGTGACGGATCGGCGAGGCCACTGGTCTCGATCACGACGCGGCGGAAGTCGGGGATCTCGCCGCGCTCGCGCTCGACCACCATGCGGCGCAGCGCTTGTTGCAGATCGCTGCGCGTGATGCAGCACAGGCAGCCATTGCCGAGCAGCACGGTCTCGTCGGCGCTGGAACGGATGAGGGCATCGTCGATGCCGGTGGCGCCGAATTCGTTGACCACGACGGCGGTGCCTTGCCCCTCCGGCGTCGCCAGAAAGCGCTTGAGCAGCGTGGTCTTGCCGGCACCGAGGAAGCCGGTCACCACCGTCACCGGCACGCGATGGCCGCGCTCGCGCTTGAGCCGGCGCCCGAAGCGCCCGGCCGCCGGGGAGGGGAAGAGTTCGTTCATGGCGGCACTATACTGAAATTGGCGTTGGGAAGCCGGACCAAAACGGTGCCAACCGAGTGAAATTGTGATAGTCTTTGCTTATGAAAAAGTCCGATTCCCCTTTGCGCTCGCGCCGCTCGGCTACAGGCGGAATGACGCTTGGTCGCAAGCGATTTGCCAAGATCAGCGCGGTCGAAGGCATCGAATTGACGCCTGCCATGCGCAGGCGAGCGAACGAATTCGATCTTCGCGGCGCCTCTGCCGAGGAACGGCGCCGCTCCATTGTTCGCGCGCACAGTAAGGGCTGATTTCGGCGCATGTACGAGGCCGGACAGGACCCGTACTGCTATCCGGGCACCACCGTTCTCAAGAATCGTCTTGGCCTTCGTACGCAGGCCGAATTGCAAGCGTTCGAGGCGGAAATAACGGCACAGCGCGCTGCCGAGCCGCTGCCTGCGGGACGGCTTAGCTACGCGCATTACAAAGCCATCCACCGACATCTCTTTCAGGATGCCTATTCATGGGCGGGCCGTATTCGCACCATCCGCATTGCCAAGGGTGCAAATGCATTCTGCTATCCCGAGCATATCGAGCACGCAATGTGCCGATTGTTCACCGAATTAGCCGGGCAACACCATTTCCACGGAATGGATGCAAACGGATTTGCCCAAAACGCGGCGCATTTTCTGGCGGAGTTGAACGCCATCCATCCCTTCCGGGAAGGCAATGGACGTACGCAGCTATCCTTCCTGACGCTGCTCGCCGAGCGCGCCGGCCATCCGCTCCGGTTGGAGCGGCTCACTCCGCAGGAAATCCTCGACGCGATCATCAAGAGCTTCGGCGGCAATGAAAAGCCGCTGTGCAAAGTACTCGGGCGTCTCGTCGGATAGCGCCTAAAACTCCATCTCCAGCGTGTACAGTCCGCCGCTGAAGCGATCCATGGTGTAGACGATGCCGCGCTCGTCCACGAACACGTCGTTGAGCTGCACCGCGCCGGTCGGCGTGCCCTTCGGCGCCGGCGGCACGAAGGCGGCGATTTCCTTCGGCTGATAGGCGTTGGAAATGTCGTAGGCGCGCAGGCCGCCGTTGAAGAAGGTGCCGAGCAGTATCTGGTCCGACTGCCAGGCGGTCGGCACCGGCGGGTTCTCATGCAGATTATGCGCGCCGAAGCGGCCGCCGCGGTCTTTGTAGGCATCGAGTGGCGGCATCGGGCAGGTGGCGATCGACACCGGGTTCTTCTCGTCGCGCAGGTCGAGGATCCACACCAGCTTGGGCCAGTCCTTGGCGTTGTTCTCGGTCGACTCGTCGGTGACGATCAGTAGGCCGCGGTCGAACAGCGGCAGCGCGGTGTGCATAAAGCCGGTATAGGGCGGCGAGTTGGTCCAGTGCGAGATCGCCTTCGGCTTCGACTTATCGGCGATGTCCATCACGAACATGCCGCCGTCGATGTAGCAGAGATACATGCGGTCCGGCCGCTGCTTGTAGACGTTGGTGTTGTGCGCGCGATAGCCCTTGTCGAGCGCATGGCGCGGCGGCGGGGCGGCAGCGTCGCCTTTCATCGTGCCCGGCATCCACCAGCGGCCGACCTCCACAGGCTTGGTCGGATTGCGCACGTCGATGCAGCGGTAGAACTGGTCGTCGAGCGGGTGGCTCGGCTGGAAGTCGGGCGCACCCGACGCCATGTGCACGTATTCGCCGTCGCAGAACCACAACTGGTGCACGCCGCGCGAGGTCGCACCCGAGCAGTCGAAGAACGAGATCGAGCGCGGCTTTTCCGGCACCGAACAGTCGAACAGCTCGAGCCCAGCCTTCTGCTGTCCGACCTTCTGCGTCTGGTAGGCCACCGCCAGGATGTCGCCGCTCATTTCCAGCGAGTTCGAGCGCATATGGGCGAAGGGCAGGTCGGTCTGCACGATCATTTTCGGGTTTCGCGGGTCGGTGACGTCGACACCGGTGAAATTCTTCGGCGCGCTTTCATGCGCCAGCCAGATGATGCGGCGGCCGTCCTTGGCGAGCTGCACCGCCATGCCTTCGCCCATGCCGCCGAAGCCGCCGAGATCGTTCTGGGCGAGCAGCTTGAAATTCCAGGTGGTGGGCTCGCCGCTCTTGTTGAGCGGGTTGTTGGCGGCGGACATTCAATTCTCCGTAACTTTCAGGGGCTTGTGGAAAGGCCGGCGCGGATGCGCCGGCCCAGGTTTGCTAGTCGATCGAGATCAGGCCCCGGCCTGCTTGAGGAATTCCGTGCGCAGCGCCTTTTTCCAGTCCGGTACCGCCTTGATCTTCTTTTCCTGCACCAGAATTTCCGAGTGGTGCGTCATGTAGGGCACAAGGTCGGCCGGCCAGCCGGGCTGCACCTCCACGCGCGCCAGCGCCTTGGCGAAGGTCTCCGGCGCCATCTTGTAGCCCTTCGAGGTGTAGAACGAATAGATCGTATCGGCGACCTTCTTCGGCTGCTCCTTGAAGTCCTTGGCCACTTCCAGCCAGGCCTTGAGATAGGCCACCACGGTCTGCGGGCTCTTCTCGACGAATTCCGGCGTCGCCGCCATGAACACCGGCAGTTTGTCGAAGTCGTAGAAGTCCGAGATCGAGTTGGCGAGGCCATCGGCTTCGGCAATCGCGTTGTAAGGCTCGACATTGACCATGGCGTCCACGGTCTTGGCGGCCATGGCGGCCACCATGTCGTTCACGTTCATGCGGATTTCCTGGTAGTCGCCCTTCTTCAAGCCGGCCTTGGTGGCGATCTGGTCGACGAAGATGTTGCCGGTCGACGAGCCGGTCTGGTTGGCGACCTTGAGGCCCTTTAACTGCTCGACCTTGGTGAGCCCGAGGTCCTTGCGCGCCATCACGCGCGCGGTCTTGCCGACATATTCGATCATGGCGATGGCGAGCAGGCCGCCTTTGTCGTGACCGATGGCAAAGGAAGGTCCGGCATAGGTGCCCATGTCGACCTGGCGCGCCACCATCTGCTGCATGGTGAGATTGCCGGACGGCACCGCAAATTCCTCGAACTTGACGCCGTGCTTCTCCAACAGGCCGGAGCGCAGCAGGTAATAGGTCGGCATGCCCCACATGTTGGTCTGGTAGCCCTGCCGTACCGTTTCCAGCGCCGCGGCGGGCTTGACGCCCAGTCCGACGACAAGCGCGCCGGCGCCCGTTCCCGCCAGCACATGGCGGCGCGAAATTCCCTTATGCAGTTCGGTCATCGCTCGTCCTCCCTTTAGAGTTTGGCCGTTCAATTCACCGGTTCGTTGGCGTTCGCATCGTGGCCGAGATGTCCCAGCAATTCCTTCTGGCATTCGAGGAATTCCACGCTCAGCGGATCGCGCGGGCGCGGAAGCTCGATCTTGATTTCGGCTTTGACGGTGCCGGGATGCGGGCTCATCACCACCACGCGATCGGCCAGGTACACCGCCTCGGCCACGTTGTGCGTCACATAGATCACCGTCTTGCGGGTGGCCCGCCACACATCGGCGAGCAGCCGCTGCATGTCGTCGCGCGTCAGCGCGTCGAGCGCCGCGAACGGCTCGTCCATCAGCAGCACGGCCGGATTGTACGCCAGCGCGCGGGCTATGGCGACCCGCTGCTGCATGCCGCCGGACAGATGGTGCGGATAGGAGCCGGTGAACTTCTCCAGCTTGACCAGTCGCAATTGCTCGCGCGCGATCTTCTCGCGCTCGTCCTTGGCAACGCCCTTCATTTCCAGCCCGAAGGTGACGTTGCCGAGCGCGGTGCGCCAGGGAAACAGCTGGGCGAAATCTTGGAACACCACGCCGCGGTCCATGCCGTGACCGGTGACCGGCTTGCCGCCAATGCGGATCTCGCCCGCGACCGGCGTCAGGAAGCCGGCGATGATGTTGAGCAGCGTCGACTTGCCGCAGCCGGACGGGCCGACGATGCAGACGAATTCGGAAGCGCCGATGTTGAAATTGACGTTCTTGACGCCGGGCACCTTGCCGCCGGGCGTGTCGTAGACGAGCGTCACGTCGCGAATTTCGATGGGGACCATGCGCTAGCCTTTTACCTTCGCCGGCGCCCAGCGCGGCGGACGTTTTTCCAGGAATGCGCCCAGGCCTTCCGCCGCCTCGGCCGACTGCCGTCTGGCGGAGTGGCTTTCGATCAGCGCGCTGAAGGCGGCATCGTCGAGATGGCTCCAGGCCGAGCGCATGGCGCAGATCTTGGTCTGCGCCACCGCCTCCGGTCCGCTCGCCAGCAGGTGGCCGACGATGCGTTCGCCGGCGGCGGCCAGCTCGGCGAGCGGCACCACCTCGTGCACCAGCCCGATGCGGTGGGCTTCCTTGGCGTCGAAGCGTTCGCCGGTGAGCGCGTAGCGCCGCACCTGGCGCAGCCCGATGGCGTCGTTGAGCTGCGGAATGATGATGGTGCCGGCCACGCCGACGCGCACCTCGGCGATCGAGAACGTGGCGTTGTCGGCGGCGATCGCGATGTCGCAGGCGGCGACGATGCCGGTGCCGCCGCCGAAGCAGGCGCCCTGCACCAGCGCCACGGTCGGCACCGGCAGCAGATTGAGCCGCTGCACCGCTTCCGCCGTCATGCGCGAGGCGCGCAAATTTTCTGCGGGCGAGGATTGCCTGACTGAATTGAGCCAGCCGACGTCGGCGCCGGCCTGGAAATTCTTGCCCTGGCCGGTGATCACCACCGCGCGCGGATTTTTGGTCGCGAGCGCGTCATAGGTCGCCAGCAGCGCGGCGATCAGCTCGCCGTTATAGGCGTTATAGACCTCCGGCCGGTTGAGCGTGACGCGCGCCACGCCGCGCTCGTCGACGCGCCAGAGAACCGGACCGCTCGTACCATCACTCATTACACTTTCACTCATTACGCTTTTTATCCCTTCGCCGAACGCATCATGCCCCAGCGCAGCACGGTGGCGCGCTCGAGCGAGCCGAACACCAGGCGCTCGAACAGATAGCCGATGGCGCCGATGACCACGAGCGCGGCCAGCATGGTGTCGGTGTTGAGAAATTCCTTGGCGTCGAAGATCACCCAGCCGAGCCCCCAGTCGGAGGCCGCGATCATCTCGGCGCCGACCACCGCGATCCAGGCGCGCAGGAACGACTGCCGCATGCCGGTGATGATGAAGGGCGAGGCGCCGGGAATGATCACCTTCCAGAACAGGCTATGCTCGTCGGCGCCCATGCAGCCGGCCGCGCGCAGCCAGATCGGATTGACCGAGCGCACGCCCGACCAGGTATTGAACAGCATCGGGAAGGTGGCGGCGTAGAACACGATCAGCACGGTGGTGAGATTGCCGATGCCGAACCACAGCATGAACAGCGGCACCAGCGCGAAGGAGGGGATCGGCATCAGCGCGCTCACCAGCGGCAGGAAGAAGTTCTCGACCGCGGTGAAGCGCGCCATCAGGATGCCGAGCGGGATACCGACCGCGATCGCCAGGCCGAAGCCGAACATCACCCGGTACAGAGTATAGGCGGCGTGCTGGATCATGCTGCCGTCGGCGAGCGTCGCGATCAGTGTTTGGACGACGATCGACAGTTTCGGCAGCAGCGCCGGCGCGAAATAGCCGCTGCGCGCCAGCGCCTCGTACACGGCAGCAGCGGCCGCCAGCGTGATGGCGGCGCGGATGAGCGAGCGGGCGTTTTGTCCGTTGTCGGTCATGCGGTGACCATGCCCCAGCGCACCACGGTGTAATTCTCGATGCGCTGGAACACGAGTTTCTCCAGCGTCAGCCCGATGATGCCGATCACCGCGATGCCGGCCATCATGACGTCGGTGTTGAGGAATTCGCGCGCCCCGAAGATCATCCAGCCCAGCCCCCAGGGCACGGCGGCCAGCATCTCGATCGCCACCAGCACGCGCCAGGCCTGCGCCAGGCCGAGCCGCAGTCCGGTGAGGATGTAGGGCAGCGCGCCCGGCAGGATGACGTGGCGGAACATGCGGCGGTCGTCGGCGCCCATGGATTGCGCCGAGCGCAGCCAGATTTCCTTCACCGCCTTCACGCCGGTCCAGCTGTTGAAGATGATCGGGAAGGCGGCCACGAAGCCGACCAGCAGCACCGCCGAGACATTGCCGAGCCCGAACCAGAGCAGGAACAGCGGCGCATAGGCGAGCCCGGGGATCGGCGCGCCGATCGACACCAGCGGCAGGAAGATGTCCTCGGCGCGGCGCGAGCGCCCCATCAGCACGCCGACGGTCACGCCGATGGCGGCCGCCAGCGCAAAGCCGGTGAGCAGGCGGATCACGGTCTGGATGGCGTGGTGCGGCAGGATGCCGGCGACGGTGAGTTGGTAAAACGAGAGCGCCACTTCCTCCAGCGTTGGAAACAGCCGGTGCGGGAATATGCCCATCCAGGCGACGATCTCCCAGATCGTGCCCACCACCGCGAACGGAAAAACATTGCGCGCGACCAGCCGCCAGCGTTCGGTGCCGCCCTCGGGCGCCGTTGTCGCGGCAATGGTGCTGGCCGCATCCTGCATTGGGGCTTAGCGCTCCTCCGGAAGTCAGGCCCCTTAACCGGGGTCTTTTGACCTGTGGCGGCGGCAGGATAACGCTTTGAACGGCCGCCACAAGCATCGGCGTCGCGGCATACCCACCCAGCGGTACGCCACTGGCGATTTCGCGGCAGAACGGCTAAAGCCCCGCCAAGCCCGCCAGGGTTCGCGGCACAATTTCAACGGGAGAGTTTGGCGATGTCGAAGACTGCACAAAAGATCGGCTGGATCGGGGTCGGCCGCATGGGCACGCCGATGGCGGAGCGCCTGCTCAAGGCCGGCCACGACGTGACGATCTGGAACCGCACCCGCGCCAAGGCCGAGCCGCTGGCCGCCAAGGGGGGCAAGATTGTCGACAAGCCGGTCGAGCTCGCCGGTTGCGACGTGGTGTTCGCGATCGTGTCGACCGGCAAGGATGTCGAGCAGGTCGTGTTCGGCAAGGACGGCCTGCTCTCGGGCGCCAACAAGCCGAAGATGCTGGTCGACTGCTCGTCGATTTCTGTCGAGGAATCCGCCGCCATCCGCACGCGGCTGACCGAGAAGGGCGTGAGCTTCATCGCCGCCCCGGTGTCCGGCAATGCCAAGGTGATCAAGGCCGGCAAGCTGTCGTCGGTGGTCTCGGGACCGGAAGCCGACGCCAAGATCGCCATGCCGCTGATCGAGGTGTTCGCGCCGCAGGGCGTGTCCTATGTGGGCGACGGCGAGCTCGCGCGCATCTGCAAGATCGCGCACAACGTTATGCTCGGCGTGGTGATTGAGAACCTGATCGAGATCACGCTGCTCGCCAACAAGATGGGCGTGCCGCGCCACGCCTTCCTCGCCTTCATGAACAACGGCGTCATGGGCTCGATGTTCACCAAGTACAAGACGCCGGCGCTGGTCAATCTCGACTGGACCACCACCTTCACGCCGGAGCTGCTGCGCAAGGACCTGGATCTCGGGCTCGAGCTCGCCCGCGAGTGGGACGTGCCGATGCCGGTGACCGCGGCGACGCGCGAGGTGCTGCAGTCGCATTTCGGCGCGGCCATGCTGCAGAAAAACCCGCAAGAATATCTGGCCAAGGATTTCGCCGCGCTGGCGGAGACCATGGCGCTTGCCGCCGGTATGAAGCTTGAGCCGGAAAACAAGAACGTCGGGACCGGGTTGGAGTAGCTGTCCGCCTCATCCTGAGGAGCATCGCGAAGCGATGCGTCTCGAAGGATGGGGCGGCCCACCGATGTCGGGTTTACCCGACATCGGCAAGTTTGATGCGCAAGTCGGCTAAAGCCGACTTGCGTGTTCGAGACGCCGTGCTGCGCACGGCTCCTCACCATGAGGCCGCACAATAAAAAAAGGGCCCCTTGCGGGGCCCTGTGTGCATAAGGTGGAGGATTCACGCCACCGTCTAAGCCTAAAGGGAGGAAAACGGCGGCTGCGCACGATCTCAGTGAAGCCGTCGCGCGCGCCGCCCACAAGTAAAATGCCCATAAATATACCGTGGATCATTTTGGATCACTGACGCATCATCCTGCAATCTGAGCCAAAACGATCGAAACCGGAGCCGTTCATGGCCTTCACGCTTTACAACGCGCCGCAGTCGACCTGCAGCCAGCGCGTGCGCTTCGTGCTCAACGCCAAGGGGCTCGCCTTCAACGAGATCAAGCTCAATCTGCTGGAAGGCGACCAGCTCAAGCCCGATTACCTCAAGCTCAATCCGAATGGGGTGGTGCCCACGCTCGACCATGACGGCGCCATCGTCACCGATTCCACCGTCATCACCGAATACCTCGACGAGGTCGCGCCGCAAGACAGCTTCACCCCGGAGGACCCGGTCGCCCGCGCCCGCATGCGCGCGCTCATGCATTTCATCGACGAGATGCCGGCCGCCGCGGTGCGGGTGCCGACCTTCAATCTCGCCTTCCTGCCGAGCTTCCAGAAGATGAGCCGCGCGGCCTTCGTGGCGATGGCCGAGAGTAAGCCGCTGCGGCGCGAATTCATGATGACCATGGGGCAGACCGGATTTCCCAAGGCGGAAATGGACGCCGCGCTCGCCCGCCTGCGCCGCGCCTATGAGCGCATGGACGCCGAAATCACGGCGAGCGGCGGCCCCTGGCTGCAAGGCAAAGCCATGACGCTCGCCGACGTGGCGGTGATGCCGGCGCTGGTGCGCATAGACGATCTCGGCATCCCGGGCTGGCAGGACCTGCCGCGCGTGGTCGCTTGGTTCGACAATATCCGCGCCCATCCGGCGTTCAAGCCGACTTATTATCCCGGCTCGCTGCTGAGCGAGCGCTTCCCGCATTTGAAGGACAAGATCGCAGCATGGGCATAGTATGATCCGGCCTCATCTGAGGAGCGCCCACCGATGTCGGGGTTACCCGACATCGGCACATGAGTGCGCAAGTCGGCTATAGCCGACTTGCGTGGCGCGTCTCGAAGGACGAGGGCGGCCCCATCCTTCGAGACGCCTGCTTCGCAGGCTCCTCATGATGAGGCCGTGAGAGACACGGAGGCCTCGCTCATGAATCCCATCACGCTGCTCGTCACCGTCATCTTCGCCGTCATCGGCGCGCTGCTGTTCGTGTCCGGATCTTTCCTGCCCGGCATCGTGTTCGGCGTTCTCGCCGTGCTCACGCTGTTC
Source organism: Hyphomicrobiales bacterium (assembly GCA_016185205.1). Classification (GTDB taxonomy): domain Bacteria; phylum Pseudomonadota; class Alphaproteobacteria; order Rhizobiales; family Xanthobacteraceae; genus Pseudolabrys. The sequence goes on along the minus strand of JACPOA010000047.1, from coordinate 20,795 downwards.
TCGCTCAAGATGGCCAACAACTGGGAGCGCTTCGTCATCCTGCGCGCCGGCAAGCTGTCGAGCGTGAAGGGGCCGGGGCTGTTCCTGATCATCCCGATCATCGATGCCATCACCGCCGTGATCGACGAGCGCATCCAGACCACGCAGTTCAACGCCGAGCAGGCGCTCACCCGCGACACCGTGCCGGTCAATGTCGACGCCGTGATCTTCTGGCACGTACACGACGCCCAGTGCGCCGCGCTCAACATCACCAATTATCGCGAAGCCATCGACCGGGTGGCGCAGACCAGCTTGCGCGAAATGATCGGGGCCTCGCATCTGTCGGCGCTGCTGGCCGAGCGCAAGGCGGCCGACGAGGTGCTGCGCAGCGAGATCGCCCGCAAGACCGCCGACTGGGGCATCTCGGTCAATTCGGTCGAGATCAGGGACGTCGCCATTCCGGTCGGCCTGCAGGATGCCATGTCGCGGCAGGCACAGGCCGAGCGCGAGAAGGAAGCACGCGTGATCTTAGGGAGTGCCGAGGCCGCGATCGCCGCGAAATTCGTGGAGGCGGCCAAGACCTATGCCGGCGAGCCGGCGGCGCTGCATCTGCGCGCGATGAATATCATTTATGAGACCACCAAGGAGCGCGGCGCCACCATCCTGATGCCGACCTCGATGGTGGATTCCATGAGCGTGGCGCTGCCGGCGGCGTTCATGCAGCCGAGCGCGGTGGGCGGGAAAAGCTGAGGCGTTACTTGGTCGTCGAAATCTTCGGCAATTCGACCTTCACGGTCGACGATTTTGAACCGATCGTGCCGGTGGCGAACAGGATGCCGCCGCCCACGACGATCACTATGAGCGCGCCGACCAGAACGCCGAGTACACCAACGCCGCCACTGTTGCCGTCAGCCATGGGTATCGCCTCCCTGAGATGTCGGGATGTTAAGTGACGGCGGCGATTTTGGTTCCAGGTTTGGCTAGCCGCCGTGGGCGGCCTGCGCCCGCGCCTTTTTCGCTGCTTCGAAGCCGTGCATGCCGCCGTACCATTGGATGGCGACCACGGCGCCCTTCACCGGCTGCAGCAGGCCAAGCGTCATCGCCAGCGCGACCGCCGGCCACAGCGTCATGCTGATCCAGATGGCCGGCGCGATATGCGTTTCCACCGCCAGCACGATCGGCACCAGGATATGGCCGGTGATGATGATCACCAGATAGGCCGGGAAATCGTCGGCGCGGTGATGATGCAGCTCCTCGCCGCAGCGTGGACATTGGTCGGCGACCTTCAGGAAAGCGCGGAACATGCGGCCCTCGCCGCAGGCCGGACAGCGCCCGCGCAAGCCGCGCCACAGCGCCTGCCCGGCGCTCATGCCGCGATCGCCTTGATCAGCCCCAGCACCGGAAAGCCGAATAACGCATCCAGTTTGACCGTGATCTCGCGCAGCCAGGCTGGCGCCTGGTCGCTGTAGCCGAACATCATCAACGCGATGGCGGCCGGAATCGTCACCGCGGTCCAATATCCGATGCGAATCCAGCGCGCGCGGTTCTCCGCGCGCTCCTTGGGCGAGATGTAGGGGCGAACGTAGGGGGCCATGAAAGGCATCGGGGCGCGCACATATGCGCGCCCCGGAATTTTGACTAATACCGATGCGCGATCGGCAGTTCCTCGGCCGGGAACAGCGAGATCAGGCGGCAGCCCTTGTCGGTGACCACGACCTCTTCCTCGATGCGCGCGGCGGAGAAGCCGTCGGTGGCCGGGCAATAGGTCTCGATCGCGAACACCATGCCTTCCTTGATCTCGGTCGGGTGGTCCATCGAGACCACACGCGAGATGATCGGCCGTTCGTGCAGGTTGAGGCCAAGGCCGTGCGCAAACTGCAAGCCGAAGGCCGTCATTTCGTCGGGGAAGCCGAACTCATCCGCCTTCGGAAACACTTCACAGATATGCGCGGTGCTGGCGCCGGGCTTGATGCGGTCGATGGCGTCGTCGAGCCATTGCCGCGCCTTCTTGTAGCAATCGTGCTGCGCCGGCGTGGCGCGGCCGACATTGAAGGTGCGGTAGTAGCAGGTGCGATAGCCCATGAAGCTTTGCAGGATATCGAAGAAGGCCTGATCGCCGGGGCGGATCATGCGGTCGGTGAAGTTGTGCGGATGCGGGCTGCAGCGCTCGCCGGAAATGGCGTTGACCGCCTCCACGTCGTCGGAGCCGTGCGTGTAAAGGAACTTGTTGACCTCGGCGACGATGTCGTTCTCGCGAATGCCCGGGCGCAAAATTTCGTTGACCAGGTCGTAGGCGCCGTCGACCATGGCGGCGGCGCGGTTCAAAAGCGCGATCTCGTCGGCCGACTTGACCTCGCGCGCGCTCAGCATGACTTGCTGGCCGTCCTTGATCTTCAGTCCGGCTTTTTCGAGCTCGAACATCATCGGCGGCTCGATGATGTCGACGCCGATCGGCATCTTGGCGACGCCGGCGGCCTTCAGGATCGAGGCCATCTCCTCGGCATGGTGTTTCATCAGGCCGAAGGCGGGATCGACGGTGCCGCGCAAGCCGACCAGACCGGCCTTGCAGTTTTCCGGCTTGAGCCAGGGCGAATAGAGCCGGTGATGCACCGCCGCCGAGCCGAAGTCCCACAGGATCGGATCGCCGCCGCGGGTCAGCAGCGCCCAGCGTGACAGCTTGTCGCGTGCCCATTCGCCGATCTTGGTCGAGGTGACGTAACGGATGTTGTTGTCGTCGAACAGCAGCAGCGCGCCGAGGTCGGAGGCCTCCAGTGCCGCCTGCGCCCGCCCGAGCCGGTAGCGGTGCATGCGGCGGTAATCGACGCGCTCCTCGAAATCGACACCCATGGTGCCGAGCACCGGCAGATGGCGCCCCCAGTTGTAGCGCGGGTTGATGTCCTCGGCGGTAATCTTGCGCGGCTCGCGCGTTCTCTCGTCCATGGTCGTCTCCTGCTCGTGATCTTGAAATCGCTGGGCGGCCTTATAGCCGTCTCAAGTTTCGCATTATAGGCCTATCGCGCGGCAATTTCAGCGCACCGCCCGGCGCCTCCGGCATGCCTCGATTGTGATTATAATCAGGCAGGTCGACCCCCTGGGATACCGTCACGCCACCTTCTTGCCCCACAGCCTGCTCGATGCAATGTCGGCGCCCTGGCGGATCGAGCGCAGTTTGAGCCACACCGCCGGCTCGATCACCCACTCCCGGTTGGTGAAGGTGCCGAAGCCGCAGTCGGTCGAGGCGATCACCCGCTCGCGCTCGCCGACCGTGCGCACGGCTTCCTCGATGCGGCGCGCCACGACCTCGGGGTGCTCGACGAAATTGCTGGTGGTCTCCACCACGCCGGGGATCAGCAGCATATCCTTGGGCAGCGGGTGTTTCTTCAGCGCGTCGTATTCGTGGGCGTGGCGCGGATTGGAGAATTCGATCGACAGCGCGCCGACCTCGGCATGGTACAGCATCGGCAAAATCGTTGCGAGCGGCACGTCATGGATATGCGGGCCTTCCCAATTGCCGTAACAAATGTGCAGCCGTACGCGCTCGCGCGGGATGCCCTCGATGCCGGCATTGATCGCCGCCACATGACGCTCGACGCGCTTGACGAAATCGCCGTCCGACAGGTCGCGGTACATCATGGTGCGGTCCATGGCGAGATCGGGCGCGTCGATCTGCAAAAGCAGACCGGCTCTGTGGATCGCCAGATATTCATTGCGCATCTCGCGCGCCAGCGCATCGAGATAGGCGTCGTGCGAATCGTAATGCGCGTTGAGCATGGTGGTCGAAATGATGCCGGGCGAGGGCGCCGTCATGAACTGCTCGGCGAACTTGCCTTCGGCAATTTTCTTGAAACGCGCGATCTCGCTTTCGAGCGGCTTGATGTCGAGATATTTCAACTCCTTCTGGCACTCCGGCGCGTTCTGCTGCTTGCTGACATGCGGGAAGCGCCGCATCAGGCTCGCCACCAGTTCGGGGAATTCCTCGAATTCGCGGCCGCGTCGGCGCTTCGACACGCCGCCGAAGCCGGACATGCGCTGCGGCACATAGGTCTGGAAGCCGACGCGCTGCTGCTCGCCATCATTGCCGATGTCGATGCCGGCCGAGGCCTGCTTGTCGACCGCATGGCGCACGGCCTTATCCATCTCGGTGGCCATCTCCTTGGCGTCGAACTTTTCGCCGGCTTCCTGGCGCACCAGCAGGTCGGACAGTTTCTCGTTGCGCGGCAAACTGCCGACATGGGTGGTCAGAATGCGGTCCCGGCTGAAGATCATGCGCGCCACTCCTTTTTGGCCGCATTGCGGCCTTTCGCGTCAGTCTGCATAATAGGTCCTGTCCGGGGAGAAAACACAATGACGATGGCCGAAACGCGCGCGGCAGACGCGGCAGGCGCGGGTGACGCGGTGGGCGCAGTCCCACGCGACTACAATTTCGCTGCCGATGTCCTGCAACGCAATCTCGACGCCGGCCGCGCCAATAAGCCGGCTTATATCGACGCGCGCGGTAGCTGGACCTACGGCCAGCTCGCCGACCGGGTGGCGCGCTTCGGCGCCGCGCTGCGCGGCCTCGGCATCCGGCGCGAAGAGCGCGTGCTGCTGGCGCTTACCGATACCATCGACTGGCCGACCGCCTTTCTCGGCTGCCTGAAGGCCGGCATCATCGCGGTGCCGGTCAACACGCTGCTGACCGAGGATGACTACCGCTTCATGCTGGCCGACAGCCGGGCGAAATGCCTGGTGGTGTCGGAGGCGCTGTTTCCGAAATTCGCGACGATCATCAAGCAAAGCCCCGACCTCGAGCACGTCATCGTCTCCGGCGACAATCCGCACGGTTACCGGCTGTTCGAGGACGTCATCGGCGCGGACGATCCGGAGGATTACACCGCGCCGACCACCTGCGACGACATGGCGTTCTGGCTCTACACCTCGGGCTCCACCGGCAAGCCGAAGGGCGCCGTGCATGTGCATGCCAGCCTCAAGCTGACCGCCGATCTGTACGGCACGCCGGTGGCGGGCTTGAAGGACACCGACGTGGTCCATTCGGTCGCCAAGCTGTTCTTCGCCTATGGCCTCGGCAATGCCATGACTTTCCCGCTCAGCGTCGGCGCCACGACCGTTCTCAATCCCGAGCGGCCGACGCCGGACAGTGTCGCGGCATTGCTGCGCAAGCATCCAATCACTGTGTTCTTCGGGGTGCCGACCTTCTACGCGGCATTCCTCAACAGTCCGAACGCCCCGAACAAATCGGAGCTGAAACTCCGTCGCTGCCAGTCCGCCGGCGAAGCCTTGCCGGAAGAGGTGGCGAAGACCTTCTTCAAACGGTACGGCGTGGAAATCTCCGACGGTCTTGGCACCACGGAAATGCTGCACATTTTTCTGACCAACCGGCCGGGCGCCAACAAATACGGCACCACTGGCAAGGGCGTGCCCGGCTACGAGATCAAGCTCATGGGCGAGGACGGCCAGCAGGTCGAACAGGGCGAAATGGGCGAGCTTTACGTGCGCGGGCCTACAGCAGCGCTGATGTACTGGAACAACCGCGAGAAGTCGCGCGATACGTTCCGCGGCGAGTGGACCCGCTGCGGCGACAAATATATCGAGGACGCCGACGGCTATTACATCTGCTGCGGGCGGGCCGACGACATGCTGAAAGTGTCGGGCATGTATGTCTCGCCGTTCGAGGTGGAGGCGGCGCTGTCCTCGCATCCCGACGTGCTGGAGGCGGCGGTGGTCGGCTGGAACGACGAGCAGAAACTGATCAAGCCGAAAGCCTTCGTCGTGCTCAAGGCGCCCGACAAGGCCAGCGACGCGCTGATGCGCGCGCTGCAGGAGCATTGCAAGGCGAAGCTGGCGCCGTTCAAATATCCGCGCTGGATCGAATTCCGCAACGAGCTGCCGAAGACGGCGACCGGGAAGATTCAGCGGTTTAAGCTACGGACGGAGGGGCAATAGTTGTTGTCGTCGCAGCGAAGTTTTTTGCTTGTCATGGCCGGGCTTGTCCCGGCCATCCACGTCTTTAACTTTTCAAAGCAAGCAAGGCGTGGATGCCCGGCACAAGGCCGGGCATGACGAAGATGCAATTAGACGACTCCGGCTTTCTCTCTATCGGCTCCCAAAATCTCGAATACCGCATGCTCGGCCCGCGCCCCGACGCCGCGCCGACTCTGGTGCTGCTGCATGAAGGCCTCGGTTGCGTCGGCCTGTGGGGCGATTTTCCCGATAAATTGCAGCAGGCGGCAGGCTGCGGCGTGTTCGTTTATTCGCGCGCCGGCTACGGTAAATCCTCGCCGGTCGCGTTGCCGCGCCCGCTCTCCTACATGCACGACGAGGCGCGCGCGACGCTGCCGCGCCTGCTCGACGCCATCGGATTTCAGCGCGGGCTATTGGTCGGCCACAGCGACGGGGCCTCGATAGCCGCGATCTATGCCGGCAGCCATCAGGACCATCGCGTCGGCGGGCTGGTGCTGATCGCGCCGCATTTCTTCACCGAGGATGCCGGCATCGCGTCAATCGAAGAAGCGCGCAAGGCCTACGCCACCGCCGACCTGCGCGCAAAGCTGGCGCGCTGGCATGCCGACGTCGACAACGCGTTCCAGGGCTGGAACGGCGCCTGGCTCGATCCCGATTTCCGCCAATGGGATATCACCGAGTTTCTCGCCTATATCCGCGTGCCGATGCTGATCGTGCAGGGCGAGGACGATCAATACGGCACGGTCAAGCAGATCGCGGTGGCGCAACGGGAGTGCTACTGCCCGGTCGAGGTCGCGCTGCTGCCGGGCGCCAAGCATTCGCCGCAGCGCGAGGCGAGCGAGCCGACGCTGAAGGCGATTTCGGAGTTTGTCGCGCGGGTGTTTGCGAACGAGAAAGCTGGTGTGGTGTAACGCAACGCGTCATCGCCCGCGAAGGCGGGCGATCCAGTAATCGCAGCCGCTCAATTTAATTCAATGTGCCGGCGAGTACTGGATGCCCCGCTTTCGCGGGGCATGACAGCATCAAAACTTACTCCGCCGCCTGTTTGGCGGCGCTGCCGTGCGCGGCGGTGAGATAATCCATCGCCGCCTGCACGCCGCCTTTCTTGTGCGGAATGCCGGCGAGCGACAGCGCCATCTCGGTAATGCCGAGCCCGCCGATCAGCATGCCGCCGTTGATGTCGCCGAGATGGCCGATGCGGAAATACTTGCCGGCATAGGCGCCGAAGCTGGCGCCGTAGGAGATGTTGAAGGCGTCCAGCGCCAGCGCGCGGAACTGATCAGCGTCGTGACCGTCCGGCACCATTACCGCGGTGATGGTCGGCGAAACCTGGGCGGCGTTCTTGTTGAGGTTTTCCAGTCCCCAGGCTTTCACCGCGCGGCGGGTGGCTTCCGCCAGCCGGTTGTGGCGGGCGAACACGTTGTCGAGCCCTTCCTCGTGCAGCATCTCGATGCCGGTCGCGAGACCGTGCAGCATCTGCGTGCCGGGCGTGTAGGGGAAGAAGCCGACCTTGTTCATGTTGAGCATGTCGTCCCAGGCGAAGAACGACTTCGGCATCTTGGCGGTCTTGTTGGCGGCGATCGCCTTGTCGCTGATCGCGTTGAACGACATGCCGGGCGGCATCATGAGGCCCTTCTGCGCGCCGCCGACGGAGACGTCGACGCCCCATTCGTCATGCCGGTAGTCGGTGGAGGCGAGCGAGGAGATGGTGTCGACCATCAGCAGCGCCGGATGGCCGGCGGCGTCGATCGCCTTGCGGACCTCGGCGACCGGGCTGAGCGCGCCGGTCGAGGTCTCGTTGTGCAGGATGCAGACCGCCTTGATCTCCTTGCCCTTGTCCTCGCGCAGCCGGGCTTCGATCGCCTTCGGGTCGGTGCCCTGGCGCCAGTCGGTCGTGATGAATTCGGGCTTCAAGCCGATGCGCTCGGCCATCTTCTTCCACAGCGTGGCGAACTGGCCGGTCTCCACCATCAGCACCTTGTCGCCGGGCGACATGGTGTTGACCAAAGCGGCTTCCCAGGCGCCGGTTCCGGTGGCGGTGTAGATGATCACCGGATTGGTGGTCTTGAAGATGGTCTTGATGCCCTCCAGGCACTTCTTGGCCAGCCGGGCGAATTCCGGGCCGCGGTGGTCGATGATGGGAGTATCCATCGCCCGCAACACGCGATCGGGCAGGGGGGTCGGCCCCGGAATATGCAGAAAATGTCGCCCGACCGGACGCGATGAATTCTTAGCCATGGGCATTCGCTCCTAAACCGCGGCTTTTTGCAGGATTGTCGTGGATTCAACCACCGGCGCGGCCCGGCCAGGGCACGGCGCTTGTGGCGTTGAACTATGAATGCAACATTGCGGTCAAGCGGTTTTCCGCAGAGCCAACAAGCCCTTCCTGCATAGGCAGAATTGGGCGCGAAAAGGACTGGTGCCGTGGCCGTCGTGATGCCCGGTCTGGAACGGCGGTTGAAAGCCGAGTTGAGCGGGGACGTGGCGTTCGACCGCTTTACCCGCGGCCGCTATGCGACCGACGCCTCGCATTACCAGATCATGCCGGTCGGCGTCGTCGCCCCCCGTACGGTCGAGGAGGCCGAACGGGCGATCGCCCTCGCCCGCGCCGAGGGCGCCACCGTGCTGGCGCGCGGCGGCGGCACCTCGCAGTCCGGCCAGGCGGTCGGTCCGTCGCTGGTGGTGGACTGCTCGAAGTATTTGACCCGCGTGCTCGATCTCGACGTCAAGCGGGCGCGCTGCACGGTCGAGCCCGGCATCGTGCTCGACGAGCTCAACCGTCAGCTCAAGCCGCACGGTCTGTGGTTCCCGGTGGACATTTCCACCGCCTCGCGCGCCACCATCGGCGGCATGGCCGGCAACAATTCCTGCGGCGGCCGAAGCTTGCGCTACGGCACCATGCGCGACAACGTGATCGCGATCGAGGCGCTGCTGGCGGACGGCACGCTGGCGCATTTCGGACCGCTGGGCGGCAATCTTGCCGACGTGCCGGCGCCGCTGCGGCCGCTCGCCAAGGATATGCTGGCGATCGGCGCGCGCGAGGCCGACGAGATCGCCGCGCGCTTCCCCAAGGTACAGCGCCGCGTCGGCGGCTACAATCTCGACGCGCTGGTGCAAGGTCAGTATCTTGGCAAGAACGACATCAATCTCGCACATGTACTGGTCGGCTCGGAAGGTACGCTCGGCTTCACCACCCGCATCGAACTGAAACTGTCGCCGCTGCTCGGCCGCCGCGCGGTCGGCGCGGTGCATTTTGGCAGCTTCTACGAGGCGATGAATGCCGCCCAGTCGATCGTGCACCTGTTGCCGATCGCGGTCGAGCTGATCGACCGCACCATGATCGATCTGGCTGGCGAGATCGCCATGTTCCGCCCGACGCTGGAGAAGTTCGTGCGCGGAACGCCTGCCGCCATCCTGCTGGTCGAGTTCGGCGAGGACGATCACGAAGAGAACCTGCGGCGGCTGCGCCGGCTCAAGGAGCTGATCGGCGACCTCGGCTTTAACTGGGACAACAGCGGCGGCAAATGGGGCGGCGTGGTCGAGGTGCTCGGTTCCGAGTTGCAGGCGGCGATCACCGATCTGCGCACCTCCGGCCTCAACATCATGATGTCGATGAAGGAGCAGGGCAAACCGGTCTCCTTCGTCGAGGATTGCGCGGTGCCGCTCGAGCATCTCGCCGACTACACCACGCGGCTGACGCAGATCTTCGAGAAGCATGGCACGCGCGGCACCTGGTACGCGCATGCCGGCTCCGGCTGCCTGCATGTGCGCCCGGTGCTCAATCTGCGGCAGGAGAAAGATGTGCATGCCATGCGCGCGATCGCCGAGGAGGCGTTCGCCATGGTGCGCGAATACAAGGGCTCGCATTCCGGCGAGCATGGCGACGGGCTGGTGCGCTCGGAATTCAACGAGCCGATGTTCGGCTCTAGGCTGGCGCGCGCCTTCGAACAGGTGAAGGACCGCTTCGATCCGAACGGCCTGTACAATCCCGGCAAGGTGGTGCGGCCGCCGAAATTCGATGACCGCAGCCTGCTGCGCTACGCGCCCGGCTATCACGCCGAGGAGATCGCAACCCATCTCGACTGGTCGGCCTATACCGGCGCGGGCGGCGGGTTCCAGGGCGCGGTCGAGATGTGCAACAACAACGGCGCCTGCCGCAAACTTAGCGGCGGCGTGATGTGCCCGAGCTATCGCGTCACCCGCGACGAGCGCGACGTTACGCGCGGCCGCGCCAATACGCTGCGGCTCGCGATCACCGGCCAGCTCGGCCCCGACGCGCTCGCCTCCGACGAGATGGCGGAAACGCTGGCGCTCTGCGTCTCCTGTAAGGCCTGCCGGAGCGAATGCCCGACCGGCGTCGACATGGCGCGCATGAAGATCGAGACGCTGGCCGCGCGCGCCAGCAAACGCGGCATAAGCCTGCATGACCGGCTGGTCGGCTGGCTGCCGCGCTATGCGCCGCTGGCCGCGCGCTGGCCGCATCTGTTCAACCTGCGCGACGCCAGCCCGCTGCTGCGGCGGGCGTCCGAGCTGATCGCCGGATTCTCGGCGCGCCGCAGTCTGCCGAAATGGCGCGCGGATATCTATCAGGATCGCTCCGATTGGCGCTACGCCGCGACGTCAAGCGAGTCGATGCGCGATGTTGTGCTGTTCGCCGACACCTTCAACCGATATTTCGAGCGCGAGAACCTCGAGGCCGCGCGGCGCGTGCTGGTGGCCGGCGGCTATCGCGTGCACGCCGCGCTGCCGGACGATGACGATGCGCGGCCGCTCTGCTGCGGCCGCACCTTCCTGGCGGTCGGCCAGGTCGAGCAGGCGCGGCGCGAAATGCAGCGCGCGCTTGATGCACTCGCGCCCTACGCCGCGCGCGGCGTTCCTATTATCGGACTGGAGCCGAGCTGCCTGCTCACCTTCCGCGACGAATTGCCGGCGCTGCTCAGGAGCGAAGCGGCGCAGGTGCTGTCGGTGCAGGCGCTGCTGCTGGAGGAATTCCTCGCCCGCGAGCAGAAGGAGGGCCGGCTCAATCTGCCGCTCGGGCCGCTGCCGAACAAGGCGCTGCTGCACGGCCACTGCCACCAGAAGTCGTTCGACGCCATGGGCGCGGTCGAGAGCGTGCTCAGGCTGATCCCGGAACTCACCGTGCAGACGGTGGAATCGAGCTGCTGCGGCATGGCGGGCGCGTTCGGTTACGCGGCCTCGACCATCGACGTCTCGCTCAAGATGGGCGAATTGTCGCTGCTGCCGGCGGTGCGCAAGGCGCCCGACGGCGCGCTGATCGTGGCCGACGGCACCTCCTGCCGGCATCAGATCCACGATGGCGCCGACCGCGACGCGCTGCATGTCGCGCGGGTGCTGGAGATGAGCGTTGCGGCGGGCAAAGGGAAGTCTGATAGTCTCGCCGGCGTATAAAAGCGCGCCATAAGGCGTGCCTTGTCGGGGAGGACTGGATGCCGCTGCCCCTGCTGCCGACCTCGCTGGTCGGCTCTTACGCGCAACCGGAATGGCTAATCGACCGCAAGAAGCTCGCCGGCCGCTTTCCGCCGCGCGTGCGCGCCAAGGACCTGTGGCGAGTCGCGCCGGAATTTCTCGACCAGGCACAGGACGACGCCACGCTCATCGCCATCCGCGACCAGGAACGCGCCGGCCTCGACATCGTCACCGACGGCGAGATGCGACGCGAGAGTTATTCCAACCGCTTCGCCACCGCGCTCGAGGGCGTCGACATCGACAACCCGGGAACGGCGCTCGACCGTTCGGGTCACCCCAACCCGGTGCCGCGCGTGACCGGCAAGGTGCGTCGCAAACATCCGGTCGAGGTGCGGGACCTCGAGTTCCTGCGCGCCAATACCGACCGCATGATCAAGATCACGGTGCCCGGTCCGTTCACGATGTCGCAGCAGGCGCAGAACGATTTCTATAAGGACGAGCAGGAAATGATCCTCGACTACGCCGCGGCGGTGAACGCCGAGATCAAGGACCTGTTCGCGGCCGGCGCCGACGTGGTGCAGATCGACGAGCCCTATATGCAGGCGCGGCCGGACAAGGCGCGCCAGTTCGGCCTCAAGGGGCTCAACGCCGCGCTCGACGGCGTAAAGGGCACGACGGCGATCCACATCTGTTTCGGCTATGCCGCCATCATCCATGTGCGCCCGGAGGGCTATTCGTTCCTGCCCGAGCTGGCTTCTTCACCGGTCCAGCAGGTGTCGATCGAGACCGCGCAATCCAAGCTCGACTGCGCGGTGCTGGAAAAACTTGCCCACAAGACCATCATTCTCGGCACCCTCGATCTGTCCGACATGGCCATCGAGACGTCGGAGACCGTCGCCGCGCGCATCCGCCGCGCGCTGCCGCACGTGCCGGCGGAGCGCATTGTCGTCGCGCCCGATTGCGGTCTGAAATATCTGCCGCGCGAGGTGGCCTACGGAAAGATGTGTGCCATGGTCGCGGGGGCCAAGATCGTGCGCGCCGAGCTTGTGCGCTAGCGTCAAAACCGGACGTTAAGCCCGATCGTGATCCAATGGGCATTCTCACCGGTGATATTGTGACCGCAGATCAAGTCGAGGTCGACATTGTCGTGCGGCGTGAAGCGCAATCCGATCTGGGTTCTCGGTTCACGAATTGCATTGGGTGCCGGCGGTTCGCCGTCTTCGACCGAGGGCAGGCGGCCGGCGAAAACCTGATGCCACGTCCGATTCACTACTTCTTTTTTGGCAGAAAATTGTGCTCGAACGATAAATAGAGAAACAGGCCGTAATCCGGCCTTTTGCCATTCACCAAGCCGACCGGTGCGGCCACTCCGACGACAAGCTGACCGGCGTCCAAATTGAATGCTTGGCGAAATCCAGGAGACACGGTGTAGCGAAATTCGCGTTCGATTTCTCGCAGTTCGTTGACAGTTTCGGTCCATTCACCCAGCGACTCCAACATGAGGTTGAAATCGCGGTTGACCGCATAGATGACGCTTCCTCCGAGGTTGTAACTGGTTGGGCGCTGTCCATCGACGTTGAAATAGGACGTGACGCCGGCATTTCCGTGCACGGTGACGCGGTCGCTGACGATCTTGCTGACCGGCAGACTCACCTGGACGCCGTGCGACCCAACCCCGGTGCCTTTTTCCTTGTCGCCGGTCGGCAAAATCCAGCTCAGGCGCGGCGCAAATGCGGGCACGCTATCGCTCTCCATCAAGGCCTGAAAACGGTAATTGAGCTGCACGTCGCCCAACCCGCGCACGCGTTGCTCCGAATCGTTGCGAATCCAGGAATAGGGCAAGCCGTAGGAAAACTGGTGGGTCTGGCCGCCGATCGGCCATTCCTGCGTGAAATTGAAAAACCAGTCACGGTTCTGGCGCCGAAGGGTGACGATGTGCTGAACGACGCCAGCCTCATGGTTGTAGGCTTCCTCGATCAGGAATGAATTGTCCTGCACGCTTGCCGCGGTGCGCGGGTCCTTCTCCTCGGCGGAGGCGGGAAGCGTGAGTAGGAAAAGTGACAGCGCAAGCGGTTGAGGCCGAGGAACACTGAACCTGCAACGCACTTCATGACTTCCGGCAGTGGACGGACCGCGCGCCCGATCCCAGCAAATACCAGTCTATATTGAACGTCGGATGTCAGAAGTAAAGTGACCCGCCCGGACGGGGACATGCCGGGCGGGTCTTTCGGATCGGCGCTGGATGGACGGGGGTGGCGCCGATCGGAGCTTGGTTGATTGGCGATCAGTAGGGGACCACGTCGCAGACCTTGACGGTGTACACATTGCCCCAGCGGTCGAGCCGGTCGACATAGCGGCATTCGCGATAGCCGGGCGCGTAGTAAGACGAGTTGGACGCCGCGGCGATGCCGATCAGCGCGCCGGCGGCCAGGCCGATGCCGAGGCCGGTGCCGAAACGCGGGCGGGCCTGGGCTTCGCTGCCGAAAGCGGTGAAGGTCGTGGCAAGAGTAAGCGCTGCAAGGGCTGCGGCGGCGATCTTGATCCTAGATTTGGACTTGGTCATGGCGGGCTCCATCCGGTTGAACTGGGGCGGCCGTCATGGCCGCGTAACCATAGGTCGCGCCCGCCTCCGAAAAGGTTCAAAGCCTCCGCGGCCGGATTCCGGGGTCAGGTCCCCAGCAGTTGCGCCAGCCATTCGGGCCGGAAATTGAACCCGAGAAAGCCGGCAATTCCGAAGCTCATGCCGAGGGCGCCGGAGCCCCAGGCCACATAGAGCAGCCAGAAACTGTCGACCAAGGACGCGACCGCGGCCACCGCGATGGCGATCGACGAAAACGCGTCCGACATGTCGAACTGGTCGTCGCGGAAGTTGAGCCGGTTGTATTCCTTCTCCAGGCCTTCGGCCTTGGCGCGGGTCTCTTTCGAGCGCCCCTCGTATTTCTTGATGTCGGCCTCGTACTCGGCCGCCTGTTTGGCGGCCAGCGCGCGGTCGAAGTTGCCGGCGGTTTCCAGCAGGCGAAGCTGCGCCAGTCCGTTCTCGTCAACATGCAGCTTGACGCGCGCGGCCTGATATTCCGACCAGGCGTCCACGGATTCCGCCTTGGCCTTCTGCATGGCCTGATTGATGTTGTCGTCCTTGATCTTGGTCACCGCCATGAACACCGACAGGATGACGACGGTGACGGCGACGAGATTGCTGAGCCGCTTGTCCGAGCTTTCGGTCTTGATATCCGTGTCCATCTTTGCCCCCCGTTGCAATTGCCATAGTCTAGCTGGAAAGAACGGGCTTTGCTGCTGCCGTGGGCGATGGGGTCAGAATGCAATTCGCCAAATTCATTGCGGTCGCTGCCGCGGCCATCGCCGGGGCACTGGACCTGTCGCCGGTAGCCGCCCAGGGTCAGGCGCTCGACAAGGTCCGCTTCGGCACCAATTGGGTGGCGGAGGCCGAGCACGGCGGCTTCTACCAGGCGCTCGCCGACGGCACCTACGCCAAATACGGCCTCGACGTCAGCATTGTGCCGGGCGGTCCGAACGTGAACAACCGCATCCTGCTGCCGGTCGGCAAGCTCGACTTCTTCATGAGCGCCAACACGCTGCAGAGCTTCGACGCGGTCGAGCACAACATCCCGACCGTGGCGGTGGCGGCGAGCTTCCAGAAGGACCCGCAGGTCTTCGTCGCCCATCCGGACGTGGCGAAGTTCGAGGACCTGAAGACGCGCACGCTGTTCGTCTCCAAGGAAGGCATGACCACGTATTTCCAGTGGCTGAAGGCCGACTACGGCTTCGATGAAGCGAAGGTGAAGCCCTACACCTTCAATGCGCAACCGTTCCTCGCCGATAAGAATTCGGCGATGCAGGGCTATGTCACCTCCGAGCCGTTCGCGATCGAGACGCAAGCGCGTTTCAAGCCGAAGGTGTTCCTGCTCGCTGACTATGGCTTCGACGCCTATTCGACCTTGATCGAGACGCGGCGCGATCTGGTTGCGAGGCGGCCCGATCTGGTGCAGCGTTTCGTCGATGCCTCGGCCATCGGCTGGTATCACTATCTCTACGGCGACAGCCGGCCCGGCAACGCGCTGATCAAGAAGCAGAATCCGGAAATGACCGACGCGCTGCTGGCCTATTCCATCGCCAGGATGAAGGACCATGGCATTGTCGATTCAGGCGATGCTGTGAAGCTCGGCATCGGCGCCATGAGCGACGCGCACATGAAAAGCTTTTTCGACAAGATGGTGCGCGCCGGCGTGGTCAAACCCGGCACCGACTACAAGCGCGCCTATACGCTGCAATTCGTCAACAAGGGCGTCGGCGTCGAGTTGCGGCCCAAATGACTCCGTCAAGCCAGACCATCGTTTCGCTGCGCAACGTCGTCAAGACGTTCGCGAGCGGCACGGTCGCGCTCGACCGCTTTAACCTCGACGTGCGCGCCGGCGAGTTTGTCTCGCTGCTCGGACCGTCCGGCTGCGGCAAGTCGACGGCGCTGCGCATTGTCGCCGGATTGAGCGCGGCGTCCGCTGGCACGGTCGAATGGCCGGGCGCAGGCAAGATCGGCTTCGTGTTCCAGGACCCGACCTTGATGCCCTGGGCCGATGTGGCCGCCAATGTGCGGCTGCCGCTTAAGCTTAGCCACACCGATGAAGCGCAATCGCGCGCCGCGGTAACCCGCGCGCTCGAGCGCGTCGGGCTGACCGAATTTGCGCAGGCGTTCCCACGCGAATTGTCCGGCGGCATGCGCATGCGCGCCTCGATCGCGCGCGCGTTGGTCACCGAGCCGGAACTGCTGCTGATGGACGAGCCGTTCGCCGCGCTCGATGAGATCACCCGTTTCAGGCTCAATAACGATCTGCTCGGCGTTTGGCAGGAACTGCGCCGCACGGTGATCTTCGTCACCCATTCGGTGTTCGAGTCGGTCTTTCTGTCGCAGCGCATCATGGTGATGACGCCGCGTCCGGGGCGGGTGTTCGCTGAAATTCCGATCGGCGCGCCTTATCCGCGCGACGAGCGTTTCCGCACTTCGGCGGACTATGCCGGCTTCTGCCGGCAGGTGGCGGAGGCGCTTGGGCAAGCGATGGCGGGAGCGGCGGCATGAACGAACGCGCGCTCCGCATCGGTCTGCCAATCCTGGTGCTCGCACTTGTCGTGCTGGCCTGGGACGGCACCGTGCGCGCCTTCGCTATTCCGCCCTATGTGTTGCCGGGTCCCGGGCTGGTGCTGGCCACCTTGATCGCCGACGGCGATCTGCTCTGGCAGTCGCTGCTGGTGACGCTCACCATCACCTTCGAGGGCTTCCTGCTGGCGGCGGTCGGCGGCATCGTGCTGGCGATCGCCTTCAACCAATGGCGGCCGGTCGAATACTCGCTCTATCCTTACGCCGTCATCCTGCAGGTGACGCCGATCGTCGCCGTCGCGCCGCTGCTGCTGATCTACCTGCCACAGCCTCTGGCGGTACTGGCCTGCGCCTGGATCGTGGCGTTCTTCCCGGTGCTCGCCAACACCACGCTCGGCCTCAACTCGGTCGATCACAATCTGATCGCGCTGTTCGAGCTGTACAATGCCTCGCGCTGGCAGGTGCTGTGGAATTTGAAATTGCCGTCGGCGCTGCCGCAGATGCTGGCCGGCCTGCGTATTGCCGGCGGGCTGTCGCTGATCGGCGCGGTGGTGGCCGAGATCGCCGCCGGCTCCGCCGGCGCCGGCTCGGGGCTCGCCTATCGCATCGCCGAATCCGGCTACCGCCTCAACATCCCGCGCATGTTCGCGGCGCTGCTGCTGCTGTCGCTGGCCGGCGTTGCCATCTTCTTCGCGCTGTCGGCGTTGTCGCATCTGGCACTGCGCCGCTGGCACGAGAGCGCGATAAGACGCGAAAGCTAGAATACGTACTGCATTATTGCGCCGAGCGCCGCCATCGTCAGCACCACCTCGATCAAGCCGCGATGCAGACCGAAGGCGAGGGTGCCCGCGATGGCCGCTAGCACGACGGCGCGGATGTCGAGCGCGAGCGGATCAAAGGCATACCAGCGCAGCGGACCGGCGTGCATTTCGGTCACTTTGCCGAACAGCACATGCAGCGCGAACCAGACCGACAGATTGAGAATGACGCCGACCACGGCTCCGGTAATCGCGGCCAACGCGCCCGAAAGCCGGCGGCTGTTCTGCAGTTGCTCGATGAACGGCGCGCCCGCAAAGATCCACAGCATGGACGGTACAAAGGTGACCCAAGTCGTCATCGCCGCCCCGAGAATCCCGGCGGTGATGGCCGAGAACGGAGCGGCATCGCGGAATGCCGCCAGAAAACCAACGAACTGCGTCACCAGAATGAGAGGCCCCGGCGTGGTTTCGGCCAAGCCGAGCGCGTCCACCATTTCCGGTGCGGTGAGCCAGCCGTTCGTCTCCACCACCTGCTGCGCCATATACGCAAGCACCGCATAGGCACCGCCAAAGGTGACGACGGCGAGCTTGGAAAAAAATAAACCGATGGACACTAGGATGTGATCGGATCCGAGCGTGAGTACGACGAGCGCAACGGGGGCCCACCACGTCAACAGACCGACCAGCGTTGCAATCGTTGCCTGCCGCCAACGCCCGGCCGCGGGCTTGACGGTTTCGGGCGCCTTTGCCGGCAGGCCCATGCGTTGCGGATGGGACCGCGCCACCAGATAGCCGACCGCCGCCGCCGTCACTACGATCAATGGAAAGGGCAGTGCGAAGAAGAAGATACCGATGAAGGCCGCCGCCGCCAGGCCAAGCAGCAGGTTGGTCTTGAGCGCGCGCTTACCGATGCGGATCAGCGCCTCGACCACGATCACCAGCACGGCGGCCTTGATGCCGAACAGCGCACCATCGACCGCCGACATGCCGCGCCCGAGCGCATAAAGCATGCTCAGGCCCAGCATCACGAAGGCGCCGGGCAGCACGAACAGGATGCCGGCGGCCAGGCCACCGCGCACGCCATGCAACAGCCATCCGATATAAGTGGCGAGTTGCTGCGCTTCCGGGCCCGGCAGCAGCATGCAGAAATTGAGCGCGTGCAGGAAACGCGCTTCGTCGACCCATTTTTTTTCGTCGACCACGATGCGGTGCATCATGGCGATCTGCGCCGCCGGCCCACCGAAATTGACGCAGCCGATCGTCAGCCAGACCTTGAAGGCTTCGCCGAAGCTGGGGTGGGCGCCGCTTTGAACCGTTGTCATGCTCTCACGCCATCTTTGCTGGCCAGTTGTGCCGCTCCTCGGCGGCGAATCGCAGCCAAGCGAACAAGGCATCGTAGACCACGAAACCGCGTTCGAGCAGTCCATGATCGTCGTCGCCGGCCAGCTGCGACAGGCCAAGCGAAACCGCATGCAGGCCGGCCGCCTCGGGCGCTAGGTCGGGCCGCGCGGTGTCAGTCATCGCATCGGCACAATCAATGCCACGCCGGAGATCAACAGGAGTACCAGGATTACTTTGCGAAATGCCGCGTCGTTGAGTCGTCCGTACAGCCTGAAGCCGGTCCAGGTGCCGGCCAGCAGCACCGGCAGGCCAAGCACGAACAATTTGGCGGTTTCCGCTGTGGCGGCGCCGGCCACGATCAGCGCGATCGTGCTCATGGTGAGCGCGGCGAACAGCGCCGGCTGAATGATCGTGCGTTGCAAGTCCTTCGGCCAGCCTTGCAACTGGCACCAGACCGCGACCACGACGCCGGCAAGGCCGGTCAGCCCGCCGAGCAGTCCGTTGAGAAATCCAACGCCGATGTTGACGGGCGTCCCGGACTGCATCGGCTTGATGGTCGGCTTCACCAGCCCGTAGACGCTGTAGATCACCAACAGGAACCCGACAACGGTGCGCAGATGGGCCGGATTGATGACGGTCAGCAGTGTCGTTCCGACCGGCACGCCGAGTGCGCTGCCAAGGATGTAGGGCGCGGCTTTGCGCCAGCTCAGCGCCTGCCGCAGTTTCCAGATGCCATAGCCTTGCGTGAAAATGCCGTAGCCGGCCATCAATATGGCGGCCTGCAGCGGCGTGATGATGTGCAGCCAGATGCCGGACACCACCAGCCCGAGCGCAAAGCCGGCCAAGCCGCTGACCAGTCCGCCGATGAATGTAGCGAAGAGGTAAAGCCCGAGAACCATGCCATCCATGGGTCGCTCCCAACGCGAAGTGACCAGCGCTTGGATGGATGGCTGCCATCTGGAGGGGAGGCTGCTATTCCCCTGCGATCCGCACTATACCAGCAAGCCCGGTCCATTCAATTCACCCGACATGCCGAATACGAAAACGAGCGATATCGCCCACCAACGCCGCCAGCGCCTCATCGGCATCGCCCTGATGTGCGGGGCGGTGGCGCTGTTCGCCGTGCTCGACACCACCGCGAAATATCTCAACACCCAGATGGACGCCATGCAGATCACCTGGGCGCGTTACACCAGCGCCTTGGTGCTGACGCTGATCGTCTCCAATCCGTTGACGCACACGGATTTGCTGCGCACCAGGAGCCCCAAGCTGCAGATCGCGCGCTCGGTCCTGCTGGTCGCCTCGAGTGCGCTGAATTTCCTGGCGCTGCGCTGGCTGCAGCTCGACGAGGCGCTGTCGATCATCTTCACCTTTCCGTTCATCGTCGCCATCGCATCCGGTCCGCTGCTGGGCGAATGGATCGGCTGGCGGCGCTGGTGCGCGATCGGCTTCGGTTTCGGCGGCGTGCTGCTGATCGCGCGGCCGGGCTTCGGCGGCATGCATCCGGCCGCCCTGATCTCGCTGGCGGCGACCATCTGCTACGGTTTCTATGCGGTGATCACGCGCATCGTGTCGCGTGTCGATTCCAACCAGACCTCGCTGTTCTATGCGAACTGCATCGGCGCGCTGGTCATGCTGCCGGTCATCCCCTTCGTCTGGCAGGCGCCGTCGAATTGGGCGATCGCGTTATTGATGATGGCCACCGGCGTGCTCGGCAGCCTCGGGCATTTCTTCCTGATCGCCGGCCACCGGCTGGCGCCCGCCTCGGTGCTCTCGCCCTTCGTCTACACGCAGCTCATCTGGGTGGTGATCCTGGGCTACCTGGTGTTCGACCATGTGCCCACCGGCTGGACCATGGCCGGGGCGGCCATGGTGATTGCCTCCGGCCTCTACCTGCTGCACCGGGAGCGGCGCGTGGGCAAGGCCACCACCAGCGAGGCGATCATCGAATGAACGCGTCGTTGGTCCCGTCCCGGGATGACAACCATTCGGAATAGAGTGTTGCAGCGCCGCATTCATCGGGGCTAAGTTCCGCCGGCTTTAGGCGGATTTCGACCCCTTCGAGGATGATTCATGGCGATAATTAAGGACCGGGCCTCGGTGCCGGCGGGCTCGGGCTTGAACGACGATATCGGCGAGGCCAAGCGCCTGGAGCTGTACCGGACGCAGGTCGTGCTGCGCGAGGCCGAGCAGCGCGCCTTCGATCTGTTTCTGCAGAACCT
>JACPOA010000016.1 GCA_016185205.1 Hyphomicrobiales bacterium | reverse complement strand
GTCGATGCCCTGCCGGCGCTCTACATCGCCGACGGCCATCACCGCTCGGCCGCGGCCGCGCGCGTCGCCAAAACGCTCTGCGGCGAGGGCTCGCACCAGTATATCCTGTAGGTGATTTTCCCCTAACGCGAAATGACCATCCTCGACTACAATCGCGTGCTGAAGGACCTGAACGGCCGCACCCCCGAGCAGTTGCTCGCCGAGCTGGCCAAGAGTTTCACGGTGACGGCGTCAGCCGAACCGGTGCGCCCGTCATCTTCGCACGACTACGGCATGTATCTCGCCGGCCGCTGGTATCGCCTGACCATCCGCCCCGAGCTGGTGCCGGCGAACGATCCGATCGGCCGGCTGCCGATCACCATGCTGACGCGCAACCTGATCGAGCCGCTGTTCGGCATCACGGACCCGCGCACCGACAAGCGCATCGATTTCATCGGCGGCGCGCGCGGGTTGGCCGGACTCGAGGCGCGCGTGAAGTCCGGCGAGATGGCGGTCGCCTTCGCGCTCTATCCGACGCAGATGACCGACCTGATGGCGGTGGCCGATGCCGGCGGCATCATGCCGCCGAAGTCGACCTGGTTCGAGCCCAAGCTCGCCGACGGCATGGTCAATCACGTGCTGGATTAGAGCGAAGTTGTTTTAGGTTGAAGCAGTTGCCGCGTGTCCGGCGCGCTCCCTCTCCCCGTTGGGGAGAGGGTTGGGGGGCCTAGGACTCTCGATAGGCTATAACCCCTCACCCGGATTGCTTCGCAATCCGACCTCTCCCCACGGGAGAGGTGAAGCGGAGTCTGCGGCACGTCCTTGATTCAATCTGAAACAAACATGCTCTAGGGCGCGCTCAGCCTGCCCCGGACTTAGATCCGGGGCAGCAGCCGGTTTGCCTGCCTCACTGCGCCGGCGTCGTCTTCAGGATCGGAGCCCAGCGCGCGACTTCGCTCTTGACCAGAGTGGCCAGCGCTTCCGGCGTGCGGCCGGCCTTGTCGGGCAGGACGCTGCCGAGATCGAGCAGGCGCTTGCGCGTCGCTTCGTCGTCGAGCGCCTTGACGTAGGTTTCATTCAGCTTGGCGAGGATGTCCTTGGGCGTGCCCTTGGGCGCAAACAACGCGTTCCAGGCGCTGACCTGATAGTCGGGCAGCCCGGCCTCCTTGGTGGTCGGAACGTCGGGCAGCGCCGGCGAGCGTTTCTCCGTTGCGATGGCATAGGCCTTGATCGCGTTGCCTTTGATTTGTTCGACCAGATTGACGATCTGGTCGCACATGTAGTCGACCTGTCCGCCGACCATGTCGTTGAGCGCCGGTCCGGTGCCGCGATAGGCGACGACGCGGTGGTGTTTGACGCCGAGCTGGGCGGTCAGCAGCGTGCAGGTCGTAAACGACACCGAGCCGACACCGGCGTGGGCCTGGCTGAGTTTCTCGCCGGTGTTCTTGGCGCGGGCGATGAACTCCTGCAGGTTGGCCGCCGGAAAATCCTTGCGCGCGACGATGATAATTGGCGTGCCGGCGACCAGACCGATCGGTTCGAAATCCTTGGTCGGGTCGTATTTGAGATTGGGATAGAGCGCGGGCGCGGCGCCGTGAGTGCCCATATGGCCCATCATGAGGGTGTAGCCGTCCGGCGTCGCCTGGGTCAGGCGCGTCGTTCCGGTGGTACCACCGGCACCGGCGACGTTTTCGACGATGAATTGCTGGCCCAATGTTTTCGAGAGATAGTCGGACACTATACGGGCGACAATGTCGGTCGGACCGCCGGCTGCGAACGGCACGATGACGGTGACCGGCCGGGTCGGATAGCTCTGGGCGTCGGCCGACGCGATCGACAGCGCCAGCGCCGCCGCAATACTTGCAATCATTCGTTTCATGCTTGTCTCCCGGTTGTCTGTAAGTTTTCCCGAATTTCGCGATCGGCGGCGTCCGCCGCTTCTTTCATTCCGTAAACACCGTGTCTCGGCTCTTGCGAACCGACGGCAGCACCGCGACCACGATGACCGCTAGCGCGAGTGCGAGCAGGACCGCGGATAACGGCCGTTCCACGAAGGTCATGAAGCTGCCGTCCGACAGCGCTAGCGCCTGACGCAGCTTCTCTTCCATCAGTCGTCCGAGCACGAACCCGAGCAGCATCGGCGCCGGTTCGAGGCCGAGCTTGATCAGGACAAAGCCGACGCCGCCGAAGAAGGCGGTGAAAAACACGTCGGCGGGGTTATTGTTGATCGAGTAGATGCCGATGGCGCAGAACAGCAGGATGATGGTGAACAGCATGCGGTAGGGCACCTGCAACAGGCGGACCCACAAGCCGACCAGCGGCAGATTAATGACCAGCAGCATCAAGTTGCCGATCCACATTGACGCGATCATGCCCCAGAACAGGCTGGGGTTCTTGGTCATCACCTGCGGTCCCGGGATGACGCCATGAATCGTCATGGCGCCGACCATCAGCGCCATCACCGCATTGGGCGGGATGCCGAGGGTCAGCAGCGGGATGAACGCGGTCTGAGCGCCGGCATTGTTGGCGGACTCAGGCCCGGCGACGCCTTCGATAGCGCCCTTGCCGAACCGCGAGGGATCCTTGGCGAGTTTCTTTTCGAGCGTATAGGACGCGAACGGCGCCAGCACCGCGCCGTTGCCAGGCAGGATACCGAGCACGGCGCCGAGACCGGTGCCGCGCAGGATCGGGCCAAACGACCGCTTGAGATCGGCCATCGATGGCAGCAGACGTCCGATCGCGGCCTTGACGACACTGCGCGCTTCCGGGTTGTCCAGATTGCGAAGGATTTCCGCGATGCCGAAGACGCCCATGGCCAGAACGGCGAAGTCGATGCCGTCGGACAGCGCCGAGAAGCCGAGCGTTAGGCGTTCCTCGCCGGTTTCCAGATCGGTGCCGACGGTCGCCAACAGCAATCCGAACACCACCATGATGACGGCTTTCAGGACCGAGCCGTGCGCCAGCACGATCGCGAGGCCGAGGCCAAGCACCATCAAGCCGAAATATTCGGCGGGTCCGAACAGCAGCGCGAGCTTGGTTAGCGGCGCGCCGATGGCGGCGATCACCAAAGTGGCGACGGTGCCGGCGAAAAACGAGCCGATCGCCGCGATGCCGAGCGCGATGCCGGCCTGGCCTTTGCGCGCCATCTGGTGGCCGTCGAGCGTGGTCACCACCGAGGTCGCTTCGCCCGGGATATTGACCAGGATCGCCGTGGTCGAGCCGCCATATTGGGCGCCGTAATAGATGCCGGCCAGCATGATCAGCGCGCCGGTCGGATCGACCTTGAAGGTCAGCGGCAGCAGCATGGCGATGGTGGCGATCGGGCCAACGCCGGGCAGCACGCCGATCAGGGTGCCGACCAGGCAGCCGAGGAAGCACAACGCAAGATTCATGGGCGATAGCGCGGTCGCAAAGCCCAATCCGAGATTACCAATCAGATCGAACATCGGTGCGTCCTCATCCTCAATAGCCGAGGAGCCAGGGCGCGAGCGGAATTGGCAGCCCGAGCGCCAGTTTGAACAGCACGATGCAGAACAGGGTCGTCAGCAGCCCCGACACGATGGTCTCGACCCATTTGACTTCGTCGCTGCCGAACGCGCCGATGATGATGGCGAGCGGACCGGCCGCGACCAGCCCGAGGGGGCGGACCGCCAAGCCGAAGGCAATCAGCGCTCCGAACACGAAGATCGGACCGCGTAGCGAGCCCACTGTCAGCCGCACACCCACGTCCCGCAATGAACCGAACAGCAGCAGCAGCCCGAGCGCTCCCAACAGCAGCGACAGCACCTTGGGCAGCAAGCCGGGACCCATTCCGCCCAGGGTTCCGACGGCGAGGTCGGAGCCGAGCCAATAGGCTATCGCCGCAACCGCGGTAACCACCAAGCCGCCAAGAAAGTCTTGCCGGAGCAGCAGCGACGCCGCGCCGGAACCGGTAGGCTTCTCGGAGCTCACTGGAGTATCTCCCTGCCCTGCCATCGGGCTCTGACCGGCCCGCATTGATGGGTTGCGCCCTGCTGGCGTCATCAACGATTGTGTCGCTGTCGCAACCGGTTGTCGAGCGGGAACCTGCCGGCCGAAACGACAAAACAAAGGCAGATACAAAAAATACCCCGGCGCCGCCTTGATCTGAGTCAATTAGTAGATCGCAGCGTGGCTCATGGGCGTCGTTAGCGAAATCAGAAATGGGTGGCGCGGCGAAGTTTCAAGTCAACGGCGCGCCCTGCAGCATGACGAATTAACTATTGCAGGCTGAGCGCCACGAAGCTCGGGTCGCCGTCGGGCGACACCACCAGCAGCACCACCGTCTTCTTGCCGTCCTTCTTGAGTTTGTCGACGCGCGCCTGCAGTTCGGCGGCGTTGGCCACCGGCTGCTGCTGCAGTTCGGCGATCACCATGCCGGGGCTCAGCCGCTTTTCGGCCGCCGGCGAATTGGCGTCGACGCCGGTGATCAGCACACCCTTCACCTTGTCCTTGATCTTGTGCTTCTTGCGCAGCTCGTCGGTGAGATTGGCGAGGTCGAGGCCGAGCGCCTTCTTCACCACGGTCTTTTCTTCCGGACTATCCTTCTTGGGCGTCAGCGCGGCCTGCTTGACGCCGTCATCGAGCCGGCCGAGCCTGACCGTGCGTTTTTGTTCGGCGCCCTTGCGGATGATCACCACCTCGACGTCCTTGCCGACCGGCGTCTCGGCCACGATCTTGGGCAGATCGCGCATCTCCTTGATGTCCTTGCCGTCGAACTTGACGACGACGTCGCCCGGCTCGATGCCGGCCGGCTTGGCCGGACCCTTGTCGTCGACGCCGGCGATCAGCGCGCCGCGCGCCGGCTTGATGTTGAGGCTGTCGGCGATCTGGTCGTCGACCTGCTGGATGCGCACGCCGAGCCAGCCGCGCCGCACCTCCTTGAATTCGCGCAGCTGATCGATCACCGCCAACGCGGACTTCGAGGGCACCGCGAAGCCGATGCCGATCGAACCGCCGGACGGCGAAATGATCGCGGTGTTGACGCCGATCACCTCGCCATTGAGGTTGAACAGCGGCCCGCCGGAATTGCCGCGGTTGATGGCGGCGTCGGTCTGGATGTAGTTGTCGTAGGGTCCGGAATTGATGTCGCGGTTGCGCGCCGACACGATGCCGGCGGTCACCGTGCCGCCGAGGCTGAACGGATTGCCGATCGCGATCACCCATTCGCCCAGCCGCAATTTGTCGCTGTCGCCCCACTTCACCGCCTTGAGCGGCTTGGTCGGCGTCACCCGCAGCAGCGCGAGATCGGTCTTGGTGTCGCGGCCGATGACTTCGGCCTTCAGCGTGGTGCCGTCATTGAGGATGACACTGACCTCGTCGGCCTCGGAGATGACGTGGTTGTTGGTGACCACCAGGCCGGTCGCATCGATGATGAAGCCGGAGCCGAGCGAAGAGACCCGGCGCGGCGTCTGCGGATGGCCGTTCTGGCCGCCCTGCCCGCCTTGACCACCCTGCCCGCCCTGGCCGCGGCGGTTCTTGAAGAACTCCTCGAAGAATTCCTCGAACGGCGAGCCCGGCGGCAGTTGCGGCATGGCGCCGCTGCTGATGTCGACCGACTGCTTGGTCGAGACATTGACCACGGCGTCGATCACGGCTTCCGCCACGTCGGAGATATTGTCCGGTCCGCGCGCCAAGGCAGGCCCGCTCAGCACCGGCCAAACGATTGCGGCAGCGGCGAAAATCGCCAAACCGGCGCGGCCGGCCGGTATCGTCATACGATTGAGGATAGCGCCCATGGGCGTCAATTCTCCTGGAAAAGGCGTTCATTGCGAGAGTGCCGCCGTCTTCACGGCGATTCAAGGGCATCGGCCATCAACACCATGAGAGGCCGATTCGCGCGGAAAAGCACGCATGATCCCGAAAAGCTTGTCCTCGACTTGATCGGGGATGGGTACCGGTTTCCCGCCGGAGCCTGTGCTCGGGCCGGCCAAAGGCCGGACCCGAGTGCGAAGCCCGCTGCCTACTCCGCCGAAGCAGCCGCTTCGGCTGCGAAGGCTGGATCGGCGGGCGAAGGAAGGTCGGAAAAGATCATGCGCAAACAAGGCTTAACCCCTCGCCAGCCACACCACGATCAGCCCGACGACGGCCGAGCCGATGCCGATCACGCGCAGCGAGCCGTCATGGGTTTCCAGCACGCTCGCCATCGCCCGCTTGGCGTGCGCCGGAAAGGCGGCAAAGACCAGACCTTCGATGACGAAGACCAATCCGAGCGCACCCAGGAAATCCGCCATGCCGACCGCGTTTGCTTGCTCGATTTACCGGACCGGTGCCGCCGCCGGCGGCGCACTGTCACGCGTCTTGCCGGACGGGTCGTTGAAAAAGCGGAAGAAGCTGGTGTCGGGCTTGAGCATCAGCCTTGTGTCGTTGTGCTTCATGCTGGCCTCGTAGGCCTGCATCGAGCGGTAGAAGGAGAAGAAATCCGCATCCCGGTTGAAGGCGTCGGCGAAGATCTGGTTGCGCGTGGCGTCGCCCTCGCCGCGGATCTGTTCGGATTGCGAGGTCGCTTCGGCCACCAGCACGGTCACCTCGCGATCGGCGCGCGAGCGGATTTCCTGCGCGCGCTGGGCGCCCTGGGCACGGAACTCCGCCGCCTCGCGCTGTCGCTCGGTCTGCATGCGCTGATAGACCGCCTGGCTGTTCTGCTCGGGCAAGTCGGCGCGCCGAATCCGTATGTCGACGACCGATATGCCGTAGGCCGTAGCTTCTTTGTCGACCAGGTCACGGATGCGCGCCATCAAGTCGGCGCGCTGGTCGCGCACGACATGGGTGAAGGTCACCTCGCCGAGCACGCGGCGCAGTGCCGAATTGAGCAGAATGGTGAGCTGCGAATTGGCTCCCTGGATCGAGCCCAACGTCTGATAGAAGCGCAGCACGTCCTGGATGCGGTAGCGCGCGAAGGCGTCGACCACCAGCCGCTTCTGGTCGGAGGCGATCACTTCCTGCGCCGGCGCTTCCAGGTCGAGGATACGCTTGTCGATACCGATCACACTGTCGATGAACGGTATCTTGACGTTGAGGCCCGGCTGGTTGACGACGCGAACCGGCTGACCGAGGCGAACGACCAGCGCCTGCTGCGTCTGATAGACGGTGAACAGCGAGCTGTAGCCGACGATCAAAGCGGCGACGACCAGGACGGCGATGACGCCGCCGATGACATTGAGTCTCATCGCTGACCTCCCGATGGGGCTTGGCCGCGCGCCGGCGGCGTACGGGAGATTTCACCGAGCGGCAAGTAAGGCACCACGCCCGACCCGCCTTGCCCGGAGTCCAGGATGATCTTGTCGGTACCGCCGAGCACACGCTCCATGGTTTCCAGATACATGCGCTCGCGGGTGACGGCGGGCGCTTTCTTGTACTGATCGTAGATCTTCAAAAAGCGCGAGGTCTGGCCGGTGGCTTCCGCCACCGTCTGCGACTTGTAGGCTTCGGCGGCCTGCGTGATCTGCGCCACGCGTCCGCGCGCTTCCGGCACCACGCGGTTGGCGTAGGTCTGCGCCTCGTTGACCGCGCGCTCGAGGTCGGCGCGCGCGGCCTGCACGTCGCGGAAGGAATCGATCACCTGGGTCGGCGGATCGACCTTCTGCAACTGCACCTGCTGCACGACAATACCGGCGCCGTAATGATCGAGCGTCTTCTGCATCAGATCCTGCACCGCGGTCTCGATGGTCTGGCGCGCGCCGGTCAGGATCGGCTGGATCTCGGAACGGCCGACCACCTCGCGCATGGCGCTTTCCGCCACCGCCTTCACGGTGCCTTCCGGATTCTGGATGTTGAACAGATAATCGCCGACACCGGTCGGCTTCACCTTCCACAGCACCGAGAAGTCGACGTCGACGATGTTCTCGTCGCCGGTCAGCATCAGGCTCTCCTCCGGCACGTCGCGGGTGGTGGTGCCGCGGCGGATGTCGTCGACCACGCGCATGCCGATATCGATCTTGTTGACGCGCAACGCCTTGGGCGTGAGCACGGTCTCGACCGGATACGGCAGGTGGTAATTCAATCCGGGCTGCACTTCGCGCACTTGCTGGCCGAAGCGCAGCACGACGCCGAGTTCATCCGGCTCGACCTTGAAAAAGCCGGAGAAGCCCCAGAGTGCGACGGCCGCCAGTCCGAGAATGGCAAAGCCTTTGCCGCCGAGATTGCCGCCCGGCAGGAAGCGCCGCAGTTTGTCCTGGCTGCGGCGGAGGATTTCCTCCAGATCCGGCGGTGTCGGTCCGCCCGACTGCGGTCCGGAGCTCCAGGGGCCCTTGCCGCCCGAGCCCCACGGGCCGCCGCCACCGCCACCGCCGCCGCCGCCCTGATTGGTCCATGGCATTGAAATGATCTCCCGGTGCCAGCTCTGTCCGTCCGGCTGGCCTTGTTGGGAGGGGTTATAGGGGACCGGACCGACGGTTACAACGCGCGTTCATGCCGCGCCTAACACCCCTGAACCAACGTTTAGCGCCTTAAATAAGCCGCGACCGCGAAGCTGGCGTCGTCCTGCGGCCCGGCGGCATGCTCGGTGCGGCTCACCTCGCGCCAGATTGTGGGGTCGATCGGCGGGAAAGTCACATCACCTTCCGGCGAGGCACGCACATGGGTGATCTCCAGCCGGTCGGCCAGCGGCAGGCTGGCGGCGAAAATATCGCTGCCGCCGACGATCATGATCTCGTCGGTGCCGCGCGCCACGGCGTCCTTGCGGGCGAGGTCGAGCGCGGCCGGAAAGCTCGCCGCCGTCAGCACGCCGGGCGCGGCAAACGTCGCATCGCGGGTGATCACGATATTGGTGCGCCGGTCGAGTGCCCGGCCGATCGACTGGAAGGTCTTGCGTCCCATCACCACCGGCTTGTCGATGGTCAGTTTACGGAAATGCGCCAGGTCGGATTTCAGCCGCCACGGCAACTGACCGTCGCGGCCGATGACGTTGTTTTCGCCGATGGCGGCGACCAGCACGATCTTCATGGCGTCCCCGCCCCGGCGAAATCCTGCAATGCCTTGCCGCTGAGCCGGCAGATGCGCCACTCGTCCATCACCTGCGCGCCGATCGACTTGTAGAACGCAATCGACGGCGCATTCCAGTCGAGCACCGCCCATTCGAAGCGCGCGTAGCCCTGCTCGACGCAATGTCTGGCCAGCCGCGCCATCAGCGCCTTGCCGATGCCCTGGCCGCGAAAAGCCGGCCGCACGAACAGGTCCTCGACATAAAGGCCGTGACGGCCGCGGAAGGTCGAAAAATTCAAGAACCAGACCGCAAAGCCGGCCGGCTCGCCGTTCCATTCGGCGATGTCGCAGGTGAGCCGCGGCTGCGGCGCAAACAGCGCGGCGGCAATCGCTTCCGGCGTCGCCGCCACGTCGCCTTGCAGGTTCTCATAGTCGGCCAGTTCGCGCACCAGCGCGAAGATCAGCGTGGCATCGGCCGGTCGCGCCGCGCGGATGACGAGGCTCGCGACGCCACTCATACTGCTACTGGGGCTTTGATGTGCGGATGCGCGTCGTAGCCCTCGATGGTGAAATCCTCGTAGCGGAAGCCGAAGATATCCTTCACCGCCGGATTGAGCTTCATCACCGGCAAGACCCGCGGCGCGCGCGACAATTGCAGCCGCGCCTGCTCCAGATGATTGAGATAAAGATGCGCGTCGCCGAAAGTGTGGATGAACTCGCCCGGCTTAAGGCCCGCCACCTGCGCCACCATCAGCGTGAGCAGCGCATAGGACGCGATGTTGAACGGCACACCGAGGAATACGTCGGCCGAACGCTGATAGAGCTGGCACGACAGCCGGCCGTCCGCGACATAAAATTGGAACAGGCAGTGGCAGGGCGGCAGCGCCATCTTGTCGACGTCGGCTGGATTCCAGGCGGTAACGATCAGCCGGCGCGAATCCGGATTGCGCTTGATCATCTCGATCACGTGGCTGATCTGGTCGATGGTCTGGCCGTCCTTGGCCGGCCATGAACGCCATTGATGGCCATAAACGGGACCGAGGTCGCCATGCTCGTCGGCCCATTTATCCCAAATGCGCACGCCGTGGTCTTTCAGATACTTAATGTTGGTGTCGCCGGCCAGGAACCAGAGCAGCTCATGCACGATCGATTTGAGGTGCAGCTTCTTGGTGGTGAGCATCGGGAAGCCGTCGTCGAGCGCAAAGCGCATCTGATGGCCGAACACCGACAGCGTGCCGGTGCCGGTGCGGTCGCGCTTTTCCACGCCACGGCTAAGAATGAGTTCCATCAGGTCGAGGTATTGGCGCATCGCTGACCCTAGCTGTCGCGACTCGGAAGATGGGCAAGTTTACCCCGCCCGGCAACCGGGCGGCAGACGCTTATCAACGGCAGAAAGGGTTCCGGCTATGCGCAGACAGCGCGCTTTTTGCTACCATCCGTCCGCCGGCACCATGGGGGACCCGTCATGCGCATTGCGTTCGACCACATTCTTCTGGCCCGCGTCCTGTTCACGCTGACGACCGCCGGCTGGGCCGTCGCCACGGTGATCGCCGACTTCAACAAGACCCACGCCACCAATCCGAAGTGGACCGGGCATGCGCGCTTCCATGTGGTCTGGCAGATCTCCAGCTATGTCGGCTTCGGCCTGCTGGCGCTGGCGCTGATCTGGTGGCCGGGCCCGCTCGCGCTCGAGCGGCTCTATCTGGTCGCGCTGATGAGCGCCATCGTCTATGCCGCCTTCTTCGTGGCGGTGCTGGCGATGCCGATCTATGGCGGCAAGGCCTATGACGCCAACGGTTACAAGCCGTTCCCGGCACCGGTGCCGCTGATCGCGAAGAAATGGGACGTCAATATTACGATCTTCTGCGTCCAGGTGGTGATCCTGGCCGCCGGCATTGTGGCGGTGGTCGTGTAAGCGCACGCCAGAAACACCAAGGCCGGCAACGTGCCGGCCTCGGGTCTTTCAAACCGGTCGCGCTTTGGCGTTATTCGACGAACACCTCGTCGCGCCGCTTGCGGATCATCGGCAGCGCCGCCAGCACCAGCAGGAAGGCCGCGACCAGCAGCAGCCCGGCCGAGATCGGCCGGGTCGCGAACACGGTGGCGTCGCCGCGCGCGATCAGCATGGCGCGCCGGAGATTTTCCTCCATCAGCGGCCCGAGCACGAAGGCGAGCACCAGCGGCGCCGGCTCGAAGTCGTGTTTGACCAGCCAATAGCCGACCAGCCCGAAGATCGCGGCGATCACCACGTCGGTCGGCGAGTTGTTGATCGAGTAGATGCCGATGCAGCAGAACACGATAATCGAGGGAAACAACAGCCGGTACGGCACCCGCAGCAGGGTCACCCACACGCCGACCAGCGGCAGGTTGATGATGATCAGCATCAGGTTGCCGAGCCACATCGAGGCGATCATGCCCCAGAACAGCTCGGGCTGCTTGGTCATCACCTGCGGACCCGGCACGATGCCGTGGATGGTCATGGCGCCGACCATGAGCGCCATCACCGCGTTGGGCGGAATGCCGAGGGTGAGCAGCGGAATGAACGAAGTCTGCGCCGCGGCATTATTGGCGCTTTCCGGCGCCGCCACGCCCTGGATGGCGCCGCGGCCGAAGCGCTCCGGATTCTTCGAGATGCGCTTCTCGAACGTGTAGGCCGCGAACGAGGCCACCACCGCGCCGCCGCCCGGCAGGATTCCTAACAGCGAACCGAGGATGGTGCCGCGCGCGATGGCGCCGGAGGAATCGATCAGGTCCTGGCGCGTCGGCATCAGCCCGGAAATCTTGGTATTGACGATTTCGCGGCTTTCCGCCGACATTTCCAGATTGCGAATGATCTCGGCAAAACCGAACAGGCCCATCGCCACGTTGGCAAAGCCGATGCCGTCGGACAGTTCCGCGATGTCGAAGGTCATGCGGCCGGCGCCGGTTTCCAGATCCGAGCCGACCATCGACAGCAGCAGTCCGGTGAGCACCATGGCGACCGACTTGAGCACCGAGCCTTTCGCCAGCACCACCGCGAAAATCAGGCCGAGTAACATCAGCGCGAAATATTCCGCCGGGCCGAACAGCAGCGCCAGGCCGGTCAACGGACCGCCGAGCGCCGCCACCAGCACGGTGGCGACGCAGCCGGCGAAGAACGAGCCGATGGCCGCGATCGAGAGCGCGGCACCGGCACGGCCCTGCCGCGCCATCTGATGGCCGTCCAGACAGGTCACCACCGAGGTGGCCTCGCCCGGAATATTGACCAGGATCGAGGTGGTAGAGCCGCCATATTGCGCGCCGTAATAGATGCCGGCGAGCATGATGAGCGCGCCGACAGGAGGTAATCCAAATGTGATCGGCAGCAGCATGGCCACCGTCGCCACCGTGCCGATGCCCGGCAGCACGCCAACCAGCGTACCGACCAGCGCGCCGAGCAGGCAGAAGCTGAGGTTGTAAGGGTTCGCGGCAACCTGGAAGCCGAGCGCGAGATTGGCGAGAAGGTCGGTCATGGGTGTGCGATCCGATCAGAGCGGCCAGAGCTGGAACGGCAGCCCGAGCAGGTAGACGAACAGACCGACGCAGAACGCGGTCATCGCCACGGCGGCGATCAGGCTTTCCACCCAGCGCATTTCGGTCGATCCCATGATCGAAACCATGAAGGCGACGAAGGTGGACAGCACCAGCCCGAGCGCCGGTATTTTCAAGGGAATGCCGATCATTTGCAGGTCGATGCCGCGGATCATGCCGGCAAACAGAAGAATCGCCGTCAGCACATAGGCCGGCCCCTTCAAGGCGAAGTGTCCGATCGGCGGCCCGTCTATGAACAGGCCGCTCAACGCCACCAGCCCGCCGACGACCGCGAGCAAGGTCGCGAACATGCGCGGCGCGGTGCCCGGTCCAAAGGCGAAGCCGTGCTGGCCCGGCAATTCGCCCGAAGCAATGATCGCAAAAATTGCCAAGGCGATCAGCGCCAGGCCGCCATAAAAATCTTGCGGCCCGCGCACCTTGAATTGAAATCGGCCCCCCTCCGGGGAGGACTTGGTCCCCTCCGCCATTACCCCTCCTGCGTCTTTCTTCTTATTGAACACCTCAAGCGTCTGATCCCTAGCACATCATCCCAGCCGGCCGGAAGCAGGGATGTTGAGCAGTCTTGCTGGCCCACAATACGGGTCCAATCCCGGCGCTTCACAGCCAGCCGGTTAGCCCCAGCACGCCCGCAGCGGCAAACAGCCACAGCGGATTGATGCGGGTGGCGAAACCGACCAGTGCGGTAATCGCCGTTATAACGGCGGCATAAATATTGTGATCGGCGGTGCGCGCCAGCACGAAGGCGCTCGCCCCGATCAGTCCGAGCGAGACCGGCACCAGGCCCGCCTGGATTGCAATGCGCCAGCGCGCCTCCTTGAAGCGGTCCCAGACGCGCGCGACGAAAAAGGCCAGCACGCAGGTCGGCCCGCACATCGCCACCGTGGCGACGGCGGCGCCGGCGAAACCGGCGACGTGGTAGCCGATCAAGGTGACGATGATGACGTTGGGGCCCGGCGAGGCCTGCGCGATGGCGAACATGTCGGCGAACTGCCGGTCGCTCATCCAATGCATCACCTCGACCGCGATGCGGTGCATTTCCGGGATCGCCGCATTGGCGCCGCCAACCGCGAACAGCGAGAGCAGCGCGAAATAGCCGGCGAGAGCGAGCAGCGGTGAGTCGTTCATCGTTTAAACCAGGCGAAACCGACGCTGACCGGCGCCAGCACGGCAAACACGATCGGCAACGGCCACTGCATGATGGCAACGCCGATGAAGGCGAGAATCGCGATGACCGGGCCGGAATTCCAGCGACTGAGGAACAAGGGCGCCGCCATCTTTGCGACCACCGCGATCAGCAACCCGACCGCGGCGGCGGTGACGCCGGCCAGGATGCGGCTGAGCGTCTCGACACCGCCGAAGCGCGCATACAGAATCGCCAGCACCATGACGATCGCCAGCGGCGGCCCGAGCAGGCCGGCGAGCGCCACCGCGGCGCCCGGCGCGCCGCCGAAGCGGGCGCCGAACACCACCGAGAAATTGATCACGTTCGGGCCGGGCAGGAACTGCGAGAGCGCGAAGGCCTCGTTGAACTCCTCCGCGCTCATCCAGCGCTTGCGCTCGACGATCATCAGCCGCGCCCACGGCAGCGCGCCGCCGAAGCCGGAGAGCGAGACCACGGCGAAGGCGCGGAATAGGGCGACAAGCGAGGGACGGTCGGCGGGCGACGGCGCGGCGGGTGAGGACATGCGCCATTAGAATTAGCCTGCCCGCGCGCGGGCGACCAGACGCTTGGACGCCACCCTCCCCACGTCATTGCCGGGCGCCTATCCTTGCCATCCTCGCAGCCGCGGCAGCGGGACGCATTATGTCGCAATATTTTGCCCGCCAGTTTTGCTATGATGGGACGTGGGAAACCCAAGGGGGGACCTGTCATGGCCAAAATCGAAAATACGACGCGCAAGCTCGTGCTGAAGGAAGGCTCGACGACGCTGACGCTCGACAAGGATTCCGGCAAGGCGACGCTGCAGCACAAAATCCTGCTGTGGAACAAGAAGCCGGTGGAGTTCGCGCTCGCCGAGATCGACGACATCGCGGTGAAGTCGGAGCAGGACGGCCTCTCGGGCGCGGCCATCCACCACAGCGTGATGCATCGGCGCACCGGCGAGATCACGGTGCTCACCACCGAGGAAGCCAAGGACGCCGCGGCGACGGTGAAGACGCTGCGCGACTTTGTCGGGCTTTAGAGCTGACACGCTGAACTGTCGGCGCGCGGGTTGACGCCACATGCAACCCCTCGTTTCGGGGCTCCGCCTCAGGCGTGGCCGCGCGACCATTAAAAGCGCTTAACGTTTGGCAGCGCGCCGATTTACGAACTTTTTAAACCGATGCTCTATCGGTAATCCAGCCCCAAAGCCGGACGATCTTTCTTTTGGCAGATAGTTGAGAGCACCCGATGGCGGAACGACGGCAGACATCCCGGCAAAGAAGCTTTCTGCGCGGGCTGGTCTATCTCGGCAACAGCCCGTCCGCCGTCAGCTGCCTGGTGCGCGACATGTCGGACACCGGCGCGCGGCTCACCTTCTCCGCACCGATCGCGGCGATCGATACGATCGAGTTGCATATTCCGGTCAAGGGCCAGACGCTGCGCGGCAAGGTCAAATGGCGGGAGGGCGATGAAATCGGCATCGGTTTCATCAGCGACGCCGGCGTCGAGGCGCCACCCGCCGGCGATGACGAGCTGGCCGTGCGCGTCGCGCGGCTGGAGGGCGAGATCGCCGCGCTCAAGCAGATGGTCAAACGGCTGCAAAAAGCCACCACCACCAGCATCACCGACGCGGCCTAGTCCGACAAAACTCG
Organism: Hyphomicrobiales bacterium; assembly: GCA_016185205.1. GTDB lineage: Bacteria > Pseudomonadota > Alphaproteobacteria > Rhizobiales > Xanthobacteraceae > Pseudolabrys. The sequence continues at coordinate 205,659 of JACPOA010000016.1, read as the reverse complement.
CAAGCTGCCAAGCGGTCCGGATGAGACCTTGTCGTCCAGCGGCGGCCACGGTTGAACGCGGAATTGCTGTTTGTCGCCGGCGTCGCAGGTCGCGATCGCCAACTGCGTTCCAGCGACCGTGCTGTCCTTCAGCGACTCGAGACAGAGATTGCTGGCGGGGCCGCCGGCGCCGACAATACTGAAGGTCGGAAAATATGGATTGCTGCGCAACGAGAACCACTGCTGCCGAGGCGTGCCCTGGCAGTACCACAAGCCGATCGGATCGCCGGGCTGCGAACTGCCAGGTGCGGCGCGCAAGGCGTCGACGCAGAGATTATGAATCTTGATTTCAAAACTGACCACATTCCATTCGAAAATCTGATCGGCGCTGTTTCGGCAGGGGCGCATTTCCAGCGAGACGCCCGGCAGAAATTCCGTGACCGGAACCGTCAGGCATTGCGAGCCGTAGGCGAAGTCGCCGCGAATGACGCCGCGCACCACCGGCTCGGACGGCACCAGCGGCTCGCTGGCCGAGGCCGGATAACCCGCGCAAAGCAAGGCGGCGATGATGACGGCGTGGCTGCGCATGGGACCGCTCCGTTGGGAGCTCGCTCAATCGGCAACAAGCCAAGACTTGCGGCCGAAGTCTGAGCGGGACTGCTGCGAATTTCCTTCGATCGGAAAGACGATATTTTAAATATGATACTTGACAGGCCTTCAGGAACCGGTTGGCGGTTGCAGAGAATTTGCAGCAGGTCGTTAAGGCGGCGGTAAGCATGGTGGCGCGGTCGATGGCGGCGGTGCTGGGCGCAATCGAGGATAAGGCGTTGCCTTGGCGCTACCACGTCCCGACGGCGCGGTCGAAAAACCGCGTCATCGGATAGGCGCCATAACCGCGCGCACTCCGGTCACGGCTATCCCAGCCGCTCCATGCTCGCTGATCCCCGCGGCCCTCGTCATACTCGTCGGCCGAGGCGCGCGCCTCGCGGACTGCGGAGCGTTCCGGTAGCCGCGCCATCACCGGCTTGCTGCTCGACTTGTAATCGCGCGCGATCGGCACGTCGGCCACCGCGCGCTCGTTGCCGCGCATCAGTTTCAGGATGGCGGCGTCGAGCCCGTAGATATCGTCGCGCGTCTTCAGATGGCCGGCCTCGTCGACGACAGCGGTCTGATAGGTGACGTGCACGGGAATCGGCCGCTTCAGGTTGATGGTGCGCTCGTTATCGCCGTACATGGCGCTGATGCGTCGGATGGAGAAGCCGTCCTCCGGCTGCGACAGCGACAGCAGCAGCTCGGCGTATTTTTCCGGATTTTGCACGCGCATGCAGCCGTGGCTGAGCGCCCGCGTGTCGCGCGCGAAGAAACTCTTTTGCGGCGTGTCGTGCTGATAGACCAGGAACACGTTGGGGAAATTGAACCGGATGCGGCCGAGCGCATTGCGCTCGCCCGGCGGCTGATAGACGCGCAGCGAGCCGTCATGATTGCGCGCCACCTTGAGGCCAATGCGCTCGAGCGCGTCGGGGTCGCGTTCCAGCGCCGGCAGATACTCGTTGCGGATGATCGAGGGCGGCACGTTCCAGGTCGGGTTGATCGTCAGATATTTAATCGTCTCGCTGAGCAGCGGCGTCGCCAGGTTCGGCTTGCCGACCACGATCTTGGTGCGCCAGAGCTCCCGGCCGTCATTGAACACGCCGAGCGCATAGGCCGGAACGTCGACGACCACATGGACGGCGCCGAGATCGCGCGGCAGCCAGCGCCAGCGCTCCATGTTGGCGACGATCAGGCCGACGGTATCGACGCGCGCTTGCTTGGCCTCGCCCCGCCGCGCCGGCGCGCTGTCGCGTTGCGGCGCGTTACGTTCCGCGGCCAGCGCCGCCTTCAGCGCCTTGAAGCCGGCATGCTGCGGCTCGAAGGAGAGCAGCGTGTCGCGCGCATTCTGCGACGACGCCACCTGCGACAGAACCGTCTCTGGCTTGAGCGCATTCGCAGGATAGAGGATGGACGCGCTGACGCGCGTGTAGCTGACGCGGCCGCTGCTGGCGTGGCGGGCGTAGGTCAATAGCGAGCGCGTGAGCTTGAGCTCATTCGCCGCCGCCTCGTCGTCGGTCGATCTCGCCGCGAGATTGGGAACGGGATAGTCGCGCGGATCGAGCCCTTCGCTCGCGATATTTTTCAGAAACGCGCCGACCTCCGCCGCGCGTTTGGTGGGCGCGCCGTTCGACGTCCAGAGCGGCTGGAAGCCGCGCTCGCGATAAAAGGCTTCGACCGCGGCCTGCTCCGGCTTGCGCTCGATGAAATCGGCCAGCCGGGTGGCGATCAGTTCCTGTAATTTCTGCGCCACGCCGAGATTGGCCGGCGGCAGTTGGACGACCGGCGCGGGCGCCGCGGGCGCGGTTTCGGTCGGTACGGCAGGCGCCGTTTGTAAGACGGACGTCGCTGCGGGTTCGGCGGGTGGCGCTTCGAGCGTGGATGGCAGAACCGGCGCTCCAAGCTCCTTTGGAAGGCCCGGTTCCGGACTCGTCACCCCCACATCCTGGGATTGCTCATTCCGGGATTGCTCATTCTGCGCAGCCGCCGGCAGCGCGGTCGCCGCGGTGCAAAGAAAGGCCGAGACAACTGCCGCAAGGCGAAAACGGGACATGATCGGCCTTTCATATTCAAATTCATGACCGTTAACTGCGCTGCGCCCTTTAAGTTCAATAAATTGCCAAATTTCAATTTGACGTGAGCGGCTTACCCCCGTCTCCGAACCACAAAAAGGCCCAGCTGCGCGGCCGGCCACCTCTCGATTTAAAAACTGTCAGAATTCCTTCCAATCCGGCTCGCTGTTGACGGCGGTGGCGAGCGCGGCCTGCATGCGCCTAGCTCCGGCAACAGCCCGCTTGGGCGCCGCCGGTCCGCGTGATGGCACGGCGACGACCGGGCGCTGTTCGCGCGCTGCTTCCGCTTGCGCTCTCTGTTCGCCCGCGGCGCTATCGTCGATGCGGAAGAAGGCGATGCGCTCGTCCATGGCCTTGGCCTGATGCTCCAGCGTCTTGGCGGTGGCGGCGTTCTCCTCCACCAGCGCCGAGTTCTGCTGCGTCACCTCGTCCATCTGGGTGAGCGCCTTGTTGACCTGCTCGATGCCGGTCGCCTGTTCAGCGCTGGCATTGGCGATGTCGGCGACGATGTCGGCCACCTTCTTGATCGATTCGACGATCTCGTTGAGCGAAGTGCCCGCCCGGTTGACCAGATCGACGCCTTCCTTGACCTGGCCGTTCGAGTTGGTGATCAGGTCCTTGATGTCCTTGGCCGCCTGCGAGGCGCGCTGCGCGAGACTCCGCACTTCCGAGGCCACCACCGCGAAACCGCGGCCGGCTTCGCCGGCACGCGCCGCTTCCACCGCCGCGTTGAGCGCTAAGAGATTCGTCTGCCGCGCGATCTCGTCGATCACGCCAATGATGTCGGAGATCTTGCGCGAAGACTCCTCGATCTTGGCCATGGCGTCCACCGCCTTGGCGACCACCTGGCCGCCGCGATCGGCGACCTCGCGGGTGCCGGCGGTGAATTGATTGGCCTGCTGCGCGTTCTCGGCGTTCTTCTTCACGGTGGCGGAGATTTCTTCCATCGAGGCCGAGGTCTCTTCCAGGCTGGCGGCCTGCTCCTCGGTGCGCTGCGACAGGTCGGTGGTGCTGATCGAAATTTCGGCCGAAGCATTGGTCACCTCGCGCCCGGCGACCTTGAGCTGGGCGATGGTGGCACCGATGCGTTCCGCCGTGGTATTGGCGTTGTCTTTCAGGGTGGCGAAGTTGCCCTGGTATTCGGCGGTGATGCGCCGCGTCAGTTCGCCTTCGGCCAGCGAATCGAGCATCTTCATGAGATCGTCGAGCGCCTTGGCCACGTTCTCGCACAGCGAATTGATCGCGCCGCCGACGCTGAGCACGATGCCGGCCTTGCCTTCGAGATCGACGCGTTGGCTGAAGTCGCCGGCCGCCGCCGCCTTGACGATGCCGCCGACCGCCGCCTCGAACTCGCTCACGACCTTGTGCTTCGCCGCTTCCTGCTCGGCAGCGGCGCGCAGTTCGGCTTCCTTCCGCTCGGCTTCCATTTTTTCCACACGCAGCAGGTTTTCCTTGAAGGTCTTGGCCGCGCGCGCGTTGTCGCCGATCTCGTCGCCGCGCTTGGTATAGGGAATTTCGACAGCTTTGTTGCCGTTGGCGAGTTCATTCAGGACCGAAGCGATCTTGCTGATCGGCTTCGAGACGGACCGACCGATCAAAAGGCAAATAATCAACACCACGACGCCGATCAGCAGCATGCCGGTAAGCATGGCCAATCTAATGTCGGCGCGCGATTTCTCGCTTTCGCTTTCCACGCTTGCATTCATTTCATTGACCGACTTGAGCGTGACGTCAATCACAGGCGAAATCGACGCATAGGCATCGGACATCGCTTTCTGTTCGGCGCCCACCGCAAGAGCACCTTCCATCCAGGCAAAGAAATCGCGCTGGTAGACAGCGAGATTTTGCTTCACCTGGTTCTTGATTGCCGGCGAGAGTTCGGATTGATCCAGCGCCGCGGTCAACTCAGACGCGCGCTTTTTCATGTCGTTGCCGTACTTGGGATCGCGTCGCAGCATGAAGTCCTTTTCATGCTGGCGCATCGTCAACATCGTTACCAGATATTTCGACTCGTTCAATTCGTCGAGTTTCTTCTCGATGGCATGGACAGATCCGCGCAACGCCCCTTCAAGACCTGAGTTTTCGTTCAGGCCTAAGCGCGTCTTGCTTTCCACGAGCGCTTTGAATTGCGAAATGTATTTATTGAACCCTTCAAGGATGATGCCGGCCTTTTGCGCAATATCGTCATGGCCGATGGCACGGCCTTGTTGTTGAAGCGCGCCGAGTCTGAGGATGATCATCTTTTGCAATTCGTTGTGATGTTCGGCGTATTTTAAGTCATTGCGTAACAAGAAATCTTTTTCGCTGTGTCTGACATCAAGCAGTTGGGTATTGACAGTTGTAGTTAGCGCATAAATCGAATTCGCGGCGGCGGCCTTCTGCTGATATGCGTCCTGGACGGATGTTCCGTAAAGATAGATACCCGCAATGGCGGCAAGACCGAGGATCACGATGATGCTGATCGAGCCGATTCGGTGACTGAGCTTGATATTGAATGACGACGTTCGCATGTTATTTCCCTACGATGCTCGATTTTGTTGGATAGTAGAAAGGTCGATGGCATCATCTCCCTGCGTAGCCAAAAGGCTGGGCAGATCGATCAGCGCGATCATGGTGTTGTCGATGCTGACGAGGCCCGACAGAAAGTCCGAACCGGCCCCATGCGCGGTGCGCGGCACCGGCTGAATCTGGGCGGCGTCGACCGAGACGATGTCGAGCACGCGATCGCCGATCAGCCCGACCTGGCGGCCGTCGACCTGCACGATGATGACGATATGAAGCGGCGTCGTCTCGGTCAGGCCTTCGCCCAGGCGGCAACGCAGATCGACAATCGGAACGATGGCGCCGCGCAGATTGAGCACACCGCGCACGTATTCGGGTTGTTTCGGCAGATGGGTGATGTCCGACCAGCCCTTGATCTCGCGCACCGCCATGATGTCGACGCCGTATTGGTCGTCGCCGATGGCGAAGCTGATGAATTGGCTCTGCTCCGCCGCACTCTCGCTCCGCGCGGCGTCGGCGGCTCCCCAATTGCTCGGATTTGACTGACTGGAAGAGGTATTTGGCGAAGTGGCTAATTGACTCATGTGCGTATGACTCGCTGCTGAAGACCTCTTGCAAGGTCGATGTCTACAAAACGCTCTTCCTGCGTGCCTCATAGGTTCAACGCACGGAAGACGAGAGACAGGGCAGGCGGTAGAACCGCTGGTGCGTTATCGATGTCTGTAAATTTAAATGAAATTCATCAGCAAACGTTTTACTTACATAACGATTCGAAATGATATTACAGATTGATAAAATGGATTGCGTTTATTTGCGACGGCCAAGGTTGTCTCTTCCGAAAATCATTACCGCGCGAAGGATGTACCGAAAACATAAACCCGCGCATATGCGACGAACCGCCTTGGCCTTACTCTCCCCACGTCAAGCCAGGGCATGACAGTGTAAATTGCCGGCGCCCGGAGCCAATCCCAATAAAATCAGCCCCCGACTTATCCCCGTCATGCGCCAGGCGCATGGCGCGATAGGAATTGTTTCACGTGAAACGCGCTTTTTATGTTACGCGCTTTCCGGGCGGCTGACCGGTGCCCACTCAGCCTGAAAGCGCGTTTACCCGCTCTTCCTTCGGTAACCTTCTGTCCCTATATTGTTGGGTGCCGGGGCAACCCGGCTATGGCGATAAATGGCCGTCGTAATAAACCTTTCGGACCCGGGGGCAGTACCCGGCGCCTCCACCCAAGCCCCCACCCTTACCCTCCCCCGCATGCGGGGAGGGATAAAGGGAGGGGGGGGCTTCGGCGGGGGCGAACTAGGATCGACGAGGGCGTAAAGGACGAACTTTTGCTCGGCATGGTACCGCCGTTATCGGGCCAAATCGTAGTTGCAAATGACAACTATGCTCCGGTTGCTCAGGCCGCGTAAGCGGTTTGAATAACCAAGCCTACAAGTCCTAGCCGTCTTAGCAGCGGTTAGGCGGGGTTCGGAGGCACCTGGCAACAGAAGCCTCCACTTTCATTTTTCGGACAATTTTCCAGCGATGCTGACGTGGCGCTGAAGGCCGCCTGGCTCTATTGTTGGCCCGAATCCGCAACACAGACCCTGAAGCCCGCATGGCCGACCATATCCGCTACGATCTCCTGACCCAGCTGGCGCTGCGCGGCGTGGTGCGCAGCGTGCTCGGCGATGCCGCCAAGAAGGGCCTGCCGGGTGACCATCATTTTTTCATCGAGTTCGACACCCATGCCGCCGGCGTGCGCATGTCGGACCGGCTGCGCGCGCAGCATCCCGACAAGATGACCATCATCCTGCAGCACCAGTTCTGGGATCTGGCGGTGAGCGAGCAGGCGTTCGAGGTCGGCCTGTCGTTCGGCGGCATCACCGAACGGCTGGCCATCCCGTTCGAGGCGATCACCGGTTTCTTCGACCCGTCGGTGCAGTTCGGTCTGCAATTCGAGGAGGTCGGCGGGGACCAGGGCCAGCAGGCGCCGGCCAATGCGCAAGAGAAGGGGCAAGGATCGGTGCAAGACCAGTCGCAAGACAAGTCGGGCAAGCGCAAGCGCGTGCCCTCGATCCCGATGGCCGTACCCGCGCCGGAAACCTCGCCGGCGGCCGCGTCCGAGACCGAGCCGGAGCCAGACAAGCCCAGCCGCGGCGGCGGCGAAGTCGTCCGCCTCGACCGTTTCCGCAAGAAATAGGCGCATGATCCCGAAAAGTGGCTACCGGTTTTCGGACAAGATCATGCGCAAACAAAAACATTTAACGCCCGCCAAAAAACGCCACAACACTCGCACCGAGAGCGACGCCTTCGGGCCGCTCGCTATTGCGGCCGACAAATTGTGGGGCGCGCAGACCGAGCGCTCGCTGCACAATTTCCGCATCGGCAGCGAACGCATGCCGATCGAAATCGTGCACGCGCTCGGCCTGATCAAGCGCGCGGCGGCCGAGGTCAATCGCGACCTCGGGAGCCTCGACCGGCGGCGCGCGAGCGCCATCGTCGCGGTGGCGCAGGACATCGCCGACGGCAAGCTCGACGGGCACTTCCCGCTGCTGGTCTGGCAGACCGGCTCCGGCACGCAGACCAACATGAACGTCAACGAGGTGATCGCCAACGCCGCCAATCTCGCGCTCGGCGGCGAGCTCGGCGCGAAAAAGCCGGTGCATCCGAACGATCACGTCAATATGAGCCAGTCGTCCAACGACTCGATCCCGACCGCCATGCATATCGCGGCGGCGCTGCAGATGTCCGCGCACCTGCTACCGGCGCTGACGCTGCTGCACCAGGCGCTCGACCGCAAGGCCAAGGAGTTCGCCAGAATCGTCAAGATCGGCCGCACCCACACCATGGACGCGACCCCGATCACGCTCGGCCAGGAGTTCTCCGGCTATGCCGCGCAGGTGAAGTCTGCGATCGCGCGGCTGCGCGTGGCGCAACGCGAGCTTTATCCGCTGGCGCAGGGCGGCACCGCGGTCGGCACCGGCTTGAATTCCAAGCCGAAATTCGCCAAGGCTTTTGCGCGACGGATCGCGCAGCTGACCAGGCTGCCGTTCACCAGCGCGCCCAACAAGTTCGAGCACATGGCCGGCCACGACGCCTATGTGTTCGTGCACGGCGCCATCAACGCCGCCGCCACCGCGCTGTTCAAGATCGCCAACGATATCCGCCTGCTCGGCTCCGGCCCGCGCTCGGGGCTTGGCGAATTGATTTTGCCGAGCAACGAGCTTGGCTCCTCGATCATGCCGGGCAAGACCAACCCGACGCAGAGCGAGGCGCTCACCATGGTGTGCGCCCTGGTGTTCGGCAACAACACCACCGTCACGGTGGCCGGCAGCCAGGGCCATTTCGAGCTCAACGTCTACAAGCCGGTGCTGGCCTATTGCATGCTGCAGTCGATCCGGCTTTTGGGCGATGCGGTGAACTCGTTCACCGACAATTGCGTGCTGGGGATAAAGGCCAACGAGCCGCGCATCGCCGAGCTGATGGCGCGCTCGCTGATGCTGGTGACCGCGCTGGCGCCGGAGATCGGCTACGACAAGGCAGCAGCGATCGCCAAGGCCGCGCACGCCAACGGCAGCACGCTGCGCGAAGAAGCCATGCGGCTGGGGTATGTCTCGGGACCCGAATTCGATCGTCTCGTGCGCCCCGAAAAAATGACCCGCCCCCGCTAAATCGTTGATTTTTTGGCCGGCGAGTAGCAGCCGAGTGGGCCGCCGCTATATACAGGCACGCGCGAATCATCGGAGCCGCCGCAACGTGTGGTAGAAATCGGCAAAGCTATATCCGCAGATCAGGATGTATTTTTGAGCACCTGATAAGCGTATCCCGCGCCTATTCTACTGAATTTCCATGTCAAATACGTTGTTGTGGGAAATTGCAATAGGGTTTGGTGAACACCCATTTCATGTTTTCGATAGTAAATCTTTTCAAATAACTAAATATACATTTGGAAGTAACTTGCAGCCTCGGCAATTATACGTCAAGTCTCTCATTGTATTCGCTGCCTGCTACATGCCGATCTATTACGATCAACTAACCGTGTGTTGAATTGGCACGGCAATTTCGCCCAAAGTGACCCGTGCAATCTTACAGAGTCGCCTACCAGACAAAGCGAATAGGTCCTTCGCCAAAGTGTCGACGTTATTGGTGGCGATGGACGGGACCACATTAGGCTCCCGAGCGACCAGCATATCCTGTTACCGTCGAGGTTATGAATGGCTGAATTGGTCAACCTTCGAACCGCGCGCAAGCGAGCCAAACGGCGCGCGGACGATCAGCGCGCCGACGCTAACCGTCTTGCCCACGGCCGGCCCAACCATCAACGCAAGCTCGAAGACGCGCAGCAGAGCATGGCCAGCCGCGACCTCGACAACCACCGGATTGACAGAGGAGACGGCCGATGAAATCCCCGGTTGTCAAACGCTCGATCGTCATCGCGGGCCACAAGACGAGCGTCAGTCTCGAAGACGCATTCTGGAAGGGATTGAAAGAAATCGCGACCAGCCGCGAGATGACTCTGTCCGACCTTGTAGCCTCGATCGATACCGATCGCCGTCACGGCAATCTGTCATCCGCGATCCGGCTGTTTGTTCTCGACCATTATCGCGCGCAGATCGGCGACGCACGCAGCGCGCAAGGTGTCTCCCGCGAGGCGGGCGCGCGCTCGACTCCCTCAGTTCTGCGGGCCGACTGACGCCGCCGGCTGACGCTCGCGCCTCGGCGCGGGTGCCGGTCTGATATCGACCGGTGCCGGCAATGCAGGCGCCTGCTCGCTCTTCGGTGGCGGTGGCTGACTTTCGGGTTGCTGCGGTGCGCGCTCGATCTCCCGCAATCGCTTTGCCTGGTTTTCGATTGCGCGCAATGTGAGCCATCCGCTCAACGCCGCGATATCAATGCTGCGCGACGGCTTGGCGACCGGACCCTTCAATGCCATGAAAATATCAGGTCGGGCGCCGGCCGCCTGGCTCAATCCCGACAGCACCAAGTGTGCATCGAGCGAGCCGTCGGTGAGATCGAGATTTCCGTAAAGCGACAGCACAGCGTCCTTGGCATCGGCGGTGACATTGTTCAGTTGCATCCGCCCGGCGCTGATGGCAATCGTGCCCTCTACTCGCTTGATCGAAAGCTGGCCGCTGTCCAAAGCCTTGCTCACCACGTTGGAGATGCGCCCCGCGTCGACCGGCAGGCCCTGATCCACCGCGCGGGTGACGGCGTCGAAGGCGCGCGGATCGAGGCCGGCGAATTGGGCATCGGTGAGCGAGATATTTCCCGCCCCTTGCAAGGAGCCGATCAATGCGACCGGGCTCAAGCCGGCACCTGCGATCTCGGCCGCAAAGCCGAGCGCGCCTGTGACTGGCGGTCGCGCACCTGCGGAAAGCAAACTCGCCGCGTCGGCGCCCGAGACCGAAACCTTCGCACGCGCCTGCAAGCCGTTATTGACGGTCCGGAACGAAGCTCGACCGGTGAGCCGACCGCCGGCGACATCGCCGGTGATGTCGTCGAATGTGAATTCGTCCTTGGCAAACCGCAGGGATGCGCGAAATTCCCGTGCCGTGACCTGCGGCAGCAAATCGAAGCGCCGCGCCTTGAGCGCGATCTGGCCGGTGAAATCGCCAAATGCACCGTCGGCGAACGGTTCGCTCGACCAGATAAAGGACGCGTTGCTGTTATTGCCTGATGGAGCCGGCATGCCGATCGATGCGCCGACCAGACTGGCGCCGTCGACCTGACCGGCCTCGATCTCGCCGCGCAGGCGATACGGCCGCGCCAGCCCGATTTCAAGTTTTCCGCGCACGACCGAACCGGCGATGGTGGCATTGATGTCGGCGAGCGACACATCATTGCCGGCCAGCGTCACGCGCGTCGTCAATGCAACCGGCAGCGCGGCATGGCCGCCGCTCGGCCCGCGCAGCGGCGCCATGTCGGCCTTGACGATGGTGGCACGCAGTGCCGCGGAGGGAGCGCCTGCCAACAGCCGCGCCGCGCCACTCACATTCGCCTCGAGCCCGCCGGCGGTGAGCCAGCTCTCGACGCGCAGATCGCCGCGCGCAGGTCCGCTGGCGTTGACCGTCAAGGCGCCGGGGCCGGCATTTGCGACCACCAGGCGGTCGAGGCCCAGCATGGCCACCAGCGCCTTGCCCTCGTCGGCCTCGAACTTTGCGTCCAGTCGCAGATCGCCGACGCTGAACGCGATCGGGTCGGCATCCGCCTGGCCGTTCAAGGCCAGGCGCACCTTGCCGAGGTTGCCGTCGATGCCGAGCTTGACTCGCGTCGCCGAAACCGCGCCATCAATGGTCAATCGCGCATGCAGTTTGGCCGGCGCCATCATCGGCGCGCCGCGGGCAAGTGCTTGCGCGATCTCCGGCGCAAACCGTGCGAGCACGGCCATGACCGGCTTCATGTCCGGTGCATCGAGATCGAGGCGCATGCTGCCCTGCGGCGATGGCGCCGCGGTGACGATGCGGCCGCTCGCCGAAAAGGCGGCGCCGCCGAGATCGGCGACCGCGAGCCGGTCGATCTGCAAACCGTCGCCATCGACCTTCAGCCGCACGCTGGCATTGCGTGCGACGAAGCCGGCCACCGTGGCGCGGCCGATATCGACGGCAATGGTCATATCGTGCGGGCGTTCGATAGCGGAGCCGGCGAGCAGAGCATTGCCGAAGCCGAGCGCGGCGTCGATATCGAGCTCGGGAGCATTGAGCTCGGCGTCAAGCTTGGCCGATTTGTTCGCGGCGGCGAAGACATAGACCAGACGGCCGGCGATGGGCTTGCGATCGAACTCGGCCTTGAGGCGCTCGACCGCGACCTTTTCGCTGGCGAGCGTCACCTCGCCGCGTAAGCTCAAGGGCCGCAATTCGCCCTGGACGGTTTCCCCGCGGCCTTCCAGCCAGGCGGCCAGGGCCTTCGGATCGACGGCTTCGATTTCAGCGGGCCCGGTGAAGGCGGCGCCCGTGACACCGACCGCCAAATGGCCGCTCAACCGCACCTGGGTGAAGCCGGGGGCGCGAAACTCAAAACGGTCCAAATTCCAGCCCTGGGCGTCGGCGCTGAGGTCGCCGCGCAAATTCTGCACGCTGTTGCCGCCGAGCGTGATCTGATCGATGCCGACACCGATTTGGATCGGAATGGCGGGACGGAAGGCGCCGCCGCCCAGTTCGGCAAGCTCGCGGATGGCGGCGGCCGGCAGCAGCCGGCTGCCGGTGCCGGAAGCCAGCGCGCGATCGAGATCGATCTGCCGGCCCGACAGCACGCCATCGAAGCGCGGGTTCTTGCCGAACTTGAAATCGGCCACGCCGTTAAGTTTGAGCCCCTGCTCCTCCGAGCCGTACTGGAACTCCGCCTGCTCGATAAGCGCGGATTGCGCGCTCGCTTTGAGTTTGCCGCTCACGCGCCAAGGCTGGCTTACAGTCTGCGTCACCTGCGCCGCGCGGCGCGACGCGATTCCGACCGGCCGCGCCAGGCTCAAGCTGCCCTCGAACTTCGGCGTGCCGCCGGCGAGCGCCAAGGTGCCGTCGGCTTCGATGCTGAGCGGATGATTGACCGGATCGACATTGACACGAAGCTTGAGCGTGCCGTCGTCGCCGTAGCGGCCGGCGGCGATCCGATAGGGATAAAGCTCGCCGCCGATGGTGACGGCGCCCTCGCCCTTGAACGGCCCGATCAGCGAGCGTGCCTCGCCGTTAAACCACAGCCGTTCGAGCGTGACGCTGACGCCGCTCGCCGCGTCGGTGAGGGTGACCTGGCCGTTCTCGATGCTGAGCCGGTCGATCGTCAATCCGTCCGGATCGAAGGCGACCGCGATGTTCGGCGCCTGCACGCGACCGGCTGTATCGAGGCCCAGGGTGACCCGCGGACCGACGAGATGCATCTCGGACGCCCGCCAGTCGCCGCGCATCAGCGACCCGAGCGCGAATTCGATGCCGAGCGAGGTGGCGCGGATCTTATCGCTTCCGCTGCCCACCTCGATCTCATGCAGCATGAGCTGCGGCGACGGCAGCAGGCGCGCGTCGATCGCGCCGGTGACGCGCACGTCGACGCCGATAAGGCGGCTGGCCTCGGCCTCGAACAGCGAGCGGTGGCCGCCCCAGTCGATCAGCAGCGGACCGACCAGCGCTGCCAGCAGCGCCAGAATGATCGCGATCGCCAATCCGAGCAGGGTGGTCTGCAACGCCAACTCCAGCGCAAATCCGCGGCCGGCCCGCACTCGCGCCGCATGACATAATATGTACGCTATTCTTGCCGGTTCCAGGCGGCAAATCTATGTCGCGGCTCAGGACAGCGCGACGATCTTGCCCGGATTCAGGATGTTCTGCGGATCGAGCGCACGCTTGATCGCGGCCATGGCGGCGAGCGCGGGCGCGCCGTGCTCGGCCAGCAGGTATTTCATCTTGCCCTGCCCGACGCCGTGCTCGCCGGTACAGGTGCCGTCCATGGACAGCGCCAATTCGACCAGCCGCTCCATCAGAAGCTTGGCGCGTTTGAGCTCGTCGGCATCGTCCATGTCGACCAGCAGGGTGAGATGGAAATTGCCGTCGCCGACATGGCCGAGGATCGGCGCCACCAGCTTGAGTTCGGCGATCTCGCGCTGGGTGGCGTTGACGCATTCGGCCAGTCGCGAGATCGGCACGCAGACGTCGGTGGCGAAGGCGGAGGCGCCCGGCCGCAGCCGGCGCCCGGCATGATAGCCGTCGTGCCGCGCCTGCCAGAGGCGGCTGCGATCTTCGGCTTTGGTCGCCCAGTCGAACGGCCCGCCGCCCAGATCGGCGACGATGTCGCCGAACCGCTGCGACTGCTCGGCGACGCTTGCGTCGCTGCCGTGGAACTCGACGAACAGTGTCGGCACTTCCGGCAGCGCGAGCTTGGAATAGGCGTTGCACGCCTTGATCTGCAGCGCATCGAGCAATTCGATGCGCGCGACCGGTATGCCCGACTGGATGGTGAGGATGGTGGCCTTGCAGGCGGCATCGACCGAAGGAAACGGGCAAACGCCCGAGGCGATCGCCTCAGGAATGCCCGACAGTTTGAGCGTGAGTTCGGTGATGATGCCGAGGGTGCCTTCCGAACCCACGAGCAGCCGCGTGAGATCGTAGCCGGCCGCCGACTTTTTCGCGCGGCGCGAGGTCGTCATCAACTCGCCATCGGCCATCACCACCTTCATCGCCAGCACGTTGTCCTTCATGGTGCCGTAGCGCACCGCATTGGTGCCCGAGCAGCGCGTCGCCGCCATGCCGCCGAGCGAAGCGTCGGCGCCTGGATCGATCGGAAAGAACAGGCCCTGGTCGCGCAGCTGCTCGTTGAGCGCCTTGCGGGTGATGCCGGGCTCGACCACGCAATCGAGATCTTCCGCGTGCACGGCCAGCATCTTGTTCATGTCGCGGACATCGATCGACACGCCGCCGAGCGGCGCGTTGATATGGCCTTCGAGCGAAGTGCCGGTGCCGAACGGAATGACCGGCACGCGCTTGTCCGCGCAGATGCGCACGATCTGCTGCACGTCTTGCGTGGTTTGCGGAAACACCACCGCATCCGGCGGCTGGTTGGGCACCCAGGTGAGCGTATTGCCGTGCTGCTCGCGCACCGATTGCGAGGTGACGATGCGGTTGCCGAAGGCCGCGGTCAGCGCGGCGATTGCCGCCGCGATCGCAGCCGGATCACGGGTCTCAACCGGTGACTTGGGTTTTGCCGCTGTGGGGCCCGCCATCGCTGCCATTCCATCTCTTGGCAGCGAACGTGGCGGGGATGGCGGACGAGGTCAAGCGCCTGCAAGACGTGGCGGCTGCGCGCCATGCACGGCGCAAATTGCCTGTTCTGAAAAGAGCTGCAGCGAAATTGAGCGGCCGCGTGTCAGGAATACATGCGGCCGGTCGACTGGTCGTCCGGCGGCTCCGCCGGTTTGCTTTTGCTGGCCGCTACCGCCCAGCTCACGACCATCACCGCAAGGATGACTAGAAACGCCCCTCGGGCCAGCTTGCCGAACATTGCTCTGTCTCCCGCTGATTTTTTTGCAGGATAGCCGAGCAATTCCGCAGGGGTCTGAAATAGTTAATGCTTGGTTAACGCCGCCGGCAAGTCATTGATATACGTCATATTCTCCGTCGGTGGACGCGCTAATTTCGCTGGCGTAGGTTTCGCCCGCTTTTCCTCCCCCGCCTGACTTCGGAGCTCGCCATGGCCGGTCCTGTGATTGCTGTCACCGACAGCGTGTTTCCCTCCCTCGATCCGGCCAAGGCCGCGCTGGCGCGGCTCAACCCGACTTTCTTCATGTCGAAAAGCTCCGGCGCCGACGACATCCTCAGCGTCGCCAAGGACGCCGACGCCATTCTGGTGACCTACGCCAAGCTCACGCGCGACATCCTGATGCAACTGACGAAATGCAAGGCGATCGGCCGCTTCGGGCTGGGCGTCGACAATATCGATCTACCCACCGCCAAGGAGAAAGGCATCGCCGTCAACTACGTGCCGGACTACTGCATCCGCGAAGTCTCCGACCACACCATGGCGCTGCTGCTGGCGCTGATCCGCAAGATTCCGCTGTCCAACAAACTGGTGCAGAGCGGCCGCTGGGAAATGCCGGCGGTGGTGCCGATCCGGCGCCTCGAGGGGACCGTGCTCGGCCTGGTCGGCTTTGGCAATATTCCGCGGCTGGTGGCGCCGAAGGCGCAGGCCTTCGGCATCAAGGTCGTCGCCTATGATCCCTACGCCAAGCCGGAAGTGTTCAAGGCGGCCGGCGTCGCCAGCGTCGATTTCGACACGCTGCTGAAAACCTCCGATTACGTGTCGGTGCACGCGCCGCTGCTGCCGGCAACGCGCGGCCTGTTGAACGCGGCCGCCTTCGCCAAGATGAAGAAGGGTGCCTACATCGTGAACACCGCGCGCGGCCCGCTGATCGACGAACCGGCGCTCATCGCCGCGCTCGATGCCGGCCAGGTCGGCGGCGCCGGCCTCGATGTGGTGGCCACCGAGCCGCTGGCCAAGGATTCGGCCCTGCTCGGCCGCGACAACGTGATCATCTCGCCGCATACCGGGTTTTATTCGATCGAGGCGCTCGAGGAGCTGCAGACCAAATGCGCGACCGATGTGGCGCGCGTGCTCAGCGGCGAAAAGGCGGTTTATCCGATCAGTGCATAAGATGCTCGATCGCGATCCCGAGCCGGTGTTTGCCGCTCCGTTCGTCTCGTCGCTGATGCGAGTCGAGCCGCAATGGATCGACTACAACGGCCATCTCAACATGGCCTATTACAACGTGCTGTTCGACCGCGCGGTGGACGAGGCCTACGAGCTGATCGGCATCGGCCTCGACTATCTCAAGACCCAAGGCCATTCGACCTTCACCGCCGAGGCGCATGTGCGTTACTTACGCGAACTGCATGACGGCGACGCGGTGCGGGTGACGTTCCAGCTGCTCGACTACGACGCCAAGCGCATCCATTATTTCGAGCAGCTGCTGCACGCGAGCGAAGGCTGGGTCTCGGCCACCTCCGAGAACATGACGCTGCACGTCGACATGGCGGCGAAGAAGGTCGTGCCGTTTCCGGAAACCATCATGCGCGCGCTGGCGGCGATGAAGGCCGCGCATGCAGTGCTGCCGCGGCCGGACGGCGCCGGGCGAAACATCAAGATGCCGGGGAAGAGCTAATCGATCCTCCCGCCCGAGAAACGCCGCCCCGGCACGGTGAGGAAATAGCCGACCGCCTGTCCGCCGTCGGCGCCGAGCACACTGCCGGTCGTGTAGCGCGCCTCGTCGCAGGCGAGAAACACAGCCGGCCCTGCGATGTCTTCGCCGGAGCCGACGCGGCCCATCGGCACGCCCTTGCGGCGGCCTTCGTAGATTTCCGGATCGGCATACATCGCCTCGGTGCCGGGCGTGCGGATGTAGCCGGGTGTGATGGCGTTGGCGCGGATGCCGTAGGGCGCCCATTCCATCGCCTGCAACTTGGTCAGCATGATCAGCCCGGCCTTCACCACGCTATAGGCGCCGGCCCAGTTGTACGGGAACAGTCCGGCGATCGAGGCGATGTTGACGATGACGCCGGACTTCTGCGCGATCATATGTTTCGCCGCCGCCTGACTGACCAGGAAAGCGCCTTTCAGGCCGATATTCATGGTGGTGTCCCAGGCCACTTCCGGCAGCGCTTCCAATTTTCCGGGTACGATTTTCATCGCATTGTTGACTAGAACATCGACGCGGCCGAATTCGGCCACTGTGGTTTCGATCAGCCGGGTGATGTCCGCCGATTTGGCGACGTCGGCGACGACGCCGATGCTTTTGCCGCCGGCTTCCTTGGCGGTGGCATTGGCGGTCAAGGGATCGACGTCGTTGACCACGACATGGGCGCCCTCGCGGGCATAGGCGAGCGCGATATCGCGGCCGATGCCGCGGCCGCCGCCGGTCACGATCGCCACCTTGTCCTGCAAGCGCACGGAATTCTCCTTGAATTGTTCTGAAATGTCGGAAAAGCCACGCTAAAGCGGTGGGGAGATGCCGACAAGGGCGTGGGCTACCCTCGAAATTGCCACCGATGAATGCCATCTTTGGCGTTGAAAGAATCATCGACAATATGGCCGAACCCAAGCGCACCGCCCCCATTCCATTGAGCCCGCAGCCGGGCGGAATCGCGGCGCGTGCATTGGGCGCGCGCAGGGCGGCCTATCTCGCCGACCTCAATCCCGAGCAGCGCGAGGCGGTCGAGACATTGGACGGCCCGGTCCTGGTGCTGGCCGGCGCCGGCACCGGAAAAACCCGCGTCCTCACCACCCGCATCGCGCATATCTTGAATCTGGCCCGCGCACGGCCGGCCGAAATCCTCGCCGTCACCTTCACCAACAAGGCGGCGCGCGAGATGAAGCTGCGCGTCGGCCTCATGGTCGGGCAGGTGGTCGAGGGCATGCCGTGGATGGGCACTTTCCACTCGATCGGCGTGAAAATCTTGCGCCGCCACGCCGAACTGGTCGGTTTGAAGGCGAATTTCACGATTCTGGACGTCGACGACCAGATCCGGCTGCTGAAAATGCTCTTAGAAGCCGAGAAGCTCGACGAGAAAAGATGGCCGGCGCGGGTATTCGCCATGATCCTCGACGGCTGGAAGAACCGCGGACTGACGCCCGATCAGGTGCCGGCCGGCGAGGCGGCCAGCTTCGCCAACGGCAAGGGCAAGAAGCTGTACGCCGCCTACCAGGAGCGGCTGAAGACGCTCAACGCCGCCGACTTCGGCGACCTGCTGCTGGAATGCATCCGGCTGTTCAGGACGCATCCGGACATTCTCCGGCAGTACCAGCAGCGCTTCAAATACATCCTGGTCGACGAGTACCAGGACACCAACGTGGCGCAGTATCTGTGGCTCAGGTTGTTGGCGCAGCCTTCCTCCTCCGTCATTCCGGGACGGCCCGAAGGGCCGGGCCCGGAATCCAGAGCCACACCCGACGCCCTGGATTCCGGGCTCGCGCCTTCGGCGCGCCCCGGAATGACAGAAAAGAAAAACATCTGCTGCGTCGGCGATGACGACCAGTCGATCTATGGCTGGCGCGGGGCGGAGGTGGATAACATTCTCCGGTTCGATCACGATTTCCCCGGCGCGAAAATCATCCGCCTCGAACGCAACTACCGCAGCACCGGCCATATCCTCGCCGCCGCCAGCCAACTCATCGCCCACAATGAAGGCCGGCTCGGCAAGACGCTGCGCACCGAGGACGTGCTGGGCGAGAAGGTCACCGTCACCGGCGCCTGGGACTCGGAGGAAGAAGCCCGCTCGATCGGCGAGGAGATCGAGCAACTGCAACGCGACGCGCGCGAGTTGGGGCAAGACCATCCGCTCGACGAGATCGCCATCCTGGTGCGCGCCTCGTTTCAGATGCGCGAATTCGAAGACCGCTTCATCCAGCTCGGCCTGCCCTATCGCGTGATCGGCGGCCCGCGCTTCTACGAGCGTGCCGAGATCAGGGACGCCCTCGCCTATCTGCGCGTGATCGCGCAGCCGGCCGACGACCTTGCCTTCGAGCGCATCGTCAACGTGCCCAAGCGGGGCCTGGGCGACGCCGCCGTGCAGATGCTGCACGACTACGCCCGCAAGGTGCGCATTCCGCTCTCTGAGGCGGCCGCCGTGCTGTCGGCCACCGACGAGATGAAGCCGAAACCGCGGCTCGCGCTGCGCGACCTGATGGCCGCCTTCGAGCGCTGGCAGGCTAAAAAAGACTCGATGCCGCACAGCGAGCTGGCCGAGATCGTGCTGGATGAATCCGGTTACACGCAAATGTGGCAGAACGACAAAAGCGCCGACGCCGCCGGCCGGCTGGAGAACCTCAAGGAGCTGGTGCGCTCGATGGAGGAGTTCGAGAATCTCCAAGGTTTTCTTGAGCACATCTCGCTGGTGATGGACCGCGACACGGGCGAAGGCGAGCAGGCGGTCAACATCATGACTTTGCATTCCGCCAAGGGGCTGGAATTCGACACCGTGTTCCTGCCCGGCTGGGAGGAAGGCCTGTTCCCGCACCAACGCTCGCTCGACGAGAGCGGCCGCAACGGGCTGGAGGAGGAGCGCCGCCTCGCCCATGTCGGCCTCACGCGCGCGCGCAAACGCGCCAAGATCTATTTCGCCTCCAACCGGCGCATCCACGGCATGTGGACCAGCAACGTGCCGTCGCGCTTCCTGGATGAGCTGCCGGAGGAGCATGTCGAGGTGAAGGAGGCGGCCGGCGGCACCGGCGGCTTCGGCATGTCGGGCTACGGCCCCAAATCTTATGGCGCATCTCGCTTCGACCAGACCGGCGCATTCGGCTCCAACTACACGACGCCCGGCTGGCAGCGCGCGCAAAAAACCAAGGAAGCGCGCAAGGGGCGCGGCGGCTTTTCCGAAAACGGCCAGCCGCGTTATGTGCCGGATGGCGTGTTCGATGAGTCGAATGCGGACGACGGCGATGCGGATATCCCTCCCCCTGCAAGGGGGAGGGTGGCCGGCGAAGCCGGCCGGGTGGGGGTCAACGCGCGTGGCACTCCGCGCCGCCCCAGCACACCTCTGACCATCGAAGGCGAGCTGATCGCGAAATCCACCGGCACGAGCTCATCCTTCGCCGTCGGCGCCCGCGTGTTCCACCAGAAATTCGGCAACGGCAACGTCACCGCCGTCGACGGCAACAAGCTCACCATCCGTTTCGACAAGGCGGGCGAAAAGCGGGTGGTGGATAGTTTTGTGGAGAGGGTGTGAGAGACGCTCGCGTCATCCCGTCGGTGTCGCCCGGCTGATGTCTCCGGACACGAGGCTTTTCAAATTCGCGTCGTTCGTGCCCGGCCAGGTTTTAACGCACTGCATCAACTGGACCTGCTCCGCGCGGGTGATGGCGTTCGAGGTCAAGGCCGCGGTGTAGATGTGCGGCGGCGGATTGGTTCGATTGCTCACCATGTAGGTACGTGTTCCGGACCAGAATCGGTTTGGGCAATCCCATGCCATCGGACTTCTCCCCTAGTTCGACGATGCGGTCATGCTTGCTAGCCACGCCGGTCAGCCTCACCTAGCGTGAGCTGAAACTGTGACTCCAAGCCGGGGCGATTGCAACCTGGGGTGAAAAGCACACCTTGACCCCTAAGCCCCATTGGGGTACTCTCTATCATGCGCCACCGTCCTGTTTCGGTGACCGAATTCGCCGCCTACCAGCGGCGGGCGGACGAATTGCTCACCGAAGCCGAACGAGATGCGGTGGTCGATCTGATCGCTTATGAGCCGACCTGCGGCGATCTGATCCCGAGCACCGGAGGCCTGCGTAAGTTGCGCATTGCGCTGGGCGGCGGCGGCAAGCGTGGCGGCGCACGGGTTATCTATTATTTCTACAATGAGAACTTTCCTGTCCTGCTATTGGCGCTTTATGCAAAGAACGAAAAGGCGGACATGAAGACAGCCGATAAACGGAAATTGACGGGGCTGGTAGCGGAGATCGTGGAACAATGGCGAAAAAAGTAAAAAAGCGACGGGTCATGGACGACCTTCTCGAAAGCCTGGAAGAGGCGCGCGACTATTTCGCCGGCAAAAAGACCGGCGCGATCGTGCACACGGTCATCCCCAGCGACACCGATGCGCGCCTGGCGCGGCATAGACTCGGCCTGTCGCAGCGCGAGTTCGCCGCCGTCATTGGCACCGGCGTTGGCACCGTGCGCAAATGGGAGCTCGGCACGCGGCGGCCGTCCGGCGCCGCGCGCACGCTGATCGAGGTGATCAAGAGCGAGCCGAAGGCGGTGCGACGTGCGCTCAAGAACCAGATGGCGTCCTGAGATGATGAAGCGGGCGGTCTTCGTGTTCGCTGTTGTCAATTTGGCCTGGGTGTCCCCCGCCCTCGCCCTCGACCTCAATTCCTTCCGCGCCCAGCACGGCCGGCCAGCGCTGGCGGCGAGCGCCACACTGTCCGGCGCAGCCTTAAGCCACGCGCGCGATCTGGCCAACCGCAAGCGGCTCGACCACGCCGGCTTCCGCCAGCGCGCCAACTTCACCGGCGGCACGGCAGCCGAGAACGTCGCGTTCGGCTGCGACAGCGAGGACTGCGTCATCAAGATGTGGGCGCGCTCCGGCGGCCACCGCGCCAACATGCTGCGGCGCGACGTCACCAGCTACGGGCTCGCCTCGGCCACGGCGGATAACGGGCGCAGGTATTGGGTGCTGGAGCTGGGGAATTGAAGATCGGCCTCATGGTGAGGAGCCGCGCCATAGCAGGCGCAGCCTGCGTACACTTGGCTGCGATGCGCGGCGTCTCGAACCATGAGGGCCGCCCGCATCCTTCGAGACGGCTGCTTCGCAGCCTCCTCAGGATAAGGGCGGTTAAAAGTCCGCCTACCAGCGCCCGCCGCGCCGCACCAGCCGGACGATCACCAGCAGCAGGATGGCGCCGATGGTGGCGTCGATGATCTGGCGCAGCAGGCCGGTGCCGAGGCGGATGCCGAGCTTGGGAAACAGCCAGCTCGCGATCAGTGCGCCGACGATGCCGATAGCGATGTCGCCGATCAGCCCGAAGCCGGTCCCCTGCACCACCAGGCCGGCCAGCCAGCCGGCGATCAGGCCGACCAGCAGAATGATGAGAATGCTTTCGCCCGATAACTGCATGACGCCGCCCTCCCGGTTGCTAAGCCTGCGCAATCATCGCGCCCCGGCCTGCCCGGCGCAATACGGGATCGGCTGTGCTAGGCTGGCAGTATCATGCTCAAGCGCGAGAATTTCCCGATCGACAAAATCTACGTGCCGACCGAGCGGCGCAAAACGCGCGACCAGAAGCGCGTCGACGAGATCGCCGAGAGCATGCTCAAGGACGGCCAGCAGACGCCGATCAAGGTGCGCGCCGACGGCGAGCGTTTCGTGCTGATCGAGGGCCTGCACCGGCTGGAGGCCGCCAAGGCGCTGGGCGAGCAGACCATCGTCGGCTACCGCGTCGACGCCAGGAAGCATTGAAGCGGGCGCGTCAAATTCCACCGTCATGCGCGGGCTTGACCCGCGCATCCACGTCTTAAGAGCGCCAGCAAAGAAAGGCGTGGATGGCCGGGACTTCAGGCGCGAAGACGGCGCTTCGCGCCTTTTGCCCGGCCATGACAGGCCTGCCTACTTCAAATCGTTGAGCATCTTGGCGCAGGCTTCCGCCACGTTGCGGTTGGGCTCGCTGCCGGGGAAGGTCGCCCAGCCGCCGTCCGCGACGAAGGTGTCCTGCTTCCAGCTGTCGGTCGCCTTCAGCTTGACCAGAGTCGCCGGGGCGCCGGCCGCGTGCTGGAATTTGTCGGCGCAAATCGGCGCCAGCACCGCGACCACCGCGCTGTTGGCTCGCTCTTGCGCCATCTTCTGCACCTTGCTGTTCAGCTGCCAGCCGCCCCAGCCGAAGCCGAGCACCAACGTGATCGCGCAACCGGCGGCCGCGCCTTGCAGGAGGCGCGTCAGCGAATCGCCTTGCAGCATGGGTGGCAATTTCATGAGACTGTCCTTTCGCCCGACCTTAAGGGTCGGCGCGCGAGGGTGACGGACACCCGGATGGGTTCCGGTCGCTGGAGTTGGATGGGAGGCCCGGCCGCTTTGCGCTGGCGTTTCGGTCGCAGATAGCGTGCGCCCTTTTGCCGCCAAAGTCGATGTCGCTGACGTCGCGGCCGGCGCGAAATGTACACTGCCCGCCACAATCTTTCGCCCGCCTGTGCTATGCTGATACTGTTCGCGTCAGAGCTGAGGGGGATCGTCATGCGTCTCAGCCGCCTGTTGCCGGCGCTCGCCATTGCGCTGCTGGCCGCCATGCCCGCCGCGCGCGCCGATGTGCTCATCACCATCGACAAGTTCAAACAGCAGATGACTGTCACGGTCGATGGCGATCCGCGCTACGTCTGGCCGGTGTCCACCGGCAAGGGTCCCTACGACACGCCGGCCGGCGAATTCCAGCCGTTCCGCATGGAGCGCCATCATTTCTCGCGCGAGTGGGACGACGCGCCGATGCCGCATTCCATCTTCTTCACCCAGGAAGGCCACGCCATCCACGGCAGCTACGAGCGGCGCCGCTTGGGCACGCCGGCCTCGCACGGCTGCGTGCGGCTGGCGCCGGAAAACGCCGCCACGCTGTTCGCGCTGGTCAAGCAGCACGGCGTCAAGAACGCCCGCGTGGCGCTGACCGGCGATCTCCCCAGCGCCACCGAGCTGGCCGCGCGCAACGGCGATATCAACGAGGACGCCCCGGTGCGGCGCACGCGCAAGTCGCGCGACTATGACGACGGTGGGCGCTCTTATTACTACCGCGAGCGGCCCTATTACGAGCGCCGCGGTTACGGCTTCCCCTTCCCGTTCGGCTGGTGAAGTGCGGTTGCGAGGAACATGAATGATCCGCAAGCTCGCCGGCGGCAAATACCGGCACGCCGCGCAGCGGCGGACCCGGAATCCAGAGGCAAGCTCAGCGTAGGTTTCTGGATTCCGGGTTCGCGCACTTTCTGCGCGCCCCGGAATGACGGCTAGGTATGATGCGCGACGCCGAGCGCCGTTTCGCCGCGCTCGAGGATCAGCGGCACGATCAGATCCTCCTCGTCGTCGAGATGCCGGATCAGCCCCTTGAGCAGCGCGCCGCTCGCCTGCGCATAGGCCTCGCCGCAGCGTGTGAGCGTATCGGCATTAGCCGCCAATGCGCGCAACAGCGCGTTCGCCGTCTCGGCCGTGGCGTCCATGTCGGCATGGATGGCGTGGTGGTCGCCTTCCAGCACGTCGAAGCCGCGCGCCAGCCGCGCATCGGCGGCGCGGAAAATGGGGAAATAATGCAGGTCCTCGATCTGGTGATGCACCTCAAGCTGCGACAGCAGGAACTGCAGCCGCGGCACCAGTTGGCGCGGGAATTCGGCGGCCGGCAGCCTGCCCTCGCGAAACCCCGCCTCGATGCCCGAGATCATGCTCGCCAGTTCGCGAAACATCGCGTGGCGCGACAGCCAGAAGCGCGCCATCTCGCCGAGATTGGCGTGCCCCTGCCATTGCTCGCGCGGAAAGCGCGCGAGCAGCACGCGCAGGTCGTCCGGCCAGCCGCTGCGGCGGGCCAGCGCGAGGGTCTCGCTGTCGACGGTGCTGGGGGGGGTCGATGGTCATCGCGCCCTTACATAATGCTAAGTATTGCGAATGACCACCGCTGTCGCCCGCCTGTTCTGCGACGAGCCGACCGCCCGCCGGCTCGCCAGCTATCTCGCCGAAACGCTCGAGCCCAACGACTGCGTCTGCTCGGCCTTCGAGGGCGACGGCGGCCAGTGGCAGCTGGCCGTGCATTTCCGCGAGGCCCCGGAGCAAGCGGCCTTGCGCGCCCTGATCGCGGTCGCGGCGGGCGATGCGGCGGCGGCCGCGCTCAGCATCGAGCAGGTGGCACCGGCCGACTGGGTCAAGGAAAGCCTTAGCCGTTTGCAGCCGGTGCGCGCCGGCCGCTTCCTCGTGCATGGCGCGCACGACCGCGCGCGCGTCAAGCCCAACGACATCGGCATCGAGATCGAGGCCGCGCTGGCGTTCGGCACCGGCCACCACGGCACCACGCTCGGTTGTCTACTGGCGTTCGATGCCTTGGCGAAGCGGCGGCGCGATACTCCTATCCCTCCCCTGAAAGGGGAGGGTCGACATAGGCGGCCTTCGGCCGCCGTACTTGGGGGAAGAACGCCGATGCGAAAGCATCGGCTATGGCGCAGCGAGGATCGGGGTGGGGTCACTTATCAACGACACGACCCCCACCCGGCTCGCTACGCTAGCCACCCTCCCCCTTACAGGGGGAGGGATAAGAAAATTCTCGACATCGGCACCGGTTCGGGCGTGCTGGCGATCGCGGCGGCGAAAATCCTGAGCGCGCGCGTCATCGCCGGCGACAACGACCCGGTCGCGGTCGAAGCGGCGCGCGCCAATGCGCGGCTCAATGGCACGCCGGCGATCGCATTCGTCCGCGCCGCCGGCGCCAATGCGCGCATAATCGCGGCGCAGGCGCCCTACGATCTGATCTTCGCCAATATCCTGCTGGGGCCGCTGCTGCGGCTCGCGGTACCGATCCGCGCGCTCGCCGCGCCGCATGCGCGCATCGTGCTGTCCGGATTGTTGCCGTCGCACGCCAATGCCGTGCTCGCGATCTATCGCGCGCAGGGCCTCACGCTCGAGCGGCCCCTCCAGATCGACGGCTGGACGACGCTGGTGCTGCGGCGTGGAAATAAGCACCGCCCCGGCCGG
Source organism: Hyphomicrobiales bacterium (assembly GCA_016185205.1). Taxonomy (GTDB): domain Bacteria; phylum Pseudomonadota; class Alphaproteobacteria; order Rhizobiales; family Xanthobacteraceae; genus Pseudolabrys. Next base: position 179,857 of record JACPOA010000016.1, on the reverse strand, counting down.
GGATAACCGGGGCGGTTTTGTTGCTGTGAAACGTCGAATTACCGGTCGCCGAACGGCAAGGGTTCGTCGCCCTCGCGCGGGAGCAGATACCGATAGCGGGCAATTTCGCGCTCGGCGCGCTTCATCTGCGAAGCGGCGATCGCCTCGAGCATCATCGTGAACACGCCCTTCCGCTTGCGGGCACTCTTGCTGTCGGCAACGGCGGGGGTGGCAACGCCAAATGTAACGGCAACCATGGCACTTCTCCTTCTCAAGTCCGGCGGCGTCAGCAAAGTGTCCGGCTCACGTCCCTGACTATTGCAATGCAACATAGTCTCTTTTAGCTATGCATAGAACGCATAACAACGCATGCCAGCCAATTAAATCAGGCATGAAATGCTTAACGAATGGGTGAGACCTGCGACATTTTCAGGTCTAATTGCTGCATTGCACAATTTTGAGTCAAATCGCCGATTCGTTGCCGAATAAGGCGCCAGCGCGGCCCGAAAATTTCGCCGGCGCTGTCATGCGGCGGTCCCCGCGCAAGGCGCGCATGCCTGCGTTGCCCGGGCTACGCAGCACGTTAGAGTGCCGGCCATGTTCGAGGCCCGCTTGCAGTCCTTCGACGATCTGAGCGAGCGCGCGGCGACGCCGGCGCGCATCGCTGCCTTGCGCGCCGAGCTCAAGCGGCGCGGACTTGATGGTTTTGCCGTGCCGCGCGCCGATCGCCAGCAGAACGAATATCTGCCGGCCAGCGAAGAGCGGCTGGCCTGGCTCACCGGCTTCAGCGGCTCGGCCGGGGCCGCGATCGTGCTGGCCGAACGCGCCGCGCTGTTCGTCGATGGCCGCTACACCGTGCAGGCGGCCGACCAGGTCGACGTCAAGATTTTCGCCATCGCGCATCTGGTGGACAATCCGCCGGAGCGATGGCTCGAGCAGAATCTCAAGAGCGGCGCCCGGCTCGGCTACGATCCCTGGCTGCACACGACCGAGAATGCCGACAGACTGCGCCGCGCCTGCGCCAGCACCGGCGCCGAACTGGTGGCGGTCGACGGCAATCCGATCGATGCGTTGTGGACCGACCGACCCGCGCCGCCTTCCGGAGCGATCAGCCTGCGCGACATTAACTTCGCCGGCGAGAATGCCGCCGACAAGCTCAAGCGCATCCGCGCCGAGCTCAGCAAGCTGCCCGCCGATGTGCTGGTGGTGTCGGATCCGCAGAACGTGGCCTGGGCCTTCAATATCCGCGGCGCCGACGTGGCGCATACGCCGCTCGCGCTCGCCTTCGCGACGGTGCCGCGCGAGGGCCGCCCGGCGCTCTATGTCGACGCCGCCAAGCTCGACAACAAAACGCGCCACGCGCTGGAGGAGTTCGCCGCCGTGCGCGCACCGGACGATCTCGCCCGCGACCTGGGCGCGCTCAAGGACAAAGTGGTGCGGCTCGACCAGGCCAGCGCGGCCGATGCGCTCACGCGGCTGCTGACGGAGAGCGGCGGCAAGCCCATGCGCGGCGCCGACCCAATCGCGCTGATGAAGTCCGTGAAGAACCAGGCCGAGATCGCGGGTGCGCGCGCCGCGCATCTGCGCGACGGCGTGGCGGTGGCGCGCTTCCTGGCCTGGCTCGACGCGCAAGCGCCGTCGGGGAAATTGACCGAGATCGACGCCGTGCAGGCGCTGGAAAGCTTCCGCCGCGACACCGGCGCGCTCAGGGACATTTCGTTCCCCACCATCGCCGGCTCCGGGCCGAACGGCGCGATCGTGCATTACCGCGTCACCCGCGCCTCCAACCGCGCAATCGGCCTGAACGAATTGTTCCTGGTCGATTCCGGCGCGCAATACGAGGACGGCACCACCGACATCACCCGCACCGTCGCGATCGGCGCACCGCGCGAGGAGATGCGCGACCGTTTCACCCGCGTGCTTAAGGGCCACGTCGCCATCGCCACCGCGGTGTTTCCGGACAACACCAGCGGCGCCCAGCTCGATCCGCTCGCGCGCACCGCGCTGTGGCAGGCCGGCCTCGATTTCGATCACGGCACCGGCCACGGCGTCGGCAGCTATCTGTCGGTGCACGAGGGGCCGGCGCGCATCTCCAAATTGGGCACGGTGGCGCTGCAGCGCGGCATGATCCTGTCGAACGAGCCCGGCTACTACAAAACCGGCGGCTACGGCATCCGCATCGAGAACCTGCTGCTGGTGGTCGCGGCCCCCGCGCCGCCGGGCGCCGAGAAGCCGCTCAACGGTTTCGAGACGCTGACGCTTGCCGCCATCGACCGCCGGCTGATCGACACCCGCCTGCTCACCGGCAAGGAGCGCGCCTGGGTCGACAGCTATCATGGCCGCGTGGCCGAGCTGCTCGGCCCCCTGCTCGATCCTGCTACGCGCGCCTGGCTCGACGCGGCGACACGGCCGCTTTGACCGTGTCTCACGATAATCCCGAGCCCCCTCACCTGCCCGCCCTTGCTAAAGCTTCGGCGGGCGACCTCTCCCCCCAGGGGAGAGGTGAAAAAAAGAATTGGCGCCTGCTGGCGCTGCTGATGGCGATGACCGCCATCGGCCCGGCCACGCTCAACATCCTGGTGCCGGCGCTGCCCGGCCTGGTCACGCGGCTGGCCACCGACGCCGGCACGGTGCAGCTCACGCTCTCGCTCTATCTGTTGAGCCTCGCCGCCGCCCAGTTGCTGCTCGGGCCGCTGTCAGACCGCTTCGGCCGCCGCCCGGTGGTGCTGGCCGGGCTGACGCTGAACGTGCTGGCCTCGCTCGCCGCCATCGCCGCCGCCTCGATCGGCGCGCTGATCGCCGCCCGCATCGTGCAGGCGATCGGCGCCTCGACCGGCATCGTAATCGGACGCGCCATCATCCGCGATCTCTACGAGCGCGACCGCGCCGCCGCCATGATCGGGCTGGTCACCACCGCCATGGTGATCGCGCCGATGATCGCGCCGCTGGTCGGCGGCATTCTCGATACCGCTTTCGGCTGGGAAGCGATCTTCATGTTCATCTCGCTGTTTTCCGCCGCGGTGCTGCTGTGGGCGGTGTTCGTGCTGCCGGAGACGCGGCCGGCGAGCGTGGCGCAGACGCGCGGAATGCTGGCGCATGAAACCCGCGCTTTGCTCGGCAACGCCAAATTCCACGGCTACGTGCTGGTCGGCGCGCTCGGCTCGGCGCCGTTCTTCACGTTTCTCGGCGGCGGCCCGCATGTGGTGGTGACGCTGATGGGCCGCAGCTCGGCCGAATTCGGGATGTGGTTCGCGGTGACCTCGCTCGGCTATATGAGCGGCAACTTCACCGCCGCGCGGCTGTCGCAGCGCTTCGGCATCGACGCCATGATCACGGCCGGCATCGTGTTCGAACTCATCGGCGCCAGTCTCACTTGCGCGCTGGTCGCCACCATGCCGGAGGCAGGACCCGCGATCATCTTCCTGCCGCAACTCGTCATCTCCTACGGCAACGGCTTGCTGCTGCCGAATGCGATTGCCGGCGCGGTCAGCGTGCGCCCGCAGGCGGCCGGCACCGCCTCCGGCATGACCGGCTTCACGCAGATGGCGACCGGCGCGGCCGCAACGCAGGTGATTTCAATGCTGCTCCCCGGCGCGAGCACCGCCATGCCGATGGCCTGGCAGATGCTGGCCGTGGCGGCGGCGGCGGGTGTGGCGTATGGGGTGTTGGTGCGGCGCTAGCCTTTCTTATCCCTGCCCGCTTCGCGGGGAGGGATAAAGGGAGCTTACGAAATCAGCTTCAGCCACTCGTCCTCGGTCAGCACCTGAACGCCGTGCTTCTTGGCCTCGGCCAGCTTGGAGCCGGCGCCCGGTCCGGCCACCACATAATCGGTCTTCTTCGACACCGAACCGGCGGCCTTGGCGCCCAGCCGTTCGGCCATAGCCTTGGCCTCCTCGCGCGTCATCTTCTCCAGCGCGCCGGTGAACACCACGGTCTTGCCGGCAACGCGTGAGTCGGTCTTCGGCTTTTCGGCGTCGAGGATTTTCACTTCCTTAGTCAGCCGCTCGACGATGCCGCGGTTGTGGCTCTCGCCAAAGTAAGCCTTGATGCTCGCGATTACCGTGTCGCCGATCTGGTCGAGTGCATCCATCTCGGCGATGGTCTCCTCGTCGTCCTTGGCGACCTTCAGGCAGGCGTCGTGGAACGCCTTCCAGGAGCCGTAGCCGCGCGCCAGCGCCAGCGCCGTGGTCTCGCCGACATGGCGGATGCCGAGCGAGAAGATGAAACGGTCGAGCGAAATCTCGCGGCGCTGCTCGATGGCCGCGAACAAATTGCGCACCGAGGTCTCGCCGTAGCCTTCGACCTCTTCCAGCTTAATCTTCTTGTTGCGCGCTTCGAGCGTGAAAATATCGGCCGGTTCCTTCACCCATTCCTTCTCGAAAAACAATTCGATCTGCTTTTCGCCCAGACCCTCGATATCGAAAGCGCGGCGCGAGGCGAACAGCTTGAGGTGCTCGATCTTCTGATAGGGGCAGGCGAACTCGCCGCTGCAGCGGGCGCGCGCGCCCTCCTCGCCGGTGGCGGTTTCCTCGCGCACGACTTTGGTACGCAAGTAACAGGGGCATTTTGTCGGAAAGCGATACGGTTCAGAATCTTTCAGTCGTTTTTCGACTACGACGTCCACCACTTGTGGAATTACGTCGCCGGCGCGCTGGATGATGACGGTGTCGCCGATGCGGATATCGCGGCCCTCGCGCAGCACTTCGCCGCCGCCGCCGATGCCCTTGATGTAGTCCTCGTTGTGCAGCGTGGCGTTCGACACCACCACGCCGCCGACGCCGACCGGCTCGAGCTTGGCCACCGGCGTGAGCACGCCGGTGCGGCCGACCTGGATCTCGATGTCCTTGAGCACGGTGGTGGCACGCTCGGCCGGGAACTTGTGCGCGATCGCCCAGCGTGGGCTGCGCGAGACGAAGCCGAGCCGCTCCTGCCAATCGAGCCGGTCGACCTTGTAGACCACGCCGTCGATGTCGTAGTCGAGGTGCGAACGGCCCTGTTCGATCTTGCGATGGAACGCAGTCAGTTCCTCGGTCGAGCGGCAGATTTTTGTGAGCGGATTGGTCTTGAAGCCGCAAGTCTCGAACCACTGGATCATGCCGGACTGCGTGTCGGCTGGCATTTCGCTCATCTGCCCCCAGGCATAGGCGAAGAATCCGAGCGGACGCGCGGCGGTGACGGAGGGGTCCTTCTGGCGCAGCGAGCCGGCCGCCGAATTGCGCGGATTGGCGAAGATCGGCTCGCCCGCGGCCTGCTGGCGTTGGTTGAGCTTGAGGAAATCGGCCTTGGTCATATAGACCTCGCCGCGCACTTCGCACACGGCCGGCACGCGCTTGCCCTTGAGCCGCTGCGGCACGTCTTTCAGCGTGCGGATATTGGCGGTGACGTCCTCGCCTTCCGCGCCATCGCCGCGCGTGGCGGCGGTGACGAGCGCGCCGTTCTCGTAGCGCAGCGACATCGACAACCCGTCGATCTTCGGCTCGGCGGAAAAGGCGATGGTCTCGTCGTCGGCGAGCTTGAGAAAGCGGCGGATGCGCGCGACGAAATCGACCACGTCCTGCTCGGCAAAGGCATTGTCGAGCGAGAGCATCGGCACGGCATGGCGGACCTTCTTGAACTTGCCGGACGGCGCGGCGCCGACTTTCAGCGACAGCGATTCCAACGTGCGCAAATCGGGGAAGCGTTCTTCGATGGCGTCGTAGCGCGCCCGCAACGCGTCGTAGTCGGCGTCGCTGATGCTCGGCCGGTCTTGCTGGTAATAGTGCCGGTCGTGCTGCGAGATCTCCGCCGCCAGCCGCGCATGCTCGGCCTTCGCCTGTTTGGCGGTGAGCAGATCGACGGGTGTTTTGTCGGTTTTGACTTTGGCCATATGATTTAGTCGTCATTCCAGGGCGCGGGCATTTACTCTTTCTGTCATTGCCTGCGTAGGTGGGCAATCCAGTAGCCACGGAAAATCGGGCGACTACTGGATGTCCCGCCGCCTGGATCAGCCGTTCGGCGGCGAGCCGCGCACGCGTTAACCTTATGACCTCATGACTTCCGTGGTCGCCGGCGGGGATGCTAGCCTTTACGCCGATCTTTGGTCATCTGGGAAATGTCGGTTTGAGGTGGTGGCTTCCCATGTTGAAACACGCCCTGAGCCCTTCGAGACCTGACCGCGGCCCGGTCATTGTCCCGGCCATCATCGCCGTTTTGATTGCCGCTTGGTCGGCACCGGCGGCGGCCGACCCGCGGATCGCGCCGACGGTGCAATACGTGCTCGATGTCGAGATCACACGCGCCTCCGATCACTCCATCAATGTTCCGGCCCGTTACGTCTACACCGAGCGCCGGATCAGAATTGAGCTTGTCGGCATCGTCACGCTGGTCGATCTCGACCGCAAGCAGACGACGACGATGATTCCGCGCGTGCGGACGTATTGGAGGCCGGTCGCCTTGAAGAAGCCGGCCGCGGACGGACGGCGTTGGGTCGGCGTCGAGGCTGCGACCGCGGAGGAAGTCGGGACCGACACATTGCTGGAACGGTCGGTCACCAAGTACCGGGTCCGCGGCACGATCTTCGAAGATCAAATCCCGTTCGAGGGCGACGTCTGGACGACTGCGGAGAATATCGTCCTGAAAGTGGAGGGGACCGGGCGGGTCGACGGCTTCAGCTCGCCGATCAAAGTGAATCCGGTCCAGTTGACCGTCGTTCCGGTGGATGCCGGCCTTCTGACGGTGCCCTCGACCTTTGCCAGGGCCAGCAAGTCGGAAGGCGGCCATCATCCTGAAGATTAAGGAAATTTCGCTGCCAAAGCCGGGTCATCGACAGCGGTAATAGGATACTTGCGAGTTCCCTCGGCAGAATGGTAGCGTTGATGGTTAATCCCGGTGAGCCCGGGGCAGCTGAGTAGGGGGGAACTCGTGTTGCGTTTGTACCAGGACGTTCTCACGCGCGCGACCGCCGCCGTTCTGCTTCGGACGATCGGCCTCGCCTCCGCCACCGCGATCATGGCCGGCGCCTCGACGGCCGGTGCATTCGAAAATCAGCTGGCCGACGAGACGGCCGTATTTGCTTCAACGAGCGAGCAAGCCAGCGGACCGGGCGAGGCCCGCTCGAATGCAGCCGCCTACGCACAACTATTTTGGCTCGATCGACTTTTTGCGCCCTCGACACCCGAGGTGGACCGGCGCCAGAATTCCAAATCGCCGCGCGCGCGCGGCGACCGCGACACTTACATTCAGTCGCGCGATCAGTTCGGCAATCCGGGTCCGACCTATCGCGTTCTTGGGGTGGTGCCGAAGAAGTCCAAGACTCGCCGCCTCAGTCAGGGCGACAGTCTCAAACTGAGGATCGCCCAGCAATTGCGCCAGGCGCCACCGGTGCCGCCGACGCAGGGTCCGTTGCTGCTTGCTGTTTCAATCGCGAAACAGACCGTCACGTTGTATGACGCCGGCGTTGCCATTGCCAAATCCCCGGTCTCCACGGGCACCGCATCGCATCCGACGCCGACCGGCATCTTCAGTGTCATCGAAAAACAATGGTGGCATCGATCCAATCTTTATAGCGCGGCGCCGATGCCGTTCATGCAGCGGATCACCTGGTCGGGCGTTGCTCTGCACGCGGGCGAATTGCCCGGCTATGCCGCCTCGCACGGCTGCATCCGGCTGCCCGAAGCTTTCGCGCTTCGGCTGTGGGGCACGACCAAAATCGGCGCCCGCGTGATTGTCACGAGGGACGAGGTGGCGCCGGTCGAGATCGCGCACGCGCGGCTGTTCGCGCCCAAGGCCAAGGCCGAACCGGCGCTCGAACCCAAGCCTGAGGAAATCGCTCCACCTAAGAACAAGCCTCAATCGGAAGAAATGTCGGTTTCCGTCAATGTTCCGGCGCCGGCTCCGACGCTGTCGCTCGCCGCGCGCAAGACCGATCGGACGCCTGAACGCGCCGCGTCGCCTGAGCCATCGCCGCGATCGGTGCAGCCCAGACCCGTCATCGTGACGCCCCCAGCCTATGTGGGCGGCGGGCCGCGCGTGATCGTGGTGGCGGAGGCGCAAGCGCAACTCGACGCCGCCAACCCGACAGCCGATGACAATGAACTAGCCGACAATGACGTCGATGACGCGACCAGGGATGCGCTGCGGCACCTTGAATTGGTCGATCCGGATAACACCGTGATTAACGGGACCGCCGAAGTTACCATCACGCGCCCCGGCCAGCCGCCGGAAACCTTGCTGCTTTCCGTTGAGAAGATGCCGACGGATGCCGATCAGCCGGCCCCGGTGTCCGAACCGCGCGTCATGCTGGCGAGTTTGGATGCGTCCATCGTCCCCATGCCAAGTCTGGTGCCAAGCCAGGCCATGCCCAACACCCAGTTGGCGGCCCGTCGGCGAACCGCTCCGCGCGAACCGTCGGTCGAGATGTCAGCGATGCAGCCGCATGTGCTGCGTCCCGGACCGATCTCGGTCCTGGTCAGCCGGAAAGATCAGCGGATGTACGTCCGCAAGGGGTTCGAACCGCTGTTCGACGCGCCGATTACCATCGTCAAGCCCCATGAACCGATCGGCACTTATCTCTTCACCGCGGTGGCGCCGAGCGACGATCAAGCGACGCTGCGCTGGATGGTGATGCCGATCGAGACTTCGCCGGCCGTCGAGCATGACGTTACGGTCGAGAATCGCGCATCGGGCGGCAAGCGGTCGCGGGCACCTGAGCGGCTCGATCCCAAAGTGAAAGTCATGGCGGCTGCGCGCACCGCGCTCGATCGGCTGGACCTGCCGCAAGAGGCGGTGGAGCGCCTATCGGAGTTCGTGTCGGTTGGCGCCACGCTCATCGTCACCGAACGGGGCCTTAGTCGTCGCGAAGCCGCCGCGCTCGATTCGGATTTCACCGTGCAGACCGATACTTCCCCGGTGAAACCGCGTCCGCGTCCGCGTAAGACCGTTATTCAGCCGCTTTGATCAGCCGTTCGGCGGCGGCGCGCGCCTCGTTGGTGATCTCGGCGCCGGCCAGCATGCGGGCGATCTCCTCTCGCCGGCGCTCCTCGGCCACCTCGGCGACGCGGGTGGCGACCCGCTTGCCCTTGTCGAGCGTATCCTTGCTGATGACGTAATGGCGGGAGGCTTGCGCCGCCACCTGCGGCGCATGCGTCACCGCCAGCACCTGCACGCCGCGCGCCAGCCGCGCCAGCCGCACCCCGATGGCGTCGGCCACCGCGCCGCCCACGCCGGTGTCGATCTCGTCGAACACCAGCGTCGGCGCCGAGCCGCGGTCGGCCAGCACCACCTTGAGCGCCAGCAGGAAGCGCGCCAGCTCGCCGCCACTGGCGACCTTCATCAGCGGCCCGGGCCGTGTGCCCGGATTGGTCTGCACCCAGAACTCGACGCGGTCGATGCCGTTCGGCCCGGCAGCGGCGGCATCGCTGTCGATCTCGGTGGAAAATTTCGCGCGCTCGAGCTTGAGCGGCGTGAGCTCGCCATTGACCGCTTTGTCGAGCGCGGTGGCGGCTTTCGCGCGCGCCTGCGAGAGCGCCAGCGCCGCGGCGCGATAGGCCGCCTCGGCCTGGCTGGCGGCGACGTCCAGCGCCTTGAGCCTCTCCTCGCCGGCGTCGATCAGCGCGATATCGGCATTGTATTTGCGCGCCAGCGCCGCCAGTTCGTCGACCGGCACATTGTATTTGCGGCCCGCCGCGCGCAGCGCGAACAGCCGTTCCTCAATGCGTTCCAGTTCCATGGGGTCGAAATCGGCGGTGCGCAGCGCGGCTTCGAGATGGCCGCGGGTCTCCTCCAGCGCGGTGAGCGCGGCGTCGAGCGCCTTCACCGCCGGCTCGACCAGGCTGGGGGCCTGCGCCGCGCGCCGCTCCAGCCGGCGGATGACGCCGGCGAAAGCCGGCACCGAGGAATTGGCGCCGGCGATCGCCTCGTGCGCATCGCGCAGATCCTCCGCCACCTTTTCCGACTGCATCATGACGGCGCGGCGGGTGGCGAGCGACGTTTCCTCGCCGGTCTGGGGCGCGAGCTTATCGAGTTCCTCGACCGAATGACGCAGCCAGTCACCCTCGCGCTTGGCGCGCTCGACCTCGGCGCGATGGCTGTCGGCGGCCGCCTGTGCTTCGCGGCGCGCCTCCCACAGCATCTCGACCTCGGCCGCCTCGGCCTCGAGCGCGCCGAAGGCGTCGAGCAGGCGACGGTGGGTGGCGGCATCGACCAGCGCGCGGTCGTCGTGCTGGCCGTGAATCTCGACCAGCGCCGAGCCGAGCTGCTTCATAGCCTGTACGCTCACCGGCTGATCGTTGACGAAGGCGCGCGTCCGTCCATCCGAGAACTGCACGCGGCGCAGGATCAATTCGTCCTCGGCGGCGATATCGTTGGCCAAATTTTGGGCCTTAAGCAGCGCGCGCGCCGGATGCTTGCGCGCGACCTCGAACACCGCGATCACCTGGCCCTGCTCGATACCCTGCCGCACCAGGGTCTGGTCGCCGCGGGCGCCGAGCGCCAACGCGAAGGCGTCGAGCAGGATCGACTTGCCGGCGCCGGTCTCGCCGGTCAGCACGGCAAGCCCCTCGGCAAAATCGATGTCGAGCCGGTCGATCAGCACAATGTCGCGGATGGAAAGTCGGGAGAGCATGGCACCTATCCTAGGGCCGTCATCATCAAAGACGTTGATGGCATTGGAAGTCGAGTCTACTCGACTTCCACATTAATTTATTTGCCGGAAGTCGGGTATACCCGACTTCCGGTAACAAGCCCGGCCATGACGATGTAGGTAAGTTTTCGACGCGAACCGAATAGCCGGAACCTACCCCAGTCCGACTTTCTTGAACGCCTTGCTGATCCAGGAACCCTTGTTTTCCGAGGGCTCCATGCCGCCGTTTTTCACCAGCGCATAGGCGTGGCGGTACCATTCGCTGTCGGGGAAATTATGCCCGAGCACGGCGGCGGCGGTCTGCGCCTCTTCCACAATGCCGAGCGCCATATAGGATTCGACCAGCCGCTCGAGCGCCTCTTCGACGTGACGCGTGGTCTGGTAGCGGGTGACCACGACTTTGAAGCGGTTGATGGCGCCGGTGTAGTCCTTCTTCTCCAGATAGTAGCGGCCGACCAGCATTTCCTTGCCGGCGACATTATCGCGCGCGACTTCGATCTTCTGCTTGGCGCTGACGGCGTATTCGCTGGCCGGATATTTGCGGATCACCTCGTCGAGCGCGGCGAGCGCCTTTTCGGTGCGCGCCTGGTCGCGGGTGATGTCGGGGATCTCGTCGAAATAGGACGCGCCGATGAGATACTGCGCGTAGGCGGCGTCGGGACTGCCGGGATGCAGCGAGATATAGCGCTTGGCCGCGGTCACGCACTCGTCGTACTGGCCGGACTCGTAATAGGAATAGGCCGACATGATCAGCGACTTGCGTGCCCATTCCGAATAGGGGTGCTGGCGGTCGACTTCTTCGAATTTCTTGACCGCCGCCCTCGCGTCCTTCTTGGCGTTGAGGTAATAGAGACCCTCGTTGTAGAGCCGGTCGGCCGGCTCGTCGGGCGGCTGTTCTTCCTTGCCGAATAAATTGAAGCTGCTGCAGGCCCCGAGGCTTGCCGCCAGCAGCACCATCGCCAGCGCGCGCGTGAGGCGGCGCTGGCGCAGGCCGGCGCGGGCCGGAATGAATACATTCGAGTTCATGGACGCGTTCGATCCGTTCCCCGACGGGCCACATGGCCGGTGGCCGCGCAGCTCTTGAACCCGCGCTGGTTTAGACGAAAAAGCGCGGTTCCGCCAAGCGATTAAGCGCCACATTCGGCCGGGATTAAGGCGGAGGGTTAACCTTGAATCCAGCGCATGATCCCGAAAAAGCATGTCCTCGACTTGATCGGGGATGGAAACCGGTTTTGGGCTAGATCATGCGCAAAAATGACGCGATTCAGGACACTTCCGGCCCATAGGCAGGCAGCATCATGCCGGCGCCCATATCCGCGTAGCCGCGTTTGCGGCGGGCGGGTTCGGCCGCCTCGACCAGGCGCCAGGCGCTTCGGTCGGCCATCAGCGCCGACAGAACCGCATGGTTGAGCTTGTGACCGCCGCACACCGTGCGGTAGGCCGCCAGCAACGGCTGGCCGGCGAGCGCCAGATCGCCGACGGCGTCGAGCACCTTGTGGCGCACGAACTCGTCGGCAAAGCGCAGGCCTTCCGGATTGAGCACGCGGTCCTCGCTGATCACCAGCGTGTTCTCGAACGAGGCGCCGAGCGCATAGCCGGCACTCCACAATTTGGCGACGTCGCGCATGAAGCCGAATGTGCGTGCGCGCGCGATCTCGCGACGGAAGGTGGCGGGCTCGATGTCGAGCGCGAGCGCCTGCTTGCCGATCAGCGGATGATCGAACTCGATTTCGGCCTCGACCCGGAAACCATGGCTGTAGGGCCGCAATTCGCCGAAGGCGCCGTCCTTGGCCACGCGCACCGGCTTGATCACTTCGATATAGCGGCGCGGCAGAGCGCGCGCGGTCAGCCCGGCCTGGTCGATCGCATCGACGAAGGCGGCGGCGCTGCCGTCCATGATCGGCACTTCCGGACCGTCGATCTCGATAATCGCGTTGTCGACGTGCAGCCCGCGCAGCGCCGCCAGCAGGTGCTCGGCGGTCGAGCATAGCGGACCGGAGGCGTCGCCCAGGACGGTGGCGAATTCGGTGGCGGTCACCGCGCGTACGTCGGCGCGGATCTCGCGCTCGATCGAGCCGTCGGGAGCCATGCGTTGGAAAACGATGCCGGCGTCGTCGTCGGCCGGATGCATAGTCAGCGTGACGGGCGCACCGGAATGGACGCCGACGCCCGAGAGGGCAACCTGGTCGCGCAACGTGGTCTGCTTGGCGCCCTTCATCAACCTCGTTTCCGCTGGCTCAGCAAGCGAGCCGCGCGGGTCCCCCATTCCAGGCTCCGGCGGAGCCACAATTTCGCCGTCAATTCAGACCGCCCGAAGGTGTGAGCGGCTATCCCCAAGGATCGAAAAGTCCCTTTGACGACTTAAACTTAGGCCAAATGGGAGGCCCTCTCCAACTCACGCTTTCTTACCGACTGTTACTCTTTTTTGCCGCAATTGCCGATCGGCCGGCCGCCGCGTGCCCGGATTTATCTTACCGGCTTAACATTGCGGGCTTGCGAAAAGCTGCGTCAGGGTACCCGCAATTCGGAATTTTTATAAAAATTTCGTTTTCATTCAATAGGTTAAGTAAAAGAACGCAACTCGCTAGACTGGAACGGCCCCGCTCCAGAGCATTGAAGCGGGGCCGTCCTGGAGATTTTAAGGTCGGTCAGTTCGACTGGCGGCGTAGGAAGGCCGGGATATCGAGCTGGTCCTCCTCGGGCGAATTATGCACAGGAGTCGGCCGTCCATGCGGGTCGAGGCCCTGCGGAGCCGCGCGCCGGGCATATTCCGACACCGGCTCGCCAGGTCTGCCTTCAGGATGCCGGCCTTCCGGCTGGCGGGCGGTCGGCCGCTGCGGCGGACGCTCGAATTGCGGCATCTGCCGCGCCGCCCGCGGTGGCTGCGGGGCCTCCTCCTCCGTGCGCCGGCCGAGGCCGACCGAGGCCAGCCGTTGCATCAGCGACAGGCGGCGCTGCTCGGGATGATCGTCGGCAAGCTCGCCGCGTCGCGCCCGGATCTCGTTCTGGGCCGGCAGCGGCAGTTCGTCGATGCGCGGCATGCGCGGCGGGCGGGCGCTGCGTTCGGGCGGCGGCGGAATGAAGGCGGCCGGCGTCGGCAACTCGGCCTGCGGCGCTTCGCCGGCCGGTTCGAACAGCGACGGCTTCATCGGCATCGGCCGGATCGAGACCTCCTCGATCGCAGTCGGCGGCAGGATGGCGGCGGCTACCGCGGCATGGGCGGCGGATTCCACCGCCGCGGCACTGGCGCTGGCCGCGGCCGGCGTGCGCTCGATGCGGTCGGCGATGCGGCGGCTGTCATTGCGCAGCTTGCCGGCGAGCTCCTTGAGCGCGCTTTCGGCCGGCTGCTGCTGGCGCGGGGAATTGGCATGGTCGATGCCGGTCGCCACCACCGAGACGCGGATGATGCCTTCCAGGCTCTCGTCGAAGGTAGCGCCGACGATGATGTTGGCGTCCTGGTCGACTTCCTCGCGGATGCGGGTGGCGGCTTCGTCGACCTCGTACAGCGTCAGGTCCTTGCCGCCGGTGATCGAGATCAGCAGGCCGCGGGCGCCCTTCATGGAGGCGTCGTCGATCAGCGGATTGTTGATGGCGCCTTCCGCGGCGACGCTCGCCCGCTTCTCTCCGGAGGCTTCGCCGGTTCCCATCATCGCCTTGCCCATCTCGCGCATGACGGCGCGCACATCGGCGAAGTCGAGATTGATCAGGCCTTCCTTGACCATCAGGTCGGTGATGCAGGCGACGCCCGAATAGAGCACCTGATCGGCCATGGCGAAGGCGTCGGCGAAGGTGGTCTTCTCGTTGGCGACCCGGAACAGGTTCTGGTTCGGGATGATCAGCAGCGTGTCGACCACCTTTTGCAGTTCGACGATGCCGGCCTCGGCAAAGCGCATGCGCCGGGCGCCCTCGAACTGGAACGGCTTGGTGATGACGCCGACCGTGAGAATGCCGAGTTCGCGCGCGGTTTTGGCGACGATCGGGGCGGCGCCGGTGCCGGTGCCGCCGCCCATGCCGGCGGTGACGAACACCATGTGCGCGCCGGTAAGATGATCGCGGATCTCGTCGATCACCTCTTCCGCCGCGGCGCGTCCGACATCGGGCTGCGAACCGGCGCCGAGGCCTTCGGTCACCTGCGTGCCCATCTGGATGATGCGCTCGGCCTTCGACATGGTGAGCGCCTGTGCGTCGGTATTGGCGACGACGAAGTCGACACCCTGGAGGCCGGCCGTGATCATGTTGTTGACCGCGTTGCCGCCGGCGCCGCCGACGCCGAATACGGTAATTCGCGGTTTCATCTCGCGAATATCGGGGATCTTCAGATTGATGGTCATATTTGCCTCGTTAAGCCGCCGAACAGGACCGGTCCGCCACCGGCTGTTGCGTGATGAATGTGGGTCAGAAGCTTTCGCGTAGCCATCGTCCGACCCGTGCCATGTAACCGCCCGTTCCTGTCATCAATTGCCGCGTTCGCCGCGGTTCGAAGTGTTCAAGATGTGCCGCTTGCGGGTAGACCAAGAGGCCTGCCGCCACGGCGAATGCCGGACCCTTGGCTGCGTCCGGCAAGCCGGAAAGGCCAAGCGGCCGTCCGATACGCACGGGACGCTTCAAGATACGCGCCGCCAGATCGGCGATGCCGGCCAGTTGGCTGGCGCCGCCGGTCAACACCACGCGCGCGCGCGGCTCGGCCGCGAACGGCGAGTTGGCCAGACGGTCGCGCACCATTTCCAGAATTTCCTCGACGCGCGGCTTGATGATGCGCACCACTGCCGCGCGCGGGACGAATTGTGGCGGCTCGCGCTCGTCATCTCCGACCGGAGGTATCGTGATCATGTCGCGTTCATCCGATCCGCCGGTCAGGACACTGCCATAAATCGCTTTGATTCGCTCAGCATCCGCGATGCGGGTGTTGAGCCCGCGGGCGAGATCCATGGTGATGTGCGCCCCGCCGAGGGCGAAACCGTCGGCGTGCACGAATCGGCCGGCGGAAAACACCGCCAGCGTGGTGGTTCCGGCGCCCAGGTCGATGGTCGCCGCCCCTAAATCCGATTCGTCGTCTGCCAAAACCGCCAGGCCCGCCACATAGGGCGAAGCGACCATGGCTTCGACCGATAAATGACTGCGCTCGATCGTGAGCATCAGATTGCGCACGGTCGCCACATCGGCGGTGACCATGTGCATGTCGACACCGAACTTGTGGCCGAGCATGCCGCGCGGCTCGCGGATACCGGCGGCGGCGTCGAGCGCATAACCGATGGGCAGCGAATGCAGCACGGCGCGCCCGTCGCGCACCGAATGGCGGCTGGCGGCCGCCAGCACGTGGCCGATATCGGCCTCGCCCACCGCGCCGTTGCCGAGTTCGATGGTGGCGACGAAGCGCTCGCTCTCGAGGCGGCCGCCGGACATCGACACCACCACGGATTCGAGCTGCACGCCGGCCATGCTTTCGGCGATGTCGATGGCCTGGCGCACCGTCTCCTCGGCCTCGACCAGATCGACCACGCTGCCCGCCTTCATGCCGCTGGCCGCGGTATGCGCGAAGCCGAGCACGCGCACGCCGTGGCTGCGGCGGCGCAACACGTCCTGCGGCGCCTGCGGCTCCAGCCGCGCGATCATGCAGACGTTCTTGCTGGTGCCGATATCGAGACCGGCCACCACCGCCGCCCGCTTGGGCGACACCGGCTTCATCTTCGGAGTGAGGCCGAAGCGCAGCACGGTCATGCGTCGCTCCCCTTGCGCTTCTTCTTGTCTTTGTCGGCCGCGGCCTTGAGCGCCTCGTCGCGCACGCTGGCGGCGCCGTTCGACTGCCGCACGGTGACGCGATCGTTGAGCCGCAGATCGACCGCGACGATGTCGCGCGTGAGTAACTGCCGGTCGCGCGCGAGATCGGCGAGCGTCGTGAGCGCGCGCGCCGGATCGCTTTCCGGCAGCAGCACCTCGACGCCGCCTTGCAGATGCAGGTTCCAGCGCCGCTCGGCCACCAGCACCGAGGCCTCGACCAGGCGCGCGATGCCCGGATGGCGCGCCAGCAGTTCGAGGAAATCCGCCGCCGCTTTTTCGGCGCCCTGGCCCACCACCCGCGGCAGCGAAGCGAAGCGCCGCGGCACGCTGGACTCGAGCACCATGCCGTCGCTGGCGATGAGCGCGACGCGGCCGTCCTTCTGCCAGAGCGCGAAGGGTTTGCGCTCCGTGATCTCGATGCGCAGCCGGCCGGGATAAAGCTTGAGCACCGTGGCCTCGGCGATCCACGGATTGGTCAGCAGCCGCGCGCGCATATGCGCGGCGTCGAGGAACAGCAGCGAGGAGCGGCCGGTGATGCCGGCGAGCGTGAGGATGTCCTCGCGGGCGACGTCGTGCTGGCCGGCGAGCGCGATTTCGGAAATGCCGAAACCGGCGCTATTGGCCGCGGCATCGCAGATGTCCTGCAACTGGCCCACGATGACCGGCACATGATTGCCCTTGACCGCGCCGTAGCTGGCGCTGGCGAGCAGCAGCAAAGCCGCGGCCGAGGCGCCGGCGCCGCGCGGCGCCTTAAAGTCGAGCAGCGCGGCCCACCAGCGCCACGCCAGCCGCCGCCAGCCGGAGCTCGACACCGGCCAAGACTGCGCATGCCAAGCATGCGACTGCGACAGCCGCGCCGCGGCGTTGCGTTGCTTGATCTTTGGCTTCAGCGGTTGAGCGAGGCGCCCTCGACCATCCATCGCGACCGGCTCTTCAAACGTTTGGCCCGAAATGGGCAGCAAGCTTTGGCACGAGCGAGGTCGCTGCGTGCCCGATTGGGTTTCTCACCCGTCGTAACGGCAACTTCGCACGCGCAACCGCGCGGCCAAGCGCGCGAAACGCCGCCAGTGCCTAGTCTTCGGGCCATTTGGTAAACGATTAGTAAAGTTTGAGGGATTTGAGAGGAAGTTCGGTAACTTAGGGCGGGGCGTGGCGGTCGGGTTACGGTTGGGGCCACTGCTTCCAATTACCTTGCGGCAATCACTCCGTCGTCATGCCCGGCCTTGTGCCGGGCATCCACGCCTTTTTTTGCGTGGCAAAACAAGACGTGGATGGCCGGGACGAGCCCGGCCATGACGATATTGCACTTCGGCTGTGCCATCCAACGCGCTATGCTCAACATCATGACCGCTTTGCCGAAAGCGCGCATGAATGTGGACGAATACCTGGCCTGGGCCGAAGCGGAAGTAGCCTGTAGCCCGCATGCAGCGAGGCGGAATGCGGGGTACGTGCCCGCAGCGGAAACGCCGCCCCGGATTTCGCTTCGCTCCATCCAGGCTACGCCCGCTCATCACACCAACTGCATCCTCAGCTCGCGCCCGACGATGCGTGCGGCGCGTTGAAGACTCTCGATGGTGGCGCTGCCGTTGTCGGGGTCGAGCAGCCGATCCACCTGGGCGCGGCTGGTCTTCATCAGCGTCGCCATGCGCTGCTTGGTGATCTTTTTCTTTTTCATCTCGCTGGCGAGCTGGTGCGCGATCACCGCCTTGATCGCGGCGGCGGTCACCTCCGCGCGGATGCCTTGCTCGTCCAGCCAGCTTTCGAAGCTCGAGCCGATGTGCGGGTTCTTTTTCGCCATGACTGCAACTCGTTCAAAACGCTTTCCGCAGACCGGCCTGGCGCAAAATTGCGTTTGCGGTGTGACGGCTGGCGATGCCGACCGGCACCGGAAAGTTTCGCCGCGTGATCGGGCTGTGCCAAATTTCATGGCTGCCCTTGCCTTGACGGATCAGGGTGCATCCGGTGGCGCGGAGCAAGTCACGCAAAGCGCGGTCGAACTGGGGCGCCATTCAGGCTGAAGCAGGCTCGGCTTCGCGCAGCGCCGTGATCTGCAAGTAGAGCGAAGCGGGATCGGCGTCAGGGTGATTGTCCGGCAGCACATCGAGCGCCATAGCCGACATCTTAGCGAGCAATTCGTCCAAACTGGAAGCATCGGCGGCGGCCGGAATATCGTCGCAATGCCCGCTCCAGACCGAGGCTTCCTCGTCCCAAACGGCGGAAATCGTGAAGATGGTCGGTTTCGACATGCAAACTCCTCTCGGCACGCTTTTATATCACATTTGGAGAGGCTTTGACGAAGGGCAAGCTAGACAATCGAGCAACCATTGGCAGCCGAGGCTTCTGATTTTAATCCTGATGATTTTAATCCTTGACAGCGTTACGCTGGTCCGCTAGATTTCGCCCAGGGTCGCGCATTGCGTCCGGCCGCCACGCCGCTAACGTGGCAAGCTCCAAAACGATCCGCTATTCCGTCCGCTTCACGGCTTGCGCGAGGCCTTTTCGCGCCAGTTCATGGAAGCGCTCGCGCACGGCGGTGAAGAAGCGCAGCGGCAGAAATCCGTACGCCACGGAAGCCGGATCGGCGCCGGGCACCGGCCGCAGATCGGGTCCCGGCCAAACAAAATCATTCCATTCTGACAGGACGATCCACGACCGCCCGGCATCGAGGCCCAGACGTTCCTTGATGAGCGGCGGAATCTCGACGGCATCGGAGGCAGCAACCGGCGGACTATGCGTGATCGGCAGCACCAGGACGCGCGTTTCGCCGGCCTCGCCCGTGCGAATGGCTGCCACCAGGGCACAAGGCCGGTCTTTCTGGCCTTCCTCACGGCCTGCAAGATGCTCGCTGTGCCAGAGATAGCTGTAGCGGATGACGAGACCGACCCCCGGAACCGGGATGGTCACGGCGTCCAGTCTTTCAATTCAGCGTCGAGATGACCGTACTCTTCCGGCACCACTGCCTTACTCACCGCTTCGATCCATTCCTCGGAGAGTTCGGATGTCAGCCCTACCCGCCGGTCGCGGCGCTTGAGCCGCTGATATTCCTCGACCGACAGCAGCACCAAACGGTCGCGGCCGTTCTTGGTGATGGTCACCGGCTCGGCCAGCGCCTTGTCCTGATAAAGCCCAAGCTTTCGCTGAAACTCGGCTGAGGTCACGACCGACATCGCATTATCCTGATTATCTGTTATATCCGTATAATACATATCTTTTGTCAAAATGCAAGATGGCGCCTGTCGCGCCTTTACCGAACCCTTCCCCACATCCACTGCCCGAATGGAGCATCGCCATGGCTCGATACACGCCGGAATTCCTTGCCGCCGCGCGGCACGGCTATGAGAACACCGACCAGCCGATGACCGCGCTCGCCGCCGATCTCGGCATCGGCATCACCACCTTGCAGAGCCTGGTGCGCAAGCACGGTTGGACCCAGCGCAGCCAACGGATGCGCGACAGCCCGCCGGCGATCCGATTGCTTGAGCAAGCACGCGAGTTGGCGGCGCAAGAGCCCCCCTCCCCCGACCCGCCTTCGCTGCGCGGAGTTTATCATCGGGCCGGCCTTCGGCCGGACCCGTTGGGCGGGCGAGTGAGCGAGTCCGCCATAGCTTCAGCGACGGCGGGCGACCCCTCCCCACCACTCGCTACGCTCGTGGAGGGAGGGGAGCAGACCCCCACCCCAACCCTCCCCCTTGCAGGGGGAGGGAGCGCCCTCGCGCCCGCGCCAACCGAACCGAGCTTGACTCCGGTCGAGCGCCTGGAGGCGCTGGTCGTCAAAGAGCTGGAGGCCGAGGAAGCCATGCGCGCGGAGCTCGCATTGCGGCCGCGCACTCGCCACGACG
The DNA here is from genome assembly GCA_016185205.1 of Hyphomicrobiales bacterium. Classification (GTDB taxonomy): domain Bacteria; phylum Pseudomonadota; class Alphaproteobacteria; order Rhizobiales; family Xanthobacteraceae; genus Pseudolabrys. The sequence goes on along the minus strand of JACPOA010000016.1, from coordinate 159,643 downwards.
CCGAGCGCTGCGCGCGCACGCTCTCGGTGCTGACGCAGACCCTGCAGACCTTGCAGCGCATGCGCGCCGGCGGCGGCGAGAGCAATTCCGTCCCTTACGACGACATGCCGGAAGACATGGATGCCTTTCGTGAGGCACTTGCGCAGCGCATCGATACCTTCGTCGAGAGCCGGATGGGGAAGGAGTGGATGGACGCCGAGGCCTCGCCTACGCGGGCATGACCCTCACCGATCCAGCGAGGCGTCCTCGACCATCCAGCGCACCAGCTCCTCGAACTCGATGCCGGCATAAGCGGCAAGCTCGGGCACCAGCGAGGTTTCGGTCATGCCCGGCTGGGTGTTGACCTCCAGGCAGGCGAGGCCTTTCGTTCCGCCCAGGCTGTCGTCGTAGCGGAAATCCGTGCGCGACACGCCGCGACAGCCGAGCGCGCGATGCGCCGCCAGCGAAAGCCGCCGGCATTCCTCGTAGATTTCGGGCGACACCGGCGCCGGCAGCAGATGCTTGGAGCCGCCGGGCGCGTATTTGGATTCGTAGTCATAGAATTTGGTGGTGGGTACGATCTCGATGACGCCGAGCGCCTGCTCGCCCATCACCGCGCAGGTCAGTTCCTTGCCGGGGATGAAGGGCTCGACCAGCACGCGCTCGCCGAACGTCCAGTCGGCGCGCGTCAGTTCCTGCGGCGGGTGCTTGTGGTCCTCGCGCACGATGAACACGCCGACGCTGGAGCCTTCCGCCACCGGCTTGATCACGTAAGGCTTCGGCAGCAGATGGCCGCTGGCTGCCTCCTGGCGCGTGACCACCATGCCGCCCGGCACCGGCACGTTGGCGGCCTTCAGCACGGTCTTGGCGATGTCCTTCTGCATGGCGACGGCGGAGGCCATCACGCCGGAATGCGTGTAGGGGAGCCCAAGGATTTCCAGCAGGCCCTGCAGCGTGCCGTCCTCGCCGGGCCGGCCGTGCAACACGTTGAGCGCGACGTCGGGCTTGAGTGCGGCGAGCGTGGCGGCGATGTCGCGCGTGACGTCGATGCGGCTGACGCGATAGCTGCCCGCGCGTTCGAGCGCATCGGCGCAGGCCTTGCCGGAGCGCAAGCTCACTTCGCGCTCGGCCGACCAGCCACCCATCAAGACTGCGACGTGTTTCATAGCGCTAACGTGTAATCCCTATTCTCTTAATTTCCCATTCCAGATCGATACCGGATTTTTCCTTGACGCGCGCGCGCACGGTTTCGCCGAGCGTTTCGATATCGGCGGCGGTGGCGCCGTCGAGACTGATGAGGAAATTGCTGTGCAGGTCGGAGACCTGTGCCTGCCCGACTTTCAGCCCGCGGCAACCGGCCTCGTCCACCAGTTTCCAGGCGCTCATGCCCGGCGGATTCTTGAAGGTGGAGCCGCCGGTTCTGTTGCGCGGCTGCGACGTCTCGCGTTTCGATTTGATCGCGGCCATCTCGGCGGCGATCTCGGCCGGATCGCCGGCGCGGCCCTGGAAAGTGGCCGAGGTGAAGATGACATCCTCGGGCACGCCGCAGTGGCGATAGGAAAATCTCATTTGCGAATTGCTGTACGTACGCAGATTGCCCTGCCGGTCGACGCCGCGCGCCTCAATCAACACGTCCTTGGTCTCAGCCCCATAGGCGCCGCCGTTCATGCGCAGCGCGCCGCCGATGGTGCCGGGAATGCCGCTGAGGAATGCCAGCCCCGCGATGCCGGCTTTCTGCGCCGCGCGCGACACCATGGCGTCGAGCATGGCGCTGCCGGCGGTGACGCAATCACTTTCGATTTTAACGTCATTAAAACCGCGGCCGAGCCGGATCGTCACGCCCGGCACGCCGCCGTCGCGCACGATCAGGTTGGAGCCGGCGCCGATCGCGGTCACCGGCAGGTCGGCCGGCAGGTTGCGCAGAAAATAGGCCAGGTCGTTTTCGTCCTCCGGCATGAAGAACGCCTGCGCCGGACCGCCGACGCGAAACCAGGTGAACTCGCCGAGCGGCTGGTTGGCCAGCAAGCGCCCGCGCAGTTCGGGCAGGCGGGCCTTCAGCTCGGGCACGATGTCGGGGAGGCTCATAGCGCCTTCAGTTCCCCCGGCAGCGCGTAGGCCCATTGCGTGATCGAGCCGGCGCCCAGGCAGACCACGTAGTCGCCCGGCTTCGCCAGACTCTTGACGAGGGCCGCGAGCTTCTCAGGGCTTTCGAGCGCCAGCGCTTGGCGATGGCCGTGCGCGCGCAAGGCCGCCACCAGCGCGTCGCGGTCGACGCCGGCGATCGGCGCCTCGCCGGCCGGATAGACCGGCGCAATCACCACCGCGTCGGCGTCGTTGAAACAGGAAGCGAATTGCTCGAACAGGTCGCGCAGCCGCGTATAGCGGTGCGGCTGCATCACCGCGATCACCTGGCCCTTGGCGCTTTCGCGCGCGGCGCGCAGCACCGCCGCGATCTCCACCGGGTGATGCGCGTAGTCGTCGATGATGACGGCGCCGTTCCATGTCCCCACTTTGGTGAAGCGCCGCTTGACGCCGCCGAAGGCCGAGAGCGCCTTGCGGATGACGTCGTCTGAAAGGCCGAGCTCATGCGCGACCGCGATGGCGGCGGTGGCGTTGAGCGCGTTGTGGCGGCCCGGCATCGGCAGCATGAGCTTGTCGATGGTATGGGTGGTCTTGCCCTCGCGGTCGCGGAACAGGATCGAGAAGCTCTGCTCGCCGTTGTGATGCGCGACATCGACCAGCCGCACGTCGGCCTGCGGGTTCTCGCCGTAGGTAATGACGCGGCGGTCTTCCAATTTTCCGACCAGCACCTGCACAACCGGGTGATCGGTGCACATCACCGCGAAGCCGTAGAACGGAATGTTCTCGACGAAGGCGCGGAACGCCTCCTGCACCGCCTCGAAGGTGTGGAAATGGTCGAGATGCTCGGGGTCGACATTGGTGACGATGGCGATGTCGGCCGGCAGCTTGAGAAAGGTGCCGTCGGACTCGTCGGCCTCCACCACCATCCAGTCGCCGCCGCCCAGCCGCGCATTGGTGCCGTAGGCGTTGATGATGCCGCCATTGATCACGGTCGGGTCGAGCCCGCCGCCGTCGAGCAGCGCGGCCACCAGCGAGGTGGTGGTGGTCTTGCCGTGGGTGCCGGCGACGGCGACGCAGCTTTGCAGCCGCATCAGCTCGGCCAGCATCTCGGCGCGCCGCACCACCGGCAGCCGCTTGGCGCGCGCCGCGATCAGTTCCGGGTTGTCGCGCTTGATGGCAGAGGAGACCACCACCACGTCGGCGCCGTCGATGTTCTCGGCCTTGTGGCCGATGGCGACCTTGATGCCCTTGTCGCGCAGCCGCTTGACGTTGGCTGAGTCGGCCACGTCCGAGCCGGTGACGGTGTAGTTCAGATTGGCCAGCACCTCGGCGATCCCGCTCATGCCGATGCCGCCGATGCCGACGAAATGCACCGGTCCGATGTCGCGCGGCAGTTTCATTTGGCTGGGTTCCCCCTGCTGTCATCACCCGCCCCCGCCTGCGCGAGGGCAGGCTTCAGCGGGTGATCCAGTAATCACTGCCGCATCGTTTATGGCACGGCATCTAAAATTGAAAGCCGTGGTTACTGGATGCCCCGCTTTCGCGGGGCATGACGGTGACAGGGTTAAATTCCCGCCACTTTCATGACCAAATCCGCGAGCGCTTTGGCGGCAGCTGATGCCTCGGAAAGGCCGAAAATACGGCTATTTTTCGGGCTATATATTGCCGGTCGTCGGTACTGCGGCGGCGGGAACGCCGTTGCCAGGCGCCGGGTTGTGTGCACAGAATGTTCACTAATCGTGGGCGTAGATCGGCGTATGCAGAAAGAAACGCAGCATCAGTTTCTTTGCGTCGCGCATCCTCTGGGCTCGGAGGGATGGGAGGCTTTTTCCCTCGATCTTGACATCGCGGTCCACGGCAAGACTTTCGACGAGGTCAAGAGCACGCTGCAACATGCCGTCGTCACTTATGTTGAGGACGCCAAGAAAGAAGCGGAGCCGCACCGCTCTCGACTCTTGAACCGGCGCGCGCCCTTGTCGGTCCGGCTGATGTGGGGCTGGCGGTTTTTCCTTGAGGCCGTACGCAACAGGCGCGACCGGACCGACGCCGTCGGGTTTCCAGTGTCTTGCCCCGCCTGAAATGCACATATCTTGAATTTCTGGAAATTATTTTGGCGCATGGATTCGTTGAAATCCGTCACGACGCCACAAGTCATCGCCGCTACCGCGGGATCGTCGATGGCGAGGTAAGATTCGTCAACTGGAGCCCGCATAATCCAAATTCCGAGATACCGATTGGAACGCTACAAAGCATGATCCGGCAATCTGGCCTGCCCAAGAAGCGCTTCAGGAAGTGACGTGTCGCCGGCTACTTACCTCATTCACGCGGCAGCCGCCTTCAGCCTGGGTATCTTCCTGATTTCGACGGCGAGTTCGCGCTCGGCGTGCCAGGTATCGTAGGCGCCCTGCATCCGCACCCAGACTCCCACCCCGTCGCCGAACAGCTTGCCGAGCCGGACCGCGACGGCCGCGGACACCGGCTTGCGCTGCGCCAGGATGCCGTAAAGATGCTGGCGAGAAATGCCAAGCAGCGCGGCGATTTCGGTCTTGCTCTTGCCGGTCGCCGGAATCACCTCGCTCAACAATTCGCCGGGATGCGTCGGACAGCGCTTCGGATCGCGTTTGGCGTTATTGTCGCGCGGCGGTTTCATGGCGCTGCGGCGATGATAGTGGGGCGAGTGAAGGGTGCGGTGCGCATTAACATCCGAATTCAAGCAGGCGGCTTTTTAAGGTGCTGCGCGAGGCTCTTCAGCGTTCCATCGCGGTCTCAAAATCCGGTCCCTCGCCGTACACCATATCACGGCGGAAGATAGCATAGTTCTTCGCAAAGTCTTCGTCAGCGGCGATGGCATCGATCGCCTTTAGCGTTTCGGCAAGTGGATCGGCCTCGTACGCTGGAAAATCCCGCCCGCGGGTCCGCGCATCTTCAAGCATGACTTCACGCGCCAAGCCCGCAACGTCGGCTGCGTCATACTGCTCGCGAATAACGTGCAGGTCGTAAATGTGACGCACCAAGGTGGGATCGCGCTCCTCGCGGAAGCCTGCAAGCTCCGCGCCGGCGCGGCGCGTCAAGGCGACCAATTTCTCCGCCGCACTTTCCGGGATGGAAGCGCAGGCGATGCTCGCGACTTCGGCCGGGCGATCGAACCCTTCTGCGATGAAGGAGCGTACAGGCCGGTCAGTTGATGGCCTCCGCAGCGGCCAGACGGAAGTTTCAATTTGAATCTCTGGCCGCAATACGCCCTTCCCTTCCGCGATCGGTGCATAAGGAAGCCGGTAGCGCGTGAAGCTGTTTTTATACATGGACTGCCGGTGCTCAGGATTCGTCGGGTCGAACGCGAATCCGGCACCGAGCAGTGCGTTGGTGACAATACCGCGCAAGTCACCAAGCGCAGCGCGTGATGACTTGTTTGTAGAGACGATTTTGAGATCAATATCTTCCGACATGCGTCGTATGAGGCCATGCGCGCGACTGAGTGCTGTCCCGCCGCCAAACACCAAGCGGAGGGGAGCAGTGTTCGCACCGGCGATGGCGGCGAGAGCCTTAACGACGTACCAATCCTTCTCGACGAGCGCAGAACTCGGAAGGTCGAAATGCTGCTGGATTTCGAGCAGCTCCTCCAGGGAAGGCCTATCGCTCAAGGACAAGCTCCGAATTCCCGTAGCGGAGGTGACGCCGGAAGCGCCCCTTCACTCGAACCACGGGGTTGACTGGTATTTGTGTCGATCGCCTTTCGTTATAGGCTTTCTCGGATTCCGTCGGCTCCCATTGAACGCCGAGCTTGTCCAATGCCTGACGGACCGCGCCGATGAAGCCATTGGAGCTAATGAGCATTGGCTGGCCGGAGAGACGCGAGACGACGGCGCGGCCGTAGACGCCATAGCCGAGCCGTACCAGGCGGCCGTCCCGTACCAGGCCGCGCAACGCCCGCAGTACCTGATCCTCACCGCCGAGATTGGCGAATTCGCGCGTGAGGAACACGTCATCGCCCATCTTACGAGCGATCCGCTCTTCAATCTTGTAGCGCAGTGTCTTTCGGCGAGGCATAGCGCACTTCCTTGCAAAAACCCGACAAATATATATGCAAAGACCCGACATCAGGCAACTAAAAATACTATAATATCAATATATTACAACATTTCAAAGACTTAGAGATCGCATGGGCTCCCGTCTTTCGGGTCAACGAATGTCATGTGAACGCGGCCTGAATTGCGAAGTGGGGTGGACTTCAAATTCCCGCCACCTTCATCACCAAATCCGCCAGCCGCTCGGCGGCGTCGAGGGTGCCGGCCGATTTGGCGCCGGCCGCCATGCACGTGAGCCCCGCCGGATCGGCGGCGAGCCGGGCGATCTCCGAAGCCAGCCGTTCCGGCGTGAAGTCGCTCTGCTCGATGCGGATCGCCCCGCCCGCTTCGGCCAGCACGCCGGCATTGACGAACTGGTCCTGATCCAGCGCATGCGGCAGCGGCACCAGGATGGCCGGCCGGCCGATGGCCGCGAGTTCGGCCACGGTGGAGGCGCCGGAGCGCGCGATCACCAGATGCGCCGCCGCCAGGCGCGCCGGCAGGTCGGCGAAAAACGCAGCGGCCTCCGCTGCGACGCCGAGCTTGCCGTAAGCCGCGCGCACCGTTTCGAGGTCTTCGCCGCGCGCCTGCTGCACGAGCATGAGACGCGCGCGCAGATCGGGCGCCATGCGCTCGATCGCTTTCGGCACGATCTCGGCCATCACGCGCGCGCCCTGGCTGCCGCCGAACACCAGCAGGCGCAGCTTGGCATCGGGCGCGGCATAAGGCGCGCGCGCCGCTTCGATCACCTGCGGGCGCACCGGATTGCCGGTGAAGCTGATCTTGCCTTGCAGGCGCGCGTCGAGGTTCGCCAGCGTGTGGAAACTGGTGGCGATCGCGGTCACGCGCGGCGCCAGCAGGCGGTTGGCGCGACCCATGACGCCGTTCTGCTCATGCAGCACGGTCGGCACGCCGCGCAGGCTCGCCGCCCACAGCGGCGGCACGGTCGGGTAGCCGCCGAAGCCGACCACGATCTTAGGGTCGATGCGGCCGATCAGCGCCCAGGCCTTGGCGGTGCCGAGCGCCAGCAGCGCAGTCGTGCGCGCCAGCGCGAGCGGGTGGCGCGCCCGCAGCGTCGCGCTCGGAATGAGATGCACGGCGCGCGCGGGAAACTCGAAATGCGCGGCGCGGTGATCGGTGGCGAGATCGACGGTGAGCCCGCGCTTGGCCAGCACAAGGGCCAGCGCCTCGGCCGGAAACAGGTGGCCAGCGGTACCGCCGGCGGCGAGGAGGATGGGGCCAGTGCTCATTGCCATAGTTTAGCAGGACCCCCACCCGCCCGCCTTCGCTGCGCGAAGTTTACCATCGGGCCGGCCTTCGGCCGGACCCGTTGGGCGGGCCGCCCTCCCCCTTTCAGGGGGAGGGATCAAGAAAGATTCGGCGCCAACTCCGGCGCCAGCATGGCCGCGCGCGGCTGTTCGCGCGTCAAGGCCAGCAGCATGCCCATGGCGTAAGCGAGCGACAGCATCGAGGAGCCGCCATAGGAGATGAACGGCAGCGTCATGCCCTTGGCCGGCATCAAATGCAGATTGACCGCCATGTTGATCGCCGACTGGGTGGCGAACAGCATGGTAAGGCCGGCGGCGGCAAAGCGCGTAAACGGATCGTCGTTGCGCATGGCGCGGATCAGCGCGCGGATCACGATGAAGGAAAACAGCGCGACCAGCGCCAGACAGAGTGCAATGCCGAATTCCTCGGCCGCCACCGCGAACACGAAGTCGGTGTGGCTCTCCGGCAGCAGCCGCTTGACCGTGCCCTCGCCCGGGCCTTTGCCGAACCAGCCGCCGCGCATGAAGCTTTCGGTCGCGATGTCGATATTGAAGGTGTCGCCCGAGCCCGGATCGAGGAAGCGCTGGATGCGGCGCGCCACATGCGGCACCGTCGAATAGGCGATCAGCAGGCCGATGCCGGCGACGCCGGCCAGCCCGAACACCCAGATCAGCCGCATGCCGGCCATGAAGAACAGCGCGCTCCACACCAGCACGATCAGCATGGTCTGGCCGAAATCGGGTTGCACTACCAGGAGCGCGATCACCGCCAGTAGCAGCGCCAGCGAGATGGCGTTCGCCGGCATATCCGGGCGCTTGGCCGATTCGCCGAACAGCCAGGCCACCAGGATGACGAAAGCCGGCTTGAGGAATTCCGACGGCTGGACGTTGACGCCGAGCAGCACCAACCAGCGCCGCGCGCCCTTGATCTCGACGCCGAAGACGGGGGTCGCCGCCACCATGATTAGGCTGAGCGCGAACACCACCACCGCCAGGCGGCGGATCTGGCGCGGATTGAGGAACGACACCGCCAGCAGGATGGCGATGGTCGGGATCAAAAACAGGATGTGGCGGTTGACGAAATAGAACGGCTCCAGCCCGAGTCTTCCGGCCACCGGCGGACTGGCGGCGAGCGAGAGCACGACGCCGGCCAGCATCAACGCGCCGATGGCGGCGAGCATCAGCCGGTCGACCGTCCACCACCATTCGCCGATAGGCGTGCGTTGCGCGCGCGAAACCATGTCCCGTTCCCGGCGCTCAAGCTGACGCGGCAGGGTTTACGAAGCATTAATTTTAGCCGTCATTGCCCGCGAAAGCGGGTCGGGTCGCGCTCGTGACCCCCGGCAGCGCCAGCACCAGGTCGCTGAACGCCTTTCCGCGCACTTCGAAATTCGGGTACTGGTCGTAGGAGGCGCAGGCCGGCGACAGCAGCACCACCGGCTCCTTGAGGCCTGCGGCCTCGGCGTCGCGCGTGGCCGCGGCGACCGCCGCCGGCAGCACTTGCGTGATCTCGTAAGGCACCTTGCCCTCGAGCGTCTGGGCGAAATCCGGCGCCGCCTCGCCGATCAGGTAGGCCTTGCGGATGCGCGGGAAGAACTCGGCGAGACTCGTAATGCCGCCGGTCTTCGGCTTGCCGCCGGCGATCCAGAAAATATCGCCGAAGCTCGCCAGCGCCTTGGCGGCGCTGTCGGCATTGGTCGCCTTCGAGTCGTTGACGAACAGGATGTTGCCCAAATTGGTTGGCTTGTGCCCGATCTGCTGCATGCGATGCGCCAGGCCGGGGAACGAGACCAGGCCTTGCTGGATCGCCGGCAGATCGAGGCCGAGCGCGACGCAGGCGGCGAGTGCGCTCGCCGCATTCTGCGCATTGTGTACGCCGCGCAGCGAACCGATGCCGGCGAGCTGCGCCACCGGATGCGCCTTGCCGGCGGCGCTACGCATGATGCGGCTGCCCTCCGCGTAATAGCCGTCGCGCAGCGGCGCCAGCACCGACACGCGCACCACGGTCTTGCCGGCGCGCTCGATGCGCTCGGCGGCGGCGCGGGTGTAGCGGTCGTCGACGCCGATCACCGCGCTGCCGCCGGGCTCCACGCTCGCCACCAGCAGCGTCTTGATGGCGGCATAGTTCTCCATGCTGCCGTGGCGGTCGAGATGGTCTTGCGTGACGTTGAGCAGAATGCCGACCGTCGGTTTCAGCGAGAGCGCCAGATCGATCTGGAACGACGACAGTTCGAGCACATAAATTCGCCCGGCTGCGAACGGCTCCAGCGCCAGCGCCGGAACGCCGATATTGCCGCCCATCTGCGCGTCGCGGCCGGCGCTGTTGATGAGATGCGCGGTGAGCGCCGTGGTGGTCGATTTGCCGTTGGTGCCGGTGATGGCGACGAGCGGACATTGCGCGCCCGACTTGGCTCGTTCGCGGCAGAACAACTCGATGTCACCGATAATTTCCACGCCGGCCTTATTGGCGAGCGCCGCCGACCAGTGCGGCGTCGGATGCGTCAGCGGCACGCCGGGCGTCAGCACCAGAGCGGCGATCTTTGACCAGTCGAGTTCGCGCAGGTCCTGCGTCGTGAGGCCTTCGGCTTGTGCCTCCGCGACCTTCTTGGGTTCGTCGTCGAAACAGACGACCTCGGCGCCGCCTGCTTTCAGCGCGCGCGCCGACAGCAGGCCGGAATTGCCTAGCCCGAAGACCGCGACCCGTTTGCCGGTGAAGACGGTGATGGGGATCAAGGATTATCTCAACTTCAGCGTTGCAAGACCTGCGAGCGCCAGCACCACGGCGACGATCCAGAAGCGGATCACGATCTGCGGCTCGGTCCAGCCGAGCTGCTCGTAGTGATGGTGGATCGGCGCCATCTTGAACACGCGCTTGCCGGTGAGCTTGAAGGAGACCACCTGCACGATCACCGACACCGCTTCCAGCACGAACAGCCCGCCGACGATGGCGAGCACGATCTCGTGCTTGATGGCGACGGCGACGGTGCCGAGCAAGCCGCCGAGCGACAGCGAGCCGGTGTCGCCCATGAAGATCGAAGCCGGCGGCGCGTTGAACCAGAGGAAGCCGAGACTGGCGCCGATCACCGCGCCGCACAGCACCGCCAGTTCGCCGGTGCCGGCGACATAACGGATCTGCAGATATTCGGAGAACAGCGCGTTGCCGACCACATAGGAGATCAGCCCGAAGGTCGCCGCCGCGATCATCACCGGCACGATTGCGAGACCGTCGAGCCCGTCGGTGAGATTGACCGCGTTGCCGGCGCCGACGATCACGAAGGCGCCGAGCAGCACGAAGGCCCAGCCGAGATTGATCACCAGGTCCTTGAAGAACGGAAACACCAGCGAGGTGGAAACCGGCGGCTTTCCGAGATTGGTGAGCGCCACGCAGGCGACGACCGCGATCGCCGCCTCGACCAACAACCGCGTGCGGCCGGAAATGCCGGCATGGGTCTGCTTGGTAACCTTCAGGTAGTCGTCGTAGAAGCCGATGGCGCCGAAGCTGAGCGTCACGCCGAGCACGATCCACACATAGAGGTTCGCCGGGTTCGCCCACAGCAAAGTCGAGACCAGAGCGCCCGACAGGATCATCAGCCCGCCCATGGTCGGCGTGCCCGTCTTGGTGAGCAGATGCGATGGCGGGCCGTCCTTGCGGATCGGCTGGCCCTTGCCCTGCTTGAGGCGCAAAAGATCGATGATCGGGCCGCCGAACAGGAACACGAACACCAGCGCGGTCACGATCGAGCCGCCGGTGCGAAACGTGATGTAACGGAAGACGTTGAGGAACGAGACCTTGTCGGACAAATCGGTCAGCCAATAGAACATCGGATCAAACCTTATCGGCTTGCGCAAGCGCCGCCGGCCGCGGGAATCGCCGCTCCAGCGCCTTGACGATCGGGCCCATCTTAGAACCCAGCGAGCCTTTCATCATCACCGCGTCGCCGGCGCGGATGGCGTCGAGCACGGCCGGCTCCAGCGCCGCCGCCGTCTCGGCATAGCCGCCCCGGCGGTTGGAGGGAAGAGCCTGCCAGAGCGCGCGCATCAGCGGCCCGCAGCAATAGACCAGATCGACGCCGGCAGCCTGGATCGGCTCGGCCAGGCCGCGGTGCAGCGCCTCGCCCTGCGCGCCCAGTTCCAGCATGTCGCCCAGCACCGCGATGCGGCGGCCCTGCGGACCGAGCGGAGCCTGGCCGAGCAGCGCGATGGCGGCCGCCATGGAGGCGGGATTGGCGTTGTAGCTCTCGTCGATCAGCAGCGCGCTGCCGCCGGGCATCGCCAGCGTCAGGCGCGCGCCGCGGCCGGTGGCGGCTTTCAGCCGGTCGAGCGCGAGCGCGGCCAGCGCCAGGTCGGCGCCCACCAGCGACACCGCCGCCAGCACGCCGAGCGAATTGAGCACCAGATGGCGGCCGGGCGCGCCGAGCTTGTAGGTCACGTCGGCGTCCAGGATGCGCGCCTCGACGGTCGAGCAATCGGGCTGCAGCGAATGGCGCTTGAGCCGCGCGTCGGCCTCGGCATGCGCGCCGAACGAGACGATGCGGGCAACGCCGGCGGCCTTGGCGGCGGCTTCGAGTCGCGCATATTGTCCGTTGTCGCGGTTGAGGATCGCCGCGCCGCCCGGCTCAATGCCGGCGAAAATTTCCGCCTTGGCGTCGGCGATTTTGTCAAGCGAGCCGAAATATTCCAGATGCACCGGTTCGATCGCGGTGACGATCGCCACATGCGGGCGCACCAGCCTGGTGAGCGGCGTGATCTCGCCGGCATGGTTCATGCCGATCTCGAACACCGCGAATTTCGCGGATGCCGGACAGCGGGCGAGCGACAGCGGCACGCCCCAATGATTGTTGTAGGAGGCGGCCGAGGCATGGGTTTGGCCGTCGGCCGAGAGCGCCAGCCGCAGCGCCTCCTTGGTGCCGGTCTTGCCGACCGAGCCGGTGACGCCGATGACCTTGGCCGGCGAGCGGGCGCGCGCGGCTCGCGCCAGATCGCGCAGACCTTCGAGCACGTCGTCGACGGCGAGCAGCGGAGCGTCGGCGGCGAACTGCGCGCGCTTGCCGCGCGCAATCACCGCGACACCGGCGCCATTCTTCATCGCGCCTTCGACAAATTCGTGCCCGTCGCGGTTGTCGCCCTGGATCGCGAAGAACGCCTCGCCCTTGCCGATGCTGCGGCTATCGATGGAAATGCCCGACACGTCCGCCGGTAATGCGCCGGCGCGGTCGGCGCGCATCGCCTTCGCCATGTCGTCGATGGTCCAGAGCGCGGTCATATCCCCTTGCCCTGCAAAGCCGCCGCCACCGCCTCGTGGTCGGAGAACGGCACCACGCGCTCGCCGATGATCTGCCCGGTCTCGTGGCCCTTGCCGGCGATCAGCAGCACGTCGCCGGATTTCAGCTCGGCGATTGCCTTGCGGATCGCCTCGGCGCGATCTGCGATCTCGGTGGCGCCGGGTGCCGCCGCCAGAATGGCGGCGCGGATGGCGGCCGGATTTTCGCTGCGCGGATTGTCGTCGGTGACGATGACGCGGTCGGCATTTTCCGCGGCGATGCGACCCATGATCGGACGCTTTCCGCTGTCGCGGTCGCCGCCGGCGCCGAACACCACGACCAGCTTTCCGCTGGAATAGGGCCGCAACGCGGCGAGCGCTTTCGCCAGCGCGTCGGGCTTGTGCGCGTAGTCGATGAAGATGGGAGCACCATTGCGAGAGCCTGCGAGCTCTAGCCGGCCCTTGGCGCCGGTGAGTTTTTCCAGGCTCGCGAACACGCGCGCCGGCTCGGAGCCGGTCGCGATGGCGAGACCGGCGGCCACCGCCGCGTTCTGCACCTGGAAGCCGCCGACAAGCGGCAGCTTCACTTGATAGGTCGTGCCGCCATGCGCGATGGAAACGACCTGCGCGAAGCCGTCGATGGCGCCGCCCACGAGTTTGATGTCGTCGCCGTGCTCGCCGACCGTCATGATCTTGAGGCCGCGCTTTTTTGCAGCCTCCACCACCTGCCCGGCATAGCAATCGTCGACATCGATCACCGCCGTGCCGTTCGGCGCGACCAAGTCCGAGAACATGCGCTGCTTGGCGGCGAGATAGGCCTCCAAGGTCTGATGATAATCGAGATGGTCGCGCGACAGATTGGTGAAGGCGCCGGCGGCGACGCACACGCCGTCGAGCCGGTGCTGGTCGAGGCCATGCGACGAGGCTTCCAGCGCCAGATGTGTGACGCCCTCGCCCGCCAGTTGGTCGAGCGTGCGGTGCAACTCGACCGGATCGGGCGTGGTGAGCGAGCCGTAGGTCTCAGTTTTCGGCGACACCACGCCGACGGTGCCGATGCTCGCCGCTTGCAGGCCAAGCGCTGTCCAGATCTGGCGCGTGAAGGCGGCGACCGAGGTCTTGCCGCTGGTGCCGGTAACCGCGGCGATCGTGCCAGGCTGGCGGGAAAAGAATTTTGCCGCGGCCAACGCCAGAGCGCGGCGCGCATTGCCGACCTGGACGAAGGCGACGTTTGCCGACAGCCCGTCGGGGCGTTGCTCCGCCGCCACCGCCACCGCGCCGGAAGCGGCGGCCGCTCGCGCGAAATGCGCGCCGTCGGCCTTGGCGCCGGCAATGGCGACGAACAGGAAATCCGGCTTCACCTTGCGGCTGTCGGCGGTCACGCCGGCGATCTCGATTCCCGCGAAACGCGGATCGAGCGGTGAATCATCGAGCGGCAGATCGGCAAGTCGCATGGGAGCCTATAAAACTCTCCGCTCGTCCCCGCGCAAGCGGGGGGGACCCAATCGAGCGCCCCTTCTGGATTCCCGCTTGCGCGGGAATAAGCGGGGCAACAACGCCGCACTACCGGCTTTCCACCGCCTTGGCCAGAATCAGTTGATCGGCCTTGGGCAGTTCGAAACGCGGCTGCAGGCCGAGCAAGGGCGCGACCCGCGCAATCACCTTGGCGCCGACCGGGACCGCGTTCCAGCCCGACGTGGTGAAGCCATGAGTTTCCGGCAGGCCCTGCGGTTCGTCGATCATGATTAGCAACTGATAGCGCGGCTTGTCGGCGGGCATGATGGCGGTGAAACTGGTCAAGACTTTGGTCTTGGAATAGCGGCCGGCGACCACCTTGTCCGAGGTGCCGGTTTTACCGCCGACATAATAGCCGGGGACATCGGCCCGCGTCGCGGTCCCCTTTTCCACATTGAGGCGCATCAGATAGCGCATTTTCTCAGCCGTTTCAGGCTTGATCACCCGCGTGGCGAGGCGCTCGGCCTCCGCCTGATCGCGCTTGAGGAAGGTCGGCGGGATCAGCTTGCCGCCGTTCACCAGCGCGGAAATGCCCATCACCGCCTGCAGCGGCGCCACCGACAGGCCGTGGCCGAAGGCGATGGTCACGGTGTTGAGTTCGCCCCAATGCTTGGGCGTCAGCGGCTCGGCGCTTTCCGGCAATTCGGTGCGCAGCCGGTCGAGCTGGCCGAGCTTCCTGAGGAAGGCCTTGTGCTGCTCGACTCCGACGCTAAGCGCCATGCGGGCGGCGCCGACGTTGGACGAATAGGTGAAAATCTCCGGCACGCTGAGCATGCGGTTCTGCGCATGGAAGTCGTGAATGGTGAACTTGCCGTAGCGCAGCGATTGGCGCGCATCGAAGGTCGACGAGAGCGTCGTCTTGCCGGCATCAAGCACCATGGCGACGGTGAGCGCCTTGAAGGTCGAGCCCATCTCGTAGACGCCGGTGGTGAGCCGGTTGATGCGGGTCGGATCGTTGGCCTCGCGCGGATTGTTGGGGTCGTAATCCGGCGCCGACACCATGGCGACGATTTCGCCGGTGTTGACGTCGATGATGATGCCGGCGGCGGCCTTGGCCTTGTATTTCTCGCGCGCGTGGCTGAGCTCCTCGCGCAGCGCGAACTGCACGCGCAGATCGAGCGCGAGGTTGACCGGCTTCTGCAGCCGGTCGGTGGCGAGCCCCGCCATGTGCAGCGCGGCCAGCCCTTGCCCGTCCAGCCACTTCTCGATGCCGGCGATGCCCTGGTTGTCGATATTGACGTGGCCGATCTAGTGCGAGACCACCGGCCCGTTGGGATAGACGCGCTTGTTCTCGGTGAGGAAGCCGACGCCGGGAATGCCCTGCTTATGGATGTCGCGCTGCTGCTGCGGCGTGATCTCGCGCTTGAGCCAGACGAAGCCCTTCTTCGACGATAGCCGCTCGCGCACTTCGCTGGCGTCGAGGTCGGGCAGCACCGCGGTGAGCTGCTCCATCGCCTCGTCGACGTCGATCAGCTTGCGCGGCTCGGCGAACAGCGAGGGCGTCTTCACATCGGTGGCGAGGATCGCTCCGTTGCGGTCGAGGATATCGGGCCGCGCGGTGGCGACGGCGTCGGCGCCGACGCCGCGGCGGGCGCCGTGGCCGTCGCTCACCGTGGCGAACATCACCAGCCGCAGCGCGATGACGCAATAGATGGCGACGAAGGCGACGATGGCGAGGCCGAGCCGCGCCTTGGCCTTGACGTTGCGGTCGACGTCATGGCCGTAGAGCAGCGAGCGCAGGGCGCGCTGCCAGCGGGTTTCGGTCCGATGCGGTGCGGGCGTCGACATGAGGGTCACCGCGCTGCCTTGGGCGCGATGCTGCCGGTCATATCCGGCAGCATCGGCGCGATCATGGCGCCGATCGGATCGTTGCTCGGCGGCCGTACGATCGCCGGCGGCCGCTCGGGCAACCGGTCGAGGTTGTCGAACTGGGTCGGAACGATCGGCCGCAACGCCAGATGGCGGTCGGCCAAGCCCTGGATGCGGCCCGGCGTGTCGAGCCGCGACCACTCGGCGCGCAAGGTGGCGATGGCATTGCGCTCGCGCCGCAATTCGCCGGCCAGCTTGCCCACGCGCTCGGCCTGCAGTGTGGAATCGAACTTGATTTTGTAGACGATGGACGCCGCCAGGATGAGCGCCGCGATCACGATGATGTTGAGGAGGCGCATGGCTTAGCGCCCCTTCAGCACGTCGGCGAGCGCCGGCAGTGCCCCCACCCTAACCCTCCCCCGCAAGCGGGGGAGGGTTAGGGTGGGGGCAGGCTCGTCGCTGCGCGCGGGGGCAGCGGTGCGCTCGGCGGCGCGCAGCTTGGCCGAGCGGGCGCGCGGATTACCGGCGACCTCGTTGTCATCGGCAACCAGCGGCCGCTTGGTGAGCACGGTGAAGGTCGGCGCCGGGCGCTTGAGTTCGGGCGCGTGGCGTGAGCCGGCGCGGGCTTCGCCGCGATCGGCGAAAAACGTCTTGACGATGCGATCCTCGAGCGAATGGAACGACACCGCCACCAGCCGGCCGCCGGCTTTCAGGATGCGCTCGGCGGCACTGAGCGCACCGACCAGTTCGCCGAGTTCGTCATTGACGAAAATGCGCAGCGCCTGGAACGTGCGCGTGGCCGGATGGATGTCGCCCGGACGCGCGCGCACCACTTTGCCGACGATGTCGGCGAGCGCGGCGGTGGTGAGGATAGGCGCCAGCCCACGCGCCTTGACGATGGCGCGCGCGACAGAACGCGAGTGCCGTTCTTCGCCGAGCAGGAAAATAATGTTGGCGAGATCGCGTTCGCTGGCCTTGGCGACCACATCGGCCGCGCTCGCGCCTTCGCTGCCCATGCGCATGTCGAGCGGGCCGTCGTGCCGGAAGGAAAATCCGCGGGCGGCCGTGTCGAGCTGCATGGAGGAGACGCCGAGATCGAGCACCACGCCGTCGACAGCGTCGACGCCGCATTCACGCGCCACCGCGTCGAGATTGGAAAACTGATCCTCGACCAGCGTCAGCCGGCCGCTCGCCGCCTCGACCAGATCGGCGCCGAGCGCGATCGCGCTCTGGTCGCGGTCGATGCCGATCACTTGGCAATCGGCGGCGGCCAGCATCGCGCGCGTGTAGCCGCCGGCGCCGAAGGTGGCGTCGATATAGACGCCGCCGTCGCGAAGCTTGAGAAAGTCGATGGCGGGGCGGCCGAGCACGGGAACGTGGAGGGCTGATCCGCCAGCGACAGCCGCAAAGCCGTCGCCGCCCGCCGTCATTCCCGTGCTCCGAGCGCGTTGCGCGCCGCCACCTGGGAGCCGAGCTGGCCTTTGAGCGCGCGCACCTTTTGGGTGGCCTCCGCGAACTCGTGCTGGAACCGGCCAGGCTCCCAGATCTGAAACTTGTGACCGAGACCGACGAACGCGACCTGGTCGGTGATCCCGGCATGACGCTTCAAGCTGTCGCTCAACTGCACGCGGCCCTCGCCGTCGATCTTCAGCGTCTCGCTGGTGCCGTAGAGCGCCAGCGCGAACTGCTCGCGCTCGTTCGAATAAGGTGCATAGCGCGCGATCAACGCCTCGATCTCCGCCATCAGCGCATTCCCGCCGGCGTCGATCGCCATCGAAGCGAGCGCCGGATAGCAATACAAACCGTCGAAGCCATCGCGGCGGAGCACCGAGCGGAAGGTGGCGGGAATCGATACGCGCCCCTTGGAGTCGAGCCGCAACGTGACGTTCGACACGAAGCGGTCCATATCCCGCAC
Source organism: Hyphomicrobiales bacterium (assembly GCA_016185205.1). Lineage (GTDB taxonomy): Bacteria > Pseudomonadota > Alphaproteobacteria > Rhizobiales > Xanthobacteraceae > Pseudolabrys. The sequence continues at coordinate 141,754 of JACPOA010000016.1, read as the reverse complement.
CCCACACCGACCGGACGCAACGCGCGCGCGCCTTTGGAACACCCGCGCCGACTTGACGCTCCCTTTGGCGTTCACCCTGGGAGCGGCCGGCGATCCTCAATGAGAAATAATGGGATATCATGGGATATTATGGGCGTCAATGGAATGAGCCGGCCGCCGGCGGCCCCTTGCGAACCGCCGGCGCACCGCCGTTCGACCCTCATTAAACAGTCCTTAAACTTAAGGATTTGTTTCCGGGAACAGGGTCTGGAACCGGCAGCCGGGCGGCGCGCGGGGTCTTAAATCTCGGCCATCCAGGAACAAGGGAATCGCTCGGTGAGTTGACTGCCAGAGGGCGGGCTTTGGCGCCCGCTCCGCCGGTACCAAGAGTTCCAACGCAAACAAGGAGGCATTCATGACCAAGAAACTGATGATTGGCGCTGCCATCGGCGCGCTCATGGCGTCAACGGCATTGGCGCAGGCGCCGAGTTCCCCGTCTAGTTCCAGTTCCTCGCCGCCGGCCGCCGCGCCGGCCAGTCCAAGCGCCGCCACCCCGGCCCAGCCCAGCTCGCGACAAATCCGGCAGTATCCAAGCCTACGTGATCAGCGTCGGCGGCTTCCTCGGCATGGGCGCGAAGGAAGTGGCGTTGGCGCCGAAATCCTTCGACGTCGTGCCCGGGCAGAACGGCGCCGCGCCCAAGCTCAAGATTTCAATGAGCAAGGAGCAGCTCACTGAGGCGCAGAACTTCGCGCGCTATGAGCCGCCGCGGCCGACCACCACCGGCTCCGGACCGGCTGGATTGGGCGGCGGTGGGATGCGGCCGTCGAGCAACACGCCGCCGGCCAGCAGCAAGTAAGCAGTACCGTCTCTGATATCGAACGAACGGCTCGCGGCCCGGATGGTACCATCGTCCGGGCCGCGTCCGTATGGTGTCTGCCGTATTGCTTTTTCGCATTGGTACGGCGATAGATTTGCCACGCTTTTGATTTGAGGAATTGTCCCGGCCCCATGCCATTATTTCCGCCGGATTCCTTCATCGTCTCCGACATCGTCCCCTCGCCCAATCACGACGAGCGCAAGGACGGTCGGCCACCCGACATGATCCTGCTGCACTACACCGGCATGGCGACCGGCCAGGCGGCGATCGAGCGGCTGACCACGTCGGCGAGCAGGGTCTCGGCGCATTACGTGGTGTTCGAGAACGGCCGCATCGTGCAATGCGTGCCGGAGGCCTTGCGCGCCTGGCACGCCGGGGTGTCGTCCTGGGCCGGCGAGACCGACATCAATTCGCGCTCGATCGGCATCGAGATCGTCAACCCGGGACACGAATTCGGCTATTGCAATTTTCCGCTGCGGCAGATCGCGGCGGTGATCTCGCTCTGCAAGACGATCCTCACCCGCCGCGGGCCGATCAGCGCCGATCGCATCCTGGCGCATTCGGATGTCGCGCCCGCGCGCAAGCAGGATCCGGGCGAGAAGTTTCCCTGGGAACTGCTGAACGAATCCGGCATCGGCCATTGGGTGCGCGCGGCCCCGCTCGATCTCGACGGCGTCACGCTCAAGCCGGGCGACCACGGCGAGCAGGTGGCGCGGCTGCAGCGCACGCTGGCCTCCTACGGCTACGGCATCGCGGAAACCGGCAATTATGACGACGCCGCGCGCGACGTCGTCGCAGCCTTCCAGCGCCATTTCCGCCCGGCGCGCGTGGACGGCATCGCCGATCCGTCCACTTTGCTCACGCTGCGGGCGCTGATCGAGACGCGGCCGGCGCCACTGGCCTAACCGCAATTTTGCAACTTTCACTTGTATCTGACGCGGCGATTGGCTTGAATTCCCAGGGGAGCGGCCGCGCCAGCGGCGCCGTTACAAATGGGGGAACAATGCAAGGGGATCTCAATGCGCTCACGGTGGCCATCGCCAAGATCGCCGACATTTCGGCGTGGCAGTTCATAGCCGCCATCACCGCGGCCGGTACCATCGCGATGGCGATGCTGCAACTGGTAAAAGATCTCACGCCGCTGCGCCGCTGGTACCAGCGCAGGTGGCTGCGGAGATGGTTCAGCGCGCATGCCGACGACTTCAACGACGCCCGCAAAGGCGCCGATGCCGACAAGAAAACCCTGCCTGTCGTATCCGAGGAGAAGGCCGAAGCGCTTCTGGTCAATCTGGCGACCGGCGGCGATGACTTTGCATTCTATGAACTGGCCTCAGAGCAGATGGTCGCGCAGATGAACGCGGCGGCGCAGATCACGCTCGACTATCCAAAGAAATATTGCGACCTACTGGTCGTGCTGTCCGAAGGCGCCGATGTCGACGACGTGGCGACGGTGGTTTCCCAATCGCCCGAAGGATTGAAGTCGCGCAAGGCGAGTTCATCCCCGGATTATCTGGAAGCGAGAACGCGTGTCGGCCATCGCATTCAGCGCAATCTCGACGCCGTGCAGATCTCGCTTGGCAGCCAATGGCGTTTCTGGATGCAGTCGACCGCGATCGTGCTGAGCATCGTGTTGCTGGAAATCGGTGTGGTCCTGGCATCGGGGCCGCGCATGGGCACCATGCTGCTGGCCATACCGGTCGGTATCCTCGGCGGCTATCTGGCGCCGGTCGCCCGCGATCTGGTTTCCGCGCTGCAAACACTGCGCAAATAAGCGATTGAGCCATGGCGACGCGCGGACTTCCGAGAACGTTCGAGCTATCGGTCCGGGTGCCGGGCAGCAGCGGCGATGTCGCGCCTGCCGTGATCGATCGAAATAATGCGCTCAAGAACAGCGGTTCCCACCACATCCTGCTGCTCGTGCACGGCTACAACAATTCGCATGACGTGGCGGAGGCCAGCTACGGGAAATTCCTCGAAAATTTCCAGGCGCAGCTTGGCGGCAGCCTGGACGCGCCCGATGCGATCGCCAAATTCCACTGGCCCGGCGATGAATCGACGTTTTTCGGCAGCACCGTCGGATATGCGTTCGATATCAATCACGCGCGCGACGCCGCGCAACGGCTTGCAACCTATCTGGCCGGTTTGCCGATCCCCGGAACGGCCTCCCTGCGCATAACAATTGTCGGCCACTCGATGGGATGCCGGTTGATCCTCGAGGCGCTCGGCAGAATGCCAAACGCACTGGGAATCTCTCTGGTCGGGCTGATGGCGGCGGCGTCGCCGATCGAGTTCGTCAAACGCGGTGGCCGCTTGTTTCGGACCGGCAATCTGCCGCGGCGCATGCTGAAATTTTTCTCCGAGCAAGACAGCGTGTTGCAGTTCGGATTTCCGCTCGGTCAATGGCACGCCTTTCAGATGCAGATTGAGGACGATAACTATTTCGAGGCGGTCGGCCGTCACGGAAATCCGAATGAATTCGGCAGCCCGTTTCCAACAGAGAACGGCCACAGCAAATATTGGAGCGATCGATCGATCGCCGCCATCATGGTGCGCCAAATCGATGCCACCATACCCGCGCCGATTCCGGTGGCCGCCGTGCCTGCGCGCGAGCTGCCGCCGGCAACCGAGTTTGCCGCCCGCAGCCTGCCGAGGCGCACGTTGCCTCGATAAGGCCGGCGCCGCTAGCTTAAAGCGCCTTGACGCCGGGCGTCGGCCTCGCCATGTCTTTCCTGTCAGTCGGCCGGACGGCCGTCCCGCGCCAATGCCGAAAGGCGGCCGGGGAGGAAAGTCCGGGCTCCATGGACGAACGGTGCCGGATAACGTCCGGCGGGGATCGCCTCGCGTAAGCGGGAACGAGCCTCAGGGACAGTGCCACAGAGAACAGACCGCCTTGGCTGCGTAGCGTTTTGGTCAAGGTAAGGGTGAAACGGTGCGGTAAGAGCGCACCGCGCTACCGGCAACGGCAGCGGCACGGCAAACCCCACCGGGAGCAAGACCGAATAGGAATGACGTTGGGGCTTAAAGCTCCAGGTCCGTCCGGGCCAGTCATTCGGGTAGGTTGCTTGATGCGCCGGGCAACCGGCGTACCAGAGGAATGGCCGTCACGTTTGCGGCGCGAGCCGCAGGCCATACAAAACCCGGCTTATAGGCCGGCTGATATATTGAAGGGGGCTCGGCGGCAAAACCGCCGGGCCCCCGCCAATTTTGGGGCCTGTCACGTCTTTGTACAACCAATAGTTATTATGTATATATTTACTCTTTTTAGTTGTATATAGGAGTTGCCGCCACAGCGCGCCACGAATGCGCGCCGGCAATCAGGGAGAGATCACATGTCGAACAGAACCCACGTCATGATTGCAACGATAGCGATCGTATGGGCGCTGTTGATGGCCGCCGCGCCGATGGCGAACGCTCAGCAGAACATCACGCCATGCTCGGCGAAGACTTGGCCCGGCCTCACCTTCGGCCCGGGAACGCCGACCTATGCGGTCGCCGCGCTCAACGGCAAGTGCTATTGTGGCATCTGGAGCAACGTGACGCCGCAGCAGGCCATGGATCAGGGCTGGTATGCCTCCTGCAACAACGGCAAGGGCATCTGCAATTTCGCGGCTGGGACCCGAGCCAGCAACCAGGTCTGCGGCCCGTTCTAGTAATAGCCCGGCGCGTCAGCTTGCAGCGCGCCAGCCAATAAGATCCGTGCGGGCTGCCGTTAAGTCGGCCGGCCCCGGCGGGAGCACCGCTGGGCGTCCCGCCAATTTTGGGCGGGCTTGAAAGAAAGCTTGGGAACGAATAAGCTAGCTGATCAGCTAGCTGGATAAAGTCCCATGACCGAGATCGGCGCCTTCGAGGCCAAGAACAAGCTCTCTGAGCTGCTCGACCGGGTCGAGCGCGGTGAGCGCGTGGTGATCACCCGCCGCGGCAAGCCGGTGGCGGAGATGGTGCCTCCGACCGCCATGCGCGATGTGCAAAAGGCGCGCGAGGCCGCGAGGCGTATCCGCGAACGCGCCTCGCAGTTCGGTGGCAAGTTCGATTGGTCGGAATGGAAGAAGTATCGCGATGAAGGTCGTCCGTGAGCCTGATCATCGACTCGTCGGTGACGCTGGCTTGGATCTATCATGACGAGCGATCCCCGCCGATTGAGCGCATTTTCGATATCGTTACCGAGACGGGCGCATGGGTTCCGGCGATTTGGCGGCTTGAGGTCGCGAACGGATTGCAGCAAGGCATTCGTCGGCGCCGCATCGATAAAGCCTACCGCGATCAGGCCTTAGCCGACTTGATCGATCTTAAAATCGACATCGATCCCGATACTCATGCGTTCGCTTGGTCCGACACCGTCGATCTCGCCGATCGTTTCAAGCTCACCCTCTACGACGCCTGCTATCTCGAACTGGCGCAGCGGCGCGGGCTGCCGCTGGCGACGCTCGATGGCGACCTGCGCGCGGCCTCGAGCAGCCTCGGTCTCCAACTGCTCGGAGACTGAGCGGCGCGACGGCCGCAGCCTTTCGCTACAGGTTGGCCTCGTCGAAGGCGCGTACCCACATGGCGCAGACGCCCGAGCGGACGATGTCGTCCCGGCTGAATTCGATCACCGGCACCGGCAGCATTTGCGACTTGATCAAATGGATGGCGGTGCGCAGGCCGCTGGCCTGCTCGAGATCGCACTGGCTGACGTCGCCGTTGATCACCACGGTGCACTCTTCGCCGATACGGGTAAGAAACGTCTTGATCTCGGCCGGCGTTGAGTTCTGCGCCTCGTCGAACAACACGAAGGCATTCTTCCAGGAGCGGCCGCGCATCACTTCGAACGGCACCAGTTCGATGCCGCCATTCTTGAGCGCGATCTCATAGGCCGCCCTGCCGATCCGCTCCTTGATCGCCTCCGCGACCGGCGCGGCCCAGGGCGCGAACTTGTCTTCCAGGGTGCCAGGGAAATACCCAAGCGAACGTCCGCACGGCACGTTCGGCCGGGTCAGAATGATCTTGTCGATCTGCCGGTTGCGGAAAAGATCGGCGGCGTAGGTGGCGGCAATCCAGGTCTTGCCGGTACCGGCCGGCCCCAGCACGATCACCTGCGGACTGGTGCGAAGGGCATTGAAATAAGTTGCCTGCGTCGGATTCAGCGCTTTGATCGGGGGAAGAACGCGTTCAGTCTCAAACTTCGAACCTTGAAACTCTATGATCTCAGCCGTTTCAAACGCGCGGCCATTGCGCCGGCGCTTTTTGCTGAATTGCTTGTTGTTGAAGTGCTTGTTGCTGAAGTGCTTACCCAAGGGCTGGCTCCTTTTGCTGCACCAAGAGGATTAGTTGCGCGCAAGCGCCCGCGCGGGAGCGCGGTCATCGGATTTTTGCAAGGTCAGGGAGATTTTCGGCAGACAGCGGGGCCGGCGCGGCGAACGACAATATCCCGATTGAGGATACGGTGATCGTCTCATCGATTCACAATCGTACGAGCCGTCATGCCGGAGGGAGTATAACTGATTCGCGTGATAGTTTCATGCATCGTCTTCGGTAACGATCGTCGCGCTAGCGGGCCGCCCTGGTCTTGAGCAGCCCCAGTTCGCCCAGCACCGTGACGAATTCGGCACGCTCCGTGTCGAGATAAGCGCGCAAGCCGGCGCCGTCGCGCAGCATCGGCGACCAATTCAGACGCGCCAGCTCCGTCTGCCAGACCGGCTGCGTGGTGGCGACCTTGATGACGCCCTCCCAGAACTTGACCTGCGCCGGCGCCAGACCGGCCGGTCCGCTGACGCCGCGCCAGGCGCCGATCACGCAATCGATGCCCTGCTCCTGCCAGGTCGGCACTTGAGCGAATGGAGCCGACAGCCGCGCCGGCGCCGAGACCGCCAGCACACGCAGACGGCCGGCGGCCAGTTCCGCCAGCACGCTGGCGGCGGTGACGGCGCAGACTTGCGCTTGGCTGGCGACCACGTCGGCGACGGCATCGAGCGCGGTATCGAACACCCGGATGATCGGCACGTTGACGTCGCCGCCGGTGGCCCGCGTCAGCTTGGCGAGCGCGACATGATTGGGATTGCCGAGCGCGGTCGACAGCGCGACGGTGACCTGTGCCGGCGCGCGGCCCAATTGGCCGATGAGATCGGCGCCCGTCTTCAGCACCGAGTCCGCGCGCACCGCGAAGGCAATGTATTCGGTCACCAGCGTCGCGATCGGTGTGTAACGGCTGTGCTCGAAATTCGCGATGCCGACCAGATAGTCGGTAGTGAGGTTCGGCGAACTGATCGCGATCACGTGGCCGTCGCCGGCATGCTTGTCGACAAGATGCGTCCAGGCGCGGCGCGCGCCGTCGCCCGGCACGTTGACGACCTCCACCGGCACGTCGAACACGCCGGCCTGTACCACCGCCTTCGCCAGCGCGCGCGCGACGCGATCGAGCCCACCGCCGGGCGGCGTACCGGCGACGATCTGCACGGCCCGCTCCGGCGCCCAAGTTTCGCTCATGCTGACGACATGTCTGCAGCGCCCTTGAGCGACGGTTATTTTTTGTCCGCCGCCAAACCGCCAAGCACCTTACCCCACATCGCGACCTCGTCTTTGTAATACTTGTCGAAATAGGCGGGGCTGCGCCGCGGCGGCGGCACGACGTCATAGCCGAGATCGGCGAAACGCTTGACCACATCGGGATCCTCCAGCGCGACGTTCAGCGCCTTGTTGAGTTTCTCGACGATCGGTAGCGGTGTGCCTTTCGGCGCCGACAGGCCGAACCAAATCAACAGGTTGAATTGCGGCATGCCGGCTTCGGCGGTGGTCGGAACATCCGGCAACATCGGCGACCGCTTCTCGCTGGTCACGGCATAGGCCTTGAGCTTGCCGGTCTTGATGTGCTGGACGATGTTGACAATCTGATTGCAGCCGAAGTCGATATTGCCGGCGACCAGATCCATGGTGGCCTGCGGCGAGCCGCGGTACGAGGCGACCGTCGGGTGGACGTCGGCGACCGAATGAAACAGCGCGCAGGCGAGATTGGAGATCGAGCCGACGCCGGCGTCGCCCTCGGTCACTTTCTTCTCGTTGGCCTTCAGATAGTCGACGAATTCCTTCAGCGTGTTGGCCGGCACCGCGCTACGCGCGACCAGAACCATCGGCGAAATATTGATCAGGCCGATCTGTTCGAAATCGGTCGAGCGATACGCCAGGTCTTTTTGCAGAAATTCGGCCGTCGAGTGGGTGCCTGTACCGGAAACCATCAGCGTATAGCCGTCCGGCTTGGACTTGGCGACGCGGTTGGTGCCGATCGTGCCGCCGGCGCCGGTGGCGTTTTCAATGACGATCTGCTGGCCGAGCGCCTTCGCCATCGGGCCGGCAATCAGCCGCCCCGTGGTGTCGGACGGGCCGCCCGGTGTGAACGGCACCACCAGCGTAATAACCCGGTTGGGATAATCCTGCGCCAAGGCATTCGGAACAAATGCGAACAGCGCCAAAGCGAGCGACAGAACGAGCTTCATGGCAGGCCTCCTTTCGTTCTCAGCCTTATACGGCATTCGATCTAGTTCCAGGCATGGAACTTGTTGCCCGCAACGCCGTTAACCAGCACCTGCCACGCGGGTTTGGCATTAGGGAGACTGACCGTGTCACTCGGAACCATCATCCTTATCATTCTGGTCATCGCTTTGCTCGGCGGCTTTAGCGGCATCGGCGGCGGACCGTTCTACGGCACCGGCTATTACGGCGGCGGCGGTCTCGGCCTTGTCGTCGTGATCCTGTTGATCCTGATCTTGCTGGGCAAGATTTGAGCGCAAACGCTTGCCGTGCGCTGCGATAACGTCACTGCCCGCCTGTGCCGTCACATTCTTTACGGCGCGGGTGATGCAGTTTTTTACCGAGCGTCCAGCATCGTCCCCGGCAGCCACAGCGCGATACCGGGGAATATCGCCACCAGCACCACCGCCACGCACATCAGGAAGAACAGCGGCAGCGCGTAGGCCCCGATGGTGAAGATGTTGCGGCCGGTCATGCCCTGCAGCACGTAGAGATTGAAGCCCACGGGCGGCGTGATCTGCGCCATCTCCACCACCAGCACGATGTAGATGCCGAACCAGATCAGGTCGAAGCCGGCCGCGATCACCAGCGGAATGATGATCGAGGTGGTCAACACCACCATCGAGATGCCGTCAAGGAAGCAGCCGAGCACGATGTAGAACAGCGTCAGCACCGTGAGCAGGCCCCAGGCCGGCATGTTGTAGCCGCTGATCCATTCGGCCAGCGCGCGCGGAATGCCGGTGAAGCCCATGGCGGCGGTAAGGTAAGCGGCGCCGGCCAGGATAAAGGCGATCATGCAGCTGGTGCGGGTCGCGCCCAGCAGTGAATCGCGGAAGCTGTCTTTGGTCAGCGTGCCCGACCACCACGACAGCGCGAGCGAGAGAAACACGCCGACCACCGCCGCCTCGGTCGCCGAGGCCAGCCCGCCATAGATCGAGCCGATCACGCCGAGAATGAGCAGCGTCACGGGGATCAGCCGGCGCGAGGCGTAGACGCGCGCAAGGAATGGAACGGGCGGCTCCGGCGGCGGCATGCGCACCTTGTTGAACAGCGCCCAGACGATGATGAAGCCCATGAACAGGCCCGCCAGCATGATGCCCGGCAGCACGCCGGCGATGAACAGCCGCGCGATCGACTGGTCGGTGGCGGTGGCATAGACGATCATGATGATCGAGGGCGGGATCAGCAGGCCGAGCGTGCCGGAGCCGGCCAGCGTGCCGATCGCCATCTTTTCGTCGTAGCCGCGCTTGAGCAGTTCCGGCAGCGCGATGCGGCCGATGGTAGCGCAGGTGGCGGCCGAGGAGCCCGACACCGCGGCAAAGATCGCGCAGCCGATCACGTTCACATGCAGCAGCCTTCCCGGCAGCTTCTGCACCCAGGGCGCCAGACCCTCAAACATGTCGTCGGACAATTTGGTGCGGTAGAGGATCTCGCCCATCCAGATGAACATCGGCAGCGCGGTGAGATCCCACGAGTTCGACGCCGTCCACATCGAGGTCGCCAGCACCTGTCCGGCCGGGGTCGCCACCTTGGTCAGCACCGCCGCGAAGCCGCACACGGCCAGCGCCAGCGCGATCCACACGCCGGAGCCGAGGATGGCGAACAGCAGCAGCATCAGGGCGAGCGAGAGCTGCAGCTCGTTCATCGCTCAGCCCTCTTTCCCGAGCGTGATGGCATCTTCGGCCTTGCGGAAGGTCGGCCGGCCACCGCGCAGCACGACGACGAGTTCGTCGAGCAGCGCGACGGTGAGCATCAGCGCGCCAAGTGCCATCGCCGCCTGCGGAAGCGCCAGCGGCACGCGGATGACGCCGTTCGAGACTTCGTGGAAACGCAACGACACCCATGCAAAGTTGACCAGTTGATAGGTCATGTAGCCGGACGCCGCCGCCGCGAAGCCGAACGCCCAGATTTCGATGAAGCGGCGCGTCTGCTCACCGAACATGCCGAGCACCATGGTGACGCGGATATGCGCGCCCGCTTTCAGCGTGCCGGCGAGCGCCAGGAAGCTCGCCGCCGCGAGCAGGAAGCCGCAGATTTCGTTGAGCGAGAGGATGTTGAAATCGGTGCGCGGCAGGGCGAGCAGCGCCAGCGTGCCGTCGAGCATGCGGCCGGCGAGTTGCACGCCGACCATGAGCGCGATGGCGACGAGACAGAGCGCGGAGGCATACAGCGCCGCCTGATAGAGGGTGTCGAGGATGCGGCGCACTTAACCCTTGCTCTCCCCTTGCTCGGATACCCTTGTAACTCTCACGACCGCGACTCGCCTAGATTTAGGGTCGCGGTGATGGGCGGGTGTCCGACATTCCCTGGGTCCTTGAAGACCGTGGGAGAGCTTGGTACCCCGCCCGTCGTTCCATCGAACCCGAACAGTCGCCTGGGCCGCCAAGCGCGAAGCTCGATTAGGCAAGGATGGGTCGCCATGGATAGCATCACCGTTGGTATCGATGTTTCGAAGGACCGCCTGGATGTCGCCGTGCGTCCGAGCGGAGACGCATTTGCGGTTGAGCGCAACGCAGCCGGTCTGGAGCGGTTGGCGGCGCGGCTCAGCGAGTTGTCACCGTACATTGTCGCCCTGGAAGCCACCGGCGGCTTCGAGACGGTCGCGGCAGCGGCGCTGGCTGCTGCAGGGCTGCCGGTCGTGGTCGTCAATCCGGCCCAGATCCGGGCCTTCGCCAAGGCGATCGGGCGGCGCGCCAAGACCGATCCGATTGATGCCGCCGTCATTGCCCACTTCGCGGAAGCGACCAAGCCCGAGCTGCGTCCGTTGCCAGACGAGGCGACACGGCTGTTGGCCGATCTGATCGCCCGCCGGCGGCAGATCGTCGAGATGATCGGGGCCGAACGCCAGCGTGAGAAGCGCACGACGGCAGCGCGCCCGAAGAAGAGCATCGCGCGGCTGCTCAAGGCCTTGGAGAAGGAACTCGCGAGCCTCGATGCCGACCTCGACGATACCGTGCGCGGCTCTCCGGCCTGGCGCGAGAAGGAGGACTTGCTCGCCTCGGTGCCGGGCGTCGGGCCGACCATCGCGCGCACGTTGATCGCCGATCTGCCCGAACTTGGCCGGCTTAACCGTAAGGAGATCGCCGCCCTTGCGGGTCTTGCTCCCTTCACACGCCAGTCCGGCCAATGGCATGGCAGAAGCTTTATCGGCGGCGGTCGCACGGCGGTGCGCACCGCACTGTTCATGGGCGCGATGGTCGCCAAGCAGCATAACCCCGTCCTGAAGGCCTTCTTCGACCGTCTCGTCGCCGCTGGAAAACCGAAGATGGTCGCACTCATCGCCGTCGCCCGGAAACTGCTCACTATCCTCAACGCCATTCTCAGAGATAATCGGCCATGGCAAAACGCTTGACAGACAAGACAGTCGCTCTCCCCTTGGGGGAGAGGGTTGCCCGCATTCGTGGCTATGCCAACTTCACTTCCTAAACGCCACCAGCATGGCGGCGCCGTCGGCGCCGGCCGACTTCTCCCATTCCGCCGCGATGGTGGCGCCGACCTTGGCGAGGCCGTCCTTGAGCGCCGGGCTCGGCGGCAGCACCTTGATGCCGGCATCCTTGAGCGCCTTGGTCTTGATCGTCATTTCCTCGATCGACAGCTTCCAGCCGCGCTCCTCGGCGGCCTTGGCCGCATCGGTGAGCGCCTTTTTCTCGGCCGCCGTCAATTTGTCAAACGCCTCCTTGTTCACGATCACGATGTTGCGCGGCAGCCAGGCCTGGGTATCGATGTAGTGCGTGAGATAATCCTGCGACTTGGTATCGACGCCGGTCGAGGCCGAGGTGATCATCACGTCGACGCGGCCGGTGGCGAAGGCGGTCGGCAGATCGGGCACCTCGATCTGGGTTGGGATCGCTCCCACCAGCGCGGCGATGCGGCCGATCATGGCGTTATAAGTGCGGAACTTGAGGCCTTTGAGATCATCGACCGAAGCGATCTCGCGCTTGGCGTAGAGTCCCTGCGGCGGCCACGGAATCGAATAGAGCAGGATCAGCCCTTCCGAGGCGAGTTGCTTTTCCAGGAACGGCTTCTGCGCCATGTAGAGTTTTTTCGACGCGTCATAGCCGGTGGCGAGGAACGGAATGGAGTCGATGCCGTAGACCGGCGCTTCGTTGGATGCGAGCGACTCGAGCATCTCGCCGATCGGCGTGGTGCCCTGGCGCACCGAGCGCTTGATCTCGGCATGCTTGATCAAGGAGCCGGCCGAATGCACCGCGATCTTGAGCGAGCCCTTGGTCGCCATGTCGACGTCGGCGGCAAACAGCGCGACGTTCTTGGTGTGGAAGTTGCCGTCCGGATAGGGCGTCGGCATGTCCCATTTGGTCTGCGCTTGCGCCGCGGTCGCCAGAGCGCCCGCCAGCACGAGGCCTGCGAAGGCGCGCACGAAAATGCTCATTGAACCCTCCATGGAGGCCGCATGGCGCGAGCTGCCCTCGCCGCGGCGGGACCCTATGAGCCATCAGCATGGGGCTAGTGGCGGGCCGGTGGCAAGACCGGCGCGAGGCTTATCGATGCGACTCGACGCCCTTGGCTTTCAGCGTGGCGGCGGCACCCGGCGCGCTGAGGAAGGCAATCAGCGCCTTGGCCGCCTCCGGTTGCTTGGCGGCGACGCTTAAGCCGGCGGCAAAGCCGATATGGGTCTGCAACTCCTGCGGGATCGGGCCGACCGGGTCGACGCCGGGAACATCGACGATGCGCGTCGCCACCACCACCACCATGTCGGCCTCGCCGCGTGCCACCACCTCGACGGTATCTTCCGCCGCCATCGGCTTGAGCCTGGGCTTCATCTCAGCGGCGATGCCCATACGGTCGAGCAGGCTGACGAAATAGATGCCGCTGGCGCCCTTGCCCGGATAGGCCACCGCTTTCGCGGAGAGCAGCGCGCGCTTGAAGGCATCGACCGAGGTAATGTCGGGTTTTGGCGCGCCGCTCTTCACCGCCACGCCCAGACCGGCACGGCCGATATCGGCGCGCGGACCGACGACCAGGCGTTCCTTGATCAAGGCGTCGACGATCGGCGGATTGCCGATGACGACATCGAAGCTCTCGCCGGCTTCGATCTTCAGCTTGACCTCGGGGTTCACCCCGAAGCGCAGATCGATCTTGTGGCCGGTCGAGCGCTCGAACTGCGCGCACAGCTCGCGCACCGCGGCCCTGGGACCGTTGCCGCTCAGGACTTTCAGTTCGACCGCCTGCGCGACCGAAGACACGAGCAGCAGCGCGGCGGTCAGTACACAGGCGAACAGCGGCTTCATGGCGTGATCCCTTGAAGTGCCAACAGGGAATGTCCGGTTGGTTTCTCGTTCATCACGCCTTGATACCGGCAAACTTTACGACCTTGCCCCACTTCTCGGTTTCGTCGGCGAGGAGCTTGCCAAAATCGGCGGGCGAGCCAGGGACCGTCGAGCCGCCAAGCTCTGCGAACCGCTCCTTCGTCTTGGGATCGGCGAGAACCGCGTTCATCGCCTTGTTGACCTTGTCGATGATCTCGCCGGGCGTGTGCTTCGGCGCCCCCAAACCGTACCACGCGCTCGCCTCGTAGCCGGGCAGGAAATCGGCCACCGCTGGCAGGTCTGGCAACACCGCCGAGCGTTCCGTGCCGGTCACCGCGAGCCCACGCAGCTTGCCGCTCTTGATGTGACCGGCAGAGGTCGGAATGTTGTCAAACATGACGTGGACTTGCCCGCCGATCAGATCGGTGAGCGCCAGCGCTCCGCCACGGTAGGGCACGTGCACCATGTCGATGCCCGTCATCATCTTGAACAGCTCGCCGGACATATGGATGGTGGAGCCGTTGCCGGACGACGCCATGTTGAGCTTGCCCGGATTGGCTTTGGCATAGGCAATCAATTCGGGGATCGTTTTCACCGGGACTGATGGGTTGACCACAACGACGTTGGGAAAACGGATGATGCCTGCGATCGGCTCGATGTCGCGGATAAAATTGAAATTGAGTTTGTCATAAAGCGTAGCGTTGATGGCGGCCGCCGGCGGGACAAGAAGGAGTGTGTAGCCATCGGGCGCCGCGCGCACGACCGCTTCGGTGGCGAGATTGGTGCCCGCGCCCGGTCGGCTTTCGACGATAACCGGCTGGCCGAGCCGCTCAGAGAGCCATTGGCCCGTCAGGCGAGCGGTAATGTCGGCCGAACCGCCGGGCGGGTAGCCGAGGATCAGCCGCAGCGGCTGAGTCGGATAGGCTTGGGCCCAAGCCAAGCGCGAGACGGCCGGGAGCGCGACCGCACCCGCGGCCAGATGCAGGAATTGTCGGCGTGGAAGTTTCATGGCGTCGGTCCTCCCGGGGGTCAACCTTAGCAGGCTTGTCTTACCCCCGACAGGGCGGCATCGTGCGCCGTTTCGCGGAACAGGGCGCAGTGCATGCCAGCAAAACAATCGCCGCAACTCTGGGACTTCTGGATCGACCGCGGCGGCACCTTCACCGACGTGGTGGGGCGGCGGCCGGACGGCAGCTTGGCCGCGCACAAGCTGCTGTCGGAGAATCCGGAAGCCTATGGCGACGCCGCCGTGCAGGGCATCCGCGACCTGCTCGGCCTCAAAGCCGGCGAGCCGATCCCGCCCGGCCGCGTCGGCGCGGTGAAAATGGGCACGACGGTGGCCACCAATGCGCTGCTCGAGCGCAAGGGCGACCGCACGCTTTTGCTGATCACCAAGGGTTTCCGCGACGCGCTCAAGATCGGCTACCAGGCGCGGCCGAAGATCTTTGCCCGCCACATCGTCAAGCCCGACATGCTGTATGAGCGCGTCGCCGAAGTGGACGAGCGTGTGCGTGCCGACGGCACCGTCGAGCGCGTGCCCGATCTCGCCGCGGTGCGCGCCGAACTCGAAGCCGCCAAGGCCGCCGGCATCGACGCGGTGGCGATCGTGTTCATGCACGCTTACCGGTTTCCCGAGCATGAACGCCAAGTGGCGCGGCTTGCGCGCGACATGGGTTTCGCGCAAGTCTCGGTCAGCCACGAGGTCTCGCCGCTGATCAAGCTGGTCGGCCGCGGCGACACCACGGTGGTGGATGCCTATCTGTCGCCGATCCTGCGGCGGTATGTGGCACAGGTGGACACAGACCTCGACGC
Source organism: Hyphomicrobiales bacterium (assembly GCA_016185205.1). Classification (GTDB taxonomy): domain Bacteria; phylum Pseudomonadota; class Alphaproteobacteria; order Rhizobiales; family Xanthobacteraceae; genus Pseudolabrys. The sequence goes on along the minus strand of JACPOA010000016.1, from coordinate 126,318 downwards.
CAAGCGATCGAACACGCGGCTCATGTTCATGATGTCGTCGGGCGGGCTGACTGCCGCCGACCTGTTCCAGGGCAAGGACGCGATCCTGTCGGGCCCGGCCGGCGGCGTGGTCGGCATGGCGGAGACCGGGCGGCAGGCCGGCTTTGACCGGCTGATCGGCTTCGACATGGGCGGCACATCCACGGATGTCTCCCATTTCGACGGCGAATACGAACGCGCCTTTGAAACGGAAGTCGCCGGTGTGCGCATGCGCGCGCCGATGATGCTCATCCACACGGTGGCGGCGGGCGGCGGCTCGATCCTGCATTTCGACGGCGCGCGCTTCCGCGTCGGACCGGACAGCGCCGGCGCCAATCCGGGGCCGAAATGCTACCGGCGCGGCGGGCCGTTAGCGGTGACCGACGCCAATGTGATGGTCGGCAAGCTGATCCCCGATTTCTTCCCGATGATCTTCGGGCCTTCGCAGAACCTGCCGCTCGACGCCCATGCCGTCGGCCTCGCCTTCACCGACCTGGCGCAGCAGGTCGGCGGCGGGCGCCGGCCGGAAGAGGTCGCCGACGGCTTCATCAAGATCGCGGTCGAGAACATGGCGAACGCGATCAAGAAGATTTCCGTGCAGCGCGGCTATGACGTGACGCGCTACGCGCTCAACTGCTTCGGCGGCGCCGGCGGGCAGCACGCCTGCATGGTGGCGGACAGCCTCGGCATGACGCGCGTGCTGATTCATCCGTTCTCGTCGCTGCTGTCGGCCTACGGCATGGGGCTGGCCGATATCCGCGCCACGCGCGAGCAGGCGATCGAATTGGCCTTCGGCGACAAATCGCTCGCCGCCATCCAGCGCATCGGCGCGCGCCTCGGCAAGAACGTTAAAAACGAGGTCGCCGGCCAGGGCGTGCCGGCGGCCAAGATCAAGGTGATCGTGCGCGCGCATATCCGCTACGCCGGCACCGACACCGCGCTGGTGGTGACGGCGGGCGCCCTGCCGACGATGAAGCGCGCCTTCGAGACCGCCCATAAGGCGCGCTTCGGCTTCATCGACCGCAAAAAACAGATGGTGGTGGAAGCGGTGTCGGTGGAGGCGATCGGCGGCGGCGCCAAGTTCAACGAGAAGGCTGTGAAGCGCGTGCGCGCGCGGCTGCCGCAGCCGGCGCGGCGCACACAATTCTTTTCCAACGGCGCCTGGCACAAGGCCAATGTCTACACCCGCGATCAGCTCAAGATCGGCGCGAAGATCAAAGGCGCCGCCATCATCATCGAGCCGCACCAGACCATCGTGCTCGAACCCGGCTGGCAGGCCGAACTCACCGCGAAGAATCATCTGGTATTGACGCGCGCCAAGAAACTTAAGCGCACGCACGCCATCGGGACCCATGCCGATCCGGTGATGCTGGAAGTGTTCAACAACCTGTTCATGTCGATCGCCGAACAGATGGGCGTGTCGCTGCAGAACACCGCCTATTCGGTCAACATCAAGGAGCGGCTCGACTTCTCCTGCGCGGTGTTCGCAGCCGACGGCACGCTGGTGGCCAATGCGCCGCACATGCCGGTGCATCTCGGCTCGATGGACCGCTCGGTCGAGACCGTCATTCGCGACAATGCCGGCAAGATCAAACCCGGCGACGTCTACGTCATCAACGCGCCCTACAACGGCGGCACCCATCTGCCCGACATTACGGTGTGCACGCCGGTGTTCGAGACCCCCACCCTACCCTCCCCCGCAAGCGGGGGAGGGAGAGGGAGGGGGAATATCCTGTTCTGGGTGGCCTCGCGCGGTCACCACGCCGATGTCGGCGGCATTTCACCCGGCTCGATGTCGCCCAACGCCACTACCATCGAGCAGGAGGGCGTGCTGTTCGACAACTTCAAGCTGGTCGACCGCGGCCGCTTCCGCGAGAAGGAGTTGATGGCCGCGCTTACCGGTGCCAAATATCCGGCGCGCAATCCGGTGCAGAACGTCAACGATATCAAGGCGCAGATCGCCGCCAACGAAAAGGGCGTGGCCGAGCTGCGCAAGATGGTGGCGCTGTTCACGCTGCCGGTGGTGAAAGCCTATATGCAGCACGTGCAGGACAACGCCGCCGAAAGCGTGCGGCGCGTGATCGACCGGCTGCACGACGCGGAATTCTCCTACGAGATGGACCAGGGCACCGTGATCAAGGTGAAGATCACGGTCGACAAATCGAGGCGCGAGGCTACCGTCGATTTCACCGGCACCAGCTTACAGCAGCCGACCAATTTCAACGCGCCCGAGCCGGTGACGCGCGCGGCCGTGCTGTACGTGTTCCGCGTGATGGTGGACGACGACATCCCGATGAACGCCGGCTGCCTGCGACCGATCAACATCGTCATTCCGCCGCAGTCGATGCTGACGCCGGAATATCCCGCCGCGGTGGTGGCCGGAAATGTGGAAACCTCGCAGGCGGTGACCAATTGCCTGTTCGGCGCGCTCGGCGCACTGGCCTGTGCGCAAGGCACCATGAACAATCTTAATTTCGGCAACGCCACGTATCAGTATTACGAGACCATCTGCTCCGGCTCGCCGGCGGGGCCCGGCTTTCCCGGCACCGATGCCGTGCATACGCACATGACCAATACGCGGCTGACCGATCCGGAGGTGCTGGAGTTCCGCTATCCGGTGGTGCTGGAGGACTTCCACATTCGCAAAGGCTCCGGCGGCAAGGGCCAATGGAATGCCGGCGACGGCATTCGCCGCACCATCCGTTTCCTGGAAAAGATGGAATGCACGATCCTGTCCGGCCATCGCCGGGTGCGGCCATTTGGATTGGCCGGCGGCGAAGCCGGTCAGGTCGGCGAGAACTGGGCGCGCCGCAAGGACGGCCGCATGGAGCGGCTGCAAGGCTGCGACGAGACCACGATCGACGTCAATGAGGCGGTCATCATCCAGAGCCCGACCGCGGGCGGATATGGGGAGGCCTAATAGCCTCATGATGAGGAGCATCGCGTCTCTTTTTTCGTCTCCCCTTGTGGGAGAGGGGAAGTGAGTTCGCCTCACGACTTTAATTAATTCCTGGCGATAATCTCGCGCTCGCCGCGATGCACCGGCGTGGCGTCGGTGAGCCTGGTCACGCCGCGGCGCAGCGGCATCGAGGGCCGCCGGCGCTTGAGCGCGCTGCGACGGCGCCGGCGCGGGCGCACCCGCTCCAACCGCACGCCGCCCATGCGCGCGAACGGCTCGCACAAGGCGCCGTCCTCTTCGACCAACAGCGGAAGCCCCAGCACATTGCCCCAGCAGCGCCATTCGGCCAAAGCCTCGTCGGCCTCTTCCGAGACGAACAGCGGCAGCGCCAGCGCGGGGTCCTTGTGTTCGAGCACGACGGCGACGCTGGCTTGCGCCCCGCCCTCGCCCGCCGTCAGCCGCAGCGCCACGCCGGCAAAGGCCGAGACCGGCAAATTGAGCGCCATGCGCATGCCGGCAAGCGATCGCCGCACCACCACGCGCTCGCGAGTGAGCTCGACCGTGCGCACCCGCTCGTCGGCCGCGGCATCGCTGGCCTCAAAACGCACGGGTAGGCTGAACGGGTCGAGCCGCAACGCGCGGCCCGACCCGGCGGGGCAACCGCCATTTCGCATTTGACGCCTCAAAACTCTCCCAACGCCTGGCTTATTTCGCCCGGTCGTTGCGAGGACCATGGCGGAAAGACGTCGGAATCCGCTTAATGTTCGCGGTTAACCAGGGGTAATGCCGGGCGCGTCGCGCTGCATGATTGACGGCGCGTTGCAAAGCATGATTGACGAGGTGTTGCTGCCCCTGCGCAAATTGTTCGAAATCGGCGGTTGCACCGCACCGCCCTCGGCGCCATCTTGCTTGAGCATGATCTATTCCGAAAACCGGTACCCACTTTTCGGGATCATGCTCTGAAGGATCATCATGCTCGCACCCGCCGCCTCGCTGTTCGACCAGACCGCCCTCACCGACCGCGCCGAGCGGCTGGTCAAGGCGGCGCTTGCCCGTGGCGCCGACGCCGCCGACGCGGTGGCGCTGCGCTCGCTGTCGCTCTCGATCGAGGTGCGCGACGGCGCGGTGGAGGAATCCGAGAGCGCGGAAGGCGACGATCTCGGTCTGCGCGTGCTGGTCGGCCGCCGCCAGGCGGTGGTCTCGACCAACGATCTCACCGGCGACGGCAGCGCGGCGCTAGCCGAGCGCGCAGTGGCGATGGCGCGCGCCGCGCCGGAAGATAAATATGCCGGCCTCGCCGACGCCAGCCTGCTGGCGCGCGATATTCCCGATCTCGACCTGATCGACCGTGCGCTGCCGACGGTCGCTGAACTCGAGGCCATGGCGCGCGCCGCCGAGCAGGCCGGCCTCGCGGTCAAGGGCGTGTCGAAGTCGGGCGGCGCCTCGGCCTCGGCCGGCATCGGCGGCATGGTGCTGGTGACCAGCCACGGCTTTCGCGGCGCCTATCTCGGCTCCAGCCATGGCCTCTCGATGACCGCCATCGCCGGAGAAGGCACCGGCATGGAGCGCGACTACGACTACTCCTCGGTCCGGCATGCATCCGATCTGGAGAGCGCGGAGAAAATCGGCCGCAGCGCTGGCGAGCGCGCGATCGCGCGGCTCAATCCGCGCAAGGTTTCGACCCGCAAGGTGCCGGTGGTGTTCGACCCGCGCATCGCCGGCTCGTTGGTGTCGCATCTCGCCAGCGCCGCCAATGGCACCTCGGTCGCGCGCAAGACCAGCTTCCTGCGCGACAAGATGGGCGAGAAGCTGTTCGGCGACGGTATCCGCATCATCGACGACCCGCTGCGCAAGCGCGGCCTGCGCTCGCGCCCGTTCGACGGCGAGGGCGTGGCGGGGCGCCAACTGGCGCTGGTCGAGGATGGGCGCTTGAGGTCCTGGCTGCTCGACAGCGCGACCGCGCGCGAGCTCGGATTCATGACCACCGGTCATGCCCAGCGCGGCGTTTCCTCGGCGCCCTCGCCGGGGGCTTCCAATCTGCATCTGGAAGCAGGCCCCCTCAGCCCGGAGGCGTTGATCGCCGACATCCAAGACGGTTTCTACGTCACCGACCTGATCGGCATGGGCGTCAACATGGTGACCGGCGACTACAGCCGCGGCGCTTCCGGCTTCTGGATCGAGAACGGCCAGCGCACTTACGCGGTGAGCGAGGTCACCATCGCCGGCCATCTCAACGACATCTTCCGCACGCTCACGCCGGCGAACGATCTCGAATTTCGTTACGGCACCAATGCGCCGACCGTGCGGCTGGAGGGCCTCACCGTTGCCGGACAGTGAGCTGCGCCCCTCACTCGAAGCCGTGATGCGCGAGGCCGGCGAACTCGCGCGCCACACGTCGCGCGGCCCGTTCAAGCGCTGGACCAAGGGCCACGACAACTCGCCGGTGAGCGACGGCGACATCGCGGTCAATGCTCTGCTGCACGCGCGGCTCGGCCAGCTCATGCCCGGCGCCGGCTGGCTGTCGGAGGAGAGCAAGGACCATCTCCCCGACCGCGCGGCGCCGACCTCCTGGATCGTCGATCCGATCGACGGCACCCGCGCCTATATCTCCGGCCGCGCCGACTGGACGATTTCGGTGGCGCTGGTGGAAGACGGCCGCCCGCGGCTGGCGGCGCTCTATGCGCCGGTGACCGACGAGATGTTCCTCGCGGTGCGCGGCGCCGGCACCACGCTGAACGGCATCGCCATCGCCGCCAACGGCGGCGGGGTGCTGGAATGCGCCACGCTCGCCGGTCCCAAACGCTATCTCGACAGGCTCGCGGGCCTCGTGCCCGACATCATGGCGCAGCCCAAGGTGCATTCGCTCGCGCTGCGGCTCACGCGTGTCGCGCACGGCGCGCTCGATGCCGCCTTCGCCTCGCCCGGCAGCCATGACTGGGACCTTGCGGCAGCCGACCTTTTGGTGCACGAAGCCGGCGGCCTGCTGACCGATCTTACCGGCCAGCAACTTTGCTATAATCGCCCGCATGTCGTGCATGGCGCGCTGATTGCCGCCGGGCCCGCCCGCCATGCTACGCTCATCGAACTGGTGCGCGACCGCCTGCCCGAATTCGCGTAGCCGAACCGATTTCCCGCCTGCGCTGGAAAAATGTTAGGTCCGACCGCCGATTCAATCCGAACCGATAGAGCGCAACAGCAGTTTCCGATGTCATTATACAAGCGGATCGTCAGATCGCCCGCCTTCCTGGACGCCGCCGGAGCGATGGCGGCAGGCTATCTGCGGCTGGTCTGGCACACCAGCAGCAAGACCTTTGAGCCGGCGACGATCCACGACACCGCGCTGATGCCGGCGATCATCACGATGTGGCACGGCCAGCATTTCCTCGCGCCATTCGTCAAGCGCGACGACCCTAGGCATCGCGCCAAGGTGCTGATCTCGCGCCACCGCGACGGCGAGCTCAATGCGCGCGCCGCCGAGCGGCTGGGCATCGGCACCATTCGCGGTTCCGGCGCGCACAATGGCGAGTTCCACCGCAAGGGCGGCGCCGTCGCCTTCACCGAAATGCTCGAGGCGCTGGCGCAAGGCTACAATGTCGCGCTCACCGCCGACGTGCCGAAGGTGGCGCGCGTCGCCGGGCTCGGTGTCGTCAAGCTGGCGCAACATTCCGGCCGGCCGATCTACGCGGGGGCGATCGCGACCAGCCAGCGCATCGAGCTCGACAATTGGGATCGCACCGCGATCAACCTGCCGTTCGGCCGGGTGGCGGTGGTGGCGAGCGAAGCGATCTATGTACCGCGCGACGCCGACGACGCGGCGCTGGAAGCCGCGCGCCTGCGGGTGGAGAGCGAGCTCAACCGGGCAACCGTGCGCGCCTACGCCATCGCCGACCGCAAGGGGAGCCTTCCGCCGTGAGCGAAACGCTGCCGGCCGGCTTGCGCACCTATCGGCTGCTGTCGGCGGCCGCCGCTCCGCTGGCGCTACTGCTGCTGGCAGACCGGCTGCGGCGCGGCAAGGAATTGCGCGCGCGGCTGGCGGAGCGGCGCGGACAGGCTGGCATCGCGCGGCCGCAGGGTGCGCTGGTCTGGCTGCACGGCGCCAGCGTCGGCGAACTGGCGAGCGTGCTGCCGCTGATCGAGCGCATCGCCGCCCGCGGCGTCAACATGCTGGTGACCACCGGCACCGTCACCTCCGGCGGTCTCGCCGAACAGCGGCTGCCTCCCGGCGTCATCCATCAATTCCTGCCGCTCGACGTGCCGCGCTTCGTGCGCCGCTTTCTCGAACACTGGCAACCCGATCTGGCGCTGTTCGTGGAATCCGACCTGTGGCCGAACGTCATGATCGAGACCTCGGCGCGCCATGTGCCGATGATCCTGGTCAACGGCCGGCTGTCGGAACGCTCGTTCGAGCGCTGGCGCTATCTGCAGGACACCATCGCCAGCCTGCTGCGGCGGTTCGATCTCTGCCTGGCGCGCACGCCGGGCGACGCCGGACGTCTGGTCGGACTGGGCGCGCCGCGTGTCGTCACCAGCGGCAATCTCAAGCTCGACGTGCCGGCGCCGCCGGCCGATGCGGTCGAGCTTGCGATCCTGGCCGATGCGCTGGCCGGCCGGCCGGTGATCGCGGCGGCCTCCACTCATGCCGGCGAAGAGAACATCGTGATCGCGGCGCATGCCCGCCTGCGCAAGAATTTCCCTGGGCTGCTGACGCTGATCGCGCCGCGCCATCCCGAGCGCGGCGCCGGCGTGGTCGCGATCGCCAAGGCCGCCGGCTTGCAGGCAGCGCAGCGCTCGCGCGGCGAGCCTGCGCAGGCGAAAACTGACATCTATGTGGCCGATACGCTGGGCGAGCTCGGCCTGCTCTATCGGCTGGCACCGATCGTGTTCATCGGCGGCTCGCTCGTTCGCCATGGCGGGCAAAATCCGATCGAACCCGCCAAACTGGGCGCCGCCATCCTGCACGGCCCGCATGTGTGGAATTTCGCCGAGCTGTATGATGCGCTCGATGCCGCGCACGGCGCCGAACCGGTCAATGACGCCGACCGGCTCACCGCCGGGCTGGCCGCCTGGCTTGGCGATCCGGCGGGGCGCGCGCGTGTCGCCGAGGCCGCGCGTACCATCGTGGAGGGTTTAAGCGGCGCGCTCGATCGTACCTTGCAGTCGCTCGAGCCGTATCTGGTCGAGCTTCAGCTGCGACGGCGAGCGGGCCATGCGTGATCCGGCATTCTGGTGGCGTCCGGCAGGGCTCGCATCGGGCCTGCTCGCGCCCCTTGCCGCTGCCTATGGCGCCATCGCGGCGCGCCGAATGGCCGGGCCAAGCGCGCGCGCGGAACTGCCGGTGCTGTGCGTAGGAAACTTCACGCTCGGCGGCGCCGGCAAGACGCCGACCGTCATGATGCTGGCGCGTATGTTGCAGGAGGCAGGCCTGCGCCCCTGCTGTCTCAGCCGCGGCTATGGCGGCAGCCTCGCCGGTCCCAAACTGGTCGACGCCCACAGCGACCGCGCGCGCGAAGTCGGCGACGAAGCATTGCTGCTGGCGCAGGTGGCGCCGACGATCGTTGCGCGCGACCGCGTCGCCGGCGCGCAGTCAGCAAAAGCCGCAGGCTGCAGCGTTGTCGTCATGGACGACGGCTTGCAGAACGCTTCGCTCATCAAGGATTTCACGCTTGCCGCGGTCGACGGCCGCCGCGGCATCGGCAACGCCTGCGTGTTTCCGGCCGGGCCCTTGCGCGCGCCGCTCGCCGCCCAGCTTGCGCGCTGCGATGCCCTGCTGGTGGTCGGCGACGACACCGGCGCGCGCGACGTGATCGCCGCCGCGCGCCATTTACCGGTGTTGCATGGCCGCCTCGTGCCCGATCCCGCCGCGGTTGCGGCGCTGCAAGCGCGCAAGGTCTTGGCGTTTGCCGGCATCGGCGATCCGGACAAATTTTTCGCCACCGTCACGGCGGCCGGCGTCGCGCTCGCGCAGCGGCGCGCCTTCGCCGATCATCACCGCTATACCGCCGAGCAGGCCGCCGAACTCATCATGCAGGCCGAGCACGACGGCCTGGCACTGCTCACCACCGCGAAAGATCGCGCTCGCCTGGCGGGCGAGCCGGCGCTCGCGGCGCTCGCCGCCAAGGCACATGTGCTGCCGGTGACGCTGGTGGTGGAGGAAGCCGATGCGTTGCAAAAGCTGGTGCTGGCGAAGCTGCGCCGCTGACTACTTCGCGCGCTTCTCCTGGCGGCGCTGCAACACCGCTTCCGGCGAGGCATAGGCCTCCTGCAGTTCGACGCTCCAGTATTTGAGCTCCTCGAGCGGGATCGGCACGCCGGTCACCGCGCAGCGCACGAAGGCGCCCGGCCGCGTCACGCGGAAATCGCCATCGAGGTATTTCACCTCGGCCTCGCCGTTCATCGGCGAGGAGCGATCGTAGCGATTGAGCAAAGGTGGCCTCCGGTACGGCTTTAAGGTGGCCCCCAAGATAGTCGTTCGGCCACGCAAGGCAAACCCTTTGGCCGTTCATGCCGCGTTTATGTGCGGAGGCGTTAGATGGCTGCCCGTGCCGGAGCCTCGCACCATGCGAATACCGCTGCTCTGGATCGCCGCCGCCATGATGCTGACGTCCGGCTGCGCCACCGCCGCCGAGCAAGTCGAAATTGCCTCCGGCGAGGTGAAATTGCGGGCCATGCTCTACCGCCCTGCGGGCGCCGGCCCATTTCCGGCGATCGTGGCCCTGCACACCTGCGACGGGCTGGGCGAAGCCCCGATAAATGCGCGCTACCGCGAATGGGGCGAACGCCTGCAGGCCGCCGGTTTCGCGGTACTGTTTCCCGACAGTTTCGGCTCGCGCGCCCTCGCCTCGCAATGCCGGGTGCGCCAGCGCGCCGTGCGCGCCTCGCGCACGCGCATCAACGACGCCATCGCCGCCCGCCATTGGCTGCAGGCGCAGCCCTGGGTGATGGCCGACCGGGTGTCGCTCATCGGCTGGTCGCATGGCGCCACCACCGCGCTGTGGACGGTGCGCCGCCACGCCGCCGCCGCGCGCGACAAGACCCCGGATTTCCGCTCGGCGGTGGCGCTCTATCCGAACTGCCAGCGCTCCGGCACGCTGGCCTGGAGCACGCGCATCCCGACGCTGATCCTGATCGGGCGCGCCGACGACTGGACGCCGGCCACCAGCTGCGAGCAGATGATCGCCGGCGCGCGCGGCCGCAGCGCCGGCGCGCTGATCGTGGTCTATCCGCGCGCCTATCACGATTTCGACGTCGCCGGCGTGGCGCTGCACGAACGCAGCGGCATCGCCAATACGCCGAACCCGGCCGGCCGCGTGCATAGCGGCACAGACGCGGACGCGCGCGCCGACGCCTTCAAGCGCGTGCCGGAGTGGTTCGCGCGCTAAAAGCGCATGATCCCGAAAAGTGGGAACCGGTTTTCGGATAAGATCATGCGCCGAACAAACTGCCCTGCCCGCCCGACTTGTCGCCGCCGCCGCGCGGGCGCGGCTTTGCACTTGGCTTGGGCTTGGCGGCCGGTTGCGGCGCGCCCTCGCCGTCGGCGGTGGCACCGACGCGGCCGTCGAAAAATTCGATCTCCAATCGCATGCGGTTGCCGACGGCTGCGGCCGAGCGCAGCGGGTGCCCGTCGCCGTCGCGCACCAGTGCAAAGCCGCGCGCGAGCACGCCCTGGTATGAAAACGCCTTGAGCAACTGCTCGGCGCTGCGCACGCGATCCCAGCGCCGCTGCATATAATTCTTGCGGGCGAGCTTGCCGCGCTTTTCGAGTGCGACGACGATTTCGCTTGAGCGCGCCAGCCGCAGCTTCAGCAGGCGCGGCAAGAGGCGGGCGGTAATGCGCGTGAGCTGGGTATGGTGCAGTTGCGCATTGGCGCGCAGCGCGCGCGGCAGCCGGCCGGCGCAGGCATCGAGCCGCTGGCGCGGCACCGCCAGCAGCTCGTCGAGCGCCGGCAGCGCGCGCGACAGCAGATAGAGTTCCTTGCGGTGCTGCTCGACGCCGCGCTGCCAGCAGGCGAGCCGACGCGCCGTCAGCGCCGCGATCTGCGCCATCAATTCGGCGCGCACCGGCACCGCCATTTCGGCGGCGGCACTCGGCGTCGGCGCGCGCCGGTCGGCGGCAAAATCGATCAGCGTGACGTCGGTCTCGTGGCCGACCGCGGAGATCAGCGGAATCATGCTGTCGGCCGCGGCCCGCACCACGATCTCCTCGTTGAACGACCACAGGTCCTCGAGCGAGCCGCCGCCGCGCGCGACGATGATCAGATCGGGCCGCGGCAGCGCGCCGCCCTCGGCCAGCGCGTTGAAGCCGGCGATGGCGTTGGCGACCTCGGCGGCCGAATTCTCGCCCTGCACGCGCACCGGCCACACCAGCACCCGGCGCGGGAAACGGTCGGCCAGCCGATGCAGGATGTCGCGGATGACGGCGCCGGTCGGCGAGGTCACCACCCCGATCACGCGCGGCAGGAAGGGAATGAGCTGCTTGCGCGCCTCGTCGAACAGACCCTCGGCGGCGAGCTTCTTCTTGCGCTCCTCCAGGAGCTTCATCAGCGCGCCGACGCCGGCCGGCTCCAGCGTGTCGATGACGAGCTGGTATTTCGACGAGCCGGCGAAGGTGGTGAGCTTGCCCGAGACGATGACGTCGAGCCCCTCTTCCGGCTTCACCCGCATGCGGCCCCAGACGCCCTTCCAGATCACGCCTTCGAGCACCGCTCTGTCGTCCTTGAGGCGGAAATAGCAGTGGCCGGAGGGCGACGGACCCTTGAAGCCCGACACCTCGCCGCGCACCCGCACATAGCCATAGGCGTCCTCGACGGTCTTCTTGAGCGCCGCCGACAGCTCGGAAACCGACCATTCCGGGATGTTGGCGCGCGGCGCGGCGCTGTCGGGGCGCGCCTCGGCATCGCCGGTGATTCTGCTTTTCGCCATGACGGCATGATATACGCCGAAAACAGCGGAAAACACCGCTTCGGCGTGCAACTTCTTGTCAATAATTTGGGCGCATCCTCGCGGGCAGAGGGCGACAACCATGAACAATCCGCACGAGCACGAAGTCGAGAACATCCGGGTGCGGGTGCGCTGCCCGGAGTGCCGCACCACCTTCCACGAACGGCTGCAACGGGTGATCCACGGCGATCGCGTGTCCTGCCCGGCCTGCCACGAAGAGATGCATTTCCACGGCATCGGCCACATCGGCGCGCACGACAGCGTCGCTGCCTATATTCACCACGTGGAAGAGCACACCTGCCGTCCGCATTTCTAGCTCGGCTGAGTAACTGTCGACAAACTTCGGCTCCCCCTTGTCCTCGCCACGCCCGCCCGCTAACCCGAGAGCGGGAGCGGACGGACGCGGCATGAACATCCTGATCCTCGGTTCCGGCGGACGCGAGCACGCGCTGGCCTGGAAGATGGCGGCGAGCCCGCTCGCCGATAAGCTCTATTGCGCGCCCGGCAATGCCGGCATCGCGCGCGAGGCCGAATGTGTCGCGCTCGATCTCACCGACCACGCGGCGGTGATCGCGTTCTGCCAATCGCACGCCATCGGCCTGGTGGTGGTGGGGCCGGAGCTGCCGCTGTGCGCCGGCATTGTCGACGATCTGGAGGCCGCGGGTATCAAAGCCTTCGGTCCCAGCAAATGGGCCGCACGGCTTGAAGGCTCGAAAGGCTTCACCAAGGACCTGTGCAAGGCCAACAAGATTCCGACCGCGGCCTATGAGCGCTTCAAAGGCGCCGCTGCGGCGAAGGATTACGTGCGCATAAAAGGCGCGCCGATCGTGATCAAGGCCGATGGGCTGGCCGCCGGCAAGGGCGTGGTGGTGGCGGAGACGATTGCGCAAGCCGAAGCCGCCATCGACATGATGTTCAGCGGCGGCCTCGGTCAGCCGGCCTGGGAAATCGTGATCGAGGAATGCCTCGTCGGCGAGGAGGCCTCGTTCTTCGCGCTGTGCGACGGCGAGACTGCGATCCAGCTTGCCTCGGCGCAGGACCACAAACGCGTTGGTGACGGCGACAAGGGGCCCAATACCGGCGGCATGGGCGCCTATTCGCCAGCGCCGGTGATGACGCCGGAAATGAACAAGCGCGTGATGGACGAGATCATCCAGCCCACCGTGCGCGCGATGAAAGCGATGGGCGCGCCCTACAAGGGCGTGTTGTTCGCCGGCCTGATGATCACGAAGGATGGCCCGCAGCTGATCGAATACAACGTCCGCTTCGGCGATCCGGAAACGCAGGTGTTGATGCTGCGCCTGATGTCGGACCTGGTGCCGGCGCTGATCGCCGCGCGCGACGGGCAGTTGAAGAATTTCGATCTGCGCTGGTACGACGACGCGGCACTCACCGTGGTGATGGCGGCCAAGGGCTATCCCGGCAATTACGCCAAGGACACGCTCATCGAGGGTCTCGACCGGGCTGCCCAAATCGAAGGCGTCGAAATCTTCCATGCCGGCACCAAGATGGACGGCGCGCGCGTCCTCGCCAATGGCGGACGCGTGCTGAATATTTGTGCGCGTGGCAAGACTGTGCGCGAAGCGCAGCAGCGTGCCTATGCCGCGGTTGACCGTATCCAGTGGCCGGACGGATTCTGCCGCCGCGACATCGGCTGGCGCGCGGTGCTGCGGGAAGCGGGTCGTTAAATTCCGTCATGGCCGGGCTTGTCCCGGCCATCCACGTCTTGCTTTGATATAATAAGAAAGTCGTGGATGCCCGGCATAAAGCCGGGCATGACGTGGAGAGTTTATGCCCGATCTCGCCGACCTGTTCCCCGGTTTCGCCTCGCACTGGATCGACACCTCGGCCGGCAAGATTTTCGCCCGCGCCGGCGGCAGCGGGCCGCCGCTCTTGCTGCTGCACGGCTACACACAGACCCATGTGATGTGGCATCGCGTCGCGCCCGTCCTGGCGCAGCGCTTCGCGCTGGTGATCCCCGACCTGCCCGGCTACGGCTGGTCGGCGGTGCCGGAGGCCGACAAAGACCACGCGCCCTACGACAAGCGCTCGATGGCCAAGGCCATGGTCGAGGTGATGGAGAAACTCGGGCACGTGCAGTTCCGCCTCGCCGGCCACGACCGCGGCGGCCGCGTCGCCTACCGCTTGGCGCTCGATCATGCCGGCCGCGTCGCGCGCATGGCGACGCTCGACATCGTGCCGACCTACGACATGTGGCACGGCATGGACCGCAATATGGCCATGAAAGTGTGGCACTGGCCATTCCTGGCGCAGCCGGCGCCGCTGCCGGAAATGCTGATCTCGAAAGCGCCGGTCGAATACCTCGAATGGAAACTGGCGAGCTGGACCAAGGCCAAGAACCTCACCGCCTTCGACCCGCGCGCGCTCGATCATTACCGCCTGGCCTTTTCCGATCCGCTGCGCATCCACGCCCATTGCGAGGACTACCGCGCCGGGAGCTCAGCTGACTTGACCAATGACGAAGCCGACCGCGCCGCCGGCAAGACCATCGCCTGCCCTCTGCTGGCGCTGTGGGGCGGCGTCGGCATCGCCAATGAGACCGGCGGCCCGCTCAAGATCTGGCGGCAATGGGCGCCGCAGGCTATCGGCAAACCGATTGACTCCGGCCATTTCCTCACCGAGGAGAACCCGGACGCCACCGCGGCCGCCTTGCTAGAATTCTTCACAGGCGACTAGCGCATGATCCCGAAAAGTGGGTACCGGTTTTCGGTTAAAATCATGCGCCCACGATAATGAATTCAGGAGACCCTACGAATGCATCCCGTGCTTCGGCTTTATGAAGACGTCCTGTCCAGCGCCGAGAATGTCGAATTCCGGCTGGCCCCGCTGCCGCGTTTCATCTTCGTGGCGCATGGCACCGCCAGCATCGAGGGCAAGACCTTGAACGAAGGCGACGCCTGGCAGGGCGACACCGGCACCGTCGTCAAACCCGGCGCCGGCGGCGTCACCTGCTGGCGCTGGGAGCTGGCGCGCGGCGATCAAGCCAGCACTGTGGCCTGCGCGCCCGGCATGATCACGCATGAGAAGCTGTCGGCCTATCTCGAAACCATGCCGAAGGGCGAATTGCTGATGCGCGGCGACAGCGTCGCCTTCCCGCCCGGCGGCTGCGCTTATCTGCACCGCCACCAGGGACCGGGCATCCGCTGCCTGATCGAGGGCGGCCTGCGCGTCGACACCCACGGCCGCTCGACCTCGTACGGGCCGGGCGGCGCCTGGTACGAATCCGGACCCGACGCGGTGTTCGCGCAAGCGGCAGCCGACAAACCCACGCGTTTCATCCGGGTCATGATCCTGCCGCGCGCGCTGATCGGCAAAAGCTCGATCCAATATGTCAACGACGACGACAAGGCCAAGCCGAAGACGCAGAGCTACAAGATCTACGCCGACGCGCCGATTAATTTCGGGGGGAAGAAGTGACGTGACCACGCTCGACCGCCAGCAGGTTTTTTCCGGCACCAAGGAGGCGGCGCCTGCGCTGCGGCTGGATAGCGCGCGGCTCGAGGCCTATCTCAGCGCTCATGTGCAAGGTTTTGTCGGGCCGCTGACGGTCAAGCAGTTCAAGGGCGGTCAGTCGAACCCGACCTATCTGCTGGAGACGCCGGCGCGGCGTTACGTCTTACGCCGCAAGCCGCCCGGCAAGCTGCTGCCGTCGGCGCACGCGGTAGACCGTGAATACCGTGTAATCCGTGCACTCCGTGCACAAGGCTTTCCGGTGGCCGAACCGCTGCTGCGGTGCGACGACGAGACCGTCGCCGGCACGGCGTTCTACGTGATGGACTTTGTCGACGGCCGCGTGTTCTGGGAGCCGCAGATGCCGGGCTCCAACGCCACCGAGCGCGCCGCGGTCTACGATTCGATGAACGAGACCATCGCGCGGCTGCACGCGTTCGACCCGGCGGCGATCGGCCTCGCCGACTTCGGCAAGGGCGAGAACTATGTCGCGCGCCAGGTCGACCGCTGGTCGAAGCAGTATCGCGCCTCGCAGACCGAAACCATCGACGCCATGGAGCGGCTGATCGACTGGCTGCCGTCGCATGTTCCGCCCAGCGGTCCGGCCCGCGTGGTGCATGGCGACTACCGGCTCGACAATCTCATCGTCGCCAAGGACGCGCCGAAGGTCGCGGCGGTGCTCGACTGGGAACTGTCGACGCTCGGTGACCCGCTCGCTGACTTCAGCTATCACCTGATGGCCTGGCACATGCCGCATTCCGAGAGCGCGGCCGGCACCGGCTCGCTGGTCGGCCACGATCTCGCCGCGCTCGGCATTCCGCCGATGACCGATTACGTCGACGCTTACGTGGCGCGCACCGGGCTCGATCCGCGCCCGCATCTGCCGGTCTATCTCGCCTATAATTTCTTCCGCATTGCCGCCATCCTGCAGGGCATCATCGGGCGCGTGCGCGACGGCACCGCCACGTCCGAATTCGCGCCGGCCAAGGCCGAGATGATCCGCCCGCTCGCCGACAAGGCGTGGGAATTCGCGCGGCAAGCCTAGCAACTGCGTGCCGCCGCGTTTCCGTTACGGTCAACAAATCCTTTCATCGCATGGCCGGATTTCGCGCGTTGCGGTTGCGCAATATTGACGCCTGCCCGCTACGCTGACCGCACAGTGAGAAAAACAAAAATCATGAGCGTCGGCAGTATAGGCGTCCAGGTCATCATGCCGAAGACCGGGACATCGTGGGAGTCTGCGCCGCAGCAGCAGGCCAACGAGCGCGAAGCAGCCAATGAGCCGGCGGCCAAGGAACCGCCACCGCCGCCCGGCATGGGCAAGTTCGTCGATAAGACGGCCTAGACTTCTTTCTTCCCCTCTCCCCTTGTGGGAGAGGGAAAGTGAGCATGCCGCGCGCGCCGCATTCACCGTCTCGCCTGAAAAAACTCCTTCAGCAGACCTGCGCTCTCGCTCTCATTGATGCCGCCATAGACCTCTGGCCGATGATGGCAGGTCGGGCTGGTAAAAAATCGCACGCCGTGCTCCACCGCACCGCCTTTCGAATCGGCGGCGCCGAAATAGAGCCGGCGGATGCGCGCAAACGACATCGCCGTGGCGCACATGGCGCAGGGCTCCAGCGTCACATAGAGATCGCAGTCGGTGAGCCGCTCCGAGCCGAGCGCTGATGCCGCCGCGCGAATGGCGAGCAATTCGGCATGCGCGGTCGGATCCTTGTCGGCCAGCGTGCGGTTGCCGGCGCGCGCCACCACCTCGCCAGCACGCACGATGACGCAGCCGACCGGCACCTCGCCGCGCGCTCCGGCGGCGCGGGCTTCTTCCAATGCCATTTGCATGAATGAAGGCAATGCCATAAATCCTGCTCATGCCCGAAAAAAATACCCCTGACAAATCCGGCGAGCGCATCGCCAAGGTCATGGCCCGCGCAGGCTTTGCCTCGCGGCGCGAGGCCGAGGCCTGGATCGCCGCCGGCCGGGTGTCCATCAACGGCGCGGTGATCGCCTCGCCGGCGCTCAATGTCACCCCCGCCGACCGCATTGCCGTCGACGGGCAGCCGCTACGGCAGCGCGAGCGCACGCGGCTGTTCCTCTACAACAAGCCGCGTGGGCTGGTGACCACTCATTCCGACCCGGAGGGGCGGCCGACCATCTTCACCGCGCTGCCGAAAAACCTGCCGCGGCTGATCAGCGTCGGCCGGCTCGACATCAACACCGAAGGCCTGCTGCTGCTCACCAATGACGGCGGGCTGGCGCGCGTGCTGGAACTGCCGGCGACCGCCTGGCTGCGCCGCTATCGCGTGCGCGCCAACGGCCGCGTCACGCAGGACCAGCTCGACAATCTGCGCGCCGGTATCACGGTCGAGGGCGTGCGCTACGGCCCGATCGAGGCCACGCTCGACCGCGAACAGGGCGCCAATTGCTGGCTCACCTTTGCCATCCGCGAAGGCAAGAACCGCGAAGTGCGCAAGGTGCTGGAGACGCTCGGCCTGAGGGTGAACCGGCTCATCCGCGTGTCGTTCGGTCCGTTCAATCTGGGCGAGCTGGCCGAATGGGCGGTGAAGGAAGTGGAGACGGCGGCGCTGCGCAGCGAGCTCGGCGAGAAGATCGTGGCCGAGGCCGGCGCGGATTTCGAGGCGCCGCTGGTGGATCATGAGGCGCGTACAACACATCCCCGTCACCCTGAGGTGCGAACGCGCGAAAATTCTTCACGTCATTCCGGGGCCGGCCCAACGGGTCCGCGCAAAGCGCGGCCCGATGACAGGCTCCGGCCGGAACCCGGAATCCAGAAACGCCATTCGCAGCCGCCCCTGGATTCCGGCCCGCGCGCCGAGGCGCGCGACCGGAATGACAAGAAACGCGACGACAAGAAAGAATCGAGCAGCTCGCGCAATTTCAAGAAGCGATTTCAAAAGCGCCGCGACCGTTCCGGCGGTCCGCGCCCGTCGAGGCCAAAATAATGCGGGTCGTGGGCGGCCGCCTGCGTTCGCGCCCGATCGCCGGACCGAAATCGGACGGTTTGCGGCCGACCGCCGATCGCTTACGCGAGGCGCTGTTCAATATCCTCATGCATGCCTATGGCGATCCGGTCGCGGGCGCGCGCGTGCTCGACCTGTTCGCCGGCACCGGCGCACTCGGCATCGAGGCGATCTCGCGCGGCGCGGCCTACGCGCTGTTCGTCGACGACGGCGTCGAGGCGCGCGCGCTGCTGCGCGACAACACCGAGTCGCTCGGCCTCGGCGGGGTCACCCGCATTTTCCGCCGCGACGCCACAAAACTTGGGCCGGTCGCTCCGCTCGAGCCGTTCACGCTCGCCTTTCTCGATCCGCCCTATGGCAAGGGCCTGGCCGAGCAGGCGCTGGCTTCGGCGCGCGAAGGCGGCTGGCTCAAGCCCGCGGCGCTGGTCGTGGTCGAGGAAGCAGCCGATGCCGCATTCAAGGCGCCGGAGGGCTTCGAGGAATTGGAGCGGCGTCAATACGACGATACGGAGTTGGTATTTTTGCGGGCGTCTTAGCTCACCGCCGCCCAAACAGTTTCTCGATATCCGTCAGCTTCAATTCCACATAGGTCGGGCGGCCGTGATTGCACTGGCCGGAATTGGGCACGGCCTCCATCTCGCGCAGCAGTGCGTTCATCTCCTCCGGCTTTAGCCTTCGTCCGGCGCGCACCGAGCCGTGGCAGGCCATGGTGGCGGAGACATGCATAAGACGGCGTTCCAGCGGCAGCGAGTCATCCCATTCCGCCATGTGCTCGGCGAGGTCGCGCAGCAGGCCCTGCACGTCGATCTCGCCCAGCATCGCCGGCGTCTCGCGCACCGCCACCGCGCCCGGCCCGAACGGCTCGATGGTGAGGCCGAAACGCGCGAGTTCGTCGGCGCGCTGGACAAGCCGCGCGGCATCGGCCTCGTCGAGCTCGACGATTTCCGGAATGAGCAGGATCTGGCGCGCCACGCCGGCCTGCGCGATCGCCGCCTTCATGCGCTCGTAGACGATGCGCTCATGCGCTGCGTGCTGATCGACGATGACCAGGCCGTCGCGCGTCTGCGCCACGATGTAGGTCTCGTGCAGCTGCGCGCGGGCGGCGCCGAGCGGTCGCTCGATCAGCTCGGCCACCGGCTCGAAGCTCTCGATGCGCGCATCGGCGGCCGGTTCGCCGACGTCGAAGGCGGCCTGCGCGGCCTCGGCGAAGCCAACCGCTGTTGCAGCGGCGCCAAATCCCATCGGCCGCGACGGCGAGCGCCGCCAGTCGTAGCCGCCGCGCCGCGCCGTCGTAACAGGGCGAAACGCCGCGATGGTGGCGCCGCCGCCGGTCGAGGCCGCACGCTGCCCTTCGCGCGCCAGCGCCTCCTTGAGCGCGCGCACGATCAGGCCGCGCACCAGCGCGCCGTCGCGGAAGCGCACCTCGGTCTTGGCCGGATGCACGTTGACGTCGACCTCGCGCGCTTCAAGCGTGACGAACAGCGCCAGCAGCGGATGGCGATCGCGCGGCAAATAATCGGCGTAAGCGCCGCGCACCGCGCCGACCAGCACCTTGTCGCGCACCGGCCGGCCGTTGACGAACAGATATTGCCCGAGCGTGTTGGCGCGCGACAGCGTCGGCAAGCCGGCGAAACCGTGCAGCCGCACGCCCTCGCGCTCGGCGTCGATGGCCATCGCATTGGCGCGAAAATCAGAACCCAGCACGTCGCCGAGCCGCGCCAGCTCGTCGGTCGCCGCCGCCCAGGTTACGGCTAAGCGCTCCTCGCCGGCCAGCGTGAAGGCGACATCCGGCCGGCTCATGGCCAGGCGACGCACCACCTCGCGCACGGCTTCGGCTTCGCTGCGGTCGGTCTTGAGGAATTTCAGCCGCGCCGGCGTGGCATAAAACAGATCGCGCACCTCGACCGTAGTGCCCTGCCCGAGCGCCGCCGGCTTCACTTCCGATTTGTCGCCGGCGTCGACGGTGATGGTCCAGGCATGTGGCTCGCTGACATGCCGCGTGGTGATGGTGAGCCGCGCCACCGCGCCGATCGAGGGCAGCGCCTCGCCGCGAAAGCCGAGGGTGTCGATCGCGAGCAGATCGTCGCCGGCGAGCTTGGAGGTGGCGTGGCGGTCGACGCTGAGCGCGAGATCGGCACGCGTCATGCCCTCGCCGTCGTCGGTGACGCGGATCAGCCGGCGGCCGCCGCCGTCGGTGAGCACGTCGATGCGGCTGCTGCCTGCATCGAGCGCGTTCTCCACCAGTTCCTTGACCACGCTGGCCGGCCGCTCCACCACCTCGCCGGCGGCGATGCGGTTGACGGTTGCCTCGGACAATTGGCGGACGGGCATTGGAGCGGCCTGATTCGGGTTCAGGCCTAACTCTATCGGTGCGCGATGGCAGCCGCGAGGCAAAGCCGCCAGCTACCCCCGCTATCCCTAGGCTATCAGGGTCAATCCAACCCCGGCTTGCCGGTGCGCAGGCTTTTAATGTGGCCGCGGTGCTTTTTGCCCTCGACCCGCTTTCGCTTCTGCGCCTTGGGAACCTTGGTGGCGCGGCGCGGCACCGGGCGCACCGCCGCCTGGCGGATCAGCTCGAACAGCCGCTCGCGCGCATCCGCGCGGTTGCGCGTCTGGTCGCGGTGCTGCTGCGCGATAATGACGATGACACCTTCTTTGGTGAGCCGCTTGCCGGCGAGCCGCATCAACCGCACCGCCACGTCGTTGGGCAGCGACGGCGAGCGCCGCACGTCGAAGCGCAGCTGCACCGCCGACGACACCTTGTTGACGTTCTGCCCGCCCGGCCCGGAGGCGCGCACGAACGTCTCCGACAATTCGGAGTCGTCGATCGCGATGGTGTCGGTGACGCGGTGCATGGCCCGCTAGCCGCCCAACAAATACTTCTTCGCCAGCACCTTGCCCTCTTCCACCGCCGGCTGGTCGAAGGCGTCGACGCCCACCAGATGCGCGGCGACGATGGTCTCCAGCATAAAATGCATCAGCAGTTCGCCGAGGCTGGTCTCGTCGAGCCGCGCGAGCGCAAGCGTGCGCACCGGGCAGCCGTTCTTGGCGAGCGTCTCGGCGGTGGCGCGGCCTTCCGCCGCCGCCAGATCGCCGATGGTTTTGCCGCCGAAGCCGGGCTCGCCGGCGAGCTTGGCCAATTCAGGATCGATACGCGGACCAAGCCCGGCGGTGGCAACGGTGACGACGGTAAAAAATTTGTCGCGCGGGCCGCCGAGATAGAGCTGCACCTGGCTGTGCTGGTCGACCGGCCCGAGCGCCGCCACCGGCGTGGTGCCCTTGCCGTTCTTGCCGAGGCTTTCGGCCCATAGCTGCACATACCAGCGCGTGAAGCGTTCCAGCCGGTCGGCATAGGCCATCAGCACGCTGATGCTTTTGCCTTTGCTCTCGGCCAGCGCCACCGCCAATGCGGCGCCGGCTGCTGCCGGCACCTGTGCCGCGGATTTTTTCGCCAGCACCGGCGCCAGCGCGACAGCGGCGCCCTTGCGGATGGCGGCGATGTCGAGGCCGAGCGTGGCCGCCGGCAGCAGGCCGACATTACTGAGCGCCGAGAAGCGGCCGCCGACGCCCGGATCGTGGTCGAGCATCGCCACCTGATGCGCGGCCAAGAGATCGCGCAGCCCGTTACGCTTGCCGGCCTTGACCGGCTCGCTGATGCCGAAGAATGCGCTGCGCGCGTCGAGCCCCGCCTGCTTGAGCGCCGACAAAGCGGCGATGGTCTGCATCAAAGTTTCGGCGGTGCCACCCGATTTCGAGATCGCCACGAAGCGCGTGGTGGCGAGCGGCAGCTTCACCAGCATGGTCGCGAAACCCAGCGGATCGAGATTGTCGATGAAATGCAGGCGCGGGGCGGCGCGCAGGATGCCGACACCCGGTACGGCGTAGAAGACCAGTTGCGCCAGCGTCTGGCCACCGAGGCTGGAACCGCCGGTGCCGAGGATGACGATGTCGCTGGCGCCCTCGCACAGCTTGCGGGCGGCCTCGCGGATGGAGGCGAGGTCGTCCTGCCGTTCCGGCAGCCGCAGCAGCGGCAGGCTGCCGTCGGCACGGCGCGCGCGCAAGGTTTCGAGCGCGCCCTCGGCGCGCACCAGCGCCGCGGCGAACACCGCGTCGGCAACGCCGTGCGGCCCGATATTCTTTTCGAGTGCGCTGTCGATGGATTGGACGATCGCCATGGACGCTTCACCACTCCGACGGCCCAGAATTGGCGACGCTATTTGCCTAGAGTCGCGCGAAGAGCGCAACGGCTCAAACAGCGCGGGCCTGGCTACTGGCTGGAGGTCACGCCCTTGGGCTGGCCGGCCACGGTCACCAGCAAGCCGCCTCCATAGAGCCGCTTGGCCACCCGCTTGGCGTCGGCGATGGTGACCGCGTCGATCATGGCGCCGCGCCGCTGGATATAGTCGATGCCGAGATTGTCGAGCTGGATCTGCGTGAGCTGGGCGGCGATCTTGCCCGATGAGTCGAGCGAGAGCGCGTAGGAGCCCTTGAGGAACGACTTGGCGGCCGCCAGTTCCTCGGGCGTCGGGCCATTCTCGGCCATGCGCTTGATCTCAGCTTCGATGATCGCCAGCGCGTCGCCGGTGCGGTCGGCGCGGGTGGCGGTGCCGCCGATCACGACCGCGGTGCGCTTGAGCCAGACCAGGCTGTCGGAGACACCGTAGGCGAGCCCGCGCTTTTCGCGCACTTCCTTGTAGAGCCGCGACGTGAAACTGCCGCCGCCCAGGATGTGGTTGACGACATAGGCGGCCATGAAATCGGGATCGTTGCGCGCGATGCCTTGGCCGCCGAAGGTGACCACCGCCTGCGGCACGTTGACATCGATGACGATGCGGCGGCCGAGCCCGCCCGGGCTCACCGTGGCGACAGCCTTGAGATCGTTCTTGGCCGGCAGGCCGCCGAAGGCGCGGTCGATCAGTTCGCCCGCGGTCTTGGCATCGACGTCGCCGACGATCGAAACGGTCAGCTCGTTGCGCGCGAACACGCGCCGCACATAGTCGCGCAGATCGTCGGCGGTGATGCGCGCCATCGATTCAAGCGTGCCCTTGCTTTGGCGGCCGTAAGGGTGACCGGGAAACGCGGTCTGCCACCAGCTGCGGCTGGCGAGGTCGTTCGGATTCGTGGTGTCGCGGCGCAGCCCCGACAGTTCCTGTCCGCGCACCATCTCCACCGCCCCGGCGTCGAAGCGCGGTGCTGTCAGCGCCAGCCGCAACAGCTCAAACGCTTCGTCGCGGTGCTCGTTGAGCGTGCGCAGCGAGCCGCGGAACTCGTCGCGCCCGACTCGGAAGTGGAGCTCGATGGCGCGGTTTTCCAGGCGCTGATGGAAGGTCTTGCCGTCGAGATCGCCGGCGCCCTCGTCGAGCATGTCGGCGGTGAGGTGGGCGGTCCCCGTCTTGTCGGGCTCGTCCTGGCTGGAGCCGCCGTGGAAGGCGTAGTTGAGGGTGACCAGCGGGACGGTCTTTTCTCGCACCAGCCAGGCCTCGATGCCGGCCGGGCTGACGATCTTCTCGATCGTCATCGCCGAAGCGCCAGGCACTAAAGCGAGCAGCGCCAGGGCGGCGAAGGCGAGCGTAGCCAGAACGCGCGTCATGAGCGCTTCTCCGCCGGTGGGCTGGTGTCTTTGATCAGGTAGCCGGTGACCGAGCGCCGCTTGTCGAGCCAGAGACGGGCGGCGTCCTGCACCTGGGCGGCGGTGACGGCGCGGATGCGGTCGGGCCAGCGGCGTACGTCGTCGACGGTCGCACCGGCCATCAGCGCGGCGCCGTACCAGCGCGCCATGCTGGCCTGGCTGTCCTGCGCATAGATCGAGTCGGCGATCAGCCGCGACTTGCCGCGCTCCAGTTCCTCGTTCGACACGCCCTTGTCGATCACGAGTTGGATCACGCCGTCTACTTCCGCCTCGAACTGCGGCAGCGTGACGCCTTCGCGCGGCACGCCATAGACGCCGAATTTCGACATGTCGAGCGCGGAGCTGTCATAGCCGGCGCCGGCCGACACCGCGACCGGCTTGTCCACCACCAGCGCGCGGTAGAGCCGGCTGCTGTTGCCTGATCCAAGGATATGCGCCAGCACTTCCAGCGCTTCCGATTGGCCGGGCAAGTTGCTGGATTTGGCGGTGGCGAAGGACGGCACCAGATAAACGCGCTGCAGCATCGGCTGCTCGACGCGCGCGTCGGCCAGCGTGAGCGAACGCGGCGACACCGGCGGCGGCTCCATTGGCCGCTTGCGTGGCGCGACAATAGTGTTGTTGCGGGCGACCTTGCCGTAGGTCTGCTCGGCGAGCTTGCGCGCCGCCTCCGGCTCGACGTCGCCGGCAATCACCACGACCGCGTCGTTCGGACCGTAGAAGCGGCGATAAAAGTCGATGGCGTCGTCGCGGCTGAGCTGTTCCATCTCGTGCCGCCAGCCGATCACCGGCTTGCCGTAGGGATGGTTGAGGAACAGCACGGCATCGATCTGCTCGCCGAGCCGCGCCCGCGGATTGTTGGCGACACGCTGGTTCTGCTCCTCGAGGATGACGTTGCGCTCCGGCAGCACCACCGCGTCGGTGAGCACCAGGCCGGTCATGCGGTCGGCTTCGAATTCCATCACGGTCTTGAGCTGCTCGCTCGGCACGCGCTGGAAATAGCCGGTGTAGTCGTTCGAGGTGAAGGCGTTTTCCTGGCCGCCGATACGCGCCACCACGCGCGAGAAACGCCCTACAGGATTCTTGGCGGTGCCCTTGAACATCAGATGTTCGAGGAAATGCGCCAGGCCCGATTTGCCCGGCGTCTCGTCGGCGGCGCCGACCTTGTACCAGATCATGTGGGTGACGACCGGCGCGCGACGGTCGGGAATCACCACCAGTTCGAGCCCGTTCGCCAGCTTGAAATCGGCGATCTTGGCGCCCGCCGGCTCGGCGGCGAGCGCCGGCGCGGTCAACGCCAAGCCAAGCGCCGCGGCGCAGCCTAGCCAAGCAAACGATTTGGAAGGCACGTTGGGAATCTTTCGGACTTTCGTTGTTGTCGCCCCAGTCAAGCGACCCGCCGCCACTAAACGAAAAACGAATCGGCGAGCGCAGCGCGACTAGCGCCCGCTATCGAGGGTGCCGTGCGTTTCCTTGTAGTCTGTCGCCTTTGGAGCAGCTTTGCTGACGCCATAGGGCTGATCCGGCGACGGCGTCTGGTATCCGGGCGGCGGCGCAGTCAGCGAGGCGCGCGGCGGCTCCTGGGTGAATTTAGCGACCTCGTCATCCTTGCTGCCGAACATGCTGCTCCAGATAGTGGACTTCTGGTTCATCTCTTTCGCGGAAAGCCGGTCGCCCGGCGTCGCGGTGTACGCATCGCCCTGGCTACGGCGCGCCACGGTGCGCGGATCGCCGCCGGGAGTCAGCTGATCGGGCCGCAGCGGATTACGCTCGCGCTCGGCTTCCTCGCTGATGTTGCGATTGCGCTCCATTTCGGCCTCCCGCTTGCGACGGGTGACGTCGGGATCCTTCGGCCAGGCCGGATTGTTCGCCACCACGGCATCGCTTTTTTCCGGCGGCGGCAAAGCGCGGCTGGGCGGGATCACCAGCGGAGCGCGCTCCTGGTAGTTGATCGCCTCGCCGTCTTTCCGCAGACCGAGGCCTTCGAGGATGCCGCGGAAAACCTTCTTGTCGAGCGAGACGTCGTCGTCGGCCGCGCGCGCCGGCAGCGAGGTCGCCAGCAGGGCGGCGCCAAGCGCCAAGCTCAAGGCCGCGCCGGCATAGAATGTCGTGGTCAGACGTGTTGGCCGTGCTGTCATCGAAACTGGCCTCCGCACCCCGAATTCGAACGAAATTCGTCTTGTCGACCGGGTTATTGCCTTGGATCAGGGCGCTTTTGCGGCGTGGTCCCCGATCAGGGATTCATACAGGAGGCCGATCACCCCGGCAACGATGGCCACATCGGCAAGGTTAAAGACGTACCAGTTGAACCGCCAACTGCCCGTGGATACGTGGAAAAACACGAAATCGGCGACCCAGCCATAGGCCAGCCGGTCGATGGCGTTGCCGACCGCCCCGCCGATGATCAGGCCGAGCGCCAGCGCGGTCAGCCGGTCGCGCGCGCGCGCCAGCCAGACCCAGAGCAGCGCCACCGCCAGCCCCTTCACGCCGAGTAGAACCCATTGCCCGAGCGCGCCTTGCGTCTGGAACAGGCCGTAGCTGATGCCGGTGTTGCGGGTGAGCACGAAATCGAAGAACGGGCCGAGGCGGATCGGATTGGCGGCGAGATCGACGACGTAGATCAGGTACAGCTTGCTGGCCTGATCGAGCAGGCAGGCGATGGCGGCCACCGCAAGGCCGAAGCGGGTGAGCGGGCCGGAGAGGTAATTGGTGCGCATTCACTCCGCCGCCTTGCGCATGGTTTCCCATTCGCGCAACGCCTTGGCGTCGCGCGGCGAGACATCCGGAAACTCGGGGTCGGCGCCGATAGTGGTGAGGATTTTCCACGAGCGCGCGCATTTGGTGCCTATGGCGAGATTGGACACCACCGCGACGCCGGCCACGTCCGGCAGGCGGAAAGCGTCGGCGGGACCCTCGCCGTTTACCAGCGTCGCCGCCGATGTGATGCACACTTCGGCGAGATCGATGTCGAGCACCGCCTCGAACAGCTCCGGATTGGACACATGCACGATCGGATGCGCCTCCAGCGAGGAGCCGATGCGCTTCTGCGCGCGCTCGATCTCCAATGCGCCGGTGACGACGCGGCGCACGCTGCGCACCTTGCGCCATTTTTCCGCGAGTCTGTCGTCGCGCCAGACGGCCGGCACTTCGTGGAAAGTTTCCAGGTGCACCGATGACGCCTCGGCGCCGTAGCGCGAAGCCCACGACTCCTCGGCCGTGAAGCAGAGCATCGGCGCCAGCCACGTCACCGTGCAGCGGAACAGATGATCGAGCACCGTGAGGCAGGCCTTGCGCGTCGGCGAGGAATAAGGATCGCAGTAGAGCGCGTCCTTGCGGATGTCGAAATAGAACGCGGAGAGGTCGGCGGTCATGAACGCCGAGAGCGCGGCGAAGATGCGTTTGTAGTCGAAATCGGCATAGGCCTGGCGCACCAGGACATCGAGCTCGCTGAGCCGGTGCAGCATCAGCCGCTCCAGCTCCGGCATCTTGTCGAGCTTGACGCGATCCTCTTCGTGGAAATGCGCCAGCGAGCCGAGCATCCAGCGGATGGTATTGCGCAGCTTGCGATAGGTCTCGACCGTGGTCTTGAGAATCTCCGGCCCGATGCGCTGGTCGTCCCAATAATCGCAGGACGCCACCCACATGCGCAGGATATCGGCGCCGGACTGCTTGATCACGTCTTGCGGTGCGATGGTGTTGCCCAGCGACTTCGACATCTTGCGGCCGTCCTCGGCGAGCGTGAAGCCGTGGGTGACGACGACGTCGAAGGGCGCGCGTCCGCGCGTGCCGCAGCTTTCCAAGAGCGATGACTGGAACCAGCCGCGGTGCTGGTCGGAGCCTTCCAGATACAGCACGGTGTCGCGGCCGCCGTCGCGCTTGCGCTCGATGCCGGCGAGCGACGGGAAATGCGCCGGATCCTCCAGCACGAAGGCATGGGTGGAGCCGGAATCGAACCAGACGTCGAGAATGTCGTCGACTTTCTTCCAGCCGTCTGTGGCGAGCTTGGACCCGAGAAAGCGCTCGCGTGCGCCGGCCTTATACCAAGCGTCGGCGCCTTCCAGCTCGAAGGCCTCAACGATGCGCAGATTCACATCCGGGTCTTCGAGGATATCGACCGAACCGTCCGGCTTTTCCTTGATGAACACCGCGATCGGCACGCCCCAGGCGCGCTGGCGCGAGATCACCCAGTCGGGACGGCCCTCGATCATGCCGTTGATGCGGTTCTCGCCCTGCGGCGGCACCCACTGCGTGTCGCGGATCGCCTGCATGGCGCGCGCGCGCAACGTGTCGCCGGGCTTGTCGATGCCCTTATCCATGGCGATAAACCACTGCGGCGTGTTGCGGAAGATCACCGGCTTCTTCGAGCGCCAGGAATGCGGATATTGGTGCTTGAGGCGGCCCATGGCGATCAGCATGCCGGCTAGCTTGAGCGCCTCGATGACAGCCTTGTTGGCGTCGCCCTTCTCGCCCTTGTCATTGATGACGCGCTTGCCGGTGAAGCCGGGCGCGGCCTCGGTGAAGGCGCCGTTCTCGTCGACAGTGTAGGGAATGGCCGAATTGATCCCGCGCGCTTCTAAATTGGTGCGGCTGGCGGTCCACACGTCGAAGTCCTCGCGGCCGTGACCCGGTGCGGTGTGAACGAAGCCGGTGCCGTCAGTATCCGTGACGTGCTCGCCGGGGAGAAGAGGAACTTGAAATCCGTATCCTGGATTGAACTTCGCAAGCGGATGCGAGCATGTTTCAATAAATTCAGGTGCCACTGATCCAAGTCGCTTGAATTCAGTGACTTTAGCTTGCTTCAATACGTCGGCAGCGAGCGCATCTGCGAGGATGAGTTTATCCCCACGCTTTGCCCAATTATCCGTGGGCGCGTCAGTAACTTCGTAAACGCCATATTTGATCTTTTCAGAGAACGCTATCGCGCGATTGCCAGGCAAGGTCCAAGGAGTAGTCGTCCAGATAACAACCGAAGCTTCTTTTATAAAGTCTGCGCTCGTCCCTTCGCGCTGATACATCATTTCCATGCCCTTATCGACGCCGAGCACCGGAAACTTCACCCACACCGTATCGCTCGTATAATCCTCGTACTCGACCTCGGCTTCGGCGAGCGCGGTCTTCTCCACCACGCTCCACATCACCGGCTTGCTGCCGCGATAGAGCGTCTTGTTGGCCGCGAACTTCATCAGCTCGCGCGCGATCTGCGCCTCGGCGGCGAAGCTCATCGTCGTGTAAGGATTGTCCCAGTCGCCCGTAACGCCCAGCCGCTTGAACTCGGCGCGCTGCACATCGATCCACTTCTGCGCGAAGGCGCGGCATTCCTGGCGGAATTCCACCAGCGCCGCCGGATTGGAAAAATCCGGCTTCGGCTTGTTCTTGGCGCGGTAGTTCTCCTCCTCGATCTTCCATTCGATCGGCAGGCCGTGGCAGTCCCAGCCCGGCACGTAGTTGGAGTCGTAGCCGAGCATCTGCTGGCTGCGCGTCACCACGTCCTTGAGGATCTTGTTGAGCGCGGTGCCGATATGGATCGGACCGTTCGCATAAGGCGGGCCGTCGTGCAGGATGAATTTCTCGCGGCCCTTGGCGGCCGCGCGCAGCTGCTTGTAGAGCCCGGCCTTCTGCCAGCGCGCCAGCAGCTCGGGCTCCTTCTGCGGCAGGCCGGCGCGCATCGGGAAATCCGTCTGCGGCAGGAACAGGGTCTCGGAATAATCGCGGAGGGATTTGGGTGACGTGGTCATGTGGCGGCTTCTAACAAGGGGTCGCTAAATCTTGAAGGGCTTCCTTGCGTTTACCGCCCCTGGACGAACCGGCCATTTGGTGCCATATTGTCAGAAAGTTATGGCAAATGGCATCATGAATAAGGCGCTTAATCCGAGTTCCATTGAAGCGACAGCTCGCGCTATCCGCGCGAAACTTGACTTACAAGACCAGCAAGCACCCGATTTGCGGCACGTTCTGGAAAAACTCAGCCGGGTTTTCCCAAAGATCGAAGTCAAATTAGTTTCTACAGAGAATGCGCCCGCCTTGGCGTGGACCGATTTCAAAACGTTGTATGTCCAAAAAAGCGTGGCGGAGGGACTCACGCACGGAGACATGCACGCACGCTACATCATTGCTCACGAGATAGGTCACCTAGCTCTGCATCATCCTGCCGCTTTAAATAGAGAGTCAGCTCGACCACAGCATCGTCACTGGCAAAGACAAGAAATGGAGGCCGCACTGTTTGCCAATGCGTTTTTGATGCCTGCCTCCTTGGTGAAACAATTTCAAACTGCTAATGAGATTAGTGCCTCATTCCAAATCAGCCACATCACCGCATCAAATAGAATCTCTGAGTTGGTCTCGGGTGACGAATTACCACTTGCGCCTGCGACTCGGGCACGTACTGACCTAGTCAATGAACTTATTGATCTCGGATATTCTGAAAGAGAAATATCGGAGCTTGTAGTGCCGAAGCGCACGCTTGCACGGCGCCGTGCCGATCATGAACTGCTAACCGTTGAGGAAACCGACAAGGCACTAAGACTTGGTCGGATAGCCAGGCAAGCCGCTCGCGTATTTGGCGACCCGACGAAAGCTCATCGTTGGCTACGCAAGCCGAAACGTGCATTGAATGGTGAAACACCCGTTGCCTTTCTCGCTAGTGAAGAAGGCGCGCGTAAAGTGGAAGAGATGCTTCACCGCATTGATCACGGCATTTTTGCTTAACCGCCGCCGTGCAGATTTGGCGCATCTCCAACTTTGCCGATTTGTCTGGCGAAGGCGGATTGCTGGCATCTGGGCGCTGGCATTCAAAGGGCCATCGAATCATTTATCTTTCTGACCATCCGGCATCCGCATTGGTCGAAGTGCTGGTGAATTTAGAAATCGATCCAGATGATTTTCCTGAATCCTATCAGCTCCTCACAATTGAGGTGCCTGACAATGTGAACTTTGCAACAATTGATCCAAGCCAACTGTCAGCCGATTGGCAGGACAATCTGGCATCTACTCGCGCAATTGGGGATAAATGGTTGATTGCAAACGACCGAGCATTGTTACGTGTGCCATCGGCCGTTGTACCTCTTGCCTCGAATTGGCTCTTAAATCCTGTGCACTCCGATTTATCCAGGATGCGCATCACTGACGTAATACGAGCACCATTCGATCCAAGATTATTTAAGATCGCCCAGCGCTGATTCTGCGTCGCAAAGGCTACGTTTTCAGTTGCTTTCGATCTCGCCCAGCTTGGGGAACGCCTTGCCGGCGCGCTTGAGCGCGTCGCGCGCCTGCGCGGCGTCGGCCATCATCTGGCGCTTGAGGGTTTCGACCTTCTCGAATTTCTGCTCGTGGCGGATCCAGCCGACCAAAGCGACGTCGATGGTCTGCCCGTAGAGGTCGCCGTCGAAGTCGAACAGGAACACCTCGAGCAGCGGCGCGCCATTGTCGAAGGTCGGCCGCCGGCCGAAATTGGCCACGCCGTCATAGCGCATGTCGCCGATGCCGACGCGCACCGCATAGATGCCGTGCTTGAGCGCGCAGGAATCGTCGAGCTTGAGATTGGCGGTCGGGAAGCCGAGTTCGCGCCCTCGCTTGGCGCCTTGGATCACCTCGGCCGAGACGAACCAGGGCGCGCCGAGCAGTTCGGCCGCTTCCACCACCTTGCCTTGGCTCAGCGCCGCGCGCACCGCGCCCGAGGACACCGGACGGCCTTCGTCCTCGAGCGGCGCCACGATGTCGACCGCAAAGCCGAGCCGCTGGCCCTGTTCGGCAAGATAGGCCGGCGAGCCGCCGCGGTTCTGCCCGAAATGAAAATCGAAGCCGATCGCCGCGCCGCCGATGCCGAAGCGTCCGACCAGGATGCGTTCGATGAAATCGGCCGCCGAGGTGGCCGCGAGACTGGCATCGAAGGTCATGATCACGGCACCGTCCAGCCCGGTCGCCGCCAGCAGACGCAGCTTGTTGCGCTCGCTCGAGAGCTGGAACAGCGGGTCCTGCGGGCGCAGGAACAGCCGCGGATGCGGCGCGAAGGTCAAGGCCGCCACCTTGCGCTTGAGCGCGCGGGCACGCTTGAGAGCGGCGCCTATCACCGCGCGGTGGCCGCGATGCACGCCGTCGAAATTGCCGATCGCCAGCACGGCGCCCTGCAACGGCCCGATATCGAGCGCCTGCGCGCTGTCGCGCGCGACATGGAACGCTTTCGCGGGCGAATTCGGCTTATTCATGCGGCGGCCGGGCGGTGGCAAGCGATATCGGTCACAACTGGACTCATTTGGGTATTGGAAACCTTATGCACGGGTCTACGGTTACCGCGTCGTTAACAAAGTTTCAAATTAACGGGTTATTCAAGCGCCATTGCTAGGTTTCGCCGAACCTGGGGGGCGCCTTTTTCGGGCGATGCGTCATGGCCGTCGATCTGTCGATGCCGGTTCTGATCGTGGACGATTACAACACCATGGTCCGCATCATCCGTAATCTGCTCAAGCAGCTCGGCTTCGAGCATATCGACGACGCCAGCGACGGCTCGCAGGCGCTCGCCAAAATGCACGAGCGCCAATACGGCCTGGTGATCTCCGACTGGAACATGGAGCCGATGACCGGTTACGACCTGTTGCAGCGGGTGCGCTCCGACCCCGGCCTGTCCACCACCCCGTTCATCATGGTGACGGCGGAATCCAAGACCGAGAACGTGATCGCGGCCAAGAAGGCCGGCGTGTCGAACTACATCGTCAAGCCGTTCAACGCGCAGACGCTCAAGAGTAAGATCGACTCGGTGTTCACGGACGCCCAGGCGCCGGCGGCCTAAGCCGTCATCACCACACCAGCTGCCGCATCACCGCCTTCGGCATTTCGCCGGCGGCGGCAAAGGTCGCGTTGAGCGCCTTGGCGTCGGGCCGCTCGCGCCCGCCCAGCTCCTCGGCATGAATGCCGGAGGTCACGAACAGGAAATCGATACCGGCCGTGCGCGCGCCCTTCAGATCGGTGCGCACGGAATCGCCGATCGCCAGCACGCGCTTGAGCGGCACCTTGCGGCCGGCAGCAGCGTCCGCCTTGGCCAAGGCCAAGTCATAGATCGGCCGATAGGGCTTGCCGGCATAGAGCACCTCGCCGCCCAGCGTGGCGTAGAGATCGGCGATCGAGCCGGCGCAGTAGACCAGCCGGTCGCCGCGCTCGACCACCACGTCGGGATTGCCGCAGACCATGAACAGCTTGCGCTTGCGCATGACTTCAAGGCGGCCGCGATAGTCGTCCGGCGTCTCGGTGTCGTCGTCGTCGAGGCCGGAGCAGATCACGAAGTCGGCCTGCTCCAGCGACGCGAAATGCAGATTAAGTCCGGCATAGATCGAACGGTCGCGCTCCGGCCCGATATGAAACATGCTCTGCCCGGCGTGCTGCTCCAGCGCGCCGCGGGTGACGTCGCCGGAGGAGACGATGCCGTCATAGGCCTCGCGCGGGACATGCAGCTTGTCGAGCTGGCGCGCCACCACCTCGCTCTGACGCGGCGCATTGGTGATGAAGATCACCGTGGCGCCACGGGCGCGCGCGCGCATCAGCGTGTCGCAGGCCGGCGCAAAGGCCGTGATGCCGTTATGCACCACGCCCCAGACGTCGGACAGCAGCACGTCGTAGTCGGAGGCCAGCGCGGAGAAATGCGGGATCAAAGGCGGCAGAGCGGGGGTCATGCGGAAGACTACCTGTTCCCTCCCCCTGAAAGGGGGAGGGTTAGGGAGGGGGTCATGGCATGAAATCGCGTGAGAGTGAACCGACCCCCACCCGCCCGCCTCCGCTACGCGTCGGCGGGCGACCTCCCCCTTGCAGGGGGAGGTAAAGAAGCAACTCAGCCGCTCGGCAGGTCGGCCGCCGCCAACACGCCTTGGCCGTCGCCCGTAAGCGGCTTGTCGGCCTCGCCAGCCGAGCCTTGCAGCGCCTCCGCCCGCACCGGCCGCGGCGGCGAGAACAGGAAACCCTGCCCGAAGCGCACGTCGTAATCGAGCAGGTCGAGCACCATGGGCTCGCTTTCGATGCGCTCGGCGATCAGATCGATGCCGGCGCGCGCCAGCAGGTCGGCAAGGTCTTCCGGATGAATGTCGCTCTGCGCGTTGGCCGTGCGGTTGAGCAGCAGAGTCGCCGGCACCTTCATAAAACGGAACGAACGGTCGGCCAGCTCCTTCGGCTCCATGCGCAGGTCGGAGACATGGTCCATGGAAAAGCGGAAGCCGCGCTCGGCCAGCGCCGCCAGGCTTTCATGCTCGAGCGGCCCGAAATTGCGATAGGCTCCTTGCGTGAATTCGAACATCAGCGCGTTGCTGAGCGCGCGATTGGCATCCATGAAATCGAGGAACTGCTTGAAGAAGGTCGCGTCGGTCAGCGTCGAGGCGCTGATATTGCAGAACACCCCGACGTCGCGGCTCTTCATTTGCAGGCGGCGGGTCACCTGCACGCAGCGGAACACCAGCAGATTGTCGATCTTCGGCATCAGGCCGACGGCTTCGGCATATTCGATGAAGTCGCCGGCCGGAATAATGTCGCCTTCCTCGGTGCGCAGCCGCGACAGCGCCTCGTAGTAGCGCACCTTGCGCTGCGGCAGCGTGACGATCGGCTGCAGATAAAGATCGATGCGGTTGGCGTCGGCGGCCTTGCCGATCAGCTCGCCGATGC
The DNA here is from genome assembly GCA_016185205.1 of Hyphomicrobiales bacterium. Lineage (GTDB taxonomy): Bacteria > Pseudomonadota > Alphaproteobacteria > Rhizobiales > Xanthobacteraceae > Pseudolabrys. The sequence continues at coordinate 91,757 of JACPOA010000016.1, read as the reverse complement.
CCTCGCGGCTCAGCCCCTTAAAGCGGCGCGCGCCGGTGATCGCGTCGTTCTCGCTCAGCGCCAGCGGCGCATCGGAACCGGGCGCGTCCGCAGCGGCGCGCGCCGGCAACATGCCCTGGCCCTGCAAGGCGGTCTCATGCGCGGCCACGGTCTCGGCGATCTGCCGCACCAGGGAGCCCAGTTCGCCGATCTCGGCGGCGATCGGATCGACCGCGCCGCGGGCGCGGTTCGTGCTGGATTCGACGCGGGTTTCCACGGCGTTGAGCCGACGGCCGATCTCCGCCACCTGGCGGGCGAGGTCGCCGGTGCCGCGCGACAGATCGGCGATCTGGTCGCCGAGATCGCCGCGGTCGAGCAGCCGGTTGCTGATGGTGTTGTAGAGCGCCATGCCGGTGAGCGCGGCCAGCGCTACGATCGCCGAGCTGCGGGCGTCCACCTTGAAGGCAAGATAGAGCACCGCGCCGATCGAGCCGGCGATGAGCACCATGCAGACCGCGATGAAGATGGCGCTGATACGACGCATAGGCTCAAATCCTGGACGGCCCCGCGCTACCCCCGGGTGATTCGCGTAGCCTGGACCCAATGATCATGACGCCACGGGTCCGCGCAACCACGAAGTCCTGCTATGGTAACGACGAAATGCCCGTTATTCGCAAGAACTTGAGACGCAGGAACCCGTGCCGGCCACCCGCAGTCTAGCATTGTTGAGCCGGGTCGCAGCCTCCCCGGCGCGAGCCATGGCCGCCATTTTGGGCCTGCATGCCGCGGTCTGGACCACGCTGCCGACGCTGCTTTACCCCAATCTGCCGCTCGACCTGATCGAGGCGCTGGTCTACGGCCGCGAATGGCAGCTCGGCTATGACAAGCTACCACCCTTGCCTTGGTGGCTCGTCGAAATCGTCTACCGGCTGATCGGTCATGACTTCGCCTATTACCTGCTGGCGCAGCTGGCCGTGGTGGCGGCGCTGGCGGCGGTCTTTGCCATGGCGCGGCCGCTGATCGGGGCACCCGGTGCCCTACTCGCCGTGCTAATTGTCGACGGCCTACATTACCTCAATTACACCGCCGCCAAGTTCAACCACGACGTTGTCCAACTGCCGTTCTGGGCACTCGCCGGCTTCGCCTTCCACCGCGCGCTGCGCGGCGGCGAAATCCGCCACTGGCTGCTGTTGGGTTTGGCGGTCGGCCTGTCGCTGTGGGCAAAATATTTCGTCCTGGTGCTGGCGCTGCCGCTGGCGCTGTTTGTGCTTTTCGACCGCGACGCGCGCAAGTCGCTGGCCACGCCGGGCCCCTATGTGGCGCTCGCTGCGGCGCTGGTCGTCATGGCGCCGCATCTCGTCTGGCTTTTGCAGAACGATTTCCTGCCCTTCGCCTATGCCGAGCACCGCGCGCTGCCGCCGCGCGGACTGATCGATCATGTCTGGCACCCGCTGCAATTCGCGGCGAGCCAACTGTTCTTCCTGGTGCCGACGCTGCTGATCGCCGCGCCGCTGTTCTATCCGCGCAGAAGCGCGAGCGAGCCGCCGGTCGCCTCGGCGGCCGACGCCTATGACCGCCGCATCGTGGCGCTGCTCGCCTTCGGTCCGGTCGCGACGGTGCTAGCGCTATCGGCAGTGACCGGCCGCGGCACGGTGGCGATGTGGGGCTACCCGCTCTGGCTGTTCCTCGGCGTCTCAGTGGTGCTGATCGCGCGCCGGGCGCTCGACGACAGGCGGCTCAAGCGCGTGCTGCTGACCTGGCTGGGTGTGTTCGCGGCCCTCGTTTTCGCCTTCATCGACAACTACGCGATCATGCCGCAGTTCGACCCCCGCTACCGCGCGGTGTTCTTCCCCGGCGACGAGCTGGGCACCGAACTGTCGCAACGCTATCGCGCCGTCACCGGGCAGCCGATCGTCTACGTCATCGGCGATATGTGGGACGGCGGTAATGTCGCGCATTATGCGCCGAGCCACCCGCGCGTGCTGATCGACGGCAAGCCGGAGCGCGCGCCTTGGATCGATCTCGCCGACTTGCGGGCGCGCGGCGCGCTGGTGCTGTGGACCGACGGCGATCCGCAGCTCATGCCCGTGGCGTTCCGCGCGATCGCCGCCGACGCCGCAGTGCAACCGCCCTTCTCGCTTCCCTATCGCCACGGTCCCGGCGCGGTTCAGATCGGCTGGGCTCTGCTGCTATCCCGCCCGGCTGTGGCGCGACCTGGTCTGGACTTACGGTTCGGGCGGCACGAAGGCGTAGCCGACGATGGCCGGCTTGCGCGGATACAAAGTCTGCCGTGGAATCACGAGCGGACGCTGAATCTCGAGGTTCGGGAAGCTCACTTTTAACCGGGCTGTCACGGCGTCCGGAAGAGGGTCTTGCTCCCAGACCAGCACGGCGCCGCGTCGCTTCAAATCCGTTGTATCCACCCATGGGCTGATACGCGCATCGCCGTGGACAATGACTTGGGGACGATCGGGCGAATAGACCGCGATGTTGTTGGCGGCGAACTCGCCGACGCCAGCAGATCCGAAATCGGCACCGCCGACGTAACGTAGCGGCGTTCCCGTTTTCTCCCGCCACTGGCGCGTGATCGTTTCGGCGATCAGCCGGCCGGGGAACTGCGTGGCTTTCGGCCGCTCGCGCAGAAACGGCTCCAACAGTTCGATCGCGGCGTAGGCGGCGGGCATCACGAGAAAAACCAGCAGGAACCCACGGGCGAACAGATGCAGGCGTCGCGGCTCGATCGCAACTGGGAACCACATTACGGCAGCAAGTGGAGCAAAGGACCACAGCGGATAGCCCCACATCGCAACCGGCAACCGTCCGAGCGCCCCTGCGACGAGCGTCGTCAATAGGAACGGACCGATTGCAAGCGTCGTTACATAGCGCCGTGCAAAGTTGGTCACCGGGTCATCCTGCGGATAGCGCTGCTCACCTTTCCACACCAACGCAAGCAACCCGATGACGGGTGCAAGGAAGAAAACCTGACTTCCGACCCATCGCAGCGGGAAGCTAATGTATTCGTGCCAGTGCGCGGCCTGTTTGGCCCGAAGGCCGACATGTTGGAACGGCATGAATGAATGCGCGACAAGCCACCACACATGCGGCGCGATCACCACCAGGAACGCGCCGGTCATCAGGTAAGGCCCCGCGGTTCGCAAAGTCCGTCGCGCAAACGGATCGAGTAGCAGCAGAAGTCCGATCGGCGCGGCCAGTACGAAGGCTGTGTATTTCGTCCAGAACGCGAGCGCGAGCCACACGCCGGCCAGAATCCAATCGAGCGCCCGCTCACGCGTGATCGCTCGGAACAGGAACAATCCCGTGAGCGCCCAGAACGGCAATTGCATCACGTCGTGGTTGAACTTGACGGCGGAGAAATTGAAGAAATGGAGGCCTTCAAGGGCGAGCACCGCGAACAGCGCCTGTTGCGGCCCGACCGTCTCCTTCCCAAGGCGCCAGACGGCATACATCGCGACGACGGATGCGACGGGTCCCAGCACATAGACTGCGCGAGGATCTCCGACGGCGCGAAACGCGAGATCGGCCGTCCACCACGGGAGTGGTGGATGCTTCCAATATCCGAGTTGCCATTCCTTCCCGAGCGCAAGATCTTCGACCAGATCGAGCTGCAGATTGAACCCGACGAGCGGCGGCAGCAACGTCCATACGATGAGATGTAGACCGAACGTGCACAGAAGCACATACCGAGGATGGCTCAGCGCAAGTCCGACCGCCCGTGCGATCATAGTCCCTTCACCCGGGTGCAAACTGATTTTATTTGCTGAGGTGCATGACGGCCGGACGACCCTCGCATGATCACGCGACAGCCGCGATCACGCGGCCGACCTTGTCGAAAATCTCGCCGATCTGGGCTTCGCTCACGATCAGCGGCGGGCTCAAAGCCAGCGTGTCGCCGACGCCGCGGACCATCAGGTCCTGCTCGTGGAACGCCAGCTCCATCGCCTCGAAGCCGCGTTTTCCGACGGCGTCGGGCTTGCTGGCGAGATCGATGCCGACGGTCAGGCCCACGGTGCGGATGTCGAGCACATTGGGCAGACCCTTCAGGCCCATCGCCGCCTGCGCCCACAACGGCTCCAGCTTGCGCGCGCGCTCGAACAGGTTTTCGTCGCGATAGAGATCGAGCGTAGCGAGGCCGGCCGCGCAGGCGAGCGGATGCGCCGAATAGGTGTAGCCGTGGAACAATTCGATGACGTGCTCGGGCCCGCGCATGAAGGCGTCATAGATGCCCTTGCGCACCAGCACGCCGCCCATCGGCACGCTGCCCGAAGTGATGCCCTTGGCGAAGGTGATCATGTCGGGGATGACGCCGTAGCGCTCGGCGGCGAAAGCATGGCCCAGACGGCCGAAGCCGGTGATCACCTCGTCGAAGATCAAGAGAATGCCGTGCTTGTCGCAGATGGCGCGCAGGCGTTGCAGATAGCCTTTCGGCGGCGGCAGGACGCCGGTGGAGGCCGCGACCGGCTCCACGATCACCGCCGCGATGGTGGAGGCGTCGTGCAGCGCGACCAGCCGATCGAGCTCGTCGGCGAGATGGCCGCCCCATTCCGGCTCGCCGATGGTGAAGGCCTGCTCGGCGCGATTATAGGTGGTCGGCAGATGATCGACGCCGGCGATCAGCGCGCCGAACATCTTGCGGTTGCCGACGATGCCGCCGACCGCGATGCCGCCGAAGCCGACGCCGTGATAGCCGCGCTCGCGGCCGATCAGCCGCACGCGCGAGGCATTGCCCTTCACATTGTGAAAAGCGAGCGCGATCTTAAGCGCGGTGTCGACCGCCTCCGAGCCGGAATTGCAGAAGAACACATGATCGAGGTCGCCAGGCGCCAGCGCGGCGACGCGGCTCGCCAGTTCGAACGCCTTGGGGTGTGAAAACTGGAAGGCCGGCGCGTAGTCGAGCTCGGCCGCCTGGCGCTGGATCGCCGCCACGATCGGCTCGCGGTTATGGCCGGCATTGGTGCACCACAGGCCGGCGGCGCCGTCGATCAGCTTGCGCCCGTCCGGCGTGAAATAGTGCATGTCCTTGGCGCGGGCGATCAGGCGCGGGCGCGCCTTGAACGCCCGGTTGGCCGTGAACGGCATCCAATAGGGTTCGAGATCGTTGGGGACGCTGACTTTTGCCTGAACCTGATCTTTCGCCATGACCTGCCACCATTTGAAGTCGTCATGCCCGGCCATAGCCGTCCGAAGGACGGCGTGCTTTCGCACGCCTATGTGCCGGGCATCCACGTCTTCCTTTCATGCTTTCATGCACTTTTAAAGGCGTGGATGGCCGGGACAAGCCCGGCCATGACGGATTACAGCGTTGATGTACGGTATACAGCGTTGCTGTATTTCAGGTCTCTGCTATGTAGGCCACCAAATGGCCGATAAATCCAATAAACCCCACAAGCTCAAGGCCCGCCTGCCGCGCGGGCTCACCGACCGCGGGCCGGCCGAAATCGCCGCCACCCGGCAGATGGTGGAGGCGATCCGCACTGTGTTCGAGCGCTACGGCTTCGAGCCGGTGGAGACGCCGGCAATCGAATACACCGACGCGCTCGGCAAGTTCCTGCCCGACCAGGACCGCCCGAACGAGGGCGTGTTCTCGTTCCAGGACGACGACGAGCAGTGGCTCTCCCTGCGTTACGACCTGACCGCGCCGCTGGCGCGCTATGTGGCGGAGAGAATAGGCACGGAGCATCTCGTCCTGCCCTATCGCAGCTATCGCTTCGGCTGGGTATTCCGCAACGAGAAGCCGGGCCCGGGCCGCTTCCGCCAGTTCCTGCAGTTCGATGCCGACACCGTCGGCGCGCCGACCATGGCCGCCGATGCCGAGATGTGCATGCTCGCGGCCGACACCATGGAAGCGCTCGGCATTCCGCGCGGCAGTTATGTGGTGAAGGTGAATAATAGGAAGGTGCTGGATGGCGTCTTGGAAGTCATTGGACTCGGTGGCGACGAAAACGCCGGCAAACGCCTTACGGTGCTGCGTGCAATCGACAAGCTAGATCGGTTGGGATCACTAGGTGTGAAGCAACTCCTCGGAGAAGGACGCAAGGACGAGAGCGGCGACTTCACCAAGGGCGCTGGGCTAGATGCCGAGCAAATAGATATCGTGTTGGGCTTCCTCGAAATCGACGTGGCACACAATCCTAGCGCAGCGTTGCTACCGCGCGACAATCCTGCGCTTGCAAATATGAAGGGCGGAATTTTGTACCGCGTGCCACCCGCTATCTCCAACAGCGAGCGTTTTGGCGTGGCTCTCCAAGAGAGTGAAGTAATAAGAGCAGGCATTGGCGAGTTAGATCAAATACGATTTCTGGTCGAATCGAGCGGCTATGGCGCTGATCGAATCGAAACAAATTTCGCAGTCGTCCGCGGCCTCGAATATTACACCGGTCCGGTCTACGAGGTCGAACTTACCTTCGAGATCAACGACGAGAAGGGCCGCCCGGTGCGCTTCGGCTCGGTCGGCGGCGGCGGGCGTTACGACGGGCTGGTGTCGCGCTTTCGCGGCGAGCCGGTGCCGGCCACCGGCTTCTCCATCGGCGTCTCGCGCCTGCAGGCGGCGCTGACCGCGCTCGGCAAGCTCGGCTCAAAGGCCGAGCCCGGCCCGGTGGTGGTCACCGTGTTCGACAAGGACCGCGTCGCCGACTACCAGAAAATGGTCGCCAGCTTGCGCGCCGCCAATATCCGCGCCGAGCTCTATCTCGGCAATCCGAAAAACATCGGCAACCAGCTCAAATATGCCGACAAGCGCTCATCGCCCTGCGTCGTCATCCAGGGTGGCGACGAAAAAGCGCGCGGCGAGGTGATGATCAAGGATCTGATCCTCGGCGCCGGCCTCACCGCCATCAAGGACCGCGACGAATATCTCAAGAAGCAGGCCGAAGCGCAGTTCGCGGTCAAGCAAGACGCGCTGGTCGAGGCCGTGCGCAAACTGCTCGCGCGGCACAACATCAAAACGAGTTGATGTGTATTATGGCCGCTTCGGCGGCGCGCCGCCCATTTTTGGCATGTCGAGCACGTTCATCTTCATGCCGTTCGACATGATGACGTCGCCCGGCCTTTGCCCGGCCTCGCAAGACCCGAGGTGTTTCGCCTCGATGGTCATGTGTGTCTCGGCGCCGGGCACGCTGCCCGGCAGCGACGGACCGCCTTGTCGCGTCGAGGCGACCTTCATCGTATAGGCGCTGTCGAAACTGCCGGTAACGACCGCATGCGACGTAGTGGTCATGTCGCCGAATTTGCAGACCGAGTCGATGGTGATGGTGCCGCCGGACGTCTTCATGTCCTGCTTCGAGCAGTGCTGCTCGTTGGAGTTGCCGAAATTGGCGTTCATCAGTCTGTCGGTGGCGGCATCGGTGCAATGCTTCATCACCGTCGGGGGCAGATTGCGACCCTCGAAGATCATCTTGAGCTCCCACAGGCCAGCCTTGCGCGTCGGCAGGTCGAGCGCCAGCGCGGGAGCGGCGGCAAATAGAAGGCCGATGGCAGCAATGGCGAGTTGGCAACGCATGGCATGGTCTCCATCGCGGATCACATGCGCCATGGTAGCACACCGTTTACGTTGGAAAGTCACATCGGCGTCAGAGCCGGCCGCCGCTCACACCGCGATCAGCTCGCCGGCCTCGCGCCGCTCACATTCATGCACGTCGAGCGGATGGCCGAGCACCTGCTCGACCGCGTCGAAGCTGTCGATGATCGACAGATTGCGGACGATCTTGCCAGCGCGGAAGCGGACGAAATGCGCCAGCCGGTAGCTGATCACGCGCCCGTCGGCGCTGCGCGCCTGCAGGCGGCTGAGCGTGGCCACCTGGTCGCCGTCCACCAGCATGGCGTCGGGCACGAAGCTGAAGACGCGGAACACCTCGGGAATCAGCCGCCCGACCATGTCGAGCACGGCGGCCTTGCCGTGGCGCGTGCCGCAGAACGGTAGCACGTCGATCGGGCCGCTGATGCTCCATTCCACGTTGTCGTCGAGAAACTGGCCGATCTTGTCGGCATCACGCGACGCATAGGCCTGATAGAAGGCCTCAACCAAGGCACGCGAGACTGACTCGGTCATCGAAATCCCCCCCACCCCGTACCTACTCAACCCTGGTTGTGTTGAAATTTTATTACTCGCAAGGACTTATGGGGACATAACCAATGAAAATAACGGGGCGGCGCCCCCGGCGGCCGGAAAATTTGTTAACGACGCCAAGCATTTGGCGGGTCGTCGTATTAAGGGCAGCACGTATTCGGCGTCGAATCCTTAAGCCGGCCGTGCTAAAGGGCCGCCACTTGATGGCAGGATTGAAGTGCGATGGACGCGAGCGTGACAGCAAAAAAGACGGGGACCGACGCCCGTGCGGAGGCGCTGGTCGCCTCCTATGAGCGCGCCGGCTATGCCCGCGTCGCGCCTGCGATCCTGCAGCCGGCGGAGCCGTTTCTCGATCTGTCGGGCGAGGACATCCGCAAGCGCATGTATCTCACCACGGCGCCGGGCGGCGGCGAATTCTGCCTGCGGCCCGACCTCACCATTCCGGTGTCGCGCGACTATCTGGCCTCCGCGCAGGCCGGCAAACCGGCCGGCTTCTGCTATCTCGGGCCGGTGTTCCGCCACCGCAGCGATGCCGCCGCCGAATTCCTGCAGGCCGGCATCGAGAGCTTCGGCCGTCCCGACAAGGCAGCGGCCGACGCCGAGATGCTGTCGCTCGGGCTGGACGCCACCGCCGGCTACGGCCTGACCGCGCCCGACATCCGCACCGGCGACGTTTCGCTGTTCGCCGCGCTGGTCGCAGGCCTCGAGCTGCCGCCGGCCTGGAAGCGGCGGCTGATCAAGGATTTCAACCGCAAGACCAATCTGGCGCAGGACCTCGACCGCCTGGTGCTCGGCGGCAACAATGCGCGCCCGGAATATCAGGGCGTGCTGGCGGCTCTGGCCGGCGCCGATCCGAAGGGCGCGCATGCGCTGATCACCGACCTGTTGTCGATCGCCGGCATCAACGCGGTCGGCGGACGCTCGGTCGCCGAGATCGCCGATCGTTTCCTCGAACAGTCCGCGCTCGGGGCCAGTGCAAAACTTCCGCGCGAGGTACGCGGACTGGTCGAACGCTTCTTGGGCGTCCAGGGCGATCCCGACGAAGCGCTGGCCGCGCTACGCGCGCTCGCCACTGAGGCCAACATGACGGCGGTGCTGGCGCCCGCGCTCGAGCTGTTCGAAAGCCGCAACGGCTTCCTGGCGGCGCGCGGCATCGACTTGAAGCGCGTGCACTTCTCCACCGGCTTCGGGCGCGGCTTCGACTATTACACCGGCTTCGTGTTCGAACTGACCGATCCCGCGCGCACCGGCGATCCGCTGGTGGCGGGCGGGCGCTATGACGGCTTGCTCGCGCGGCTGGGCGCGAGCGAGCCGATCGCGGCGGTCGGCTTCGCGGTGTGGATCGAACGGCTGGCGGCCTACGGAGCTTCGTCATGAACACGCCGCTGGTGCTCGCCGTCCCCGCCAAGGGCCGGCTGCAGGAAAACGCCGAGGCCTTCTTCGCGCGCTCGGGCTTAAGCCTGATCAAGCCGCGCGGCGCGCGCGATTATCGCGGCGCCATTGCCGGCCTCGACGGTGTCGAGGTCGCCTATCTGTCGGCTGCGGAAATCACCACGCAACTCGCGGCCGGCGCCGTTCACCTTGGTGTTACGGGTGAAGACCTGGTGCGCGAGCAAATCCCCGATGCCGACAAGCGCGTGGTGCTGATCGAAGGCCTCGGCTTCGGCTTCACCAATGTCGTGGTGGCGGTGCCGCAGGCCTGGATCGACGTGCGCACCATGGCCGACATCGACGACGTCGCCACCGCGTTCCGCCACACCCACGACCGCAAGATGCGGGTGGCGACCAAATACATCAATCTGACGCGCGACTTCTTCTCGCGCCACGGCATCATCGACTACCGCATCGTCGAGAGCTCGGGCGCGACCGAAGGCGCGCCGGCCGCCGGCTCAGCCGAGCTGATCGTCGACATCACCACCACCGGCGGCACGCTCGCCGCCAACGGGCTCAAGGTCATCGAAGACGGCACCATCCTGCGCTCGCAGGCCAATCTGGTGGCCGCGCGCACGGCCGCCTGGGGGCCGAGCGAACGCGAGACCGCGCGCGTCATCCTCGATCGCGTGGCGGCGCAGGGACGCGCCCGCAATTACCGCGAGGTGCGCGCGCGCTTTGCCGCCTGCGATGCCCGGCTGGTGGAGCGCGCCAAGGAGACCTTCGGCGTGGTCACGCCGTTCGGCGGGCCGACCTCGTCGGGCATGCTGACGCTGCACTGCCCGCCCGACCAGGTCTATGCGCTCACCAGCTTCCTGCGCGAGAACGGCGCCGAGGCGGTGGCGGTGGCCGAACTCGGCTACGTGTTCTCGCGCGATAATCCGCTGTACGCCAAGCTGGAAGCAGGGCTCACTTAATCCCTCCCTGCAAGGGGAGGGTGCCGAGCGCAGCGAGGCGGGTGGGGTTTGATCGCCGAATAGAGCGCCCCCACCCGGCCGCTTCGCGGCCACCCTCCCCCGCAAGCGGGGGAAGGATAAAAATTCACAGCGCCGCGTAATCGATCGGCTTATGCCGGTCGAGGGTACGGTGGATCGGCGGCAGCGGATATTTCAGCCCGCTGGCGCAGTTGAACAGCACCACCTGGTCGCCGCGCGAGACGCGGCCGTCCTTGAGGCTCTGCTTGTAGGCGGCATAGGTCGCGGCCCCCTCCGGACAGAGCAGCAGCCCCTCCTCGCGCGCCATCTCGTCGAGCGCGGCTTGGATCGCGTCGTCGTCGACCGCGATGGCAAAGCCTTTGCTCTCGCGCACGGCGCGCAGGATGAGAAAATCGCCGATCGCCTGCGGCACGCGGATGCCCGATGCGATGGTGTGGGCGTTCTCCCAGCGCGGCGCGTGCTCCTCGCCCGCCTCGTAGGCTTTCACCATCGGCGCGCAGCCGGAGGCCTGCACCGCGATCATGCGCGGGCGTTTCTTGCCGATGAAGCCGATCTCTTCCAATTCGGCGAAGGCCTTCCACATGCCAATTAATCCGGTGCCGCCGCCGGTCGGATAGAAGATCGCGTCCGGCACCTGCCAGCCGAGCTGCTCGGCCAGCTCCAGCCCCATGGTCTTCTTGCCTTCGATCCGGTACGGCTCCTTCAAGGTCGAGGTGTCGAACCAGCCGACTTTCGCTTTGCCTTCGCCGACGATCTTGCCGCAATCGTCGATCAGCCCGTTGACGCGATAGACCGCGGCGCCCTGCAGCGCGATCTCGCTGACATTCACCTCCGGCGTATCCTCCGGGCAGAAAATCGTGGTCTTGATGCCGGCATGACTGGCATAGGCGGCGAGCGCGGCACCGGCATTGCCGTTGGTCGGCATCGCCATGTGCTTGATGCCGAGCGCCTTGGCCATCGACACCGCCATCACCAGGCCGCGCGCCTTGAACGAGCCGGTCGGCAGCCGGCCTTCGTCCTTGACCAGGATGTCGCCGCCGCCGAGCCTGGCCGCGAGTTTCGGCGCGCGCACGATCGGCGTCATCGCCTCGCCCAGGCTGACGATGTTGGCCGCCTCGCGCACCGGCAGCAATTCGCGATAGCGCCACAGGTCGGCCGGCCGCGCCGCCAAGGTCTGCTTGCTCAGCGCCTTAGCGACCCCGGCGAGATCGTAGCGCACCAGCAGCGGCTTACCCGCGCGCGAGAGATTATGGATTTGATCCGCTTCATGGCGCTCGCCGGTCATCGCGCATTCGAGATGCGTGACGAAGTGCGGAAGCTTGGCCGTCAGATTGTCGTCGTGCTGCATCGCTTGACTCCAACTCAACTTAGTTTTTGCGCGCCTTGAACACCACAAAATGGGAGAGCGCGAAGTTGACCACGAAGCTCACCAGGATCGACAGCAGCTTGGCAAGCACCAGCGGCAACACATAGGAAAGCGCGACCAGCGTCGCAGTGCTGGCGATCATGCCGGCAATGCCGGACGCCACGAAGGTGGAATAGTCGCGCCAGCGCAGGATACGCCCCGATTCCGGACCGAAGGTGATGAAGGAATTCATCGCATAGGAAAACGACACCGCCACCAGCCAGGCCAGCACGTTGGCGGGGACCAGCGGCCATTGCAGATAGGTGGCGGTGGTCCAGAACACGCTGAAATCGATGCCGGTGTTGACGACGCCGACCATGGCAAAGCTGATCGCCTTGAGCGCGATCGCGCGCTCGTGCCAGGCTACGCGCAGACGATCGAGAAGGTTTTGCAGGGGGGCCGGAATCATTGGCCGTTCATAACACCCCGATGGGCCGGGCGCGACAGGGCCGCGGCCATGCGCTATAGATCGCGCGGTAACAAGACAGCGGTGGTTAACGTCAATGCCGGCAAAACCAGCGAAAACCAGCTCCCGCGTGACGCCTTCGCGGTCCGCGCCCGGATTGTCGATCGTGGTGCCGCTGTTCAACGAGGCCAAGGGTCTGGCCCGCCTGCACGAACGCATTGCCGAAGTCGCACGGTTCCTGAAGGTCAAGCGCGGCCTCAACCTCGAAGTCGTCTATGTCGACGACGGCAGCCGCGACGACACCAGCCGCATCGCCCATTCGCTGCCGGCCCTGCCGCTCGACATCCAGGTGGTCACTTTGTCGCGCAATTTCGGCAAGGAGGCCGCCCTGCTCGCCGGCCTCGACCATGCCCGGCTCGGCGCCGTGCTGTTCATGGACGGCGACGGCCAGCATCCGCCGTCCCTGATCGAATTGCTGGTGTCGCGCTGGCTCGATGACGGCTACGACGTGGTCTACACCGCCAAGGCGAACCGCGAGAACGAACCCTGGCTGCGGCGCGCGGGTGTCAAAACGTTCTACGCGCTGCTCAACTGGCGCGCGCGCCACAAGATTCCGGAAGACGCCGGCGACTTCCGCCTGCTGTCGCCGCGCGCGGCGGCGGCGCTGCGGCTGATGCCCGAGCGCAATCGCTTCTTCAAAGGCCTGTCGAGCTGGATCGGCTTCCGCCAGGTGCGAGTCGACTATGAGCCGGCGATGCGCGAGCACGGCGCGACCACCTGGAACATCTGGTCGCTGATCGGGCTGTCGATCGAGGGACTGACGTCGTTCTCGGTGGCGCCATTGCGCGTCGCCAGCATGCTCGGCCTGCTGCTGGCCTTGACCGCGCTGTTCTTCGGGTCGTGGATACTCCTGGAAACCGTTCTGTTCGGCAAGGATGTGCCCGGCTATCCCTCGCTGGTGGTCAGCGTGATGGTGATCGGCGGCGCGCAGTTGATCATGATCGGCGTGCTGGGCGAATATGTCGGCAAGATGCTGTCGGAGATCAAAGCGCGGCCAGTCTATTTCGTCGCCGAACACAGCATGAAGAAAGCCAACGAAACCGCCAAAACCCCCGCCAAGCCGCGCTCCGTGACCGCGCGCGCGGCGGAGTAAGCCGACGCACGCATGCGCGCGGGCCCGCGCCATATCTGGCTGTGCGCCGACGATTACGGCATTTCACCCGGCGTCAACCGCGCGATCCGCGAACTGATCGCGCGCAAGCGGCTCAACGCCACCTCGGTGATGGTGGCGGCGCCGCATCTCGGCGAAGACGAGGCCGGCGCGCTCGACCTGCTCAATTCCGGCGAACCGTGCGCCGCGCTCGGACTGCATGTGACGCTGACGGCGCCGTTCACGCCGCTGAGCGCGGGCTTTGCGCCGCTGCGCGATGGCGGCTTCCCGCCGTTGGCGGAGATGATGCGTTTAGCGATCGCGCGCCGCCTGCAGCCGGAATTGCTGGTGATCGAGATCGCCACGCAGTTGCGCGCCTTCCTCGATACCTTCGGCCGCCCGCCCGATTTCCTCGACGGCCACCAGCACGTGCATCTGTTTCCGCAGGTGCGCGATGCCTTTCTCAAGGTGGTGGCGGAGGCGGCGCCGCATGCCTGGGTGCGACAATGTGGCCGCGCCAATTCGCTGCGCCGCCTGCACGACCGCAAGGCGCTGGTGCTCGATATTTTAAGCGTGACATTTCGCCGCCGGGCCGAACGGCTCGGCATTGCCACCAATGCGGCCTTTGCCGGGGCTTATGCGTTCACGCCGAAGACCGATTTCACCAAGATTTTCCAGCGCTTTCTGGCCGGATTGCCGGATGGCGGCCTGGTCATGTGTCATCCGGGCTTTGTCGATGCCGAGCTGGAACGGCTCGATTCGCTCACCACCCTGCGCGAGCGCGAATTTGCCTATTTCAATTCCGACGAGTTTCCGCACCTGCTGGCCCGCCACGGGATCGAACTCACCCGGCCGGCTGGCAATGACGGCGAGGCTACCTAGATAGTCTCGTAATGTTTGATACGGGAGGACCTCATGACCCCAGAAGAACGCCAACGGGTGGACGAGCTGTTCGATCGACTCGCGCGGCTGGAGACGGCGCCGCGCGACACGCAAGCCGAGCGCGCCATCGCCGAAGGTCTCGCGCGCGCCCCGCATGCGGTCTATCCGCTGGTGCAGACGGTGCTGGTGCAGGACGAAGCGCTCAAGCGCGCTGATGCCCGCATCCGCGAATTGAGCGGTGAGAGTGCCGAGCCGCGCAGCGGGGGCGGTTTCCTCGACAGCATGCGCGGTGTGCTCACCGGCCAGCCCGCGCACGGCTCGGTGCCGAGCGTGCGCGCTGCGGCAAGCGAAACCGATGCGCGCTGGAACAGCGGCGGCGCCTTGGCCGCGGCAGCCCCTCCGGTGGCGGCGCCGGCGCCAGCACCTGGATTTGGCGGCTCGTTCCTCGGCACCGCGGCGGCCTCGGCCGCCGGCATGATCGGCGGTGCGTTGCTGCTCAACTCGATCAGCTCGATGTTCGGCCAGCGCGGCGGCAGCGCCTTCGGCGCGGTTCCGCCCTCCACGGGCTCGCCCTGGGACAACAGCGCGGCCAATAGCGATCTCGCGCGCGACGCCGGCATCAACGATATCGGACGCGGGGCCGCCGGCGGCGATCAACGCGCCGGGCTGTTCGATAGCGGTGCTGGCGACGACGGCGATAGCGGGGACTTGGCCGGAGACATAGGCGGCGACTTCGGCGGCGACGACAGCGCGTGAATCAAATTCGTCATGCGCGGGCTTGACCCGCGCATCCATCTAAAAACATTCTTTCAAGAAGATGGATGGCCGGATCGAGTCCGGCCATGACAAGAATTCAGAGCACCACGACCTTGGTGCCGATCTTCACGCGGCCATAGAGGTCGATGACGTCCGCATTGCGCATGCGGATGCAACCGGACGAGACGTTGCGGCCGATCGTCCACGGCTCGTTCGAGCCGTGGATGCGGTAGAGCGTCGAGCCGAGATAGAGCGCGCGGGCGCCGAGCGGATTGTTCGGCCCGCCGGCCATGTGATGCGGCAGGTAGGGCTGGCGCTGGAGCATTTCCTTCGGCGGCACCCAATCCGGCCATTCCTTCATCGACGAGACCGAGTGCACGCCCGACCAGGTGAAACCGGGCCGGCCGACGCCAATGCCGTAGCGCATCGCCTTGCCGCCAGGTTCGACCAGATAGAGGAAATGGTTGGGCGTATCGATGACGATGGTGCCGGGTTCTTCGCTGCCTTGATAATCGACCTGCTGACGCAGGAACTGCGGATCGATCGCGGTGCCCTGCGGCTCCAGCATGGGACCGACCGTGGGCTGGGTGTTGGCGTAACGCTGCGTGTCATGCGATGGGTCGGAGTAGATGCGCGGCGGCAGCTCGGCCCGCGGCCGCGATTGGTCGCCGAACAGGTATTCGATGAAACCGCCGCCGAGATTGCCGCGCAACTCCGGTTGCCGCGCGACCACGACCATCGGCGGCGTCGTGGGCATGGCTTGGCCGCGCGACACTTGGCCGGGCGGCGCGATCGAGATCGACTGCGCCGAAGCGGTGGCGCTCGCGAACAAGCCTGCGAACAAGATTGCAACAGTCGAACGCACTGACGCACTCTTTTGATCGCGCATGATCTTGTCCGAAAACCGGTTCCCACTTTTCGGGATCATGCGCCGTCACCGGATATGTGGAGTACAGATCGAAACCAACACCGATTGGTAAACCAGGCCGCCGGCGACGCATTTTTGCGGCGATTGCGCGCGGCTTTCGTCGCATTAGAGTTTATTTTGCGTAAAACGCGACGGTCATGGTTAACGCCAGGTTCTTTTTTGGCGCATGATCTTTTCCGAAAACCGGTGCCCACTTTTCGGGATCATGCGCAGGGCGTCGCAACCCAGCGTTAATGGCCGCTGCGATAAAACCATAAGCCTGGGGACGCGAGGGGGCGTGGCGTGCAGCAAAAACTATTTCGCGTCGAGCGGATGCATGCCGGCAGCTATGCCGGCGCGCACGAGCATCGACACGTCGTCGACGAACTCAAGGCGCTGCGCGCGCTGGCCGAGCAGCGCGACAGCGGCGCCTCCGACGCGGTGCAGAGTCTCAAGCGCGAGCTCGCGCTCATCCGTGACACCATCGCCCGCAACACGCGCGAACTGGGCACGCTGATCGACGACGGCAAGGAACGTCGCATGGCGCGCGCGGCCGACGAGCTACGCGCATCGGTCGACGGCATGGATCATGCCACGCAGAAAATCCTGGCTGCGGTCGAGCTTATCGATGATGGCGCCAGGTCCCTCGCTTCGTCGCTGAAGAACGATTACGAGCGCGGGCTGGCGCAGGACATTCAAGACCATGTGGTGAAAATCTACGAAGCCTGCAATTTTCAGGATCTCGCCGGCCAGCGCATCAGCAGTGTGATCGGCATCATGACGATGGTCGAGGACCAGATCGCAGCCATGATCGAGCGCTGCAACACCGTGACCGGCGCATCGCCGTCGTCTGCCAAGGCCGTGCCCGCCCGCGAACTGCTCAATGGCCCCAAGCTCGACGACGACGCCGGCCATGCCAGCCAGTGCGACATCGACAAGATGTTCGGTTAGCGCATGATCCCGAAAAGTGGGAACCGGTTTCCCGCCGGAGCCTGTGCTCGGGCCGGCCAAAGGCCGGACCCGAGTGCGAAGCCCGCTGCCTACTCCGCCGAAGCAGCCGCTTCGGCTGCGAAGGCTGGATCGGCGGGCGAAGCAAGGTCGGACAAGATCATGCGCAAAATTAATTTGGCCGTTTGATCAACACAAAGCAGACCAGCGCGGTTGCGGCGAACGCTGCCGCGAGCGCCAGCGCCGCCGGATCGGACATGCGCTCCAGCACGAACGCCATCACCAGCGGCGCCGCCGCCTGCATCAGCAGGAAGGGCCCGGCGAGCCGGCCGATCAGCCGGCCATAGCCGGAGGCGCCGAACAGCGCGAGCGGCACGGCGCCGCGCGTGATGGTGACCAGCCCGTTGGCACCGCCGAACATCAGCGCGAACGCCGCCGCCACCGGCACCGACATGCCGAGCACGGCCAGCATCACGAAGGCGCACAGCAGTACGCCGAGCGCGAAGCGCACCACCCAGAGCGGGTGCAGGTCGCGGCCGAAGGAAAATTCGATCAGTCGCGCGCCGACCTGCGCCGGCCCGAACAGCGCGCCGATCCACACCACCGTGCCGGCATCGATGCCGGAGCGCGCGAAGATCGCCAGCAGATGCGCGGACAGGCCGGAGGGCACGAAGGCATAGGCCGCGAAAGCCGACGCCACCAGGATGAACGGCAGCCCGTGCGGCGGCAGCACCTTATCCGGCGCCTTCGTATCGCTGCCGGCGGGCGCCGCCGCTTCAACGCGGCCACGCGGCAGCGCCAAGGCGTGCAGCGGCGCGCACACGCAGGCCAGCAGCGCGGCATAGATCAGATAGGTGCCGCGCCAGCCGACCGCCTCGATCAGGATATGCGTCGCCGGCCAGCTCACGGTCGAGGCGAAGCCGCCGGCCAGCGTCAGCGCGGTGATCGGCCGGCGCGCGCCGGCGCCGAAGATGCGGCCGAGCGTGGCGAAGGCGGAATCGTACAGGCTCGCCGACATGGCGGCGCCGAGCACCATCCAGACCGCGAGATAGGCGAGCGGATGCTCGGCGCGCACGATGAGGACCAAGCCGAGCGCGCCGATCAGCGAACCGACGGTCATCGTCACATGGCCGCCGAAGCGATCGATCGAACGGCCGACGAAAGGCGCGATGAGGCCGGCGACCAGCAGCGCCACCGAGAAGCCGCCCATGGCGAAAGAGATCGACCAGCCGCGCTCGGCCGCGATCAGCGGCACGATCAGCACCGGCGTATAGAAGATCGCGCCCCACGCGAGAATCTGGGTAACGCCGAGTACCGGCACGGCGCGCCAGGGGCCGTCGATGAAATCGCGGACCGTCACCGTACCGGCGTGAACTGCTGGATCGGCGGCTGCACGGGCTTCGGCGCCGTCTTCGGCTTTGCCTTGGGCTTGGGCTTGGCCGCCGGGCGCTTAGCGCCCTCCGGCCCGCAACGCACATAGACCATGGTGCCGTAGCGGCCCTGCACTTCCGGTTCCATCCAGCGCAAGATCAGCATGCGGCCGTCGAAGGCGATCACCTCGCGGTCCTGCGGGCTGCCGGGCGGGTCGCCGTCGAGGCCGATATAGGTCTTGCCGCCGGGCGCGCCTTTCAGGCGCAGCTCCTGCGCCTGGGACTGGTCGGCGAGATGCATCATCACCCCGCCGGTCGCGCCCAGCGTGATCACGTAGGGCTGCTGGCATTGGTTGGCGGCGGCGACCTCGATGCGTGGCCGGTCTTCGTCCTTGTGGTAGGCGGCGAGCCCCCAGCGCCCGACGATATCCTGCGGCGGGAAGGCCGGCGGCAGCGTCGGAACGACTTCCGGCGCCTGCTCCGGCGCCGCCGGTCCGGACGAAAATGGGTTGCTGGTGGCGCAGCCGGCCAGCCCGAGTGCGAGAAGCGCGAAAATCAGGGCGGTCAGGCGGGGTCGGTCAGAACGGCTCATGCAGGCTCCGGCGGCACGATTCAGAGCGCGACTTTGGGGGGCATTGGCGGGCAGCGCAAGCGGGAGCGATTGCGATTGATCGTCGCCGGCCGGCCGGCCGCGCGCCAGCCTCCCGGTTCACGCAGGCAGCTGCGCTCCGGTCTGGTCGAACCGCGTGCTTGACAGCTTAGCGCTGAGGCCATATGTCCCCGGTCAGCAATTGGCACTCTCCGTTAGCGAGTGCTAAAGGCTTGCAAAATCGATAGTTTCCGTCCCACACCCCGTAACATTTTGTTTGTGCCGACGAGGAAGAGAAGACATGGCCAAGACCCAGTTTCGTCCCCTGCACGACCGCGTTGTCGTGCGCCGCATCGATGCCGAAAATAAGACCAAGGGCGGCATCATCATTCCCGACACCGCCAAGGAGAAGCCGTCGGAAGGCGAAGTCATCGCCGTCGGCCCCGGTGGGCGCGACGAGGCCGGCAAGCTCACCCCGATGGGCGTGAAGGCCGGCGACCGCGTGCTGTTCGGCAAGTGGTCGGGCACCGAAGTGCGGCTCGATGGCGAGGAGCTCCTGATCATGAAGGAGTCCGACATCATGGGCGTGATCGCCTGAATCATTAGACCGTCATCCTGAGGCGCGAGCGGCGAAGCCGCGAGCCTCGAAGGATGACGGGCACGGGCTGTCACCCTTCGAGGCTCGCCTAGCGGCGAGCACCTCAGGGTGACGGCGTAACCAACCCAACGGAGTAATTCGACATGGCTGCCAAGGAAGTGAAATTTTCCACTGACGCGCGCGACCGCATGTTGCGCGGCGTCGACATCCTCGCCAACGCGGTGAAAGTGACGCTCGGCCCCAAGGGCCGCAACGTCGTGCTCGACAAATCATTTGGTGCCCCTCGGATTACCAAGGACGGTGTCACCGTCGCCAAGGAGATCGAGCTCGAGGACAAGTTCGAGAACATGGGCGCGCAGATGGTGCGCGAAGTCGCCCAGAAGACCAATGACAATGCCGGCGACGGCACCACCACCGCCACCGTGCTGGCGCAGGCGATCGTGCGCGAAGGCGCCAAGTCGGTGGCCGCCGGCATGAACCCGATGGACCTCAAGCGCGGCATCGACATCGCGGTCGCCGCCGTGGTCAAGGACATCGAGAAGCGCGCCCGCAAGGTCTCGTCCTCGGCGGAAGTGGCCCAGGTCGGCACCGTCTCGGCCAATGGCGACGCCACCATCGGCAGCATGATCGCCAAGGCGATGCAGAAGGTCGGCAACGAGGGCGTCATCACCGTCGAGGAAGCCAAGGCGATGGAGACCGAGGTCGAGATCGTCGAAGGCATGCAGTTCGACCGCGGCTACATCTCGCCCTACTTCGTCACCAACGCCGAGAAGATGACCGCCGAGCTGGAAGACGCCTACATCCTGCTGCACGAAAAGAAGCTCTCCGGCCTGCAGGCCATGCTGCCGCTGCTGGAAGCGGTGGTACAGACCGGCAAGCCGCTGCTGATTCTCTCCGAAGACGTCGAGGGCGAGGCGATTGCCACTTTGGTGGTCAACAAGCTGCGCGGCGGCCTGAAAGTGGCGGCCGTGAAGGCACCCGGCTTCGGCGATCGCCGCAAGGCCATGCTGGAGGACATCGCGATCCTCACCGGCGGGCAGCTGATCTCGGAAGACCTCGGCATCAAGCTCGAGAACGTGACCACGGCCATGCTCGGCCGCGCCAAGAAGGTCATCATCGAGAAGGAAAAGACCACCATCGTGCACGGCGCCGGCAAGAAGGCCGAGATCGAGGCGCGCGTCTCCCAGCTCAAGGCGCAGATCGAGGAAACCACCTCGGACTACGACAAGGAGAAGCTGCAGGAGCGGCTGGCCAAGCTCGCCGGCGGCGTCGCGGTGATCAAGGTCGGCGGCGCCACAGAGATCGAGGTGAAGGAGAAGAAGGACCGCGTCGAGGACGCGCTCAACGCCACCCGCGCCGCGGTCGAGGAAGGCATCGTGCCGGGCGGCGGCGTAGCATTGCTGCGCGCCAAGAAGGCGGTCGGCCGCATCAGCAACGAGAACTCCGACGTGCAGGCCGGCATCAACATCGTACTCAAGGCGCTGGAAGCCCCGATCCGTCAGATCGCCGAGAATGCCGGCGTGGAAGGCTCGATCGTGGTCGGCAAGATCCTCGACGAGAATTCGGAGACCTACGGCTTCGACGCGCAGAACGAAGAGTATGTCGACATGGTCGCCAAGGGCATCATCGATCCGGTCAAGGTGGTGCGCACCGCGCTGCAGGACGCCGGCTCCGTTGCCGGCCTGCTGGTCACCACCGAAGCCATGGTCGCCGAACTGCCGAAAGAGCCGGCCCCGGCCATGCCGGGTGGTGGCGGCATGGGTGGCATGGGCGGCATGCTGTAAGCCTGCAGCTACACAAGCAAACGCTATCCACGGGCGCGGCTTCGGCCGCGCCCTTTTTCGTGACTGAATTTTGCCGTGCAGCCTTAAAGACGGACCTCGTCAACGATTTTGCGCGGTCGGGCCGTTGAGCAGCGGCGTGATCCGGCGGATGGTGACACGGCGGTTGCGCCGTTCCGCTTCCTGCGTCGGGATCTTGAGATATTGCTCGCCGTAGCCTTGCGTCGTGAGATTTTCCGGCGCAATGCCGAACTGCGCGGTCATGACCTGCGCGACCGATTCGGCCCGGCGGTCGGATAATGAAAGATTGTCTTCGTCCTTGCCGATGGCATCGGTGTGGCCCTCGATCAGGAAGACCTCGTCCGGATTCTTCTGGATCGCCTGCGCAATGCCGTCGGCGATGAACTGCAAGCGCTGCGCCTGATCGG
Organism: Hyphomicrobiales bacterium; assembly: GCA_016185205.1. Taxonomy (GTDB): domain Bacteria; phylum Pseudomonadota; class Alphaproteobacteria; order Rhizobiales; family Xanthobacteraceae; genus Pseudolabrys. Next base: position 70,109 of record JACPOA010000016.1, on the reverse strand, counting down.
GGGTCACCTCCCACGAGCCGAATTCGAACGTGATCGTGTCGATGTCGATCCGCGGCATCCGGTCACGCAAGGGAGCGTTGTAGCGGATTTCGTCGAGCGAATAGTCGCGATCGATGGCCTCGACCGGGGGCGCCATGAGCGTTTCGTAAATCAACTCCCGGTCGGCCCCCTCGTAATCGACGATGTAGCGCTCGCGCGGCATGTGAACGACCGGCGGCCTCATGTTGAGGATGACGAGTCCGGCGACGGCGGCCGCCCCGACCACGACCGCGCCGGCGACCCATCCGCCATGGCGCGTGTTGTCGATCAGCACCACCTCGCGCCCGCGGGCGTCCCGCCGGCTCCGCCGCAGCAGCCGACCGTTGCTGTCGGTCAGGTTGACAATCCGCGTGCCATTCGGTCGATCGATGATGGTCGCGACATTGCCGCCCCGACGCTCGGTCCGCACGTTGCGCGCATTCAATCCGAACCGGCCGGACGACTCGTTGCGCTGGATCACCAGCCGGCCGCCATCGCGGATGATGGTCCGTCCGGGCTCCTGGATAATGACGCTGCTGCCCTGCCTGGTTTCGCGCCGCTGACCGCGGAAGTCGTCGAGTTTACGTATGTTGGCCGGTGTCGTGGCGGGAGCCGGTATAATTCGCGGGGCCACCTGTTGGATCGGCGGCTGCCCCTGCGGCTGGATGGCTGGCTGCGTCTGCGCGGGCTTTACCGGCGCAATTTGCGGGGTGCCCTGTCGGATCGGCGGCTGACCTTGCGGCTGGATGGCCGGCTGCGTCTGCACGGGCCTTCCCGGCACATTTTGCGGAGTCCCCTGGCGGACCGGCGGTTGACCCTGCGGCTGGATGGCCGGCTGCGTCTGCACGGGCCTTCCCGGCACGTTCTGCGGGGTCCGCTGGCGGACCGGCGGTTGGCCCTGCGGCTGGACGGTTGGCTGCGTCTGCGCCGGCCTTGTCTGCTGCTGAGCGGGCGGTATTGTCCGTTGCACCGGCTGCTGCGGCGCCGGCGCCACCTGCCTGGTCGCCGGTTGCTGTGGCGCCGGTTGCACGGCCGGTTGCCGAACAACGGGTTGCTGTGGTGCGGCCGGTCGCACGGCCGCCGGGGGCGCTGGGGCGACTGGTCTGGCGGCGGCGGGAGGTGGCGGCGGCGCGCAGCGGCCGTTGATCATTCTATTCGGCGGCGGACAATTCTGCGCCACGACCATGTCTGAGCCCGGAGCCGCAACGGTCGGGTTTGCGAGCAGCAGCAGACCGGGCACAACGGTGCCGGCCAGCAACACATATTTGTACTTCATCATGAGGTTCCTTTTTCCGGCGGTGGTTGGCCGCCGAGTCCCCTGCCCTAAATCCGTCGAGACAGTGCTGACATAGAGTGCCGGCGAGATGGCAAAGCGGCGGCACTGCCAGGAATCGCGGCTATATTAAAATGGAAATCTGCAGCAACAACAAGGCAGCCAAAGGGGGCTTCGCCCTAGTTGGTCGCCGCGCGGAATTTCAGCGTCTTCGGTCCGACCAGCACGAGCGCGCCGCCTTGCTGGCGCCACGCCGTCATCTGCGCGAGGGTGGCCAGCATGTCCTCGTCAGCGCGCATGCGCTGCGGCGAGCATTGGCCGGCGCCCATCATCTCCGGCAAGGCTTCCGGCAGCGGGCCCGGTTCGATCTTGATGGCTTCATCCGTAAATTCCACGCGCGCGCTCACGGTCTTGCACCACAGGTCGATGGTGGCTTCGCCGTTCGGCGCCACGGTCAGGCTCGGCAGACGCTTGGCCGGCCGCATCGGCGCAGCGTCGAGCAGCAGTTCCCGATCGAACGGGAACGGGTCGGCTGACGAGGCGGGCCCGCAGGCGAGCAGCAGGCCGGCGGCAATAACGCCGCAGGCAAAACAAAACCGCCCTGCGTTTTGCAGCCTGAACGACATTGTGTGCTCCGGGTCGGCTACCGCGGTTGCGACGCCTTCGAGGCCTTTGAAATGCAGGCTGGCGGCGATGCCGTCAAGCCGGTGCTGTGGCCAGCAAATGGGCGATCGAGTTGGCGTAGTAGCGCAGCAGCGGCGCCTCCTCCGGCTCGACTCCGTAGAGACCGTCCCGTTCCGCGACCAGATGGCGCATCCGCAACATGCGCAAGCCCACCTCGATGGCATAATCCTGGTCGCCGCGCGGGATATGCACATGCGCAGCCGATGCGGCGAGCCGCTGCACCAGCGCGAGCACGCGGGCCTTGAGTTCCAGCATGGAGAGCGACGCGCCGGCATCGAGCAGCGCGGTCGCCACCAGCGCCACCGGCAGCACCGGCACCACGCGGCCGACTTTCTCCATCAGCACCTGGGCGAGACGCTCGACCTCGGCGAAGCGCGCGGGCTGATCGAGCACGCGGAAGTCGATGCCGCGCTGCTTGACGTATTGCCGCAACGACAGCGGCGGGCCGAAGCTCACGCAGGCATAGCCGAAGCGATGCCAGCGGCCGCGCAGCCGCAGCGCGACATGGCTGAACACGGTGCCGAGGAAGACGCCAAGATTGAAGCGGTGGTGGGCGCGGCCGCCCTCCTTGGCCGCCAATGAGCCGAGCTGCAGGCGGTCTTCCAGCACGCGGTCGTAGTTGATGCCGACCGGCACGAACATCGCGTCGCGCGGCCCATTCGCATCGAAGCCCGCCACCATGTAGCCGATCAGTCCGAGCTTGGCCGGCTGCAGGCGCCCGTCGCGCGTGAGCCCGCCCTCCGGGAACACCGCCTGCGCCAGTCCGCCCGACACCGCCATGTGGACATAGCGCGCCAGCACCTTGCGATAGAGCGGATCGCGCGAATCGCGGCGCACGAAATAGGCGCCCATCGAGCGGATCAGGCTTTGCAGCAGCCACACCCGCGCCCATTCGCCGACCGCGTAGCTCAGCGCCGAGCTGGTCGAAGCCATGTAGGTGACCAGCACATAGTCCATGTTGGAGCGGTGGTTGATGACGAAGATGACGGCGCTGTCGGGATCGACGGTCTTGAGCGCGTCCTCGTCCATGTAGCCGAGCCGGACGCGGTAAAACACCGTCGAAACCCAGCGCGCCAGCCGGGCGCCCACGCCGAAATAGGCGTAGGCCGAAAACGACGGCACGATCTCGCGCGCATAGCGGCGCGCCAGCGCCTGCGCGACCTCGCGCGGGACGCCATTGGCCTTGGCGTATTGCTCGATTTCACCGAGCACCTCCGGATCGAACACCAGCTGGTCGATCAGCGATTGCCGCTTGGCCAGCTTAAACGGCTGGATGCGCAATTTCAGCCGGGTGTTGAGTTCGTCGATCGCCCGGTTGAGGCGCCGCCGCATCACCCAGCGCGCACTCGGCAGCAACAGGTGATCGAGCGCGGCCATGATCGAGAGCACGCTGACCAACACGACCAGCCAGAGCGGCAACGTGACCGTGGACGACACCTGAGCCCCCAATGCCAAGCTTTTCACCCTAACAAGTGGGCACCCGATTGTCGCGCTGGAATAGCGGCGCGGGCGGCGTGTTATCATGGCACAGCGCTCACGCGCGCCGGAGGCGTTCCATGGATCAGAAGATCATCGATCTGTACGACCGGTTCACCCATGGCGGGATCAACCGCCGGGAATTCCTCGACCGGCTGGCGGAAGTCGCCGGCTCCGGCGCCGCCGCCATGGCGCTGCTGCCGCTTCTGCAGAACGATTACGCGCGCGCCGCGATGGTTGCGCCCGACGATGCGCGGCTGGTGAGCGAGCGCCTCGCCTACGATTCACCCAAGGGCAAGATCAACGGCTATCTGGTGCGGCCCAAGGCCAAGGACAAACGCCCGGTCGTGCTGGTCATCCATGAGAACCGCGGGCTCAACCCACATCTCGAAGACGTGGCCCGCAGATTCGCGGCCGAAGGGTATCTCGCCTACGCCGTCGATCTGCTGTCGCTGGTCGGCGGAACGCCGGCCAATGAAGACGCGGCGCGCGACCTGCACACGAAAATGAATCAAGACGACGCCGTTGCCGCGCTGGTGGCCGGCGTATCGTTCCTCAAGCAGCATGCGGAATCGACCGGCAAGGTCGGCGCGGTCGGCTTCTGTTTCGGCGGGCTGATGATCAACCGCCTGGCGGCTTCGAGCCCGGAGCTCGACGCCGGCGTCGCCTATTACGGCCGTCAGGTGCCCGCCGCGCAGGTGCCCAACATCAAGGCGGCGCTGTTGCTGCATTATGCGGAGAAAGACGACGGCGTGAATGCGGGAATTCCCGCCTACGAAGCGGCGCTCAAAGCCAACAACAAGAAATTCACGATGCACACCTATCCAGGCACGCAGCACGCCTTCAACAACGATACCGGCGCGGCGCGTTACAACGAGGCCGCGGCCAAGCTGGCCTGGAGCCGCACTGTCGCGTTTTTCAAGGACAATCTGGGCGCGCCGCCGAAAGCGTAGCGAGCAGATGCCCGCGTCAACTTTTGGCGCGGCGGCGCGAAGGCTTGCCACCCACCGTGCCGACCAGCCAATTGGCGGTGCGCAGCAGCCGCGCGTCGTCGCCGACCGGGCCGACCAGTTGCACGCCGAGCGGCATATCGTCGTCTCCGCTGAGCAGCGGCAGGTTCAAGGACGGCAGCCCGGTCAGCGTCCACAGGCTGCAGAAGGCCGGATCGCCAGTGCTATCGAGTCCCTTGGGCGCCACCCCGCGGGTCGCCGGCGTGACAATCGCATTGCACTCGTTGAACAGATCGTCGAATGCCGCCCGCAACGCGCGACCCTGCTCGAGCGCGCGAAGATATTGCGACGCGCTCACCTTGCGGCCATCCTCGACCAGATCGCGCAATCGCTTGCTGATCGCCTCGCCGCCTTTGTCGACAACGGCGCCGAGATTATGCGCTATATCGGCGGCCATGATCACGCGCTGCGCCTCCCAGGCGCCGGCGAAGCGGTCCGGCAAATCGATCGTGATGCACGCCGCGCCCAGACGCTCGGCAAGGCCCTCGAAGGCCGCGCGCGTCGTCGCGTCGGCCTTGTCCCAGATCGGCGTGCGCACGAACGCCAGGCGCGGCGTCAGCGGCCATTTTTCAGCGGCCGTTTTCGGGAAGTCGGCGGTCGCGACCGGGCGGGTGTCGGGGTCCTGCGGATCGTAACCGGCGATCACGCTCAGGATGAGCGCGATATCCTCGACCGAACGCGCGTACGGCCCGACATGATCGAGCGCCCGCGACAGCGTCAGCACGCCGGCGCGCGAGACCAGTCCATGCGTCGGCTTGGCGGCGAACACGCCGCAAAATGCCGCCGGCCGGATGATCGAACCGTTGGTCTGCGAGCCGATCGCGAGCGGCACCATGCCGGCTGCGACCGCCGCCGCCGAGCCCGAGGAGGAACCGCCCGGAGTGCGTCCCGGATCGTGCGGATTATGCGTCTTGCCGGGATGGAAATAGGCGAATTCGGTGGTCACGGTCTTGCCGATGATCACCGCCCCGGCGCTGCGCAGCCGCGCCACGACGGTGGCATCCTTGAACGGACGCCGCCCGGAGAGCACGGCCGAGCCGCACTCGGTCGGATAATCGCTGGTATCGATGATGTCCTTGATGGCGACCGGCACGCCGTGCAGCGGGCCGAGCGGCTCGCCTGCGGCCTTGCGCTCGTCGAGCGCGCGCGCCTGCGCCAGCGCATGCTCGGGATCGAGATGGGCGAAGGCCTGCACCGTTGGCTCGACCGCCGCGATGCGGTCGAGGCAGGCGCGCGTGTACTCCTCCGCCGAGAGCGCGCCGCGCGCGATCTCAGTTGCGGCTTGCGTGGCGGTGAGGGACGCGATTTCGAAGTTGGCCAAGTGATCTGCCAGTCGAGGGCTAGCCCTTTCGGGCTAGCTCATCATTTCCAAAATGGAGGAGAGCGTCATGGTGAGGCCGAGCGCGACCGCCGACGTGAGCGCGACGCCGACATAAGGCTCCCATGCGGTATCGGCGAACCGATGCACCTTGCCGCCGCGCGGCAGCAAGCCGATAAACACCATGACGGTGACGACCAGCACCGCGATCCCACCGAACAAGATAACCATGTCACTTCTCCTTCGCGCGCGGCCGGCCTACTTGTACATATAGTTGGGCAGCCACAGCCCGATCTGCGGGAACGTGTAGAGCATGATCATCGAGACGATCACGATGATCATGTACGGCATGACGCCGCGGAAGATGTCGTTGATGTTGACCCAGCTTGGCGCCACGCCCTTGAGATAGAACGGCGCCATGGCGACCGGCGGCGACAGGAACGAGGTCTGGATATTGAGAGCCACCAGCAGGCCGAAGAACAAGGGATCGACGTTGAACGTCTTCAGCAGCGGCAGGAAGATCGGCATGAAGATGACGATGATCTCGGTCCATTCCAGCGGCCAGCCCAGGATGAAGATGATGATCTGGGCGAGGATCATGAAGCCGGTCGTATTCAGATTCATCGCCAGCACGAAGTGCTCGACCGGCTCGTGGCCGCCGAGATAGGCGAACACCGCCGAGAAGGTGAACGAACCGATGAACAGCCAGCACACCATCGCGGTGGTGCGCGTGGTCAGAAACACCGACTCGGTGAGCTGACTGAGTTTAAATTTCGTGCCCGGCAAGAGCGCCACTCCGAGCACGACCGTGAGCCCGACTGCGACCATGAGGACCCGCTTGTCGACGTCGAGGGCTGTGAACGAGCAGACGATCAAGTAGGCGATCACCAGCGCGATGAAGATGCCGTAGGCTTGCATGAGCAGCAGCGCCCAGCGCCGCGAGTAATCGGCGCCATAGCCGACGGCGAGCAGCAGCGCGCCGATCGAGCCCATGGCGGCGGCTTCCGAGGGCGTGGCGAGTCCGGCAATGATCGAGCCGAGCGCCGCGCCGATCAAGCCGGCCAGCGGCAGGAACGACGTGACCAGCGCCCAGAAGATCTGCATGTAAGGGATATTGCGCTCTTCCAACGGCAGCCTGGGCGCCAGCTTCGGGTTCAGCACCGCCATGATAATCGTATAGAGCACGTACAGGCTGGCCAGCATGATGCCCGGGAAGAATGCACCCGCGTAAAGCTTGACCACCGACACGCCGGCGGTGGCGCCGTAAAGGATCAGCATGACGCTGGGCGGGATCAGAATTCCCAGGCAGCCGCCGGCGCAAACCACGCCGGCCGCGATCTTCACGTCATAGCCGGCCCGCAGCATGGCGGGAAAGGCGAGCAGCCCCATCAGCGTGACGCAGGCGCCGACAATGCCGGTGGCGGTGGCGAAGATCGCGCAGGTCACCAGCGTCGCGATCGCCAGCGAAGCCGGCACTGGGCCGGCGGCGAGCTGTAGCGATCGAAACAGCCGGTCGAGGATGTTCGCCCGTTCGACGATGTAGCCCATGAACACAAACAACGGGATCGAGATCAGCACGTCGTTGGTCATCACCGAGTAGCTGCGCTGCACCAACAGCGAGAAGATCAGATCGCCCATGGCGAAGTAACCGAAGAACACGCCCAGCGCCATGAGCGTGAACGCAATCGGGAATCCGAACATGATGAACAAGACAAACAGGCCGAGCATAATCACGCCCAGCTCGGGATTGCCGATACCGAACATCAAACGTCCCCTTTGCGCACGCCAAGTTCCTCAAGATCCTTGACGACCTGATATTCGCCGTGCTCGGCCTTCGCCAGCATGACCTTGTCCAGCTCCTCGACGTCGTGCAGCCGTTGCGGCCACTCACCGGTGCGAAGCGCCATGATGCAGCGTCGAACTTCGACGATGCCCTGGATCACCATCAACACGCCGACGATCGAGATCAGCCACTTGAACGGCCACACGATCGGGCCGTCCGGGCTGGCGGCCGAATGCTCGTTCATGCGGCGGGCCAATTCGGCAAAGCCGTAACCCGAGTAGATGAAGGCCAGCATGCCGGGGAAGAAGAAGAGGAGGTAGAGCACGAGATCCATGCCCGCCTGGCGGCGAACCGGCCAGGCCCGGTAAAGGAAGTCGCCGCGCACATGCGAGTTGCGCGACAGCGCATAGGCGCCGCCCAGCATGAACAAGGTGCCGTACAGCATGTAGCTTGCGTCGAATGCCCAGTCGGTCGGGGCGCCGAACATGTAGCGTGAGAACACCTCGTAGCCGGTGGTGAAGGTAAGAATCAGGATGCACCAGCCGTAGGTCTTGCCGAACGCGGTGCTGAGCGAATCGACCAGATAGAGACTGCGCTCACCCGTGGACGCGTTCGGCGTCCGGCGCACAGCGTCCTTGAACTCGGAGGCGAACATCCAGATGACAATTGGAATAGGTGCTAGATAGGCCAAGAGCGGAAGCTGCTTGGGCCCTCCGATAAAAGCAAACACATCCATGGGCGATTGGGCCCCCCGGCCCGAACGTTTGGCTGGAATGTTTTGGCCGCCGCGCCGGTTCTCGACGCGGCGGCCGCACTTGAAATTAGCCGAAGAAGTGTTTGTAGGCCTTCTCCAGTTCGGCGCTAGGGGTGTTGTTCGTGTTCAGGTAGGCGCTCGTGCGCTTCACCCACGCCTTCTGCGAGGCGATCACCTTGGCGAAGAACGGTTCCTTGGACTGGGCCTCGATCACCTTGTCCCAGGCCTTGATCTGGTCGTCGTAGATTTTCGAGCCGGTCTTGATGATATTGACGCCGCGTTTTTTGATCTCTTCGAAGTCCTTGGTGTAGCGGTCATACGAATACCAGAGCTGGTCGCTGGAAGCGGCCATCGTGGCATACCGCAGGATCGACTTCAGCTCGGCCGGCAGCGCGTCGAACTTGGCCTTGTTGAAGATGATCTCGAACGATTCCATCTGCTGATGGTGGCTGCCCATCATGTAGAACTTGGACACGTCCGGGAAGCCGAGCAGGATGTCGGACGACGGATTGTTGAATTCCGCCGCGTCGAGCAGGCCGCGATCCATCGCCGGCACGATTTCGCCGCCGGGCAGGATGGTCACCGCCGCGCCGAGCTCCTTGAACAGGTCGGCGGACAGACCGACGGTGCGATACTTCATGCCCTTGAAGTCGTCGCCCGCCTTGATCTCTTTCTTGAACCAGCCGAGAGGCTGGGTTGGCATCGGGAAGTACAGGAAGCCGGTCAGGTTGAGCTTGAGGATGTCGTTGACCAGTTCCTTGTACAGCGCCTCGCCGCCGCCGTGATAGAACCACGCCAGCATGCCGTGCGCGTCCCAGCCGAAGGACGGCGGGGTGCCGAACAGCGAATAAGCCTTGTGCTTGCCGTACCAGTAGGCGCACACGCCATGGCCGGCTTCGAGAATGCCGGAATGCACCGCATCGGCCATCTGGAACGCCGGCACCACCGCGCCGGCGGCCAGCACGTCGAGCTTCAAGCGCCCGCCCGACATGTCGTTGACCTTCTTGGCGTAGTCGACCGCGTCGTCGTGGAAGATGTCCTTGGTCGGCCACGTCGACTGGTATTTCCAGGTGACCGTTTGTGCACGCGAGACTTGCGGCATGGCGATGGTCGCCACGCCGGCAACGGCGGCTCCGCCCAGGAACTTACGGCGGGTCGCGCGTGTAGTCAGTTTATCCTTGGCCATTTCTTTTACCCTCCCTTGGATTAGTATCCCGTGAACAAATATTACCGGGTTTTATTCCGCGACCCGCAGCTTAGTCCGGATCAGGCAACCCTTGGGACACAATCGTACGGGGTGCGGCGACCGGACGCAACATTGGGCAGCGTTTGGGACGCCCTTGATACGCCTTTTTTATGCGCGAACCCGTGAAAATAGATCGGGATTGGCACGCCATTAGTCATTAGTAGCTTGTGCAGCGTACAGCCACCCATTCTCTCCCCTCCTGACAGGAGACCGCCCGTGAGAGGCATTATCGCGACGCTCGCCATCGTCTGGCGGATCGCCAGCCCCTATTTCCGTTCGCAGGATCGCTGGCCGGGCCGCCTGCTGCTGGCGGCGGTGATCGCCATCGAGCTGTCGATCGTCACCATCACGGTGCTGCTCAATACCTGGAACGCCGCCTTCTACAATGCACTGCAGGAGCGAAACTGGGACGCCTTCGTCTACCAGCTCGGTTATTTCTGCGTGCTGGCCACCGCCTTCATTCTGCTCGCGGTCTACCAGCTCTACCTCAATCAGTGGCTGCAGATCCGCTGGCGGCGCTGGCTGACCTCGAGCTACCTCGATCATTGGCTTGCCGACTCCAACCATTACCGCATGCAGCTCCTGGGCGACGCCGCCGACAACCCGGACCAGCGCATTGCCGAGGACATCACGCAGTTCATCAACTTGACGCTGAGCATCGGGCTGAAATTGCTCAATGCCGGCGTCACGCTCGCCTCGTTCATGGTCATCCTGTGGTCGCTGTCGGCGGCGGCGCCGCTGCACCTGTTCGGGATGAGCTACAACATCCCCGGCTATCTGCTGTGGGCGGCGCTGATCTATGCCTGCATCGGCACCACGTTGACCCATCTGATCGGACGCGCGCTGATCGCGCTCAATTTCCAGCAGCAGCGCTACGAAGCCGACTTTCGTTTCAACCTGGTGCGCGTGCGCGAGAATTCCGAGCAGATCGCCCTGCTCGACGGCGAGCACGCCGAACGCGAACGCCTGCTGATGCGGTTCGGCAACGTGGTCGCCAATTGGCTGGCAATCATGTCGCGGCAGAAGAAGCTCACCTTCTTCACCGCCGGCTATGCGCAAGCCGCCGTGGTTTTTCCCTTCATCATGGTGAGCCCGGCTTATTTCGCCGGTGCCATTCAGCTTGGCGGCCTGATGCAAACGGCGAACGCCTTCGGCCAGGTGCAGAACGCGCTCTCGGTCTTTGTTGAGATCTATCGCAACCTCGCCGAATGGAACGCGGTGATCGAACGGCTCAATGGGTTCGACCAGTCGGTGGCGGCCGCCCGCGCGCTGGCGGTGACGCCGCCGGTGATCGCGGTCAAGCCGAGCGAGGCGGCCTGCGTCAGTTTCAAGGACCTGGCGGTGCGGCTGCCCAATGGCGTGCCGCTGGTCAATGCCAACGACATCTCGATCAGCCTGGGCGACCGCGTGCTGGTGAGCGGCCCGTCCGGCTGCGGCAAATCCACGCTGTTCCGCGCGCTGGCCGGCGTCTGGCCGTTCGGCGCCGGCACGATCCTGGTTCCGAAGGATGCCAAGCTGATGATACTGCCGCAGCGGCCCTATTTCCCGATCGCGCCGCTGACCGCCGCCATCGCCTATCCGGCCGAACCCGGCACGTTCGATACAGCCAAGGTGGCCGAACTGGTCGACGCCGTCGGCTTGCCGGCGCTGGCAAGCCGTATCGAGGAAGAGGCGCACTGGAACCGCATGCTGTCGCTTGGCGAGCAGCAGCGGCTGGGGCTCGCCCGCGCCATCCTGCACGCGCCCGATTATCTGTTCCTCGACGAGGCCACGGCCTCGCTCGACGAGCCGTCCGAGGCGGCGCTCTACCGCCTGCTCGAGCAGCGGCTGGGCAAGGCGACCATCGTATCGATCGGCCACCGCTCTACGCTTGCCGCGTTCCACCGCCGCAGGCTCAGCTTCAATCGCGACGGCGACCACTACACCCTGCGCGAGGGCAGCCTCAATCCGGCATCTTGATTATTTGCCGTGATTATCTCCGACCTTCCTCCGTCCGCCGAAGCGGGCTTCGCGAAAGCGTTCCCGGCGCTGGCTGAGAGCCGGCGCGGGCGCGGGCCGCAGAAAGAACCCACCAAGGTCGCTGTCTCGCTGCGCCTGACAGTCCCCAGCCGACGTGTGCTCAATCAGCTTCACGCCGCCGCCTTCTCGCGGTTCTTGTCGAGCAGCTCGTCGACCAGCGCCACGTTGGCGTCGATCACCGGGTGGCTCAGGCCCTTCTGCTTGGCGATGATCTGCACCAGCTTGTCGGCGCGTTCGATGTTGGGCGCGCCGTTGAACAGCGCGCGCGACGGAGACCAATCGCGACAGGCTAAGCGCCGCGGCGGCGAGCGCGGCTCCTCAATGATGATGGTGTCCACCGCTTCCTTGGCGGTTCGCCTGCGTGCCAGCCTCAACGTGGCCGGTTATCTTGGAAGTATCCCGCCGTGAGGCCGCAACCGGAGCCTTGGCGGCTTTCGCCGGCACATCCGCCGCAGCAAACTTGGCGGCTTTCACCGGCACCTCCGCCGCGGCAAATGAGTGCACCGCTGCCAAAACCGCCAGCGCCGCGACCACAGACAATAAAACTTTCTTCATTGAGCCTGCCCTTTTTCGTTCGATTGACGTTCAGCCGATACATTCATCCATCACGCTTGCAAAACTCGTACCAAACCCCGGCTGCGATCGACCCGTCGCAAAAGGACATGCATTAGGGCTAAACTTACATATGCGACGATGCCTGGCTGCGACGATGCCTGGCGGCAAAGTGAAAACGTCAGCAATTGCTGCCTTTTTAGGCAATTCAGGCCCCTTGCGACAGAAAGAATGGAACTGTGGCGCGGAAGTCACATTTCGAGCGCTGAATCCGGGGTTTGTAGGCTTGAAAAACACCCCGGGGCCGTCCGGAGGAAAAAAACGGCAGCTTCATCCACATCCGATAATGACCGCGGCCCGCCCCCAGAGCCGGGGGCGGGCCGCTATGTCGGGAGCGGACTTGGGGCTTACGCCGCCGCCTTCTTGCGGTTGACCGCCAGCAGCTCGTCAACCAGCGCCACGTTGGCGTCGATCACCGGATGGCTCAGCCCCTTCTGCTTGGCGATAAGCTGCACCAGCTTGTCGCAGCGTTCGATATTGGGCGCACCGTTGAACAGCGCGCGCGCGGCGGAAGCCGGACGCGTGAGGCTCTGCGCCGCGGCGGCATATTTCTCGAACGGCACCAGGTCGCTCGGATTGGCGCCGAGCTTGACGCAGAGGTCGAACACGAAATTGTACACCGAGCGCGACTCCTCGATGTTGGTATGCACCGCTTCCTTGGCGGTGCGCATGCCGTCCTTGGTGATGCAGCGATAGTTGCCGGCCAGCAGCATCGACCACTTGGCAAGCGGCACGAAAATCGAATCGTGCACCTTGAGTTTCACTGGCAATTCGATCTTGCCTTCCGGCGCGTCGAAGCGCACCGCGTCGATATCCTTCTCAAGTTGGCGCAAGATGGCGGTGTGCTTGTCGTTATCGAACTTGGCGACCTTGAAATTGGTCGGCAGCGTGACCTGCAGCACGTTGACCTTTTCATCCGGCGGCCGAATCGCCTGCGGGTCGGGGCTGCACAAAGTGAGTAGACCGGGATCGAAATGGTCCCATACCGTCGGATCAGTATAGGCCGGCTTGAGCGCCTCGTAGTCGAGGCCAGGGATGCGCTTGATGTAAGGCAGCGGCGGCATGTTCATGATCGACATGCAGGGCACCTTGGAGACCGCCACCGCGTCGAGCAGATCGCGCACGCCGGGCGAGCGGAACTGCGGCTCCTGCATCGCTAGCCCGACCAGGTCATAGTCCCTGGGATTGACGTTGGCCACGCCGCCGGCGGTCACCTTGCCCGGCAGTTTGCGCGAATCGAGCTCGACCGGCTCCTTGCGGCCCTTCACCGGCAGCCGCACGCGGAAACCCTCGGCATTGATCAGGTCGGCTTCCGCCGGCAGACAGACAAGATGGATCGAGTGGCCGCCGAACAGCAACTTCGAAGCCAGCAGCGACCCGTAGGACGCGCCCATGATCAGAATTTTGTAAGCCGCCGGCATAGCCAATCACTCCTGTCGTTCTTAATGGAATTACGAGAAAGTTCCAGCCGTTCAGGCCGTTCGTCTCGTGATCGCGCATGGTATTGCGACCAGCATTGCGATGCAATCAGGGCGCCACTGCGTAATCATATTCCAATTGTTAATTATGTTTGTGAAATGAAATTTGTGCGCGGACGCGCGCGTTTGCCATACCAGTGCGCGTCAGACGATCAATTCATAAGCCGGAACCGTCAGGAACGGCACGAACTCGGGCGCCAGCGACAGGTCGCGAAACAGCTTGATCGCTTCCGGGAAGCGCCCGCGCGCGTAATGCGCCGCCCCGATCTCGCGTTTGACCACCTGCATCTCTTCCTTGAGCGCGCGCCGGAAGAATTCCGGCGTCACCTTAATACCGCCCTCGAGCACGGCGCCATATTTAATCCATTGCCAAATCTGCGCGCGGGAAATCTCGGCGGTAGCCGCATCTTCCATGAGATTGTAGATCGGCACTGCGCCGCGCCCGCGCAACCAAGCCTCGATATATTGCACGCCGACCCGGATATTGAGGCGCACGCCCGCTTCGGTCTTGGTCCCCTCGTGAATCTTCAACAGGTCATCGCGCAGTACGCGCACATGCAGGCGGACGCGGCCAACCTGGTTCGGCTGCGGCATCAGGCGGTCGAACACTTCCTTGGCCACCGGTACCAGGTCGGGATGCGCCACCCAGGTGCCGTCATAGCCGTCGCGCACCTCGCGTTCTTTGTCGGCGCGCACTTTGGCGAAGGCAGCCGCGTTGGCGGCGGGATCGTTCTTGATCGGGATTTGCGCCGCCATGCCACCCATGGCGAAAGCGCCGCGGCGGTGGCAGGTGCGCACCAGCAGCGATGCATAACCGCCGAGAAAGCCCTCGCCCATCACCACCTGCGAGCGGTCGGGCAACACGTAATTCGGATTCTTGGCGAAGGTCTTGATGAAGGAGAAGATGTAGTCCCAGCGTCCGGCATTCATGCCGGCGATGTGATCGCGCATTTCCCACAGGATGTCGTCCATCTCGAAGGCGGCCGGCAGGGTTTCGATCAGCACCGTTGCCTTGATGGTGCCCTTCGCAATGCCGAGCCGTTCCTGCGCGAACAGGAACACGTCGTTCCACAGCCGCGCCTCATGGTGGCTTTCGAGCTTGGGCAGATAGAAATAGGGGCCGCTGCCCTGGGCGATCTGCGCCTTGGCATTGTGGAAAACATACAAACCGAAATCGAACAGCGCGCCCGATATCGGCGCGCCGTCGACCGTCAGATGCGCTTCCGGCAGGTGCCAGCCGCGCGGGCGCACGATCAGCACCGCCGGCTTCGGACCGATCGCGTAGCGCTTTTTTGTATGCGGATCGGTGAAATCGATTTGGCCCTGCCAACGATCCTTCAGATTGATCTGGCCCTCGAGATTATTCGCCCAGGTTGGCGAATTGGCGTCCTCGAAATCAGCCATGTAGTGGGTGGCGCCGGAATTGAGCGCGTTGACGATCATCTTGCGGTCAACCGGGCCGGTGATTTCCACGCGGCGGTCGGTAAGATCGGCCGGAATCGGCGCCACGCGCCAACTGTCGTCGTCGCGAATAGCCTTCGTCTCAGGCGGGAAATCCGGCAATTCGCCGGCGTCGAAGCGTTGCTGCTGTTCGGCGCGCGCGGCCAGCAGTTTGCGGCGCTTGCCGTCGAAGCGGCGGTGCAACTCGGCCAGGAAGGCGAGCGCATCGCGGGTGAGTATCTCCGCATAGCGCGGGCCCATGCGGCCACGCACGGCAATACCTGGCACTGACGCGAGCACGGCGGGCTTGCGGGCGGCCTGGACCTTCGGCTTGCGCACGGACGTGCGTTTGGCCGCGGCTTTGCGGCGGGCCGGGCGCGGTTTGGGAGCCTTGCGTTTCTTTTTTCGAGCGGCCGCCTTTTTGGCGGCGGCCGCTCGCTTGGGCGTCGGTCTACTGGTCTTCATTCGCCCTTCCCGCCAAACAGCCCGCCGAAGCCGCTCGCCGGGGACGCCGGCGGCGGTGTCTGCGGAGCGGGTGCCGGCGTCTTCGCCACGGCCTTCCTCTTCGTGGTGACCTTCTTGGCCGCCTTCTTCATCCCCTTCTTCTTCCCGCGCGCCGGGGCGCGTTTCGTCTTCTTGGGTTTCTTCGCCTTCGCTTTTGCCTTCCGCTTCTTCTTCGCCATGATCAGCCTCCCGATCGGTGGTTCAACTCAAACGTCTTGACTGGCCCACGGCCCGGCACCGCGGCCTTGCCGGGCTAGCCGGTTGCCGCGGCCGCGGGCTCAACGCCCGCCAGCATCCGCAACGGCTCCGGCACCGGGCCGCCGGTCGCCCAGTCGAGCAATTCGACGGTATGGACGACCGGAATGGCGGTGCCGGCGGCGATCTGCGTGATGCAGCCGATATTGCCGGCTGCGATCACGTCCGGCTGGAGCTTTTCGATGTTGGCGACCTTGCGGTCCCGCAACCTCTCCGCCAGTTCGGGCTGGAGAATGTTGTAGGTGCCGGCGGAGCCGCAACACAAATGCCCCTCTGGCACATCTTTGACGACAAAGCCGCACTTGGAAAGCAATTCTTTCGGTTCACGCGTGACCTTTTGACCATGCTGCAGCGAACAGGCGGCATGATAGGCGACGGTGAGCTGCGCCGGCGGCGCCGCTGCCTGAATATCGAGCGTCGCCAGATATTCGCTGACGTCCTTGGCCAGCGCCGAAATCCGCGCCGCCTTGACGGCATAGGCCGGATCGGTGCGCAGCATGAAGCCATAGTCCTTCACCGCCGTGCCGCAGCCGGAGACGGTGATCAGGATGGCGTCGAGCCCCGCTCCTTCGAGCTCGCGCGTCCAGGCGTCGATATTGTTGCGCGCCATCGCCAGCGCCTGCTGCTCGCGGCCCATGTGGTGCACCAGCGAGCCGCAGCAGGCTTCGCCCGCCGCCACCACCACCTCGACGCCCTGGCGGTTGAGCAGGCGGATGGCGGCCTCGTTGGTCGAGGGCGCCAGCTCCGGACCGATGCAGCCCGACAGCAAAGCCACCCGGCCGCGGCGAGGCCCGAGCGCGGCATGGACCTTGCCGGTGCGCTCGGTTGGCGGCGCCAGCCGGCGCCCCGGCGTCAGCCGCAGCATCGCCGCCATGCGCTTGAGGCCGAGCGCGCGCAGCAGAGGCGCCAGCGGTTTGGCGATCCAGCCGGCCACGGCGGCGAGCCGGAACAGCGCCGGATCGGTCAGCACGCGCGCGAGCAGCGAACGTATGAGCCGGTCGAACAGCGGGCGCTTGTAAGTCTTCTCGATGTGCTCGCGGGCGTGATCGACCAGATGCATGTAATGCACGCCGGACGGACAAGTGGTCATGCAGGCGAGGCACGACAGACAGCGATCGATATGCTTGACCACTTCGCGCGTGGCCGGCCGATCGTTCTCGAGCATGTCCTTGATCAGATAGATGCGCCCGCGCGGACTATCGAGCTCGTCGCCGAGCAGCACATAGGTCGGACAGGTGGCGGTGCAGAAGCCGCAATGCACGCAGGTGCGCAGGATTTTCTCCGAGGCATAGACCTGCGGATCGGCCAGCTGGGTGAGGGAGAAGGTGGTTTGCATAGACTACACCCCCGCCCACATGCGGCCGGGATTGAGCACGCCCTTGGGATCGAAGCCCTCCTTCACACGCTTGCTAAGCGCGGCCAGGCCCGCCGCCTGCGGCTCGAACACGTCGAGCGCGGCGCGCACCGAAGCCGGCGCGCGCACCAGCGTGGCGTGGCCACCGAGCTTTTTGACCGCGCCGCGAATTGCAGCCGCATCGGGCTCGTGCGCGAACGGCATCGCCACCCACACCAGGCCGCCGGCCCAGTCGTAGAACATCTGCGCCGCCGGCGTGATCAGATCGACCAGCTCATGACCGCGGGCCGGCGCGGTCGAGATGCGCCAGAGCGGGCGCTCGCGCGCCGCCTCTGACGTGAACGGCTTGACCTGCCGCACACTG
The DNA here is from genome assembly GCA_016185205.1 of Hyphomicrobiales bacterium. Taxonomy (GTDB): domain Bacteria; phylum Pseudomonadota; class Alphaproteobacteria; order Rhizobiales; family Xanthobacteraceae; genus Pseudolabrys. The sequence continues at coordinate 52,521 of JACPOA010000016.1, read as the reverse complement.
CGCCAGAGCAGGCTCGAGTCTTTCTCATCGAGCAGCGCCACCGGGCCGAACGGCCGCAGCAGCGCGGCCAGCGCGGCCTTGCGATGCGCGACCGACGGCGCCACGCCTTCCAGTCTGAGAACGGTGCTGGCTTCCGGCTTCGGCAGACCGTCGAAATAGGACGCCACGTGATCGGGCAGATGCGCGGCGGCGGAAACATCGCATGACGAGCCCATGGCGGCGGCCATGGCGGCGCAGGCGCGCGCGTCGTCGAGGCCGGTGACCAGCACGCTCGCCTCGGCCTCCGGCTTGGGCAGCACCTTGATGGTGACATCGGTCATGGCGGCGAGCGTGCCCCAGGAGCCGGCCAAGAGCTTGCACATGTCGTAGCCGGTGACGTTCTTCACCACGCGCCCGCCCGACTTGATGGTTTCGGCGCGGCCGGTCACGCATGTGACTCCGAGGAAATGATCGCGCGCGGCGCCCGCTTTGATGCGGCGCGGGCCGGACAGATTGGTCGCGATCGTGCCGCCGATAGTGCCGCCCCCGGCTTGCCCGCCGAGCAGCGGGCCGTAGTCCATCGGCTCGAAGGCGAGCTGCTGGTTGTTCTTCTCCAGCAGCGCCTCGATTTCGCTGAGCGGCGTGCCGGCGCGCGCCGACAGCACCAGTTCCTCCGGCTCGTACAGCGTGACGCCGGTGAGGCCGGACAGGTCGAGCGTGAGGTCGGTCTGGCTCGGCCGGCCGATGGCGCGCTTGCTGCCCTGCCCGATGAGTTCCAGCGCCTTGTCGTTGCCGAGCGCCCAGCGCACGGCGTCCTCGACCTCTTGGGCGTCGCGGGGTTTCAACGTGTCGGTCATAGCTTGAATGCAAGATAGGTCATGAAAACTCAAAACCGTGGAATATCCGGGAACGGCAACTTGCCGCCGGAAACATGCATGCGGCCCAGTTCGGCGCAGCTGCGCAGCACCGGGAACACCTTGCCGGGATTGAGCAGGCCTTTTTCGTCGAACGCGCATTTGACGCGCTGCTGGGCGGCCAGATCGAGTTCGGAGAACATCTCGCCCATCAGGTCGCGCTTCTCGACGCCGATGCCATGCTCGCCGGTGAGCACGCCGCCGACCTTGACGCAGAGTTTGAGGACGTCGGCGCCGAACTGTTCGGCGCGATCGAGCTCGCCCGGCACATTGGCGTCATAGAGAATGAGCGGATGCAGATTGCCGTCGCCGGCATGGAACACATTGGCGACGCGCAGGCCGTATTGCTCCGACATCTTTTTCATCTCGGCCAGCACCTGCGGCAGCCGGGCGCGCGGAATGGTGCCGTCCATGCAGAAATAGTCTGGCGAGATGCGGCCGACCGCCCCGAACGCCGCCTTGCGTCCGGACCAGAACAGCAGCCGTTCTTCTTCCGATGTGGACACCCGGCAGGTCATCGAGCGGCATTGCTTGGCGATCTGCTCGACCCGGGAGATCAAATGATCGACCTCGGCGCGCGGGCCGTCGAGCTCGACGATCAGCAGCGCCTCGACATCGAGCGGATAGCCGGCATGGACAAACTCCTCCACCACATGGATCGCCATCCGGTCCATCATCTCCATGCCGGCGGGAATGATGCCGGCGCCGATAATGCGCGAAACGCAGGCGCCGGCATCCTCCGAGCTGGGAAAGCCGACCAGCACGGCGCGTTGCGTTTCGGCCTTCTGCAGGATGCGCACGGTAACTTCCGTTACGACACCAAGAAGTCCTTCCGAACCGTTGATCAGCCCGAGCAGGTCGAAGCCTGCGGCGTCGAGATGCTTGCCGCCCAACCGCACCACCTCCCCGTTCATCAGCACCAGCTCGCAGCCCAGCACATTGTTGGTGGTCATGCCGTATTTCAGGCAATGCACGCCGCCGGAATTCTCCGCCACATTGCCGCCGATGGTGCAGGCGATCTGCGAGGACGGATCGGGCGCGTAATAGAAGCCGGCATGCGCCACCGCATTGCTGACCGCCAGATTGGTGACGCCCGGCTCCACCACCGCGACGCGGTTGGCGAAATCGATGTCCTTGATGCGGCTGAACTTGGCCATGCCGAGCAGCACGCCGTCGGCCAGCGGCAGCGCGCCGCCGGACAGCGAGGTGCCGGCCCCGCGCGGCACCACCTTGACCCCCTCGCCGTGGCAATAGGCCAGCACCTGGCTTACCTGCTCGGTGGTCTCCGGCAGCACCACCACCATGGGGGTCTGGCGGTAGGCGGTCAGCCCGTCGCTTTCGAACGGCTTCATCTCGCGCGTGGTGGCGATCACGCCTTCGCCCGGCACGATGGCGCGCAAGGCCTTAACGATCGCTTCGCGCCTGGCCAGCACTTGCGTATCCGGTTCGGGCATCCGCACCGCCATAGTATTGGCCTCCGGCCGTTAGCTTTGGGATAACGATATCAGCCATTTGACGCCGGACACAGTGGACTGGCAAAACCTATTGGGAACCGGGCCGTGTCTCAGGCATTGGCCCTTAACAGGTGGCGACAAAACGTCACAAGGGGAGCTAATTCATGAAAGCGATACTGGCGGCGGCACTGGCAGTGGCCGCGATGACGCAATGCTTGACGGTATTTGCCGCACACGCGCAGGACGTGGCGGCGGGCGAGCAATCGTTCAAGAAATGCCTAGCCTGTCATGCCATCGGCGAAGGCGCCAAAAACAAGGTCGGCCCCGAACTCAACGGCCTCGACGGCCGCAAGTCCGGCTCCGTGGCCGGCTACAACTATTCCGACGCCAACAAGAAATCCGGCCTCACCTGGGACGAGGCGACGTTCAAGGACTACATCAAGGATCCGCGCGCCAAAATACCCGGCACCAAGATGATCTTCCCCGGCATCAAGAACGAAAAGGAAGCCGGCGACCTCTGGGCCTATCTCAAGTCGTTCGGCGCCGACGGCAAGAAGAAGTAACAACAGGCACGTGCAAACGCGTGGCGGCCATGCGAATTCCAGGGGGCATGCGCGGGTATTTGAGCTTGATCAACGCGGCGCGCGCGCCGGTGTGCATTATTTATATACAGGCGCCAACGCGCAGCCAGGAGAATTTGCCATGATCAAGGACATTGTCGTCAATCTCGGGCTGGGCGCCCACGATCGCGCCGGCGATTTCGCGATCTCGGTGGCGGATAGTTTCAAGGCTCATGTGCTCGGCGTCGCGTTCGCCTATGAGCCGATCATCCCCGGCACGGTGATGGGCGGCATTCCGCCGGAATTCATCGAGGCGCAGCGCGCCGAATCGGACAAGCGGGCGCGCGACGCGACCAGCCGCTTCGAGCAGGCCGCCAAGCGCGCCGGCGTCTCGGCCGAAGCCCGCATTATCTCCGCCAGCATTTCCGGCGCCGCCGATCGGCTCGGCCGCCTGGGCCGCCGCTTCGACCTGGTCGTGGTCGGCCAGCCCGAGCGCGAGAAGTCGGTGCCCGACGAGGTGGTCGACGAGAGCGTGCTGTTCGAATCCGGCCGGCCGGTGATCTTCGTGCCATTCATCCAGACAGCCGGACTGAAGCTCGACCGCGTCATGGTGTGCTGGGACGGCAGCCGCGCCGCCACCCGCGCCATCGCCGACGCCCTGCCGTTCCTGCGCAAGGCCAAGCAGGTGGAGATCGTCATGGTCGCCAACGGCCGTTCCAAGAGCGACGAAATTCCCGGCGCCGATCTCGGTCAGCACCTCGCCCGCCACGGCCTCAAGGTCGAGGTCAAGCGCATCACCTCGCCGGATATCGATGTCGCCTCCACCATCCTGTCCTATGCCGCGGATTCGTCCGCCGACATGATCGTGATGGGCGGCTACGGTCATTCACGCCTGCGCGAATTCATCCTCGGTGGCGTCACCCGCGGCCTGCTCGAATCCATGACGATACCGGCGCTGATGTCGCATTAATTTTGCTGTTGTCCCGGGCGAACGTAAACGAGGCCCGGGACCTATAGTCACTGGCCTATCGAGGGGCCGCGGAGTATGGGTCCCCGCTTTCCGCCTTCGCGCTCCGCGCTTCGGCGGACTTCAAACGCGCCGAAGCTCGCAAAGCGAGTGTAGGCGGGCCGCGGGGACGACAGGAGAGTCGCCTTGGACGTCGTGCGCCACCTCAAATTGCGGGACGGAACGCCGGTGTTGCTACGGCCGCTCGAAGTGGCGGATGCCGCACTCTATCCGGATTGTCTGAGCGAAATAACCCCCGATGATTTACGGCTGCGCTACTTCGCCCCTATGCGTCAGGTGAGTCCCGAACTGATCGACCAGCTCGTCCACTACGATACCAAACATGCGATGGCCTGCATCGCCATCGAAGAGGCGACCGGGCGCATGCTCGGCGTGGTGCGCCTGCACAACGACCCCAGCGATGAGAACGCGGAATTCGCGATCATCGTGCGTTCCCGTCTCAAGGGCCACGGCCTCGGTTGGCTAATGATGAAGCACATGATCGCCTACGCCAAGGAGAAAGGGCTCAAGACCGTGCACGGGCAGGTACTGGCGGAAAACTCCACCATGCTGACGATGTGCGCCGAGCTCGGCTTCCACGTCGCCGACGACCCCGACGAACGCGGCGTGAAGCTGGTGACGCTGCCGCTCGCCGAAGTGCCGGCGCTGGTGCACTGACTCTCTTCTTCACCTCCCCTTGGGGGAAGGTAAAGCGAGTTACGGCATCACGCATTGCGCCACCAGACCGCGGGCGCGCGCATCGACCACGCCGAGCGCGCGCAGCGCCAGCAGCGTCGCCGCCTGCACCGCTTCGCGATGGGCCGCCGCGTCGCCGTCGAGCATCGGCGCCAACGGTCCGATCAACCCTTCCATCAGCGCGCCGACGATCGCGGGCGCGGCGACGCGGGCGTCCTGATCGGACAGATGGCGGCCGCCGATAGCGGTCTTGATGCGCGTCTCCAATTCGGCGGCGAGCGACTGGCGGTAATCGAGCCGCATGGCGTCGATCTCGGCATCGACCGGCTCGGCGATCACCGCCCAGGCCAGCCGGCGGGCATTGAGCGCGCGGGCGGCAAAGGTGGCGATTGCCGCGGCCAGCGCCGACAGCGGCCCGGGCGCGGCGTCGGCGGCAGCCTTCATGGCATCGAGTTCGCGGCCGGCGATGGTCGCCACCAGCTCGGCGACCAGATCGGTCTTGGACGGGAAGTAGCGATAGACCGTGCCGGCGGCGATGCCGGCGCGCGCGGCGACTTGTGCAATCTGCACCGCCGCCATGCCGCCTTCGGCGGCCACCGCGCTCGCGGCATCGAGGATGGCCTGCTCGCGCTCGGCCAGCCGGCGGACCACATTCTCGGTGCGGCGATAGGGCATACGAACGAGTGAACGATGATTCACGTAGAAGAAGCAAGTGCGCTTTCCCTCGCCCGTTCTCAAGGGGGGAGAAGGCAGCCTCAGTTTCGATGCGTGCCGGATTTCCCGCCGCCGCCCGCCAGCGCCTTTTCGCGAATGCCTGAGAGCGTCGCGGTCGGCGTGATCGCCTCCGGATCGATCTTGCAGTGGATGATCGACGGCTTGCCGGACTTTTGCGCGGCGGCAAACGCCGCCGGGAAATCGCCGGTCTTCTCGACCAGCACGCCGAAGCCGCCGAACGCCTTGCCATAGGCGACGAAATCCGGGTTGCGCAGCGCGGTCGCGATCACGCGGCCGGGATATTCGCGCTCCTGGTGCATGCGGATGGTGCCGTAGAGACCGTTGTCGGCGATCACGACGATCACCGGCAGCCCGTATTGCACGGCGGTGATGAAATCCTGCCCCGTCATCAGGAAGTCGCCGTCGCCGGCGATGCACACCACGGTACGCTCGGGATGCAGCGTCTTCATGCCGAGCGCGGCCGGAAATCCGTAACCCATGGAGCCGGAGGTCGCCCCGACCAGACCGCCGAATTTGCGTTGCCGGTAGAAGCGGTGAATCCAGGCGGCGAAATTGCCGGCGCCGTTGGTGAGGATCGCATCGGCGGGCAGATTCTCGCGCAGCCAGATCATGATCTCGCCGAGATTGACGCTGCCTGGCACCGGCGTCGCCGTCTCGCCGAAGCTGAGATAGTCGCCATGCGCGATCTTGGCCTCGCCCGCCCAAGGAATGTCGTTGGGCGGCTGCAGGCCTTCCAGCGCCGAGCAGAACGCGGTCGGCGAGGCGTTGATCGCAAGATGCGGGTGATAGACGCGGCCGAGCTCCTCGGCGCCGGGGTGCACATGCACCAGCTTCATCTGCGGCTCGGGAATATCGAACAGCGTGTAGCTCTGTGACGGCATTTCACTCAGGCGGCTTCCGAGCAGCAGCACCAGGTCGGCGCCCTTCACGCGCGCCAGCAGCTTCGGATTGGGCGCGATGCCGAGATCGCCGGCGTAACAAGGATGCAGCGCGTCGAACAAATGGCCGCGCCGGAAGATAGTGGCCACCGGCAGCGCGAAGCGCTCGGCAAAGCGCGTCAGCGCGGCGCAGGCGGCCTCCGACCAGCGGCTGCCGCCAACGAGGGCGATCGGACGTTTGGCGGCCCACAGCAATTTCTGCAGCCGGCTCATGTCGGTCAGGCCCGGCCAGATTTCCACCGGCTCGAAGGCGGCGGCGTCGGGCACCACGGCGCGCTCGACCAGCATGTCTTCCGGCAACGCGATCACCACCGGCCCGGGACGACCGCCGCAGGCGGTGTGGAAGGCGCGCGACACCAGTTCCGGGATGCGCGCGGGATCGTCGATTTCGACCGCCCATTTGGCGATTGAGCCGAACACCGCGCGGTAGTCGAGCTCCTGGAACGCCTCGCGCTCGCGCATAGGACGGCCGACCTGGCCGACGAACACGATCAGCGGCGACGAGTCTTGACGGGCGATATGGATGCCGGCCGAGGCATTGGTGGCGCCCGGCCCGCGTGTAACAAAGCAGATGCCGGGGCGGCCGGTCACCTTGCCGATCGCCTCGGCCGCCATCGCCGCCGCGCTCTCGTGCCGGCAGACGGTGAGCGCGATCGCCGAGCCGTGGAAGGCGTCGAGCGCGGCCAGATAGCTTTCGCCCGGCACGCAGAAGACGTGGCGCACGCCGTGGATCGCCAGCTGGTCGATCAGGATTTCGCCACCGCTGCGGGTGCCGTCGTTCGAGCGCATGCGAGAGGACTCCGACTTGCCTCGGCTCACGAAATGATCTTCGCCTTCGGGATCGGCGGCGACCATGCAACCGGGGTCATCAGGCAGTTCTTCTGTTCGACGATGTTGCCGGCCTTGACGTTTTCGGCGAGAAAGATCTTCCAATCCGGATCGGCCGCCATCTTCGCGCGCTTGGCTTCGCGATCGGCGGCGCTTTCGTAGACCCACACGTGCGTGAACGTGTTCAGCTCGCCGGTTTCCGCCACGGCATAGCAGAGCGGCTCGCCCATGTAGCGAAGCTGCACCGGATAACCGTATTTCTTGTAGAGCTCGAGTTGCGCCGGGACACGGCCGGGCAGGGTTTTGTAGGTCCGAACATCTAACAGCACGGTGCTCCTCCCTTGGGAAACAGCCGCTCGGCGTGCGGCGCTGCGCGCACTCTCTCGGGCCGCTGCACGGCGGTCAATAGATTTGCGTGGCAAGTATTGCAGTTATGCGGCGCGGAGCGCTCAGGTCGCCGGCTCGACCGCGGCCACCACGAAGGTGTGCATCTCGCCATCCTCGTCGCGGATCGAGACGTATTCGCCGGTGCGGAAGGCATGCGTGCCGAAGCGGTAGCCGCTCTCGTCGTCGTCCTCGGCGGTCTGGTCGTAGTCGAACACCCAGCGCGCGTGCTCCGGGCCGCCCGGCTTGTGCACCACCAAGCCGATTTCGTCGTCCTGGCCTTCCCAGAACCGGCGGACGCGGCAGTGTTCGCGGTGCGCCCGCCAGAGCGCGACGTCGATATGGCCGTTGCCGTCGAGCGGGGCGACGAATTCGTAACCATGGCGCGGCGAGCCCTGCGGGAACTCCTTGGAGCGGGCCAGATTGAGCCGGATGCGCTTGAGGGTGTGCGGCAGGGTGGTCATCGACGGTCTCCTCGGCAAGCCGAATTTGTCGCATATCATGGCCCGATCCTCAAAAACCGCATTGACTTGGATCAGCATGGGTAACGACACGCAGCAGGCGGTATTCGACTTCCTGGCCGATCCGGCGAGCCATGGCGGCGCGCAGGTCAAGCGGATCGACACCCATGCCGCCTCGGTGTTTCTGGCGGGCGAACGCGCGCTCAAGATAAAGCGCGCGGTGCGCTTTCCGTTCCTGGATTATTCGACGCTGGCGAAACGGCACGCGGCCTGCGCGGCCGAGATCGCGGTCAACCGCGGCTTCGCGCCCGCCATCTATCGCGGCGTGCTGGCGATCACGCGTGAGGCCGACGGCCGCCTCGCCATCGGCGGCGCGGGTGCGCCAGTGGAATGGGCGGTCGAGATGCGGCGCTTCGACGAGACGTGCACGCTCGATCGTCTGGCCGAGCGCGGCGAGATCGACGACGCGCTCGCCGATGCGCTCGGCCGCGCGGTGGTGCGCGCGCATGCGGCGGCGCCGGTGGTCGCGGATGCCGGCTTTGCCGACGAACTGGCCGAATTTGTCACACAGAACGACGCCGAGCTGCGCGCCGCGCCCGAATTATTTGCGCCCGATTTGGTCGCCGCGCTCACCGCCGCGACGCGCGCCGCGCTGGAGCGCGTTCGTCCGCTGCTGGCCGCGCGCGAGCGCAATGGGCGGGTAGCGCGCTGTCACGGCGATCTGCATCTCGGCAATATCGTGCTCATCGACGGCGCGCCGGTGCTGTTCGACGCCATCGAATTCGATCCCCGGATCGCCACCGGCGATATGCTGTACGATCTCGCCTTCCTGCTGATGGACCTGATCGAGCGCGGGCTTAAGGCTGCAGCCAATATCGTGCTCAACCGCTATCTGCTGCAGACGCAGCGCATGGAGGATCTCGACGCGCTGGCAGCGCTGCCATTGTTCCTGTCGCTGCGCGCGGCGATCCGCGCCAAGGTCACTGCCGCGCGCGCGGCGCACGATGCCAGCCGCGCGAGCATAGAGCAAAGCGCGCGCGATTATTTCGCGCTCGCCCAGACGCTGCTGGCGCCGCCTCCGCCAAAGCTGATCGCCATCGGCGGGCTTTCCGGTACAGGCAAGTCGCACTTGGCACGCGCACTTAGCTCCGAACTTCCGCCCGCACCGGGCGCGGTCTGGCTGCGTAGCGATGTCGAGCGCAAGGTATTGTTCGGCGTGTCCGAGACCGAGCGGCTGCCGCAGGCGGCCTATGCGCGCGCGGTCACCACCAAGGTTTATAACGAACTCACCAGCAAGGCGCGTCGTGTGCTCGCCGCAGGGCATTCCGCTGTTGTCGATGCGGTGTTCGCCGGCCCGTCCGAGCGCGAGACCATCGCGCAGGCGGCGGGCACTGCCGCCTTCCACGGGCTGTTCCTGACCGCGCCGCTTTCGACCCGCGTGGCCCGCGTCGGTTCCCGTCAGGACGACGCCTCCGATGCCGATGCCGCCGTCGCGCGCGCCCAGGAACAATATGATCTTGGGCCGCTGAGTTGGCGGCAGGTCGATGCCTCCGGCACGCCGGAGCAAACGCTCGCGTATGCGAAGGCGGCGCTCAGCCTGAAATAACAGCTATGCGCCCTGCCCCCTTGGCCTTGCCGGCAAAACCGATAGCTTGGTTGGTTCATGAGTCCTACCCAAGACCGCAATTTCCTCGCGCGCCGGATCGCGGTCGGGCTTGCCGGCTATTGCGCCTTCATTAATCTGTATTCGCCGCAGGCGATCCTGCCGCTGCTGTCGACCGAATACGGCGCCGGCGCCGCCGAAATCTCCACCATCATGACCGCCGGCACGCTGGCCATTGCGCTGACCGCGCCGTTCACCGGCACGGTCGCCGACGTGCTCGGCCGCAAGCGCGTCATCGTCGCCGCCATGCTGATCGTGGCGGTGCCGACGATCATGGCAGCCTTGGCGCCGACGCTGGGCGCGCTGATCTTCTGGCGCTTCGTGCAGGGCCTGGTGCTGCCGCCGATCTTCGCCGTCACCATCGCCTATATCGGCGACGAATGGCCGGCGCACGAGGCGACCGCCGCCGCCGGCGTCTATACCTCGGGCGCCAGCCTGGGCGGCTTCAGCGGGCGTTTCGTCACCGGCATTCTTTCCGACCTGATCGGCTGGCGCGAGGCCTTCGTCGTGCTGGCGCTGATCAGCGTCGCCGGCGCATTGGCGGTGGCGATGCTGCTGCCGCGCGAGCGCAAGTTCGTGCGCTCGGAAGGCCTCATCGCCTCGGGCAAGCAGATGCTGCGGCATTTCCGCAACCCGCAACTGCTGGCAACCTACGCGGTCGGCTTCGGCGTGCTGTTCAATTTCATCGCCACCTTCACCTATATCAGTTTCCGTCTAGCGGCACCGCCCTACAATTTCTCGCCCACCGCGCTCGGCGCGATCTTCGTGGTCTATCTGGTCGGCTCCGCCTTGACGCCGCTCATCGGCATGGCGGTCGGCCGTTTCGGGCGCCGCCACTTCATGATCGGGATCATCGCACTGTGGATCGTCGGCATCGCGCTGACGCTGGCCGGCCCGCTGTGGGTGATCCTGCTCGGCCTGATTTTGTGCGCCAGTTGCGGGCTGCTCTGTCAGGCGGTGTCGACCGGCTATGTCGCCATCACCGCGCAGGCCGGACGCTCGTCGGCGGTCGGGCTCTATGTGACCAGCTTCTATCTCGGCGGCAGCTTCGGCGCCGCCTTGGGCGGCATCGCCTGGACGCTGGCCGGCTGGCCGGCCTGCGTCGCCATGGTCGCGATCATGCTGGCGATCATGGCGATCATCGTCGTCACCGCCTGGACGCGCACCACCAAGCCCGTGCCGCCGAGCCCGATCGAGCCGGCGTGAATGAGAATAGCGCGCGGCGGCCGATGCGGGCGATATCCGAGAACCACGACAATCCAGGGCGCGGCAGGCGATTGCGTCGGCACAACCGCGCAACTTAGCGTAGTGACAATCCGCCGCATCGGCCATAATCTTCCGGGAGAAAAAACAGGATCGTGCCCAGCAGCAACAAGGAATGAGACAGTGGCAACGCTCTTCTCTCGACCCTGCACGTCGGCGCTTTGCAACTGCACCACGCCAAGCGATGTCATTAGTCGCCGCAGCCTGCTGACGGGCGGCGGCGCCGCGCTCGCCCTCGGCGCCAGCGCCATTGCCCCGCGTTTCATCGCCGAAGCTGTGGCGCAGACGCTTGCGACACGCATCGACGTGCATCACCACGTCTCGCCGCCGACCTGGCTCGACGCGCTCAAGAGCATGAAGAAAGGCAATGCGCCGATCATGAACTGGTCGGCGCAGAAATCGATTGACGACATGGACAAAGGTGGCGTCGCGACGGCGCTCACCTCGCCGGCTCCGCCACATTTGCAAGGCCTCGATAAAGCGGCGACGGTACGGCTGGCACGCGAGACGAACGAATACGCCAAGAAGCTCGAGGTTCAATATCCGGGCCGCTTCGGGACCTGGGCGATGCTGCCGCTGCCCCATGTCGACGAGAGCCTGAAAGAAATCGAATACGCCTTCGACACGCTCAAGGTGGACGGCGTCGGCTGCATGACAAGCTACGGCGACATGTGGCTAGGCTATGCCGAATTCGAGCCGGTCTGGGCGGAGCTCAATCGCCGCAAGGCCACGGTCTACACGCACCCGACCAGGGCCAACTGCTGCGTCAATGTCGTGCGCGGCATCGACGACGCCTTCATCGAATTCGGCACCGACACGGCCCGTGCCATCTTCACTGTGGTGTATGGCGGCGTGGCGGAAAAATATCCCGACATCAACTGGATCTGGTCGCATGGTGGCGGGGCTTTGACGGCCTTGGCGGAACGTTTTCTGAAGCGGGCTGTGCTGATGGCGCCCCATAAGGGCAACTTCACAACCGAGCGGGTCAACATCCAGCTTCGCCGGTTCTACTACGACACCGCGCTGGTCTTGAATGAGATCACCCTCGCGGCAATGGTCAAGCTGATGCCGATCTCGCGCATCGTTTACGGCACCGACTTCCCTTATAGCTCCTCGGTCGACTACACCAAGGGCCTCCCCACCTTCTTTCAAGGCGATGACCTCAAGGCCATCGAGCGGGAGAACGCGCTACGCCTCGTCCCGCGGCTCAAGAGCGCGTGAGGGTTCGCAGCGGCGCCGCGGCGGAACTGGGATGCCAGAGCGGCGCATAACCGCGCGCCAGCACGGCGAGCATCGACGGCGGCGTGAGCAGGTCGACTTGACCGCCGCGCGGGCGTGGCCGCGCCTCGGCATAGCCCGCCGGCGTCCAGCGCAGCAGGCGTTTGCCGCGTACGGCGAAGGCGTCACCTTCGATCGCGATCATGGCGCCGTCGGGCAGCTCGTCGATGGCGCGGCGATGCATGCGCTTGGATTTGAAATCGAGCCGCTCGGCATGCAGCACCGCGTCCATGGCGGCGGCGGTCGCGCGTCGTTTCTTTTTGGAAAACAACGTGGCGAAATTCTCCGCGTCCCGGCGCCGGCATTCGAAACAGGGCCGGTGGCCGGCGGCGAACGCCGTCACCTCATCGAGAAAGAACAGCTCGCTGTAGCCCTCGCCCCAGACCTTGCGTTGGCGGCTATTGAACGCGAGCTTGCAGCAGATCCACTGCTTCGAGCTCCAGCGTCGTGTGCCGAGCTTGCGCTTGTCGTCATGCAAGCGCCCGCCGCGATTGCCCATGAGCAACCCGCGCGCGGGCGCCGCGAACAGATGGCCGAACGGATCGACGCGGTTTTGCAAGGGCATAGTCAACCGACCGGAGTTCAACGCGGCAGGAACAGCACGTTGCGCGACTCAAAGGGCGTGCCCCACGTCGTGTTCTTGCCGAGCGAGGCGATCGTCGGCAGGCCGGGCAGCTTCTCGCCGTGCTGCACCACATAGGCATCGTAGCCGAAATCCTGGCAGATCGCGGCCGTCAGGCCGTGCGGGTCCTCGTGCGTGCCGGAGAGCAGCTCCAGTACCATCGCCGGCCGGTCGCGCGCGATCGTGCCGCGGGCGCCGTCGAGCACCTCGCGCTCGCTGCCTTCGACGTCGACCTTGATGAAGCGCACGTCGGTCAGGCCGAAGCTGTCGAGGGTGCGGACCTCGACCTCGAAGGTCTGCATGGTCTTGGCGAACTGCGCATGCGCCTGCTTCAGGTTGCCGGCGAGATGCAGCACCAGACCGTCGTCCCTGACCGGCACATAGAACGCGGCGCGGCCCGGCCGGTCGGAGAGCGCACAGTTCAAGACCTCGGCGTGGCCGCGCAGCATCCAGCGCGCGAAGAAGGCGTAGTCCGGGTTCGGCTCGAACGCGACGACGCGGTTGGCGATGCCCGCCAGCGCGAAGGCGAAGAAGCCCTGGTTGGCGCCGACATCGACCGCCGTGCCGCCGCGCTGCATGAGGTCGGCGAGGATAGCAAGCTCGGGCTCGCCCGAACGTGTTTCCTGCTCGATCCGCCGCCGGTAGTACCGCGACGGCGGCATCAGCATCAGAAGCTTTTCGCGGAACGGCAATGCCATGGCACGCCGAGTATCATCGAGCGCGCGGCATCGGTGCAACCTGTACGGCCACCCGGCATGCCGGCAAAAGAAAACGCCCGCCATGACGGCGGGCGTTCTGCTCAAATTCCGAAAAGCCTACCCCTGCGGCTGCGGCGCCACTTCGCCGGTCGGCGCATCGGGCCGCGGGCGTTGCTTGCCGGCCGGCGGCACGGCGGACGAGCGCGGCGTGGTCGGCTCGATCACCGACTCGCGCACCGGCCGCTTGCCCTGGATCAGGTCCTTGATCTCGTCGCCGGTCAGCATCTCGAACTCGAGCAGGCCCTTGGCCAGAATTTCGAGGTCGGCGCGTTTGTCGGTGAGGATCTGCGTGGCCTCGGCATTGCCGGCTTCGACCAGCTTGCGGACCTCGGCGTCGATCGTCTGCGCGGTCGCTTCCGAGATGTTCTGCTGGCGCGATACCTGGTAGCCGAGAAACACCTCGTCCTGGTTCTCGCCATAGGCCACGGTGCCGAGCTTGTCGGACAGGCCCCAGCGCGTGACCATCAGGCGGGCGAGCTTGGTGGCCTGCTCGATGTCGGAGGCCGCTCCGCTCGTCACCTTCTCGCGGCCGAACACCATTTCCTCGGCGACGCGCCCGCCCATCATGATGGCGAGGCGCGAGGTCATCTGCTCGCGGCTCATCGACAGCTTGTCGCGCTCCGGCAGTTGCATGACCATGCCGAGCGCGCGGCCGCGCGGGATGATGGTGGCCTTGTGCACCGGATCGGTGGCTTTGACGTTGAGCGCGACGATGGCGTGGCCGCCTTCGTGATAGGCGGTCAGCATCTTCTCCTCGTCGGTCATCACCAGCGACCTGCGCTCGGCGCCCATCATCACCTTGTCCTTGGCGTCCTCGAATTCGGACTGGGTGACCATACGCTTGTTGCGGCGCGCCGCCATCAAGGCCGCCTCGTTGACCAGATTGGCCAAGTCGGCGCCGGAGAAGCCGGGCGTGCCGCGCGCGGTGGTCTTCAGGTTCACGTCGGGCGCAAGAGGCACCTTCTTGACGTGAACTTTGAGAATGTTTTCGCGGCCGACCACGTCCGGGTTCGGCACCACCACCTGGCGGTCGAAACGGCCGGGGCGCAGCAGCGCCGGATCGAGCACGTCGGGCCGGTTGGTGGCGGCGATCAGGATGATGCCTTCGTTGGCCTCGAAGCCGTCCATCTCGACCAGCAACTGGTTGAGCGTCTGCTCGCGCTCGTCATTGCCGCCGCCCAGCCCGGCGCCGCGATGACGGCCGACCGCGTCGATTTCGTCGATGAAGATGATGCAGGGCGCATTTTTCTTGGCCTGCTCGAACATGTCGCGCACGCGCGAAGCGCCGACGCCGACGAACATCTCGACGAAGTCGGAGCCCGAGATGGTGAAGAACGGAACGTTCGCCTCGCCAGCGACCGCGCGCGCGATCAGCGTCTTGCCGGTGCCCGGCGGCCCCACAAGCAAGACACCTCTTGGAATGCGTCCGCCCAGGCGCTGGAATTTTCCGGGGTCGCGCAGGAATTCGACGATCTCCTGCAAATCCGACTTGGCTTCGTCGACGCCGGCGACGTCGTCAAACGTGACGCGGCCATGCGACTCGGCCAGCAGTTTGGCGCGCGACTTGCCGAAGCCCATGGCCTTGCCGGCGCCGCCTTGCATCTGGCGCGACAGGAAGATCCACACGCCGATCAAAGCGATAAAGGGCAGCCACGATACCAGCAGCGAGACGAACCACGGCACGTTGTCCGACAGCGGCCGCGCGGTGATCGAGACGCCCTTGGCGTAAAGCTTCTGCACCAGGCCGGGATCGTTCGGGGCGTAGGTCGCGAAGCTGGTGCCGTTGGCGAAGGTGCCGTGGATTTCCGGACCCTGGATCACCACGTCGCGCACGCGGCCCTGATCGACCTCGCTCAGCAATTGCGAGAACGAGATGTCCTGCGAGGTGGTGCGCTGGCCGGGGTTCTGGAACAGCGTGAACAACGCCAGCAGCAGAAGGACGATAATCACCCAGAGAGCGAAATTGCGCAGATTGGCGTTCATCATACGTCCTTACTCGCCGCGTGCGGCGTTGCGGCCTTGCTGTGTTATGGCCGAAATTCGTGGCGACTTCACGTCTGTCCCGCTCACAATGTAGGCACCGTAAGGGCACCTGGAAAGGTGTCGATTCTCAATATTCTAGCGCGATTTCACTCGTTTGGCTCGCCCGCGTCGGCCTGTGGTTAAGGACTTAGCCCCTAAAGACTTGCCGCGGCGCGGCGGCGCCCTTTCCACGGTGATTTGGGGCATGGCCAGCGTCACCAGGGCCCCGGCGAGGCTGCGCCGAAACCGGCCTTTGCCTGCCTTTAGGGCCGCATCGAGGGCAGCTTTCAGCGCCTCCAGCTTGGCCAGTTCGACCGGACCTTCGTCGCCGACCTGGGTGACCGCGCGGCCGAGCATCCGCAACGTAATCTCGGCGGGCAGTATGAAAAAGCCCCCTGCCTCGAACGCCATCGCGTGGGGCGCAGGTGCGTCCACCGCCAGGAAGTCCATCGCCTGGTCAACGACGACTTCGATCGCGGCGTCGGCGCGCTTGAGCCGCCGCGCCAACAGCGCCAGCCTGCGCGCGTCGAGGCCTTCCTGTGCCAGCTGCGGCAGCAACCCGCGCAGCCGCGCGCGGGTGAAGCGCGGATCGCGGTTGGACGGGTCGTCGGCAAACGGAACCTTCGCCGCCCGCAAGGTGTCGATCAACCGCGATTTCGGGATGTCGAGCAGCGGGCGGACGAGCTTGCTCTCCTCATTCCCGGGCACCGATGACATCCGCGCCATCGCCCCAAGCCCGGTGACGCCGCTGCCGCGGCTCATGCGGATCAGCACGGTCTCGGCTTGGTCGTCGAGCGTATGGGCGGTGAGGATGTGCGAAGCGCCGGCTTCACGCGCGGCATCGCTGAGCAGGCGATAGCGCGCCGCCCGCGCCGCCTGTTGCAGCCCGCTCGCAGGCTTCTTGCCGCGCCAGCGCAAGGTGCGATGCGCGACCTTGAGCTTGCGCGCCAGCCGCGCGACGCCAGCGGCTTCGGCTCTCGATTCCTTGCGCAAGCCGTGATCGACGGTGATGGCGATCAGCTTCGGCGGCGACTTCAACGCATCGCGCCAGCGCGCCGCCAGCCAGAGCAGCGCGGTCGAATCCGGCCCGCCGGAGACGGCCAGCAGCAATGCCGGAAAAGATTGCAGATCGGAAAATAATGATTTGGCTTCGGCTGCCGAAATAAAAGATTCTTTGTTATTGGGCATGATCTTATCCGAAAACCGGTTCCCACTTTTCGGGATCATGCCCCCTCAGCAGTGGACACGCTTCTGTTCCTGTTCGACGCCGCGCTTCACGCTCGCCGAGGCGCGCGGAAATTTGCGCCCGACTTCGGCCAGCGTGGCGCAGGCCGCTTCCTTCTGATTGAGCGCGGCCAGCGACTGGCCGAGGCGCAGCAGGGAATCGGGCGCTTTGCCGGATTTCTCGAACTTGGTCGACACCGCCAGGAACGATTCCGCCGCGTCGCGATAGCGCTGGCGCTGGAACAGGCTTTCGCCCAGCCAATAATGCGCGTCCGGCACCAGCCGCTCGTTCGGATATTTGCGCAGGAAATCGCGGAACGTCTGCTCGGCCAGCGCATAATCCTTGCGCAGCACATAGCCGTAGGCCAGATCGTATTCGTCCTGCGGCGAGGCCGATGGCGGCAGCGTCGCCAGTTGCGGGGCGGGCGTGGCGGCATTGCGCGGCGCCATCACCGGCGGCAATTGCGGTACCGGCTGCGAGACAGGTTGTGAGGCTTGCACCGGCGCGACATCGCCCCGCACGACCGGTGGCGGCGGCGACGGATTGCCGGAGAGCGCGTTGAGATCGAGCGGAGCGCCGGCAGCGCGGCCGCCGGGCGCGCCGATCGGCTGTTCATTCCCCGGGATTGGTGCCGGCGCCGCGATTACCGCTTCATTGCCGAGCGCACGCGGCGCGCCGGGCGCATTCGGCCGCTGCGCGGGATCGAACACGTCGCCGCGGCGGCCGGGCTGCGCTGCCGGCGGCGCATTGACCGGCGCGGCCGGGGCGGCGCCGCCCTTCGAACCCAGTTGCTGCAGCCGGTAGTCGGTGTCGTCCTGCATGCGCTTGAGCTGCATCTCGAGCTGCTGGTTGCGGTACTGCAATTGCTCGATGGTGCCGGTGAGCTGGCGAAGCGCGCTTTCCATACGGTCGAGCCGCACGGTCAGCTCGGCGGGATCGGCCTGCGCGGTCTGGCCGCCGCGTCGCACATCGACTTGCGATTGACCTTGCGGCTGGCTTGGCTCGCCGCGATTGAACAGATTGTCGAGGAAGCCGCCGGACGAGCGGTCCTGTGCCGGCGCCGCGCTGGCCCACAGCAGCACGGGAAGCGCGGCCAGCGCCGCGATGCGGATACGATGTCGTGAACGGGTCATGGCCCTGCGCAATGTCTAGACGGCAAATTTCCCACGAGGGGTAGCATAAGACGCCCTGCGTCGAAATTGTGACTGGAGTGCCATATTCGTCATTCCGGGACGCGCCAAAGGCGCGAACCCGGAATCCAGATGCAGTCTCGGAGTAGATTTCTGGATTCCGGGTTCGCCGCTGCGCGGCGCCCCGGAATGACCGATAGATAACTCACGAACTCGCGTTGAGCACCGTGACCGCGCGGCGGTTCTGCGACCAGCAGGAAATGTCGTTGCACACCGCCACCGGGCGCTCCTTGCCGTAGGAGATGGTGCGCATGCGGTTGGCCTGGATGCCGCGCGAGGTCAGATAGTCGCGCACGGTCTGCGCCCGGCGGGCGCCGAGCGCGATGTTGTATTCGCGCGTGCCGCGCTCGTCGGCATGGCCTTCGACGGTGAAGGCGTACTGGTTGTAATTGGTCAGCCACTGCGCCTGCTTGTCGAGCGTGGCGCGCGACTGCGGCGTCAGCTCGGAGGAGTCGGTTTCGAAGAACACGCGATCGCCGACATTGACCACGAAGTCCTGCTGGCTGCCGGGGCTCGCCATGCCGGCCGCGCTGGCTTGCGCGTTTTCTTCCGGCTTGTTGGCGCAGGCCGATATCGCCAGCGCCGCGACGAGCACGGCTGCCAGCCGCGCGCCGCGGATGATTTGTCTGATCTCGATCATTCCAGTGCCTCCATACTCGCGCACTGAGCGGAGCTTTGTCTGGCGCATGACCTCCGCAACCACTTTGCGAGATCATGCCCTGCTCGTTTAACAGGACGTTCGTTAAGCGAACCTTCCATCAACCTTGATGGAACCTTGTTCAAACCCAAAAAAACAACGCGATACTTGAAACATCTAGGTATGGTAAATGGGGCGTAAACACGGCGCGCTTGGGCGGACGCTTCCGAACGCAAAAAAACCGCAGGCGGAAATTCCACCGGCGGGGATTTCCCGTTCGCTATGAACGCTACGCGGCAAAATGCGAGACAATAGGCCGACGGCGAAGGTGCGTTAAGCGGCGCACGCAGCGAAACTGGAGACGCACCAAGTCCAAGCGTTCCGCCATCAGAAGCGAACGCTCGTCGTCGGCGACAACAAAACCGAACGACATGCTCTTCGCATCATACGACGACACTAGTTCGTCCATACGTACAACCATTGCATCGTTGACGAAAAGTGCGGACAAGCTGGCCACAGTGATAGCGGACGCGATGTCCCCCCTTCCGATGAACCAATCTGTGACGGAATCGAGCACTGAAGCCGCATTCGTCAGTTCATCGCCATTCAGGACCGCGCCGGACATAGCGAGGATGCATGCTTCATCGATTGAAATCTCCCACGGCTTGCGATCATTCAAGCGCTGAAGGAGAAATGTCATTTCGCGTCGGTGAGGTCGCAAACTACGTATTCCACTGACAGCGGCACCGGCCGCGAGAACGACCCGGGCGAGCCTGTGGTCGCGCCATGCGCGGCCATGGTCGATCTTCGTAAAATCGCTTAGATCACTCGCGGTCTGGGTGGCCGGGCCGAGCAGGGCACGCCGAATGAGATGCCATTCGACAGCTTGTACGACGGTCTCCGGGGCAAGGAGTGCGGCCGCTGAAAGCTTCACTGCTTTCATGCCGGAACCGAGCCTTCGATAGGCGCAGGCGACATCGGCCGTGGGGCCGCTCGCAACCACACGAGGCAAATGTGCGCGTGTACATGCGGCACGGCTACCGAGGCGCTGCGTACGATGTGGCGAGCGGCCGACCGTTGCGGCGTGGGGTCGATGCGCGGCCAGCGCCTCTGCACAAACTAGGCTCGTATGATAATCGCTGAAAAACGACCAATGCGCGCGGGAAATATTTTCATTTTGCAGCACTTGCTGGAGATCCACTGGCCCGGCCCAAGTTCCATCAGCGCGGCGAGCGCGCTCGACTGCGGCGATTTCGCCGGACGCGTTTCCAGCTTTCGATTCGATGTATCGCCGAGCAAGAAGAAATTCTCCGCGCAAATCGAAATTTTCCCGATTCTCCGGTTGCTGCGCGAGAAAGACTAGGATCCGCTCGACATCATCGGCCGCCGCAAGCCCGTGTGGCCATTTGCGTGCACCAAAATCTGTACAATAAAAGACCGTATGGGTAATTCCGTAGGCGTCGTCGGATGAGATTGATGCCACATTCGCGCCCGCGCGAAGGCAGCCGTTCTTGGCCGCCGCGATCATATGCGTGTGCGCCGCGCCGGAATTCGTCAGCTTCCAGCAACTATGAAAGAGGTCAACCGACCGGAACGGAATGCGTTCTTTTGTATGTACAAGACTTACCCGTGCAACCAATCGGATGTCATCATGAAAACGCTGGTCGAGGTGAAGCCGGCTCCCGCACGCGAATAAAAGCGGCAGGAAGAGATTTGCGTGCTGAACATTGTGGCGCGCCATCGCTAGCAGTTGCCCCTTCGCCCAAACAAGGGCGAGACATTTGTCGACAGCTGCGAGCAATGCGGCAGGGTATCTTTCTGGTTTTGAGGCAATAAAAAAGGCGATCTCACAAATCGCCTTCAAGTACCTTAGCGATCGGTCATTTTCACGCAAAGCCGGTATTAGCGAGGTTTCTATCCCGTCCGCCAACCAGGCGTGAGTCGCGGCAAGATATGTTGCCGGACTTGTCCGACCTTTGACTCGCATCAGCTTTGGCGGATCAGAACCTCGTTCGCCGCACTCTTGGCCACGACGAGTACATAACGATCCCATGCAGCGACGTAGCCGGCGACCTGATCGATGTCGCTGCCGAATTTCTTGACAACATCCTCCATCGTCGCCTTGCGATCGACAAGCCCACTGGAGAAGACGGCATCAACCACCCGTCGGACTGATTCACGTTCCTTTTCGTCTGCCATGTGAACACCCTTTTCCCAATATCGGAAACCCAACACGTTACGCGACAAAACTAGCATTTCTCTACTAGGTTGTAAACATATAAATATCTCTCATTGGTTTAGTTCGACAATTATGACAACAGCGGCGACCAGGCCGGGTCCGAGGCCAGGCTCGGGGTCGGCACCTTGAGCTCGTTACGGCCGGTGATGTCGATCGTATAAAGCGAGGGCCCGGCGCCCTGATCGCGGAAGAACATCAGCACCCGCCCGTTCGGCGCGAAGGTTGGCCCCTCATTGTGGAAGCCCTGGGTGAGGATACGCTCGCCCGAGCCGTCCGGCTTGAGGATGCCGATGGAGAAGCTGCCGCGCGCCTGGCCGGTGAAGGCGATGTAGTCGCCGCGCGGCGACCACACCGGCGTCGAGTGATGACCTTCGCCGAAACTGATGCGCTGCGCCGCGCCGCCGCCCGCCGCCATGACGTAGATCTGCTGGCTGCCGCCGCGATCGCTCTCGAAGCAGATGCTCCTGCCGTCCGGCGAATAGCACGGCGCGGTGTCGATCGCCGGCGTGTCGGTGAGCCGCGTGGTCTGCTTCGAGCGCAGATCCATCACGAACAGGTTGGCATTACTGCCCTGCTGCAGGCTCAGGATCACGCGCTGGCCGTCGGGCGAAAACCGTGGCGCGAAGGTCATGCCGGGGAAATTGCCGACGATCTCGCGCTGGCCGGTCTCGATGTTGAGCAGGTAGACGCGCGGTTCGCCCTGCCCGTAGGACATGTAGGTGATTTCCTGCGTCGACGGATTGAAGCGCGGAGTCAGCACCAGGTCGTCGCCGCGCGTGAGATAGCGCACGCCGGCGCCGTCCTGATCCATGATGGCAAGCCGCTTGACCCGCCGATCCTTCGGGCCGGTCTCGTCGATGAACACGATGCGGCTGTCGAAATAGCCCTTCTCGCCGGTGAGCGTCTGGTAGATCGCATCGGAAATGATGTGCGCGATGCGCCGCCAGTTGTCGGGCGTGGTGAAGTACTGCTTGCCGTCGAGCTGCTGGCCGGCGAACACGTCCCACAGCCGGAATTCCGCTTTCAGCCGTCCGTCGGGCTGCCTGGTGATGCGGCCGGTGACCAGCGCCTGCGCGCTGATCACGCGCCAGTCGGGAAAGCGCGGCACCGCGTCGGAATTGGTGATCTTTTCGGTGAAGGCCTGCGGATTGATCGGCGCGAACAGGCCGCTGCGCTGCAGGTTGTTGCTGATGACGGTGGTGACGTTGCGCGGAATCTCGCCCTCGCCCGGCGTGCCGGCCAGGAAGTCGGGCAGCGCGATCGGCATCGGCTGCGGATTGCCTTGCGTGATGTCGACGCGCAGCGCGGCAGCGGCCATGCGCGGCGAAAGCGCGGCGAGCGCGCCGGCGCCGGCGCCGACCAGCAGGCGGCGGCGATTCAACGATGCATAACTATCGGTCATTCGCTTAATCATCTTGTTGGAATATCGTGGAACATTTGTGAGGTGTCGAAGGTGAAGTCGATTTCCTTCCAGATCTCGTAGTGCTCCGGGCGCAGCATGGTGTAGGGCTGCCCGACGAAGACCGCGCGCACCGCGCTGTCGCGCATCGCCTCGTAGCGCACGCCGCTGCCGCTGGTTATCACCTGCGGGCCGACGGCCAGCGTGCCGTCGCGCTTGAACTTGATCCGGATGATGACCTGATATCGCTCGGCGTCCTGCAGGCCAACCGGCGGATTCCACAGCGCCATCAGCCGTCGCCTCAGCGCATCGAGCTCGGAGGCCGACAGTTGGGCGGCGTTGCCGGTGGCGGTGCCGAGCGAAGGCGTTGAATTGAGCTCCGCGCCGGTGGCAGCGTTGCGCTGCGGATCGCGCTTGTCGAGCAAGGCGGCGATCTTGTCGGCGTCGAATTTCGGCTGCTGCTTTTGCGGCGGCTTCTTGGGCGGCATCGGCTGCGGCTCGGCCTTGGCTTCCTGTTTAGGCTCGTCCTGCTTCTTGAGCTTGTCGGCGATCGGATCTGGCTTGGGCTCCGCCGTCTTTTCCTTTTCGACCTTGAGCTCTTTCTTCTCGGTGAGCTTGGGCGCGATCTCTTCGGCCGGCTTCGGGGGGTCCAGCTTCTCAATCAGCGGCTTGGGCTGCTCGACTTTGGGCGCATCCTTGGCGCCCTTGGTCAATTCGGAGAAGTCCTTGTCGTTGATGAGATCGACCGGCAGCGATTCCGCCGGCGTGACCTCGAAGGTCTTGCTGCTGAACGACAGCACCGCGAACAGCAGCACCGCCACGTGCAGGCCGGTCGATATCGCTGCCGCCTTCCTCATCACTTTGCTTTCGAGCCCTGCTCGAATTCGGTGACCAATGCGACGCGATGGAAGCCGGCCGACGACAGCCGCCCCATCACCCTCATCATGGTCCCGTAATCCACTCGTCTATCGCCGCGCACATAGACGCGCGCCTCGTTGCCCCCGCGCGCCTGCGCTACCGCCTGCAGCTTGGGGATCATATCTTCGACGGCAATCTCGGCATTCTGCAAGAATACCTGGCCCTTGTCGTTGACCGACAGGGTCAGCGGTTCCTTGTCCTGGTCGAGGCTCTTGGCCTGGCTCTGCGGCAGGTCGATCGGCACGCCCACGGTCAACAGCGGCGCCGACACCATGAAAATAATCAGCAGCACCAGCATCACGTCCACCATCGGGGTGACGTTGATCTCGCTCATCACCTTGCGGCGACGATGCTTTCTGCGCCCGATGATCGGCGTGCCGGCATTGGCTGCCATTTGAGCGTACCCCTTACCCGCGCTCGTCGATCTGCCGCGACAGAATGGCGGCAAATTCGTCGGCGAACCCCTCCATCCGCTGGGCCTGCTTGTTCACCTCGCCGGC
Source organism: Hyphomicrobiales bacterium (assembly GCA_016185205.1). Taxonomy (GTDB): domain Bacteria; phylum Pseudomonadota; class Alphaproteobacteria; order Rhizobiales; family Xanthobacteraceae; genus Pseudolabrys. The sequence goes on along the minus strand of JACPOA010000016.1, from coordinate 28,852 downwards.
GAACTTGTTATAGAAAATGGTCGCCGGTATGGCGGCGACAAGGCCGATTGCGGTCGCAAACAGCGCTTCCGCGATGCCGGGCGCCACCACCGCCAGCGAGGTGTTCTTGGAGGCGGCGATCGACTGGAAGCTGGTCATGATGCCCCAGACCGTGCCGAACAGGCCGACAAATGGGCCGGCCGAGCCGACCGTGGCCAAGACCAAAAGCCGGCGTTCCAGCCGCTCGACCTCGCGCGCGATGGTCACTTCCATGACCTTCTCGATGCGCATCTGCAGGCCGGCGAAGGAGCGCTGCTGGCCCTCGAAGCTGCGCTTCCATTCGCGCATCGCCGCCACGAACAGCGCCGCCATCGAATGGTTCGGCTTCGTGGACAGCGTGCGGTAGAGCTCGTCCAGCGACTGGCCGGACCAGAATGCCTGCTCGAAGCGGTCCATGCCGCGGCGGGTGCGGGTAAACAGCACGGTCTTGTCGATGGCGATCGCCCAGACCCAGACCGAACACACCAGCAGGCCGATCATGACCGTCTTGACGATCCAATGGGCGTGCCAGAACAGCGTGAACAGCGAGAGGTCGGACGAGGTCAGCGGGAGCACCGACTGTGCCACGTCGGCAGGATTCATGGGCACGTCCTTTTCGCTGTCCGGCTCAAGCGATTCAAACCGGCGCGGCGCACAATTGACCAAGCCAATGGGCGCGCCCGGGGACCCGGTACCCACGCTCAACCGCAATCCGATTGTCCCGCGAAAACCTTTGTCCGCCACCGGCAGACTTGACGAAATTCCCGCGAAACTTGGCCAAATGAGGGCGCAAGGCCGGTCGTTAGGGCACTAACCAGCGCTGAGTATGGTTAAGGATTGGTTAGCGGCTACCGGTGGCAAACGCAAAGGCCGCCCGCCTCGGGGAAGGCGGACGGCCAAGCGCGGAGCCTGACGCAGCGAAGTTCAGGCCTGCGGCGGCGGCGATTGCGGCTCCGGCCGGCTGCGGCGCTCGGCCATGAAGGCATCGAACTCGGTCTTGTCCTTGGCGAAGCGCAGCCGCTCGAGGAAATCGCGGAACTCGCGCTGCTCGTCTTCCAGACGGCGCAGGGTTTCCGCACGATATTCATCGAACGCGTGGTTGCCGCTCGACGGCGCGTTGGTCCACGGCCCGCCGCTCATTTTCGTGCGCATCCAGTCCATTTTGCGCTCCATCTTGTCTTGAAAGCGGCTGTGGCCGCCGTGAGATCCGCAGCACCCCATCATTCTTCCACTCCCGATGGTGAAGGCGAGGAGGCAAAGGCCAAGCGGCCACCAGGCCATGAACCCCAGGACAATCAGAGCGATCCAGGCGGGTTTGCCGTATTCGTCGAGCTTTGCGGTGATTGGCATTGTCGACCTCGCGTGAATGTAAATAACATTTACATAGCTAAATCCGGTTGGGCGCCTTGTCAAGTAGGACTGGATCGGACGGGGACAAGCGGTGGCTTCAGCGGGACGAGCCAGAGGCCTCGTTCGGCAGCCCGAGTCCGCGCAGATAGATCAGCACCGCCGCCTCCAGCAATTCCTCCGGCGGCATCGGCAGCGCACGGCGCGCCGCGTCGCCGCGGCCGAACAGCGAGGCGATGCCGTGTGTCATCGACCAGATGTGCAGCGCCACCATCGAGGCGGGCGGGCGCCCCTGCGCCGGCATCATTGCCACCAGCCGCTCCGCAGCAGCACGCAGCACTGCGTAGGCGCGCTCGCTCGCCTCGCGCAATTGCGGATCGGTATCGAGCGCGACGCCGGCTTCGAACATCGCCGAGTAATAGGACGGCTCGCGCTTGACGAAATCGAGATAGGCCTTGCCGAGCCGGTCGAAGCCGCTCAGCACATCGGGCCGGCCCTCGTCCCAAGCCTTGGCAAGCGCGCCGGCGAATTGCTCGAAGCCGCGCCGCGCCACGTCGGCGAGCAGTTCGTCGCGGTCGCGGAAATGCCGATAAGGCGCGGCCGGGGAGACGCCCGCCCAGCGCGCGGCGTCGGCGAAGGTAAAGCCGCCCGGACCTTTCTCGGCGATCAATTCGAGCGCGGCGCGCACCAGGGTCTCGCGCAGATTGCCGTGGTGATAGCCGCGCGGCCCGTGACCGCCACCCTTGCCCCATTTCATGTGAATGGCTTTTACATTACGCCCGCGCGTAAGCAAAGCTCACGGCTGGCCGGCGTCCTGATCCGCCTTCATGGCGATACGCAACGGCTTGGGGATCGGCCGCGCACGGCCGCCGGATACGAAGGCGACCTGCACATGCGCCTCGACGATCAGTTCCTCGCCGCGCATCACCTGCTGGTGCAGCGTGACGGAGGCACCCTTCACCTCCTCGGGCACGGTGACGATGTCGAGCACGTCGTCCATATGCGCCGGCTTACGAAACGCGATGTCCATGTGGCGCACCACGAAGGCGAAGCCCGGCGCCTCCGCCGCCGCCTGCTCGAACAGCGCGCGATGGTCGGCGCCGATCAGCCGCAGATAATTGGTGCGGCCGCGCTCCATGAAGCGCAGGTAGCTGGCGTGATAGACCACGCCGGAGAAATCGGTGTCCTCGTAATAGACGCGCACCGGCTGCGTGTGGCGGCCGTTGGCGATGGAGCCGTCGAGGGAATTCATGTGCGCAGTTAGCCGGCTCGTGCGAGCGGAGCCGACGGTTTGGGAACGTCCTGCTTCCATTCCTTCGCGGCTTCGATCCAAGAGGCGATCGCCTCCTGCACGTTCTTCAGCGCTTCTTCCGGCGTTTCGCCATCGGACACGCAGCCCGGCAGGTCGGGCACGGTGGCGAGATAACCGCCGCCGTCGCTCTCCGCCAAACGCTCGATACGCACCGCATATTCGAGTTTCATGACACGTCTCCGTAGGCCTCAATATAGCGCACGAGCTTACGAATGTAGACCGGTTTGATCGGCCGCCGCGCCGGGATCGTTAAGATTTCCCGCGCTGACGGATGCTTTGCATGACAATGGGATGTTCCCTTGCCGGACCGGAACAGCAGTCCATATTCACGGCAGATGGCTTCGACATCGCGAATATTCCAATCTCCTACCGGATTGCGCTTCATACGCTCCAGCAGGTCGGACGGCATCAGTCTTCCTCTTCCTCCTGCCCAAACAACCCGAACTGGCTCGGGTCGCGCGCCGGCGCCGCAAGGCCTAGATGCTTGAAGGCGGCGGAGGTGAGCAACCGCCCGCGCGGCGTGCGTTGCAGCAGGCCCTTCTGGATCAGGAACGGTTCGATGATGTCTTCGATGGCGTCGCGCGGCTCGCTCAACGCGGCGGCCATGGTGTCGACGCCGACCGGGCCGCCGCCGTAGCTCTCCGCGATGGTCATGAGGTAACGCCGGTCCATGGCGTCGAGCCCGGCGGCATCGACCTCCAGTTCGCGCAGCGCGTTGTCGGCGATGCGGCGGTCGATAGCCTTGGCGCCGTCGACATAAGCGAAGTCGCGCACGCGGCGCAGCAGGCGGCCGGCGATGCGCGGCGTGCCGCGCGCGCGGCGCGCGATCTCGTTGGCGCCGTCGGGCGTGATGCCGATGCCGAGCACGCGCGCGCCGCGGTTGACGATCAGCTCTAATTCTTCGACCGAATAGAAATTCAACCGCACCGGAATGCCGAAGCGGTCGCGCAGCGGATTGGTCAGCAGGCCGGCGCGCGTGGTGGCACCAACTAATGTGAACGGCGACAGATCGATCTTCACCGAGCGCGCCGCCGGCCCCTCGCCGATGATGAGATCGAGCTGGAAGTCCTCCATGGCCGGATAGAGGATTTCTTCCACCGCCGGATTGAGCCGGTGGATCTCGTCGATGAACAGCACATCGCGCGGCTCGAGATTGGTCAGCAGCGCGGCGAGATCGCCGGCCTTGGCGATCACCGGGCCGGAGGTGGCGCGGAAACTCACGCCCAGTTCGCGCGCCACGATCTGCGCCAGCGTGGTCTTGCCCAAGCCGGGCGGGCCTACGAACAGCACATGGTCGAGTGCTTCCTGGCGCGACCGCGCCGCCTCGATGAACACCGAAAGGTTGGCGCGCGCTTTTTCCTGGCCGATGAATTCGGACAGCCGCTGCGGGCGCAGACTGGCGTCGACGTCGTCGTCGCGGCGTTCGGCCATGACCAGGCGGCGCGGCGTGGTACTCATCGCGCCAGCTCCTTCAATCCCTGCCGGATCAGCGTGGCGGTGTCGGCGCCCTCGCCCACGTTGCGTGACGCGGCGGCGATGGCAGCGGCGGCCTGCGGCTGGCCGTAGCCGAGATTGACCAGCGCCGACACCGCATCCGTCACCGGCCGCGGCGCGCGTTTCTCGTCGAGCGCGCCGGCCAGATGCACGGCGGCCGGATCGATATCGGCGAAGGCCGGCACTTTATCTTTAAGCTCGGTGACGATGCGCTCGGCCACCTTGGCGCCGACGCCGGGCGCGCGCGACACCGTCGCCTTGTCGCGCATGGCGACGGCGGTGGCGAGCTCCGACACTGTCAGCGTGCCCAGCACCGAGAGCGCGACCTTGGCGCCGACGCCCTGCACCGTCTGCAGCAGGCGGAACCATTCGCGCTCGCTGTCGCTGGCGAAGCCGAACAGCTTGATCTGGTCCTCGCGCACATAGGTCTCGATCGACAGCGTGGCGGCCTCGCCCGCCGCCGGCAACGCAGCAAGCGTGCGCGCCGAACAGTGCACCTGATAGCCGACGCCGCTGACGTCGAGGATGATGAAATCCACGCCGTAGCTGTCGACGATGCCCTTCAGCTTGCCGATCATCGCGCCGCCACCCTCAACATCAGGCTCGTCCGGTGATGCGCGTGGCAGATGGCGATCGCCAGCGCGTCGGCGGCGTCCTCGCTTTGCGGATCGGCTTGCGGCAGCAGCACGCCGATCATCACGCGGATCTGCGCCTTCTCGGCGTGGCCGGAACCGACGATGGATTTCTTCACCAGATTGGGCGCGTATTCGGCGACCGTCAGTCCGGCGCGCGCCGGCACCAGCATGGCGATGCCGCGCGCCTGCCCGAGCTTGAGCGTCGCTGCCGCGTTGGTGTTGACGAAAGTGTTCTCCACCGCCGCCTCGTGCGGCGAATATTTTTCGATGACCGCGATCAAGCCGTCATGGATCGCCACCAGGCGTGCCCCGAGCGCGGTCCGCTCGCTGGTTTCCAGCGAGCCGCAGGCGACGTGGATCAGCCGGTTGTCGTCGGCCTCGATCAGGCCCCAGCCGGTGCGGCGGAGGCCCGGATCGATGCCAAGGATGCGAATCGGATGCCGGCCCATGCCCCCGTTGATAGCCCCGTGACCGGCCCCCGCCTAGGCCGGACGGCTGCAACCGGAGGGGACTCGGAAATCCCGGCAGCGTTGCACTAGAATTGCGTCGATATGCCGGGATCGCCTTCCGCTACCCGCCGTGCCAACCGCCGGGCCGTCATCATTGGCGGCTCGATGTCCGGGCTGTTTTCGGCCGCCTTCCTGCGCCAGATCGGCTGGGACGTCGACGTGTACGAGCGCTCGGCGGTCGAACTGGTCGGACGCGGCGCCGGCATTACGGGTCATCCGGAATTACTCGACGCGCTGGAAGCGAGCGGCGCCGGCACCCAGGAGCTTGGCATCGAGGTGCCCAAGCGGGTCGCGCTCGACCGCGACGGCCGCATCACCGACGAACGTCCGTTGCGGCAAATCCTCACCTCCTGGGACCGGCTGCAGCGGCTGCTGCGCGCGACCGTCGACGAGGCGCATTACCATCTCGGCTGGAACTTCGAGCGCGTCGACCAGGACGAGCGCGGCGTGCGCGTGCAGTTCTCCGGCGGCCGCGTCGAGCATGCCGACATTCTGATCGGCGGCGACGGCATCCGCTCGAGCGTGCGCGGGCAGATGGCGCCGCAGGTGCAGCCGGTCTATGCCGGCTATTACATCTGGCGCGGCGCGCCCAACGAGACCGACCTCGCGCCGGACACTCTGCGCAGCATCTATCCGCTGTTCACCTTCTACCTGCCGAAGCGCCAGCAGGTGATCACCTACCCGATCTCCGGTTTCGACAACGACCTGCGGCCGGGCCATCGCCGCTTCAATTTCATCTGGTACCGCGTCGCCGACGCCGCGCAGATGCGCGACATGTGCGTGGACGACAATGGCATGCAGCACGAATATTCGGTGCCGCCGCCGTTGATCCGCAAGGACCTGATCGCGGACATGCACAAGGATGCGCGCGAGATCCTGCCGCCGGCGCTGCTCGACGCCTTGCTGAAAATAAAACAGCCCTTCATCACGCCGATCTACGATTTCACCGCGCCCCAAATCGTGTTCGGCCGCGTCGCCATGGTCGGCGATGCGGCGGCGAACGCGCGCCCGCATATGGGCTTCGGCATGGCCAAGGCCGGCACCGACGCGCAGGCGCTGGCCAAGGCGCTGCGCGATCACGACGACATCGACGATGCGCTGAAGGCCTACAACGCCGAACGTCAGCCGATCGGCAATCATATCGTCATGCACGGTCGCAAGCTTGGCACCCATCTCGGCGTCAATCTCAAGACCGAAGAGGACCGCCGCATGCACGACCTGTTGCAAAGCGACGGCGCCATGCTGGACTGGATCGCGGTGCCGCATTTCCTCGACGCTTATAAATGAGCGAATTGCAAATGACCGACCTGCCCAAACCCGATTACGCGCGCAACATGCGCATCGTCGGCCACAGCGACCAGGGCGGCCGGCCCGACGGCGTGCAGGTGATGGTGCACCGTGGCTTCGCCTACATCGGGCACATGTTCTCGAAAGGCTTTTCCGTCATCGACGTGCGCGACCCGAAACGTCCGCGCGCGGTGAATTATATCGCAGCGGCACCCAACACCTGGAATATCCATCTGCAGGCGCATGACGATCTGCTGCTGGTGATCAACGCCAAGGACATGTTCGCGGCCGCCGAATTCGCCGACGAACGCGCCTATTACAAAGGCGCGCTCGGCCACACCGTCGGCACCGCGCAGGCCACACGCGCGCGCGACTGGAGTGCGGGGTTAGCGGTCTATGACATTGCGAAGCCGGAGGCGCCGCGCCGCATCGGTTTCATGCCGGTCGAGGGCGGCGGCATCCATCGCGTCTGGTACACCGGCGGGCGCTGGGCCTATGTCTCGGTGCTGCTCGACGGCTTCACCGACTACATCTTCATGACCGTGGACATGAGCGACCCGGCCAACCCGCGCGAAGCCGGGCGCTGGTGGATACCCGGCATGAATCTGTCCGCCGGCGAGACGCCGTCATGGGCCCCGGCGCGCCGCTACGGCCTGCACCATGCGATCGTGCACGGCGACACCGCCTATGCCGCCTGGCGCGACGCCGGCATGGTGGCGCTCGACGTCGCCGACCGCGCCAGGCCGAAGCTGATCGCGCACAAGAACTGGTCGCCGCCGTTCGGCGGCGGCACCCATAATTGTCTGCCGCTGCCGGATCGCGAGCTGCTGGTGGTGCTCGACGAGGCGGTGCTCGACCATCAGGAGGACGGGCTGAAAGTGATCTGGGTGTTCGACAACCGCGCGCGCGACAACCCGGTGAGCATCGCGACCTTCCCGACGCCGGCGGAGGCCGACTACAAAGCCAAAGGCGGCCATTTCGGTCCGCACAATATCCACGAGAATCGTCCGGGCAGCTTCGTGAGCTCGAACCTGATCTTCGCGACCTATCAGAACGCCGGCGTGCGCGTGTTCGACATCAGCGATGCCTTCGCGCCGCGCGAAATAGGCTGCCTGGTGCCGCCACAGCCGGCCAAGCTCGCCGACACGCGGCCCAACCGTGCGCGCGCGATCCAGTCGGCCGACGTGTTCGTCGATGCCACCGGGCTGATCTACGCCACCGACTACAATGGCGGGCTTTATATTCTGGAATACGGCGGTTAGTGCCTACGCGCTCATCTTGGCGACCAGCGCGTCCGACACCTCGAAATTGGCGTAGACGTTCTGCACGTCGTCATTGTCGTCGAGCAGCTCGATCAATTTCAGCATCTTCTCGCCGGCCTCATCGTCGAGTGCGACGGTGTTCTGCGGCTTCCACAGCAGCGCGGCCTTGCGCGCCTCGCCGAACTTGGCCTCCAGCGTCTTGGCCACCTCGCGCAGCGTCTCCGGCGTGGTGAAAACCTGATGGCCGTCCTCGCTCGAACTCACGTCCTCGGCGCCGGCCTCGATGGCGGCGTCCAGCATGGCATCGGCGCTCGCCACCTTGACGTCGTATTCGACCACGCCGACACGATCGAACAGGAACGACACCGCGCCGGTCGTGGCCAGGTTGCCGCCGTTCTTGGTGAAGGTGGCGCGCACTTCGCCGGCGGTGCGGTTGTGGTTGTCGGTGAGCGCCTCGACGATCACCGCCACGCCGCCCGGCCCGTAGCCCTCGTAGCGGATCTCGTCGTAGTTCTCGGTCTCGCCGCCCTGCGACTTCTTGATGGCGCGGTCGATATTGTCCTTCGGCATGTTCTCGGCGCGGGCGGCGATGATCGCGGCGCGCAGCCGCGGATTGAAGGCCGGGTCGGGCAGCCCCAGTTTGGCCGCCACCGTGATTTCGCGCGCCAGCTTGCCGAACAGCTTGGAGCGGACTTTGTCCTGCTTCCCCTTGCGGTGCATGATGTTCTTGAATTGGGAATGACCGGCCATGACCGACTGCGCTCTCGAAGGGTTAAAGGAAGGGCTCTTGCCCGCGGCTATATAGGCCGGGCGGCGGAGAAAATAAACACCGCTGTCATTCCGGGACACCGCGTAGCGGTGGACCCGGAATCCAGAGCCACGCATGCAAGTGCTGCTCTGGATTCCGGGTTCGCGGCCTAACGGCCGCGCCCCGGAATGACAGGTTATTCCCAGAACTTCGGCCGCGCCTCTTCCAGAATGCCGCCGAGCCGCACCGCGCCGATCTTGGCCGCAAGGCCCGTGGCGTCGTCGGTCTCCACCGCCAGGCCGCACAGCGTGGCCGGGCCGCTGGCCGGCTCGAATTTGGCGGTCGGAATCTTGCGCAGGAAGCGGTTGAGCGGCTCGTCCTTGCCCATACCGATGACCGAATTGAAGTCGCCGGTCATGCCGACATCCGACACGAAGGCGGTGCGTCCGGGCATGATGCGGTGATCGGCGGTCGGGCAATGGGTATGGGTGCCGACCACGAGGCTGGCGCGGCCGTCGACGAAACAGCCCATCGACTGCTTCTCGCTGGTCGCCTCGCAATGCATGTCGACGATGACGGCATCGGCGCCCGACTTGAGCGGACAGGCGGTGAGCTCGCGCTCGACCGCCGCGAACGGATCGTCGAGCGCATCCATGAAGATGCGGCCCATGGCGTTGATCACCAGCGCGCGCTGGCCGTTCTTGGCCTCGACGAGGGCAGCGCCGCGCCCGGGCGTGCCCTTGGGATAGTTGACCGGCCGGATCAGCCTCGGCGCGCGCTCGATGAACACCAGCGCCTCGCGCTGGTCCCAGGCGTGATTGCCGAGCGTGATGGCGTCGGCGCCGGCGTCGATCAGCTCGTTGTAGATCGCCTCGGTGATGCCGAAGCCGCCGGCGGCGTTCTCGCCGTTGATCACGACCAGGTCGAGCTTCCAGTCCTTGACCAGACCCGGCAGGCGCTCGTTGACGATGGCGCGCCCGGAGCGGCCGACAATGTCGCCGATGAAAAGAATGCGCACTAAGCTATCTCCCTCTAATTTTTGAAAATGAAAGATATTTCTCGAACGTTTCGTTGGCGATTCTTTCCCGCGCCTCAATTCTTTCCAACAGAGAAATTATGGTGCGCCCAAGCTGTTCATCGTGTTGACCATCCCGCCTCATTTCACGTTGCATATCTTGATGGGAGGTCAGGCCCGCAAATTCCAATACTGCCGCATCTATAAAGTCCGACGCAGGAGCATCGAATAGGAATCGCGCCTCGCCTTTCAACGCCGCAAATTCCGCCACGACATCGTTGCGATTTGGCCAATGTCCAAGGACAGCAGCATGCGTACGAAAATAGGCGCTGTAGACCTTAAAGCGCTTTTCAAAGAGATCGAGCCGAAGTTTGTCGCGCGCTGTCTTAAACTGCCAATACGTCAAAAGTGCCGCGATGGCGCCAACTACCAAGGTTACAAATGTTGGGCCGAGGGCCTGTAAAATCTGAACCCAATAGGGAAGTTGCCCCGGTTGCACCGTCAACTCCTAAAATCGATGACCTTGCGCTCCGTTAGCACGAGATCGAGCCGCGCGTCGCGCGCCGTCGCGGGCACCTGGGGGATTTCCTGTGCGGCGAAGGCGATGCCCACGGCGACGACCGGCTTCTTGGCGCGCAATGCGTTGATGGTCATGTCGTAATAGCCGGCGCCGTAGCCGATGCGGTGACCGGCGCGGTCGAAGCAGGCGAGCGGCACAATCAGGATGTCGGGATCGACTTGCGGCGCCTCCGGCAGCGGCTCGCGGATGCCCCATTGGCCGGATTTGAGCGGCGCGCCGAAATGCCAAGCCCGCATGATCAGCGATTTGCCGCGCCCATCGATGGCCGGCAGCGCGAGCTGCGCGCCGGCCTCGGCGAGCCTGCGCATGAGCGGGATCGGATTGATCTCGGTTTTCATCGGCGAAAAGCCCGACACGATCATGCCGGGCTTGATCGCCACCGGGAACGCAGCGGCGGCGATTGCCTCCGCCGCCGCCTGACGCACCGCCGCCGGCAGCGCATCGCGCAGCGCCAGGGCGGCGGTGCGGAGCGCGGCTTTTGCCGATTGCGTTTCGGTCAGGTCGGACATTGGCAATTAAGAGTGCGGAGCCGCGATGGCCGTCAGAGCGTGATCCCGGGAACCTACATAAGTAGGTGGGCGCCATATGACCGAGCCCACGAGCCCGGCCAGGGACAGCTCCCGTTAGGATCGTAAGGCCCCGGGGAATGTGTCTCTGTCGCACCTCGCAGCCCCGCCCGGACAATGTAGTCATTCCGGAGGGCCGGCGCCAGCAACGTCTTGTTCATCAATCCCGCAGGCCGGAACCGGTGACTACCACCATCATGGTCGCGGTGATCATGGCAACCTGCTTGGACGCGCCGGCGGTCTCGGCAAACACCTCGCCGAGCGTGACCACCAAGGTCTTGCCGCTCCGGATCACGCGGCCGACCGCGCGCAGGCAGTCGCCCTTGGCCGGCGACAGCAGGTTGATCTTGAATTCGGTGGTCAGCACCGCCGCATCGCGCGGCATGACGGTGAGCGCGGCATAGCCGCAGGCGCTGTCGGCAATGGTCGCGACCGCGCCGGCATGAATGAAACCGTGCTGCTGAAGAATCCGGTCCGAAAACGGCAGCACGATTTCCACCTCGCCGGGCCGCACCGCCGACACTTCGGCCCCCAGCGTCGTCATGATGCTCTGCCGCGCGAAACTGTCGCGCACGCGCGCTTCGATCTCGATTTGCTCTTGCATCGAAGGGGTCACCCGATCGCCACGCCGCTGCCGAGGCTCTGGTTGAGCTTCTTGGTGATGCCTTCCAGCCGCTCGGCCGCCGAATTGAAGGCGCCGACCACGGCATCCGAGGCCGCCCGGGCGCGGTCGGAGGCGACCACGCGGGCATCCTGCAGCGCCGCGATCTCCTCCTCCAGCAGGCGGATCTTGCGCAGCGCCTCGGATAGCTCGTCGGCCACCGTCAGCGCCGCCATCACCGTGAGACGGGTGTCGCCGATCTCGCCGAATTTCGCCCGCAGGTCGACGATGCGCTGGTCGATGTCCTTGGCCAGCGCCTGCAGATGGTCCTCCTGCCCGTCCTCGCAGGCGAGGCGGAACTGGCGGCCGGCAATGGTGGCGTTGACGGTTGCCATGGATTTATTCGTTCCCGTCCAGCACCGACTGGATGCTAGCAATGGCGGTGTCGAGCCGTTGGGCGATCTCGCGATTGGTCGCCTCCAGCTTGCGCGAGCGCGCGGTCTCACCGTCAAGGGTATCGGCCAGCCGGGCGCGGTCGAGGCCGAGCGCCTGCACCTGGCCGACCAGCGCCTCTTCATGGCGGTCGGCCGCGCGCCGCCGCTCAACCGCGGCATCGAGCGCGTCGAGCGCGAGCGCCAGACGTTTCACCGCCATATCGACTGCACCTTGCTCCGACATGCCCCGTTCCGCTACCGAAAAACCCTTGCGGCGGCAAATGTTTAGGCGGAGAAGCTTACGTGCCGCGCGATCCTTTCGTCAACGCTCGCTAAGCGATATGCCCCGATGTTTTCGCGACCCTGTGCATGGCTGCCCGGCAAGGGCTGCGTCACATTGACTCAGAGGCCTCACATGCTATCCACCCCACGCAAAAGGCCTTTTCCATGAATGCAAAAGCCTCGCCGGCAGCCGTGACGGAGAACCGTCACGCGCCACCAGCCGCCGCTCCCGCCGTTGCCCAAGCTGGCGAGCTTGAGAGCATGGCCAATGCCATCCGCGCGCTGGCGATGGACGCGGTCGAGCAGGCGAAATCCGGCCATCCCGGCCTGCCGATGGGCGCCGCCGATATCGCCACGGTGCTGTTCACGAAATTCCTGAAATTCGATCCCGCCGCTCCGACCTGGGCCAACCGCGACCGCTTCGTGCTCTCGGCCGGACACGGCTCGATGCTGATTTATGCGCTGCTCTATCTCACCGGCTACGAAGCCATGACCCTCGATCAGATCAAGCGCTTCCGCCAGCTCGGCTCGAAGACGCCGGGCCATCCGGAATTCGGGCACACGCCCGGCGTGGAGACCACCACCGGCCCGCTCGGGCAAGGCCTCGCCAATGCGGTCGGCATGGCCATCGCCGAGCGCCACCTCGCCGCGGTGTTCGGCTCCATCGTCGATCACAAGACTTACGTGCTCGCCTCCGACGGCGACCTGATGGAAGGCATCAGCCATGAAGCCATCGCGCTTGCCGGCCACCTGAAATTGTCGAAACTGATCGTGCTGTTCGACGACAACGGCATATCCATCGACGGCGCGCTGTCGCTCACCGACAGCGTCGACCAGGTGAAGCGCTTCGAGGCCGCCGGCTGGGCCGCCGCGCGCATCGACGGCCACGACCCAGCGGCGATTGCCGCCGCACTGGAGAAGGCGCAAGCGTCCGACAGACCCGTGCTGATCGCCTGCAAGACCACCATCGGCTTCGGCGCGCCGAGCAAGGCCGGCAAATCCTCCGCGCACGGCTCGCCGCTCGGCGCCGACGAGATCAAAGGCGCGCGTGAGAAGCTCGGCTGGTCGCATGCGCCGTTCGAGATTCCCGCCGATATTCTTGCGGCCTGGCGCCAGGCCGGCGAGCGCTGCAAGGGTGCGCATGCCGACTGGAGCCAGCGGCTGGCCGCGCTCGATGCCGGACAGCGCGCCGAATTCACCCGCCGTATGACAGGCGATCTGCCGACCCAGGCGTTTGCCGCGGCCGTGCGCGCGGTGAAGGACAGCCTCGCCGCTTCCCCGAAAGAGATCGCCACCCGCACCGCCTGCGAATTCGCGCTCGAGAGCCTGATCCCGGCGCTGCCGGAGATGATCGGCGGCTCGGCCGATCTCACCGGCTCCAACAACACGCGCACCAAATCGATGAAGGCGATGAGCGCCGCCGACTTCTCCGGCCGCTTCATCCATTACGGCGTGCGCGAGCACGGCATGGCTTCCGCCATGAACGGCATGGCGTTGCACGGCGGCATCATCCCGTACAGCGGCACGTTCCTGGTGTTCTCCGATTACTGCCGGCCGGCCATTCGCCTCGCCGCGCTGATGGGCGAGCGCGTCATCCACATCATGACGCACGACTCGATCGGGTTGGGCGAGGACGGGCCGACGCATCAGCCGGTCGAGCATCTGGCCGCCTTGCGCGCGATCCCCAATCTGCTGGTGTTCCGCCCGTGCGACGCGGTGGAGACGCTCGAATGCTGGCAATTGGCGTTAGAGTCGCGCCATCGCCCGAGCGTGCTGGCGCTGACGCGGCAGAACCTGCCGCAGCTCAGCCAGAATTTCCTTGAGAGCAACCGTTGCGCCGCCGGTGCCTACGAAATCGCGGCGGCCGAAGGCAAGGCGCAAGGAAAAGCAGACGTCTCGATCTTCGCCACCGGCTCGGAAGTGGCGATCGCGGTCGAGGCCAAGAAGCTGCTGGCGGCCAAGGGCGTCGCGGCGCGTGTGGTGTCGGTGCCTTGCTTCGAGCTGCTGGCGGAGGCGGAGGACAGCGCGCGCCGCGCGGTGATCGGCGATGCGCCCATCAAGATCGGCGTCGAAGCCGCCATCCGCCAGGGCTGGGATGCCATCATCGGCTCCGACGGCCTGTTCGTCGGCATGAATTCGTTCGGCGCCAGCGCGCCGTTCAAGGAACTCTACAAGAAATTCGGCATTACCGCAGACGCGGTAGTAGCTCAGGCCTTGCGCAAGCTCGGCAAAAGTTGATTTGTATCAACACGTACCAGGGCCCATTTCGGCCATGACACGTGGAACTTTCCGGGAGTAACTCATATGACAGTCCGCGTCGCCATCAATGGGTTCGGCCGTATCGGCCGCAACGTGCTCCGCGCCATCGCCGAATCGGGCCGCACCGACATCGAGGTCGTCGGCATCAACGATCTTGGGCCCGTTGAGACCAATGCGCACCTGCTGCGCTTCGACAGCGTGCATGGCCGCTTCCCCGGCACGGTCACCGTCAAGGGCGACACCATCAGCGTCGGCAACGGCGCCATCAAGGTCACCGCCATCAAGGACCCCACCACGCTGCCGTGGAAGGAGATCGGCGTCGACATCGCGATGGAATGCACCGGCATCTTCACCGCCAAGGACAAGGCTTCGATGCACCTGACCGCCGGCGCCAAGCGTGTGCTGGTGTCGGCGCCGGCCGAGGGCGCCGACCTGACCGTGGTCTACGGCGTCAACCATGACAAGCTCACCAAGGATCACAAGGTCGTCTCCAACGCCTCCTGCACCACCAATTGTTTGGCGCCGGTGGCCAAGGTGCTCAACGATGCGGTCGGCATCGACAAGGGCTTCATGACGACGATCCACGCCTATACCGGCGACCAGCCGACGCTCGACACGCTGCACAAGGATCTCTACCGCGGCCGTGCCGCAGCACTGTCGATGATCCCGACCTCGACCGGCGCTGCCAAGGCCGTCGGCCTGGTGCTGCCCGAGCTCAACGGTAAGCTCGATGGCGTCGCCATCCGCGTGCCGGTGCCGAACGTCTCGGTGGTCGATTTCAAGTTCCTCGCCAGACGCGCGACCAGCAAGGACGAGATCAACGCGGCTATCAAGCGCGCGGCCGAGCAGCAGCTCAAGGGCATCCTCGGCTACACCGACGCGCCCAATGTCTCGATCGACTTCAACCACGACCCGCGTTCCTCGATCTTCCATATGGATCAGACCAAGGTGATGGACGGCACGCTGGTGCGCGTGATGTCGTGGTACGACAACGAGTGGGGCTTCTCCAACCGCATGTCGGACACCGCCGTGGCGATGGGCAAGCTGCTGTAACGAGCGCGCCGGGGGCGGCTCATGAGTGCGTTCAAAACGCTCGACCACGTCGACGTCAAAGGCAAACGCGTGCTGGTGCGCGTCGACCTCAACGTGCCGGTCGACCACGGCGTGGTCACCGACGCCACCCGCATCGAGCGCATGGCGCCGGCCATCACCGAGATCGCCGCCAAGGGCGGCAAGGTGATCCTGCTCTCGCATTTCGGCCGCCCGAAGGGGCGCGACGCCAAGAATTCGCTCAAGCCGGTCGCCGCCGAAGTCGCGCGTATCATCAAGCGGCCGGTGAAATTCGTCGACGACTGCATCGGCGAAGTGGCCGAGCGCGCGGTCGCCGCGATGAAGCAAGGCGACATCGTCTGCCTGGAGAACACGCGCTTTTATCCGGGCGAGGAGAAGAACGATCCGGCTTTCGCCGCATCGCTCGCCAAGCTCGGCGATATCTGGGTCAACGACGCCTTCTCGGCGGCGCACCGCGCCCACGCCTCGACCGAAGGGCTCGGCCATCTGCTGCCGGCTTATGCCGGGCGCACCTTGCAGGCCGAACTGGAGGCGTTCGAGAAGGTGCTCGGTAGACCGGAGCGCCCGCTGGTGGCGATCGTCGGCGGCGCCAAGATTTCCACCAAGCTCGATCTGCTCGGCCATCTCTTGCAAAAAGTGGATTCGCTGATCATCGGCGGCGCCATGGCCAACACTTTCCTGCTGGCGCAAGGCGTGAAAGTCGGCAAGTCACTGGTCGAGGCCGGTATGGTCGAGGCCGCGCAGAAGATCATGGCCGAGGCGAAATCCGCCAAGCGAGAAATCGTGCTGCCGGTCGACGCGGTGGTGGCGGAAAAATTCGAGGCGCATGCGCCCTCGCGCGCGGTCGAGATCGACAAAGTCGGCGACAACGATATGATCCTGGACATCGCTCCGCGCAGCGTGGAGCAGGTCGTCTCCGTGCTGGCGCGCGCCAAGACGCTGGTGTGGAACGGCCCGTTCGGCGCCTTCGAGCTGGAACCGTTCGATAATGGCACCGTCGCGGTGGCGGAAGCGGCGGCGGAACGCACCGCGGCCGGCAGGCTTATATCGGTGGCGGGCGGCGGCGACACGGTGGCGGCGCTCAATGGCGCCGGCGTCACCGACCGTTTCACTTATGTATCGACGGCCGGCGGCGCCTTCCTGGAATGGCTGGAAGGCAAACCCCTGCCGGGGGTCGAGGTGTTGCGACAAAAGTGATGCCGACTACCATGTCGGCGGCGGCGCCGGGGGCCAAATTTTTCGGATGCGATGGAGGAAACAATGAATCTCGCTGAACTGAACAAAGTGGCGCAGGCCATGGTAGCGCCCGGCCGCGGCATCCTGGCGGCGGACGAATCCTCCGGCACCATCAAGAAGCGCTTCGACGCCATCGGCGTGGAATCGACCGAGGACAATCGGCGCGACTATCGCGAGATGCTGTTCCGCTCGGCCGAAGGCATGAAGAACATCTCCGGCGTCATCCTCTATGACGAGACCATCTGGCAGAAAGCCAAGGACGGCACGCCGCTGGTTGACATCATCAAGAAGGCCGGCGCCATTCCCGGCATCAAGGTCGACGAAGGCACCAAGCCGCTGCCGAATTGCCCGGGCGAAGTGGTGACCATCGGGCTCGACAAGCTCGCCGACCGGCTGCCGAAGTATTACGAGCAGGGCGCGCGCTTCGCCAAATGGCGCGGCGTGATCGACATTGGTGCGCACATTCCGAGCCACACCTGCATCTACGCCAATGCGCATGCGCTGGCGCGCTATGCCGCGCTCTGCCAGGCGGCGCAAATTGTTCCTATTGTTGAACCCGAAGTGCTGATGGACGGCGACCACGACATCGACACTTGCGTGCGGGTCACCGAATGGGTGCTGAAGGAAACCTTCCAACAACTCTATTACCAGCGCGTCGCGCTCGAAGGCATGGTGCTCAAGCCGAACATGGCGATTTCCGGTAAGAAGAACGGCAAGCGCGCCGGCGTCGAGGAAGTGGCCGAGAAGACCGTCAAGCTGCTGCGCGCCTGCGTGCCAGCGGCGGTGCCGGGCATCGCCTTCCTGTCGGGCGGCCAGAGCGACGAGGAGGCCACCGCTCATCTCGACGCCATGAACAAGATCGGCGGACTGCCCTGGCACCTCACCTTCTCGTACGGCCGCGCGCTGCAGCACGCGCCGCAGACCACCTGGAAAGGCAGACCTGAGAACGTCGCCGCCGCCCAGCGCGCGTTCTCGCATCGCGCCAAGATGAACGGGCTGGCCGCACTCGGCCAGTGGAAGGCCGATCTGGAGAAGAAAGCGGCCTAGCGCCAACTTCAATAGATTTG
Source organism: Hyphomicrobiales bacterium (assembly GCA_016185205.1). Taxonomy (GTDB): domain Bacteria; phylum Pseudomonadota; class Alphaproteobacteria; order Rhizobiales; family Xanthobacteraceae; genus Pseudolabrys. Next base: position 11,129 of record JACPOA010000016.1, on the reverse strand, counting down.
AATCGGCATAGGGGCGCGGAGTTTATGACCTCCGCGCCCCCTTCCACCTCCAAGTCGATGCCCATGCCGGGCGCACCAAACGAAAAACCCTCGCCAGGCGCGGGGGGTTTTATTTCCGATTTTGCCTCTATGGCTAAACGCTCTCCGCCCCGAATGCCGCCTTCAGCAGGCCGAGTTGGCGTTCCACGTGATTGATCGCCGGCGGCTGGTCGGCGGGGACGCGGTTATGGATGGTGGCGTCGAGCCTGCGCACCTTGATTTGCAGCGTCTGCGAGCGCGCGATCAAGGCGCGCAGCGTTTCGGGCAGCAGTTCGAGATTGTTGGGATCGTGGGTGTCGGCAGCTGACAGCTTGACCTTGGTTTTTTCCTTGTTGGCCTGGGAGAGCGACATCTCGCCTTCCTTGACCGCGCGATGCAGCAGCAGCCAGGAGGCGAGCTGCATCAGCCGCGTGGTGAGCCGCATGCTTTCGGTGGCATAGGCGAGCGCGGCCGAGCGCTGCAGCGCCTTGGATTCGGCCCGGCCGGGTCCGTCCAGATAGGTCGCGGTCTCCTCGACCAGCGCCATGCCGTCACGGAACAGATCGGCGAAGGCTTGCGAATTGGCGAGCCGCTCACCGAATGACACCGGCTGCGCTTCACTCAGCAATTTCTCGGACATTTTTTACGCCTTACACACACCGTTACCTGGCGCATGATCTTTCCCGAAAACCGGTTCCCACTTTTCGGGATCATGCGCTGCCGGGGTAGTTACGCGCGCCCGGTATGCCCATGAGCATCGCCTGCGTCCCCTGGGCTGTCCAGACGGCGAGCCGGCAAACCTTACGACAAGATTAAGAACGCGCGCCTTGGCCGTCACAATTGACCCAAAACGGCACAGAACAGCATAAAAAAAGGAGCCGCCGTCGCCGGCGGCTCGAAGGTGATAACAGGGAGGCGTCAAACAGAGTGGACAGGAGCCACTCAATGCCCATGAAGATGGACACGTAGCAGTAATGAACGAGAAAGCTTAATACGACCTTACCCAATTGCGGCCAATTCGGGATTTTTACGTTAGGACTTTTACGGGTGTCCTGCGCCGATCGTCGCCAACCGCCACTATTTCTTGAAAAACTGATCGGCGGCCGCACGCTTGGCGCGCTTTTGCGCCATATCGGCCTCAAGCCGGCCGATCTCGTCGTGCAGAAGCTGCACCCGGGCGGCAAGTTCCTCGACCGACAGCAGACTGAGGTCCTGCCCGACCTCGTGCGCGATCTTTTTCTTCGGCCTGTCATCGTCGTCGATCGCTGCCATGGTGCCCTCTAAGAGGCCGAATTTAGCGGCCGTCCTGCGGGTTGTCACATCCGCGCCGCCCGCCTAAACAGGGCTCGCCCGCCACGTATCTGAGGATTCCATGGCCACTCTCCCCAGCCGCATGACCGCCATCGGCATCAAGACGCCCGGCGGGCCGGAGATGCTGGTGCCGGAACAGCGCCCGGTTCCGACCCCCGGCGATGGCGAGATCCTGGTGAAGGTGGCCGCCGCCGGCGTCAACCGGCCGGACGTCATGCAGCGCCAGGGCCTCTATCCGCCGCCGCCGGGCGCGCCGGATATTCCCGGCCTCGAGATCGCCGGCGAGGTCGTGGCGCTGGGCACGAACGCCAAGCGCTGGAAACTCGGCGACCGCGTAATGGCCTTGGTTGTCGGCGGCGGCTATGCCGAATACTGCCTGGCACAGGCTAACCACGCGCTGCCGGTCGGCGCGCTGTCGATGGTCGAAGCGGCGGCCGTGCCGGAAACCTTCATGACCGTGTGGCATAATGTGTTCGAGCGCGGCGCCCTGAAAGCCGGCGAAACTTTGCTGGTGCATGGCGGCTCCTCCGGCATCGGCACCAGCGCGATCCAGCTCGGCAAGGCGTTCGGCGCGCGCGTGATCGTCACCGCCGGCTCGGCGGAAAAATGCGCGGCCTGCCGCAAACTGGGGGCCGACTTGGCCATTAACTATAAGACCGAGGACTTCGTCGCCGCCACCAAGGCGGCCACCGGCGACAAGGGCGCCGACGTTATACTGGACATGGTCGGTGGCGATTATATCGCGCGCAATTACGAAGCCGCGAGCGTAGAGGGACGCATCGTGCAGATCGCATTCCAGGGCGGTCCGAAGGCGACCGTCAATTACATGCGCCTGATGCTCAAGCGGCTGCATCACACCGGCTCGACGCTGCGCTCGCGCTCGAATGCCGACAAGGGCGCGCTCGCGCGCGCGGTCGAGGACAACGCGCTGCCGCTGCTGGCGGCGGGCAAGGTCAAGCCGGTCATCTTCAAGACCTTCCCGCTCAAAGAAACGGCGGCCGCCCACGCGCTGATGGAAACCAGCGCCCATATCGGCAAGATCGTACTAACCCTTTGACAGCGCAGATGAACATCTGCCCGCGTCAGACCGGGCTACGACTGCTTGCTGAGCCGCGAAATCGGCGCAATGTCGGACCTAATGCTTGGGTTGAGGACTTTCGATTGACCGTGACGCGCACCGTGACTGCCGCGGCGATTGTGTTCGCGTTCGCTGCCTCGCTACTGGCGGCGCCGGTCGCGCTTGCCGTCGAATCCGTGAACGTGCGGCTCGACGCCTCGGCCATCGATCTCACCGCCGCCACCGAACGGCTGAAGACCGAGGGCGACCGCATCCAGGTGTCGACCGCGCCCGGCACCGACGGCATCGTGCGCCGCATCGAGGTGCGCGCGCGCGAGGGCAACACCAACTGGGCGGTGTTCGCGCTCACCAACAACAGCGACGAGCAGATCGACCGGCTGATCGTCGTGCCGCATTACCGCATGGTCGGCTCCGGTCTGATCTGGCCCGATCTCGGCATCTCGCGCGTCGTCGGCTTCACGCCCTCCTCCGGCGACCGCCCGGTGCGGCAGGAGAGCAATACCTCGGACATCTTCCGCGTCACGCTCGATCCCGGCACCGTCATCACCTTCGTCGCCGAACTGCGCACCGACAAACTTCCGCAAATTTATTTGTGGGAGCCGGACGCCTACAAGGACAAGGTCAACAGCCTGACGCTGTACCAGGGCATCGTCATCGGCATTGCCGGCCTCTTGGCGCTGTTCCTCACCATCCTATTTGTCGTGAAGGGCTCGGTGATGTTCCCGGCCGCCGCTGCGCTCGGCTGGGCGGTGCTCATCTACATCGGCATCGATTTCGGATTCTGGGGCAAGGTGTTCGACATGTCGGCCGGCGCCGAGCGCGTCTGGCGCGCCTGCGGCGAGGCGATCCTGTCGGCGACGCTGCTGGTGTTCCTGTTCGCCTATCTCAATCTGTCGCGCTGGCATGTGCGCTACGCCCACATCACCATCGCCTGGCTGGCCGCGCTCGCCGCGCTCATTGCCGTTGCCGTTTTCGATCCGGCGGTCGCCGCCGGCATCGCGCGCATATCGCTGCTCGGCATTGCGGTGTGCGGGCTGGCGCTGGTGATCTATCTCTCCACCCACGGCTTCGACCGCGCCGTGCTGCTGATCCCGACCTGGCTCTTGCTGGTGGTGTGGACGCTGGCCGCCGGGCTGGCGGTCACCGGCGCCGTCACCAACGACATCATCGGCCCGGCGCTGCTCGGCGGCCTGGTGCTGATCGTGATGCTGATCGGTTTCACGGTGATGCAACACGCCTTCGCCGGCGGCATCACCCACGGCATCGTCTCCGACGTCGAGCGCCGCGCGCTCGCACTGACGGGCGCCGGCGACATGATCTGGGACTGGGACGTCTCCGCCGACAAGGTGTTCACCAGTCCGGAAACCGAGCACCTGCTCGGCCTCAAGCGCGGCGCGCTGGAAGGGCCGGCGGCGCAATGGCTCGACGTGCTGCATCCGCTCGACCGCGACCGCTTCCGCGCCTCGCTCGACAGCGCGGTGGAGCAGCGGCGCGGCCGCCTCACGCAGGATTTCCGCTTGCGCGCCGCCGACGGCCACTATCTCTGGTTCCTGCTGAAGGCGCGGCCGGTGGTCGGCTCCGACGGTGAAGTGGTGCGCCTGGTCGGCACGCTGACCGACGTCACCGACTTCAAGAATGCCGAGGAACGGCTGCTGTTCGACGCGGTGCATGACAATCTCACCGGCCTGCCCAACCGCGAACTGTTCATCGACCGCATGGAAGCGGTCTTCGCCTTCGCCCGCTCCGATCCGCAGGTCAAGCCGTCGGTGATCGTGATCGATCTCGACCGCTTCAAGCAGGTCAACGACTCGGTCGGCATCGCGGTCGGCGATTCCATCCTGCTCACCATCGCGCGCCGGCTCGGCCGGCTGCTCAAGCCGCAGGACACGCTGGCGCGATTGTCCGGCGATCAGTTCGCCTTGATCCTGATTTCGGAGAAAGAGCCGGCGCGCATCGTGGCCTTCGCCGAGACCATGCGGCGCACCTTGCGCGCGCCGATCGCCTTCAACGACCGCGAAATCTTCCTCACCGCCTCGATCGGGCTGGCGCTGGCCGAGAACCAGCCGCACCGCACCGAGGAGGTGCTCAAGGACGCCGAGCTCGCGATGTATCACGCCAAGCGCATCGGCGGCGACCGCATCGAAATCTTCAAGCCGGCCATGCGTTCGCGCAAGACCGACCGGCTGACCATGGAATCGGAATTGCGCCGCGCCATCGAGCGCGAGGAGATCAAGGTACTGTACCAGCCGATCGTGCGGCTGGAGGATCGCGCCATTGCCGGCTTCGAGGCGCTGGCGCGCTGGGATCACCCCAAGATGGGCCGCCTGTCGCCGGCCGAATTCATCTCGATCGCCGAGGAAATCGGCCTGATCGTCGATCTCGGCCTGTTCGTGCTCGACCACACCGCCAAGCAACTGGCGCTCTGGCAGGCCGCCAACCGCGGCGGCGAGCCGGTGTTCGCCAGCGTCAACGTGTCGTCTCGCCAATTGCTGCGCCATGACCTGATCCAGGACCTGCGCGGCGTTCTGGGGCGCACGACGCTGGCGCGCGGCACGCTCAAGCTCGAAATCACCGAATCGCTGGTGATGGAAAATCCCGAACATGCCGCGCAGATTCTCACCCGCATACGCGAGCTCGGCGCCGGTTTATCTCTTGATGATTTCGGCACCGGCCATTCCTCGCTCGCCTATTTGCAGCGGTTTCCCTTCGACACCATCAAGATCGACCAGTCGTTCGTGCGCACCACCGCGCGCGGCACGCGGCCGGTGATCCTGCGCTCGATCATCGCGATGGCGCACGACCTCGGCATGGAAGTGGTGGCGGAAGGCGCCGAAACCGATTCCGACGCGGTCGAGCTCTACCAGCTCGGCTGCGAATACGCGCAAGGCTTTGCCTTTGGCGAGCCGATGAGCGCGGAGGCCGCCGGCGAGCTGCTGACGGACAAGCCGGCCCGCGCCAACCGCACGCTTAAGATTGCATCTGAATAATTATACAACCTTGAATTGATCTCGGAAAAGCGGCATCCTACGCCCTTGGCTGCAAGCCTTTGGAGAGGACGCCATGACCGCCTTGAAATCGCTGATGCTCGCCACCGCGCTCGCCCTGCTGCCGATGATTGCGTCTGCGCAAGCGCCGCCCCTCGGCAAGCCCGTGTTCTGCGACGGGACCTACGCCCTCTGCATCAAGGCGCTCTGCCAGCCGATCGTGGGAAAGAACGGTGCTATCAAATACGCGAATTGCGCGTGCGATGTGAGGCAGGGCTGGTCGATGGGTCCGGGCAGTTGCGCCTCGCGGCAACCGGTCGTCCGTAACGGCCGGACTTTCCTGATCTCGACCTACTCAAATCTGTACAACAAGACAAACCAGACCATGAACTGCAGCAGCTCCAGTCAGCTATGGGCCTGGTGCTATGGCTCGCCCTGCGTCGTCGATCGCGCCGATCCGACCAAAACGACCTGCACATGTCCGGTCTACACCGGGGCCATGTACACCCTGGGCGGCCAATGCGGGAATGACGGTAACGACGGCTGCAACAGTCTATGGTCGGCTGCGACACCGAAGGCAGACACCGGCGCCAACAAGCTATTCGCCGCCTACATGACGCTGCACGGCTACCCGCATTTTGGGTCGGCCGACATGTGTCCGGCGACGTCGACGGGAAAGTGACGCCTCCCATCGCCGCTCGTCCCCGCGACCCGCCTCCGCTCGCTTTGCGAGCTTCGGCGCGTTTGAAGTCCGCCGAAGCGCGGGGCGCGAAGGCGGAAAGCGGGGACACTGTGTTCTCATGCTGGGAATGCGCCCTGCATTCCCGCTGACGCGGGAGTGAGCTAGGCTGGACTAAGCGTGTCCGGATTCACTCGAGAGCTGGCCGAGATCGATGCCAATCTTGCGCAGCGCCTTTTCGTACTTGGCGTCGGTGTCGGTACCGAAGATCAATTCCGCATCGGCGGCGCAATGCAGCCAGCCGTTCTGCTGGATTTCCTGCTCGAGCTGGCCGGGCGCCCAGCCGGCATAGCCGAGCGCGAGGATGGCATTGTGCGGCCCGGTGCCGCGCGCGATCGCCTTCAGGATGTCGAGGGTGGCGGTGAGGCAGATGCCCTCGTCGATCGGCAATGTCGAATTCTCGATGAAGAAGTCGGCCGAATGCAGCACAAAGCCGCGTCCGGTTTCGACCGGACCGCCCTTGAGCACCTTGACGGCCTGCGTGCCGGTCGGCAATTCGATCCGCTCGGCCGCCGGAATCACTTCGAGTTGCACCAGCAGATCGGGAAATTTGATGTTGGCTGCCGGCTGGTTGACGACGATGCCCATGGCACCTTCGGTCGAATGCGCACACACATAGATCACCGCGCGCGCGAAACGCTCGTCGCCCATCGCCGGCATCGCGATCAGCATCTGCCCATCGAGATAGCCGCGTGCCGGGGTCGTGTCGGCGGTTTTGCGGGTTGGCTTCATGATGCAAGATTACCCGATCAGCCTGTCATTGAAAACGAAGCTCGCTGCGGAAAGTTCAATCAGCCACTGTCATATTCAAGGTCATATTCAAGGCGGTAATTGTGGCGAAAGCTCCGACCAAGTGCCGGCTTGCACCGAGTTTGATCACCCCCCTGCTCACAATGAATTTAGTGGCGCGGCATGGATTTAACGACTAGATCGACCGCCATGAACGGACTGCACAGATTGCTAGGCGCGGCGCTGGCGGCATGCGGTGTCATGCTGCTGGGCGCTCCGGCGCACGCCGCCGACGAATCGCCTTGGAGCCAGGACAGCCGCTCCGGCGTTCGCCTGCTGGCCGGCGCCAACAAGACCGGCGAAGCGCCCCTGCGCGCCGGGATCGAGATCAAGCTGCAACCGGGTTGGAAGACCTATTGGCGCTACCCGGGCGATTCGGGCGTGCCACCGCGCTTCGATTTTGCCGGCTCGGAAAATCTGAAAAGCGCCAAGGTGCTCTACCCGGCGCCGCATCTGTTCGCCGACGAATCCGGCAACTCGCTTGGCTACAAAGACGCGGTGATCTTTCCGGTGCTGATTTCGCCTGTGCTGCCGGGCAAGCCGGTACGCCTTCGCCTCAAGCTCGACTACGCCGTGTGCGAGAAGCTGTGCATTCCGGCGGAAGGCCGCGCCGAACTGACGCTTCAGGCCGGCGCCAGCAGCCATGACGCCGCGCTCGCGGCGGCCGAGGCGCGCGTGCCCAAGCCGGTGAGCGCCGCCGCGGCGGGCCTCAGCGTGCGGCGCGTGAACGATGCGGCAAAGCCGCTGATTGCCATCGATCTCAAGGCCGACAAGCCGGTCGAAATTTTTGTCGAAGGTCCGACGCCGGAATGGGCCTTGCCCATCCCGACGCCTGCGCAAGGCGCGCCGGCCGATCACCGCCATTTCGGCTTCGAACTCGATGGGCTGCCGCCGGGCGTCGACCCCAAGGGCCATTTCGAATTGACCTTCACGGTGGTGGAAGGCGAGCGCGCCATCGAGGTCAAGACTCATCTCGACTAATCCGCCGGCTGCGCTATTTTGCGGCCTCATAAGAATTCAGGAGAGGACAACCATGCCCATCAAAGCCGGCGACAAACTGCCCAACGCAACGTTCCGCGTGATGACCGCGGAGGCTCCCAACAAGCCGAAGACCACGGACGACATCTTCAAGGGCAAGAAGGTCGCCCTGTTCGCCGTGCCCGGCGCCTTCACGCCCACCTGCAACAACCTGCACATCCCGAGCTTCCTGAACAACGTTGCTGCGTTCAAGGCAAAGGGCGTCAACACCATCGCGGTGACCGGCGTCAACGACGCCTTCGTCATGGAAGCCTGGAAGAAGGCGACCGGCGCCGAGGGCAAGATCGACTTCCTCGCCGACGGCAACGGCGAATTCGCCAAGGCCATCGACATGGCGTTCGACGGCTCCGGCAATGGGCTGGGCACGCGCTCCAAGCGTTACTCCATGCTGGTCGAAGACGGCGTGGTGAAGAAGCTCAACATCGAGGACGCGCCCGGGAAGTGCGACATTTCCGGCGGCGACGCGCTGCTCAAGCAGCTTTAATTTCGTTCGTCATTCCAGGACGGCGCTTTAACGCCGGACCCGGAGTGACAAATCATTTCGTCTTTGTCGCCCCTTTGGCGCCGGCACGCGCCGCCACCAGGCCCTCGCGCGCCAGCTCGTCGGCGCGCTCGTTCATGGCGTGTCCGGCGTGGCCCTTGACCCAATGCCAGCGCACCTGGTGATGCGAGAGCGCGGCGTCGAGCCGCTTCCACAGATCGACGTTCTTGACCGGGCTTTTGTCGGCGGTGCGCCAGCCGTTGCGCTTCCAACTATGAATCCAACTCATGATGCCGTTGCGCAGATACTGGCTGTCGGTGTGGATATCGACCGTGCATTGCCGCGTGAGCGCCTCCAGCGCCGAAATCGCCGCCATCAATTCCATGCGGTTGTTGGTGGTGTGCGGCTCGCCGCCCATGAGCTCTTTCGTATGATCGCCGAAAGACAAGATCGCGCCCCATCCGCCCGGCCCCGGATTGCCGGAACAGGCGCCGTCGGTGTGGATGGTCACGCGCTGATCGGTCATTAATTGATGCCGTAATCGTCGGCGCTCTTCACCGATTGGTGGCAGCGCAGCTTGCGGTCATATTCCCGCGGGTCCTTCGGTTTGACCAACGCGCCGTCCGGCACTGCCAGCCAGTCCACCAGCCTTGTCAGCAGGAAGCGCATGGCGGCGCCGCGCGCCAGCACCGGCAGCGCCGCGCGCTCGGCAGGCTCCAGCGCGCGCACCTTGTCGTAGGACTTGAGCAGCGCGCGCCCCTTGGTGACGTTGTAGGAATGATCCGGCTCGAAGCACCAGGCGTTGAGGCAGACCGCGACGTCAAAGCTCAGCATATCGGTGCAGGCGAAATAGAAATCGATCAGTCCGGACAGGCTGTCGCCGAGAAAGAACACGTTATCGGGAAACAGATCGGCGTGGATCACGCCGTGCGGCAGATCGCGCGGCCACAACTTTGCCAGCGTGGTAAGCTCCTTGTCGATGTCGGCGCACAGGCCCGGCCGCACGCTGTCGCCGCGCGCCTTGGCCTGCTCATAGAGCGGGCGCCAGCTTTCGATTCCCAGCGCGTTCGCCCGCTTCATCTTGAAATCGGCGCCGGCCAGATGCAGCCGCGCCAGCGCCTCGCCCACCGCCGCGCAGTGGCTGGCGGTCGGCCGGCGGATCCACAAGCCGTCGAGGAAGGTGACGATGGCGGCCGGCCGGCCGGCGACCGTGCCGAGCATGCCGCCCTGTCGGTTCTTTACCGGCTGCGGACAGGTGATGCCGCGGCTGGCCAGATGCTCCATCAGCCCGAGAAAGAACGGCAGGTCTCCCGCGGCGACGCGCTTCTCGTACAGCGTGAGGATGAAATTGCCGGTGTCGGTGTGCACCAGGAAATTCGAATTCTCCACGCCTTCGGCGATGCCCTTGTACGAGCGCAAGCTCCCGATGTCGTAGTCGGCGAGGAAGCGGGTGAGATCGTCCGCCGTGACGTCGGTATAGACGGCCATGCCCGGCTCACTCCGCCGCCTGGGTCTCTCGCAGCACGCGGGGCAGCGGGAAGAACACCCCCTCCTCGGCGGCGGACACGGTCTCGACGCTCACGGCGTAGCGTTGCGCAAACGCCTCGATGATCTCCTCGACCAGCACTTCCGGAGCCGAGGCGCCGGCGGTGATGCCGAGCCGTGCGATGCCGCCGAATTCGTTCCAGTCGATATCGGCGGCGCGCTGCACCAGCGCCGCGTGCGGGCAGCCGGCGCGTAGCGCTACTTCCCTGAGCCGCTGCGAATTCGACGAATTGGGCGCGCCCACCACGATCATGGCGTCGACGATCGGCGCAACGCGCTTGACCGCTTCCTGCCGGTTGGTGGTGGCGTAGCAGATGTCTTCCTTGTGCGGGCCGACGATCGCCGGAAAGCGGCTCTTCAAGTGCTCGACGATTTCCGCGGTGTCGCGCACCGACAGCGTGGTCTGCGTCACATAAGCGAGCTTGTGGGCGTCGCGCGGCGTGAAGGCCGCGGCGTCCTCCAGGGTCTCGATCAGGCTGACGCTGCCGGGCGGCAGCTGGCCCATGGTGCCGATCACCTCCGGATGGCCGGCATGCCCGATCAGCACGATCTGGCGCCCGCGCCGATGATGAATCTCGGCCTCGCGATGCACCTTGGTGACCAGCGGACAGGTGGCGTCGAGCGCGAACAGATTGCGGCGCGCCGCTTCCTCGGGAACCGCGCGCGGCACGCCATGCGCCGAGAAAATCACCGGCGCGCCGGTATCGGGAACTTCGTCGAGTTCCTCGACAAAGATGGCGCCCTTGGCGCGCAGGCTCTCGACCACGTAGCGATTGTGCACGATCTCGTGACGCACATAGACCGGCGGCCCGTAAACGCTCAGCGCCCGCTCCACCGAATCGATGGCGCGCACCACCCCGGCGCAGAAGCCGCGCGGCGAGCACAGCAGCACCTTGAGTGCGGGCTTTGGCGGGCTCGATGCCATTACATCCTCGAAATCGCGCATATTTTCGCAAGCTTTGCACCCCGACATGGAATGCGCCGCCCCACCCTGTCAAGCGTGGCGGTGTCGGTAGCTAATCAAGTTGTCCGGTTTTGGTAGCACATCATTTGTCCGCTTCTGTTTGTGCTGTTTTTGGCCTTGTGGGGCTTGTGGGCAACGCGCTTTGCGTTGTCCACAAACCCACATGGCGTAAGGTTGCTGCG
>JACPOA010000023.1 GCA_016185205.1 Hyphomicrobiales bacterium | reverse complement strand
TCTCGGGCGCGACCCGGAGAGCCTCGCCGACTACGAGTACATCGTCTTCGGCGGCGACGATCCGGAAATGTCCATTGGGCCGTCGCTGCGGCGGATGCTTCCGCTCGACGTGCAGGTCGCACTGCGCGATGCCGAGAAGGATCTGTCGAGTTGGCGCAATTCGCCGCTAAGGCCGTTGATCGAGGAGCTGGCGACCTCCCTCGATGAAGACGCGCGGGCCGAAATCCAGGAGCAGGTCAACGAGGCGCAGGCCGAGTTGGTCAGCCATGATGAAGTGGTCGCTACCGCCGAGCGGATAAGCGAGCGGCTGATCGCGATCGCGGGCGAGAAGCATGCGGTGCCGTTGACGCTCGGCCTGGCACCGACGCGGGTCGATGCGCTGCTGCGCAGCCTGCGTCTGCTGATCGACAATGGTGCGCGCGGCATTCCCGATGCCAGCCTTGGGACCGCGAACCTGATCTTCCTGGCGCTCAAAAGCCTGGAACTCGATCGGCTCGTGACGGATGGCGAGCGCGACCACACCTTCTTCGTGGTCGAGGAGCCTGAAGCGCATCTTCACCCGCACGTCCAGCGTCTGGTTTACCGCTATTTCCTCGGCAGCGGCGGGAACGACGAGGAGCAAACGCCGCCACTCACAACCATCCTGACCACGCATTCACCGCATATCGCGAGCGTCACCCCGGTCCGGTCGATCGTGCTGCTTCGCCAAGACGCAGCAACAAACGCGACGATCGCCGTTTCAACGGCCAAGGCGCCGCTCGAGGAGCGCGACGAGGCGGACCTTCAGCGCTACATCGACGTAAGCCGTGGCGAAATCTTCTTCGCCCGCGGTGTCATCCTGGTCGAGGGCGACGCTGAGCGATTTCTCGTACCTGCCTTCGCCGAGGCGCTGGACATTCCACTCGACATGCTGGGCATCACCGTATGCTCGGTAAGCGGCACGAACTTCACGCCCTACGTCAAGCTACTGGGTCCCAAAAGCCTCAACATTCCGCACGTCATTCTGACTGATCGCGACCCGAACGGAACGAAACCTCCATTGGTCCGACGTCGCCTGATCAATGCCCTGCGGCTGGTCGAAGACGGCGTGAACTACACCTCTCTGAATGCCGACGCCGTGATCGCGCGTGCGGAGGCGTTTGGGTATTTCGTAAACAGCAACACGCTCGAGCCCGAGCTGTTCACCGGCGGGCTTGCTGAGGCGATGCAGGAGGTCATCGAACAGGAATTGTCGATCAGTCAAGCGACACGCGACCTGATTCAAGGATGGGTCGATGACACCGACACCCTCGACGAGGAGCAACTTATCAAGCTCATCGAGCGGATTGGCAAAGGGCGCTTCGCGCAGGCGCTGGCGCCGCACGTCGATGAGGACACGTGCCCGGATTACATCCGGCAGGCGCTGGAGCATATCCGCGATGCCATTACGTAGTGTCAGCGCGGCGTATCTCGCCCAAGCGGCCGATCTCGCGGGCAATCCGGGTCAGCAGGCAGCTTACGATTCCACGGGCAACTGCGTGGTGCTCGCCGGGCCCGGCAGCGGCAAAACGAAGACCCTGGTGCTCAAGCTCGCCCGGATCATGGCGGAGGATGTGCGCGCACCCCGAGGAGCGGCATGCATCACCTATAGCCAGGAATGCGCGCGCGAGCTGACGCGGCGCCTGGAGCGGCTCGGCCTGCGCGAGGCGCCCAACCTCTTCATCGGCACCGTGCATGGCTTTTGCCTGCGACACCTGCTCATGCCCTATGGCCGGCTTGCCGGGCTGCCGACGCCATTCCCGCTCACGGTCGCCACACAACGGCAAAGCGACCAGGCGATGCGGCGGGTGGGGGACCGGCTGTTTGGCGCCGGCCATCCAAACAAGCCGATGGACCTTGGGCGGCATCGGCGATCGGTCTTGGACCGGACCTCGATAGCCTGGACCAGCAAAGCGGAGCTCGCGGCATGGGCGGAAGGGTATGAAGCCGAGTTGCGCCGCCTCGGGCTTGTCGACTTCGATGATCTAGTGATCTTCGGGCAGCGGCTGGTGTCCGAGCATGACTGGGTGCTGCCGCTGCTTCAGGCGAAGTTCCCGGTCCTTGCAGTCGATGAATATCAGGACCTCGGTGTCGCGTTGCACCGCATCGTCAAGCGCGTGGCGTTCGATGGCGGTGTCCGGCTCTTTGCGGTCGGGGACCCTGATCAATCGATCTACGGGTTTACCGGCGCG
>JACPOA010000051.1 GCA_016185205.1 Hyphomicrobiales bacterium | reverse complement strand
CCAACTGCGACATTGGTTGGGCGTCCGCATCACTCCGGCAAGCCTAGCCTTCGGAGATTGCCGGCCATACGCTCGAGTGTTGGCGCCGAGAAAACCATCGCTTGCTTAAACTTGGAAACCGTTAGGTCCGGATAATTGCGCATCATCTCCGCATACACTTTCTTGGCCTCCTCCATCCGGCCGGCACCGGATAACACCGATGCCAAGTGACGGTGGATCCATATGGCGTGCGGCCGTTCCTCTAGCGCCCGCCGGTAGAGCGCCACGGCCTTGTCATTATCCTGCGCAACTTCATACGCGCATGCCATGCCGACATAATTGTTGATATTCATCGGATCGAGCGGGCTTAGGCGTAAGGCACGCTCAAAATTCTTGATCGCATGCTCGGGCTGGTCGGAGTAGGTTTCAAGCCAGCCAAGGCGACCCCATGCCCATGCGGCGTTGGGGTCCAGTGAAAGCGCGCGCTCCAACAGCACGCGCGCTGTTCCATGATTACGCACGAAAGTATGCACCGCGCCGAGCACTGTGAGAATAAGCGGATCGTCGCCACTCAGCTCGGCCGCACGTTCGGCCAGCGTCCGCGCCAAGGCCTGGCTCTCGGCAATATCGTCCGCCCAGGTGTAAACCGAGCGCTGCGCATGGCACCAACCGGCAAGGGACAGGGCAAGCGGGTATGTGGGGTCGATGGCCAGCGCCTTGTCGAGCAGTTCGAGCGCCTTGGCGCTTTCTTCCTTCTCGAGCGCCCAGACATGAGGCATCGCTCGCATGGCATAGTCATAGGCGCCCAAATCCTGCGGCCGCTTGCGCCGTGAGCGCTCGATCTCGGCAATGCGAATGGAAGGCTGCAGTGCGCCCGCCAGTTGCTCCGTTATGCGATCCTCCAGATCAAAAATGTCGTTGATCGTACCGTCGTAATGCGCAGTCCAGACATGTGCGCCGCCTTCGGTCTCAATGAGTTGCACGGTAATACGGAGGCGGTCGCCTGCCTTTTGCACGCTGCCCTCAAGCAGATAAGCGACGCCTAACTCTCTGCCGACATCGCACACGTTCACCGCGCGACCCTTGTAAGTAAACGCGGAGTTGCGCGCGATCACGAAAAATGAGCGGATGCGCGACAGCCCCGCGGTGATCGCTTCAACAATTCCGTCGGCAAAATATTCCTGCTCGGGGTCGCCGCTCATGTTCTGGAACGGCAGTATCACGATGGAAGGCTTATCGGGAAGCGCCAGCGGCGCGGCGCTCGTCGCCTGAATCGATTTCTGTTGGTTGGCGCTCCGCGCGGCTGTCAGCAAAATATTTGGCGTCTCCATTCGGTTATCACGGAGTATCGCCTCTTTTTGAAGCTTGCTTCGACGCAGCACATCCCATGCAATTATAGCGACGCCAAAGGTGACAAGAGCTACCCGAATATCGAGGGCCGGCTGCAGCGCATGTCGGATTCTTTCAGGGAGAGCTCCGGGGTGTTCAACCTCGAATCATCCGACGTTAGAGCGTCGGACTGGAGACCACGCCATGACGAACGTTACCACGAAGCTTGATTCCTTGCAGCCTGCAGCCGGGTCGGCTGTTCATCTTTTCGACGACTGGTTTGATCCGATCGAGACTGGGGTCCGTGGTCGAGTTCGGGAGTTCATCGAAGAATTGATTCGCGGTGAACTCGATACGGCACTTGCACGCCCGCGCTATGGGCGAGGCCGTATGACTGGCGATGAAGAAAGTACGGGCATTTCGGGCCACCGCCACGGTCACCGGACGCGCTCGTTGACCGGCACCTTTGGGAAGACTGAGATTGCGGTGCCACGGGCACGGCTCGTAGCGCCGGACGGCAAAACCACCGAATGGAAGAGCCAGGCGCTGCGGGCCTATCAGCGCCGCACGCTGGCCGCCGACGCGCTGATCGCCGGCAGCTACCTGGCCGGCACCAACACGCGCCGGGTGCGCCGGGCGCTCGCCGCCCTGTTCGGCGGTGCAGTGGGCAAGGACACGGTGAGCCGGGTTTGGCGCAAGGTGAAAAGCGACTGGGACGCCTGGAATACTCGCTCGCTGGCTGAGGAACCGATCGTGCGGCTGATCCTCGACGGCACCGTCGTTCGTGTGCGTCTCGACCGCAAAGCGACCTCCATCTCGCTACTTGTCGTCATCGGCATACGGGAGGACGGCCAGAAGGTGCTGCTTGCGATCAAGAGCATGGGCGGCGAGAGCACCGAGGCCTGGCGCACTGTCCTCGACGATCTCATCAAGCGCGGGCTGCGACAGCCTGAGTTCCTCATCGTTGATGGTGCGCCGGGGCTCGACAAGGCCATTGCCGCCGTCTGGGACAACGTACCGGTCCAGAGGTGCACAGTTCATAAGCACAGAAACCTGCTCGCGCACGCGCCCGAACGCCTGCATGACGAGATCACCTCGGATTACAACGACATGATCTACGCAACGACGCGTGAGGAGATCGAAGCACGCCGCAAGGCCTTCATCCGCAAATGGAGGCTCAAACACCGCGCCGTCGCCGACAGTCTGGAGGAAGCCGGCGACCGGCTCTTTACCTTCACCCGTCTGCCGCCAAGCCAGTGGCGCAGCGCCCGCACTACGAATGCGATTGAGCGTTTGCACGAGGAGTTTAAGCGGCGGATCAAGACGCAGACCGTGCTGCCATCGGCCGACACCGCTGCCATGCTGTTCTGGGCGCTGCTTGCGTCCGGCCAGATCAGCATGCGCAAGGTTGATGGCTGGCAGACACTCGCCACCAAACCCATCGATCAGCCAATTGACCTTGCAGCTTGAAACGATACCTTCATGTTACCGGAGACCGCGCCACACCGAATTCCAACACAACGCGCGCCGGCACCGCGGGTTTTGACGGTAGCGCTCGCCTCGTCGGAGCTGGCCGGGGTTGCGGAGACGTGGCGAGCGCGGGCTGCGTGATCGTCGTCGCGGCTTTTGAAGCGCCAACTGTCATTGCCGGTTTCCACGATGTCGCAATGGTGGGTCAGGCGGTCGAGCAGCGCGGTGGTCATCTTGGCGTCGCCGAACACGCTGGGCCATTCGCCGAAGGCGAGATTGGTAGTGACGACGATGGATGTTCGCTCGTAGAGCCGGCTGACGAGGTGGAACAGTAACTGGCCGCCGGATTGAGCGAACGGCAGATAGCCGAGTTCGTCGAGGACGATGAAGTCCATCCGGGTCAAATGCTCGGCGATACGACCCTGGCGTCCGTTACGTGTCTCGATCTCCAGGCGGTTGACGAGGTCGACCACGTTGTAGAACCGACCACGAGCGCCTGATCGAATGCATCTGCGGGCGATGGCGATGGCAAGATGGGTTTTGCCGGTGCCGGTACCGCCGACCAGGACGGCGTTGCGTTGCTGGGCGATAAAGCCGCCGCCGGCGAGATCATTGACTAGCGTCTGGTTGATGGGGGTGCCCTCGAACTGGAAGTCCTCAAGCTTGATGGCGGTCGCCATGATCTCGTCAAAGGCGGCCTTCATGCCGTAGAGCTTGAGCTCACCCATGAGGTCGAACAGTTGAGTACGTTCCATCAGATGGTTCTCCTGAGGTTGTCGTAACGGGCACAGTCGGCGATCGGGGCATGGCGCAATGTCAGCGCAGCCGGGGCGAGGATGTTGGCCGGCGGCGTAGGATCACGCTGGCGGGCCAGGATGTTGAGCACGACATCGGCGGAATGGACGCCGTGAGCGATCGCCTCGGCGCAGGCCGCCTCGACGGCCGGCAGACCGTCGGTCAGAACCGCGTTGAGAATGTCGACCATCTGGCGGTTGCCATCGTCGGCACCGGCGAGCTTGCGCCGTACACGTTCAATCGCCGCCGGCAGTACCCAGTCCTTGAAGGGAGCGCCGTTGCGCAAGGCGCCGGGTTTGCGAGCCAGTACCGGCACGTAATGCCAGGGATCGTAGACGGTATCGCCGCGGCCGAACGAGCGAGCATGCTCGGCAACGATACGTCCGTCCTGGCGGATCACGATGCGGTCGGCATAGGCATGAACCTCGACTGGCCGCCCGACAGCGCTGGCCGTGACCGAGTATTTGTTGTTGTCAAAGCGCACCAGGCAGGTCTTCGAGACCGATGCCGGCACCGCGTGGAATCCGTCAAACCGGCCGGCATAGGGAACGAGCTTTGGCCGTTCCGCCTCGAACACCTCCCAGACCGTCTGTTCGGGCAGTTCCGGATGGCGATGCGCCTTGGCGTAGGCGATGCACTTGTCCAGCAGCCAGGCGTTCAACTCGTCGAGGGTTTTGAACCGCAGCCGTGGCGTGAAGAATCGTTCGCGGACCAGTCCGACCTGGTTCTCGACCTGGCCCTTCTCCCAGCCTGATGCCGGCGTGCAGGCGACCGGGTCGACGAGGTAATGGCTACACATCTGCATGAAGCGGCGGTTGTAAAGACGCCCCTTGCCGACGAAGATCGTCTCCACTGCGGTCTTCATGTTGTCGTAGATGCCGCGCACGCAGGTGCCTTTGAACAGGGCGAACGCCCGGTCGTGGGCGTCGAACACCATCTCCTGCGTCTCGCGCGGGTAGCACCGCACGAACAGCATGCGGCTGTGGCAGAGCCGGACATGGGCGGCCTTTACGATCACCGTCACGCCATTCAGCAGAACCACCTCGTGGCTCCAGTCGAACTGGTAGGCTTCTCCAGGCGCAAAGCTCAGCGGGACGTAGGCCGCAGCCGTGGATTCCCCACGCTCTTGGCTCCACCGCCTGGCGTAACGGCGCACGGCGTCGTAACCGCCGTCATAGCCACGCCCGCGGAGCTCCTCGAAGATCCGGATCAACGTCAGCTGCTCGCGAGCGGACTTGGCCGCGTTCCCTGCCAGTAATCCGTCGAGTTCTGCTGCCCATCGTCCCAGCTTCGGTCGCGGCTGGATCACACGCTCGTACTCGAATGAGGTCTCGCCCGACCTCAGCACCTTCCGGACCGTGTTCCGCGACACCTTCAGGTCACGTGCGATCTCCTTGATCGTCTTGCCCTTGATGAAGTGCTCGCGCCGAATCCGGGCAATCGTCTCCACGATCAGCATCCCCAACCACCTGCTTTCCAAAGCAGGCAGCGCAACAGACCAACCTGTAGGGGGTCAATTTTGGACGCCGATCCCCCAGCTTAGGGGGTCAATATTGCAGGCCGAATGACACGCAACCGCGAGATTCGCATGTCAACGAAGCGATTCGGGAGTCTGGTCCGACCGCAGCGTGGACGCTGTTGATCTTAGCGCCTTCGTCCACGCCGTCAGGTGTCAGGCTTCACTGGATCGACGACCAAGCTGGTCGGGAAGCCCCCATGAGGCGGTGCGATGTGCGCCAACCGTGCCTTCGAGATCGGCCACTTTTTGTCACGCCACCAATAGAATTCGAGACAGGTCGGCGCAGCCGCGCGCATTTGACGTTCCACCTCCGTGCTTTCGCGACTGCCTGGCACGGCGAGAAAGGTTCCC
>JACPOA010000050.1 GCA_016185205.1 Hyphomicrobiales bacterium | reverse complement strand
GCCCATTCGGTGGGGGTGCTGGGGGCGAGCGGCCGCGGCATCGCCGAGGAACAGGGTGTCGATCCCGCGGACGTCGACATCTGGATGGGGACCCTCAGCAAGGCGCTGGCCTCGACGGGGGGGTACATCGCCGGCAGCCGCGCGCTGGTGGACCTGCTGAACTACACCTCGCCGGGCTTCGTCTACAGCGTCGGCGCGGCGCCCGCGGTGACGGCGGCGGCGCAGGCGGCGATCGCGGTGATGCAGCGCGAAACGTGGCGGCTGGCCAAGCTGCGCCAGAACGGCCGCGACTTCGTCTCGGGGGCCAAGGTGCGCGGCCTCGATACCGGCCTCAGCATCGGCGCCTCGGTGGTGCCGATCATCGTCGGCAACTCGCCGACAGCGGTGATCCTGTCGCAGCGGCTGTTGGCCCGCGGCTACAACGTCGTGCCCATCATCTTCCCCGGCGTGGCCGAGAACCAGTCGCGGCTGCGGTTCTTCATCACCAGCCGGCATACCGCGGACCAAATGGCCGGCGTGCTGGATGCCGTTGCCGAGGAGCTGCCTGACATCCGCAGTGCGCCTTCGTTCGTGAACCTGGTCGCCGGCCGCTAACGCCGTCCGAGCCTACGGCTCATGGCCTGGGCCTGGGCAAACGCCGGAGGCCTTGCCGCAGCCGCAGGCGTTTGCCCCTGCTCGGTGCCTACCCCACCCCTTGCGCCCTTCAAGCGAGTGCCACCATTTGGAGGTCACGCCCTCGCGCCACGCAGTGGCGCGCTCCCGAGAACGAACGGGCCAGCCCGGATGGCACACTGGCTAATCCCGGGACATTTCCAACCGGCTGAGCGGGGCTGCGTGGGCGGCCTTCGTCAGGACAAGACGCGCGCCATAATCGACGAGCCAACCCGACTCAAACCAGCGGTCCAAGCCGAGAGCAAATTCCAAGCCGTTGCCGCATGCAACAAAGCTTTGGCGCAGGGTACCCCAGGACGATGCGGTCCGACCGCGGCTTATGGCGGCGGACCATCAACATGACGGCGGCACCATAGCCCCGTAAACCGACCTTGCGAAGATTTTCTCACGTTTCGTGCATTCAACCAGGGCGGCAGGACGCTGCGGGCCGGGAAGTCACTAAGCCTCAGAGTTTAAACGAGAATATTGTGGCTTTTTTGCCACTGTGGGACAGTTTCTGCAGAAAACGACTACCGACGCGTGCCGATAGCGGCGAAAAAATGTTTAAATGTGCGATCAATTCTGTCGTCGCCATATTGCGCAACTTTTCGTCGCTCGTTCGAAGGGAGACTCGCTTGAAGCACTCAATGAAAGTCCTGCTGACCGCCGTCGCGGCTTTGGTGCTGCCAGCTGCCGCCCAGGCACAAGGCATCAACCCTTTCCCCGGGGTCTACGTCGGCGCCGGTGGCGGTGCAGCGTGGCAAATTGGCAGCAACCCGAACGCTTCCACCTGGACCGGCTGGTCGGTCGGCGGCAAGGCCGGCTACGAT
>JACPOA010000048.1 GCA_016185205.1 Hyphomicrobiales bacterium | reverse complement strand
CCGCCGTCATGATGTCGACGACGTGGCCGTCCTCCATGATGTAATGGCGGTCGGCGACGGCGGCGGCGAAATGGAAGTTCTGCTCGACCAGCAGGATGGTGAAGCCGCGGCCCTTGAGCTGGCGGATGATCTCGCCGATGCGCTGGACGATGACCGGCGCCAGTCCTTCGGTCGGCTCGTCGAGCAGCAGCAGGTTGGCGCCGGTACGCAGGATGCGGCCGATCGCCAGCATCTGCTGCTCGCCGCCCGACAGCTTGGTGCCCTGGCTGCGCCGCCGTTCCTGCAGGTTGGGGAAGAGCTGGTAGATCTCGCTGAGGCTCATACCGCCCGGCCGCACCATCGGCGGCAGCAGCAGGTTCTCCTCGACATTGAGGCTCGAGAAGATGCCGCGCTCCTCGGGGCAGTAGGCGAGGCCGAGGCGGGCAATCGTATCCGAGGGCTGGCCGACGGTTTCCTTGCCTTCGAAGGTCACCGAGCCGGTGCGCTTCTCGACAATGCCCATGACCGACTTCAGCGTCGTCGTCTTCCCGGCGCCGTTGCGGCCAAGCAAGGTCACCAGCTCGCCGCGGCCGATCTCGAAGCCGACGCCATGGAGAATGTGCGATTCGCCGTACCAGGCTTGCAGGCCTTCGACCTTGAGCAATGTCTCAGCCATGACCCGTCCCGACATAGGCTTCGACCACGGCAGGATTCTTGGACACCGTCGAGTAAGGGCCCTCGGCCAAAACCTCGCCGCGCGCCAGCACGGTGATGGTATCGGAAAGATCGGCGACGACGGACATGTTGTGCTCGACCATCAGAACGGTGCGGTCGCGGGCAACGGTGCGGATGAGCGCGGTGATGCGCTTGATATCCTCCTGCCCCAGACCTGCCATTGGCTCGTCGAGCAGCATCATTTCAGGATCGAGCGCCAGCGTGGTGGCGATCTCCAGGGCCCGCTTGCGCCCATAGGGCAGGTCGACCGCCTGCTGCTCGGCGAAGGCCGCGAGGCCCACGGCCGTCACCAGCTCCATGGCGCGGCTGTCGAGCTGATTCAGCACGCGCTCGCTGCGCCAGAAGAAGAAGGAGTTGCCGAGCTTGCGCTGCAGAGCGACACGGACATTCTCGCGTACCGAAAGATGCGGGAAGACCGCCGAGATCTGGAACGAGCGCGCCAGCCCCATGCGCGCGATCGCCGCAGGCGAGCTGCCGGTGATGTTGCGGCCCTTGAAGTGTATCTGGCCTGCCGTCGGCGTCAGGAAGTGCGTGAGCAGGTTGAAGCACGTGGTCTTGCCCGCGCCATTCGGCCCGATCAGGGCGTGAATGGTGTGGCGCCGCACGTGCAAGTCGACGTTCTTGACCGCGACGAAGCCCTTGAACTCCTTCGTCAGCCCTTCCGCCTTGAGAATTACTTCTTCTTCGGCCATCCGCCCCCCTTGCGGTGTGGCGAATTAATCGAAGCTTGACGCTGCTGTCCAGCACTGGCGT